>PNKH01000044.1 GCA_013822345.1 Isosphaera sp.
CCACTCACCGTACTTCTCTTTGAGCTCCTTGATCACCTCACCGATCGGCCGGCCCGCCGCCCGGTTCTTCCGGGCCTCGGCCAGCTGCTCGTCGGTGACCGGGACCTTGAACCCCGGCGGCGGCTTCCCGACCGCGACCGTCTCGACGGTCTTGACCAGTTGGCCGGCCGGGCCCTGGAAGATGATCTGGCCGTCGGCGGCGGCCAGCTTCGCCAGCAGCTCCGGGTCGGTGATGGTGATGGTGGTCACGGTCACGGGTCGCCTCCGGGGTGGGGTGCGTCAGTTGCCGGTCGGGGCCGGGCGGCCGCGGGCGGTATCCCAGACGGCCAACACGAAGACCTGCCGGGCCGCGTCGTCCACCTCGAACTCGATGCCCAGGGGCGGGCGGGTGAACTCGCGGACCGTGTCGAACACGACCACCCCGGTCGTGCCCGGGGACAACTCCAGGATGAGATCGACGGCGTGGGCCGCGACCGCGACCGCGTTCCGGTCGGCGGCCGCCTGCCAGACGGCGGCCAGGAGTTGGAGGGCGGCCGGGGTCCAGATGACCGCGTAGCTCACGCCCGACCCTCCTGGCTCTTCAGGAACTCCGGCCAGAACTCGGACAGCTTCCGGCCCCTCTCCGGGTGCTTGCGGGCTTCCTCCCGGATGCGCTCGATCTCTTCACGGGAGTACGGGGAGTGCGGGAACCGGACCGGGGTGAACACCCCGAGCACGGCCCCGGCGGCGTTCACCACCTCGACCGGCCCGGTCGCCGCCCCCAACTGCTTCTCCAACTCGTCGTCGGCGAGAATCCGCGTCATCGCTCGGCCCTCCGGGTGACTCCGCCCATCATACCAGCAGGTCGCGCGGGTCGGCGATCGTCCCCGCCAGCGCGCTGGCCGCGACCGTCAGCGGGCTCGCCAGGTACACCTTCGCCTCCTTGTGCCCCATCCGCCCGGGGAAGTTCCGGTTCGTCGTGCTGATGCAGCTCAGGGGCGTGTTCAGCCGGCCGAACGTGTCGCTCGGCCCGCCGAGGCACGCCGCGCAGCTCGCGTCCCCGATCTTCGCCCCGGCGTTCAGGAACACCTCCCGCAGCGACTTCCCGCCCACCGTCTCGGTGTCCAGCCCGCGTGCCACCTCCGTCGTCGCCGGGACCACGAACGTGTCGATCTTCACCGCCTTGCCGGCGAGCAGCCCGGCCGCCGCCTTGAAGTCGGTCAGCTTCCCGCCGGTGCAGCTCCCGATGTACGCCCGGTCCAGCTTCGTCCCCTTTACCTGGCTGACGGTCGCCTTATTGTCCGGGGAGTGCGGCCTCGCCACCACCGGCTCCAGCTTCGACACGTCGTACACCTTCTCGAAGTCGAACTTCGCCCCGGGGTCGGTGTACGCCGCGGTATACGCCTTCCCGGTCTTGTTCCGGCTGTTCACGTAGTCGAAGGTGACCCGGTCCGGGGCGATCACGCCGTTCTTCCCGCCGGCCTCGATCACCATGTTGCACAGGGTCATCCGCTCCTCGATGTTCAGCGCGAACACCCCGTCGCCGTCGAACTCCATCGCCCGGTACGTCGCCCCGTCCACCCCGATGTCGCCGATCACCGCGAGGATCAGGTCCTTGGCCATCAGGTACGGCGGGAGGGTGCCGTGGAACACGAACCGCATCGTCGGCGGGACCTTCAGCCAGAGCTTCCCGGCCCCCATGACGAACCCGGCGTCGGTGTTCCCGATGCCGGTGGCGAACTCGCCGAACGCCCCGGCGGTGCAGGTGTGGCTGTCGGTCCCGAGCAGCACCTCGCCGGGCCGGGTGTGGCCCTCCTCCGGCAGGGCGATGTGGCACACCCCCTTGTACCGGTCGGTGCCGACATCGTAGAAGTGCGGCAGGTCCTGCTCCCGGACGAACCGGCGGAGGACGTCGACGTTCCGGTTCGCCATCGCGTCGGCGGTGAAGATGTAGTGGTCGGGGATGATGACCACCTTCTCGCGGTCCCAGACCCTGGCCGCGTCGCCGCCGAAGTGCTTCTGGAAGACGCCGATGGTGCCGGGGCCGCACACGTCGTGGGTCATGAGCACGTCGACGTCCGCCCAGACGTTGTCGCCGGGGGAGACGTGGTCCTTGCCGGCGTGGCGGGCGAGGATCTTCTCGGTCGTCGTCATCGGGGAAGGCATCGGGGAGCTCCGTATCGGTCGGTTCGGGTTACTTCAGCTTCAGCCGCCGGAGGTTCTGGTTGAGCGCGTCGGGGTCGAACGCCTCGGGGTCGATCCGGCCGCCGGCCCACGCCAGCACGTCCTTGTGGTCCGGGTGCTTCTTGTCGGCGAGCACGTCGAGCAGGTTCAGATACCCCGGGGGGCCGCCGCAGTCGTCCGGCGGGCAGGCCCGGGCCCCGGCCACGACCCGCGGGTACTTCGCCGCCGGGTCCCGGGCGACCGGCTTCTCGAACGCGACCGTGTGGTCCCAGCCGTCGCCGAAGTCGTAGGTGTACCGGACCTTCTTGACCCCGCGGGCGGCCAGGTCGCTCAGCCGCACGGTGTCGGCCGAAGGGACCGGCTCGTCGAGCCACCCGCCGGCGAGCTCGTCGTCGCCCATCCCGTACCGCTCGGCCTTGCCGACGGTGAACTCCCACAGGTGGGAGTTGTCCCACGGCATGCACGCCTGGACGACGGCGTGCAGGTCCCACAGGGTGCAGTCCGGCACCTCGACCCGCCGCCAGACCGCCGGCCGGAGCCAGTCGAGGGTGATCTTCAGGCGGAACACGGTGCCGGCCGGGGGCCCGGCCTTGGGCCTCGGGGTCGGCTTCGACTTCGCGGCGGCCTTGGGCTCCGCGGCGGGCTTCGGCGGGGTCGGTTTCCTGGCCACGGTTCGCCTCCGGGTCACGGCCGGGGGTTCAGTTGCGGGTCGTCGAACAACTCGGCGAGCGGGAGGGCGAAGCCGGGCAGGACGGTCCCGCCGTCGAGGGTGTCGGTCTCGCGGAGGAGGGTCATCAGGTCGGGTCGCCGCGGGTCGGCGTACACCGCGACCGTCCGGTCCTCCGGGTCGACCTCCCAGACGAGCTTGGTGCCGGCGGCGAAGTACTCCCGCCGCTTCCGGTCGATCTCGGCCGGGCGGTTGGTCGGGGACAGGATCTCGACCGCCAGGTCCGGGGCGTACCGCCCGACCCTCTGCAGGTGGGCGTCGGCCGACGGCAGGTTGGCCCAGGCGGTGAACGACACGTCCGGCAGCCGCTGGGTGCCGGGGGCCAGCCGCAGCAGGGTGTCCGGGGCCCCGACGACCCCGAGCCGGTGGGCCCTCACGTGCGTCCAGAGCAGCGCGATCAGCGACGCCGCGACAAACCCTTCGCGCTGGCCCATCGGCTTCTCCACCAGGATGCCGTCGACGAGCTCGACGAGCCGCTTCGGCTCGCCGTCCAGCAGCCGCAGCTGGTCGGCCTCCGTCGCGGTGCCCGGCCGGGGGTTCCACAGGATCCGGTCGAGTGGCACGTCGCCGAGCCGCTCGACCACGTCCGCGAGGGTCAGGGTTCCCGGCACGAACTGGTCGAGCAGTTCCCGGAGGATGTCGCGGTCGACCGCCTTGACGACGAACACCCCGTCCACCAGCTCGGCCCGGATCTTGTGGTCCCAGAACGCCCACCCGTCGTCCTCGGTCGCCGTCCCGAGGCGGGTGAACAGGATGCGGTGGAGCGGGACGTCGCCCAGCGCCGCGACCACGTCGGCCAGGGTGTCGGGCTCGGCCGTCGCCGGGGTCATGTCGCGCCTCCGTCGGGTCTACCCCATCTTACCGACCGGGAAACGCCGCGGGGCGGGCCCGCAGGCCCGCCCCGCCCGCCGCCCCGCCGGGTCGGCCGCTACTTCTTCTTCCCGGCCGGGACCGCGAAGTCGTACCCGGCCCCGCCGGCGTCCCCGACCGTCGCGGCCAGGTCCGTCCGCTCCGGGTCCGAGTACCGCGGCGGCAGCTTCTCCCGGGCCGGCGACTCGATCGGCGGCGTGTTCGGGTCGGGCGCGGTCCCGTCCGCGTTCTGCCGCAGGCTCAGCGTCACCTTGTACGCACCCGGCGGCAGGCCCTTCTTCAGGTACGGGGTGACGGCCTCGTACCGCCCGTCCGCCCCGGTCACCCCGTGCCCGCCGTTCCCCGGGGTGTCGCCCTGCGGGACGAACGTCACGACAACCCCGGCGGCCGGCGCCCCGCCGACCGTCACCGCCCCGGACACCGGGACCAGGCCGTCCCCGGCCCCGCCCCCGCCGCACCCGGCCAGCGCCACCGCCAGCACCGCCGCCCGTCGCATCGGCCCCTCCGTCGTCAGTCGAGGTTCGGGGAGAACCCGTCGGCCATCCGGGCGGTCTGGACCAGCAGGGTGCTCCCGACCGTCTCCCGGACCAGCCGGACCGACCCGTCGCCCATGGCGAAGTGGCACCCGCCCGGGTGCAGGCTCCCGGCGTGGCCCCAGCTCCCGAGCTGCCCCGGCCGCGGGTCCGGCAGGCTGGACGGGTAGGCCCACACGTTCAGCCCCCCGTTCGGGTCCACCCCGGTCATCACCCACCCGCGATACCCCCAGCAGCTCGGGTCCCCGTTCCACACCTCGACCAGGCTCTCCCCGAGCATGAACGTGTTGCTCAGCCCGTCCTTCACGTCCGTCGGCCTGGTGTTGCTGTTCTCCCCGAACATGTACCGCACCCCGGCCCCGGCCCGCCGCCAGTAGTTGCACGAGTCGGTGTTGGTGCCCAGGGCCGAGTCGTTCCGGGAGGTGACGAAGTCGTAGTTGATCCGGGCCCCGGTCAGGGACCCGCCCGGGCCGTAGGCGGCGCTCGTCCCGGTCACCCGGTTGCCGCTGTCGGTGGGGCAGACGAAGGTCGGGATGACGGTCGACATCAGGGCCCCGTTGCCGTTCGTGGCCGGGTTGTCCGGGAGGGCGCCGTTCGCGTTCCCGGTGAACATGCAGCAGTACCCGGTGGTCTGCTGGCTGAACGCCCCGCTGGTGTTCAGCCGGGCGGCCAGGGCGCTCTGCTCCAGGTGGGGCAGGACCAGCACCCACCCGCTCATGTTCTGGATGACCCGGTCCCCGGGGCCGCCGGGGGTGCTGCTGCACCACCCGTACCCCTTCCCGGCCGGCGGGAGGGCGCGGTTGGCGGACTCGTAGCTGTGGACCGCCAGGGCGAGCTGCTTGAGGTTGTTCTGGCACCGGGTCTTGGCGGCCGCCTCCCGCACCTTCTGGACGGCCGGCAGGAGCAACCCGACGAGGACGGCGATGATGGCGACGACGACCAGCAGCTCGATGAGCGTGAAGGCGCGGCGGGGGCGCACGGCGGGACTCCAGGAACGAGTGTGGTGCGGCCGGGGGCGCCGTCAGTCGCGCTCCGCCCGGCCCGACGGGTCCAGCACCAGATCGTACGCCCCCGGGGCCGGGTCCGCCACCACTTCCATCCGGAGAGGCGTCTGCTCCTCGAAGGCGTACTTCGACGCGAACGGGGACGGGCCGGGCGCCACCCCGTCGACCTTCCGCTGCGGCCACTTCACCACCGCGAGGTACGAGCCGACCGGCACCCCGGACCGGCCCTCGGTGTCCAGCTCGTACGTCCCGTCCGGGCGGATCGGGGCGGCGGCGACCTTCCTCAGCTTGTTCTCCTTGTCCGGCACGAACATGACCGTTCCCCCGGTCACCGGCTTGCCGCCCTTCAGGGTGACGGCGCCCCTGACCGGGACGTAGGTGAACTCCGAGGCGCAGCCGGCTAGGAGGAGGACGGCCGGCCCGCACAGGGCGTAGGACGCGCGCTTCATGTCGGTCATGGTACGGCCGCTCGGGGGGACGGGGCCGGGGTCCGGGCCGACTACCAGTCAGCCCCGAGCACGTTCCCGTCGACCGGGATGTGGGCGTTCGCCCAGGTGGCGAAGGACAGGGCGGTGGTGACCGTCCGCGACGACCCGTCCCCCAGCCCGACCACCATGACCCCGGTGTGGCCGCTCTGGAGCCGGTTGGCCAGGCAGGTGACGGCCGTCGGCTGCGACTGCCAGGGGATGGCCGCGTTGCCCAGGTCGGGGAGCCCGCCCTGGGTCCAGAACCCCGGGTCCCCGGCCACCCCCTGCGCCCGCAGGTTGACGGCGGCGCTGCGGGCGGTGACGGACCCGTAGGCCGGGGAGTCGAACGGGTCCCCGTTCGGGAACGCGGTGGTGCTGCCCCACGCGGCGTAGGCGGTCAGCCCGCTGTTGTTGTCGAGGCAGTGCTGGTACCGCTCGGCGACGAAAATGCAGTTCGAGGTCCCGTCCGGCATCGACCGGGTGAGGGACTGGGGGGCGTTGTTGACCCTCATCACCATGACGTTGCCGTAGTAGTTGGCCGACCCGAACCCGACGGCGCTGATGTTCGGGCCCATCCCCCCGCCCCCGCTCGACGGGTCGGAGGGGCAGACGAAGGTCTTGATCGACCCGAGCGACTTCATCTGCGCCTCCGCGGTGCCGCTGTTCGGCGACGCGCTCGTGTACTGGGGGCGGAGGACGTTGAACGCCGGTTCCTGCTCGATGAACGGCAGGATGTCCGAGCACCAAGTGCCGTGGTTCGTGCCGTTCGGCGAGCCCAGGCGGGCGCCCGGGGTGAACGTCGAGGCGTTGTAGAACGGGGCCCGCCAGTGCACCGCGACCGGCATCAGGTTGAACGTGTTCTCGAAGGAGTGGACGCCCAGGACGAGTTGCTTGACGTTGTTCTGGCACCTGGTCCGGGCCGACGCCTCCCGGACCTTTTGCACCGCCGGGAGCAGCAGCCCGATCAGGACCGCGATGATCGCGACCACCACCAACAGCTCGATCAGGGTGAACCCGGGCGGACGGGCGGGACGAAGGCGGGGGCTCATGACGAGACTCCGGGCCGGCGGGGATGGGAGCCGGCGGGACGGGCGAGGACGAAGCGGCGGGTGTATTGAACCCGACCGGCCCGCCGCCCGCAAGCCGGACCCGCCCCTTTCCGCCCGCCGCCCGGGACGGGCCGGGCGTCAGTCGGCGCCCCCGGCCGGGCCGCCGTCCGCCCGGGCCCCCATCTGCCGGTACCGGTCCGGGTCGATGTCCTGGCGGACGAACCGGACGCTCCCGTCGCACAGGGCGAACTGGGCCCCCCGCAGGTGGTGGCTGCCGAACGTCCGGTTCCACGGGCTGATGCTGTCCCCGTTGATCGGGTCGGCGGCCGCCGCCATGTTCACCGGGATGCTCCGGACCGACGTGACCCGGGCGGACGACGCCCAGCTCACCGCGTACGTGACCGGCCGCCCGCCGATCACGGTCCCCGGGGCCTCCGGCCCCCCCCCGTACGGGTTCTCCCCGACCAGGAAGGTGGCGGAGGTGCCGTCCTCGACGTCGGTCAGCTTGACCCGGGAGTTGTGGTACATCACCCCGTTCGTGTACCACTGCCCGTACACGTGGGCGCTGACGCACGCCGCCGCCGGCCCGCCGCCCTGGACGGCGACGTAGTCGGTGTGGAACGACGCCGGGTTGCCGGCCCGCGGGTCGGACGGGCAGTGGAACGCCGGGTTCGGCTCCCGCTGGGCGGCCGCGTTCGCCGACGCCACGGCCGGGGCGGTCCCGGGCGCGTTGTTGTCGTCCATCAGCCCGTTGAAGCCGGCCGCCTGGTCGAACTGCTTGTACCGGGCGGACTGCTCCAGGTGCGGGAGGATGCGGACCGACCACGGGGCCCGCCCCCGCCGGTTCGTCTCCCCGAGGAAGTCCCCGCACCCGGCCCCCATGTCCCCGGGGACGGTCGACTGGTTCCCGGCCGGCAGGACCCGGTGGGTGTCGTGGTAGGCGAGGACGGCCAGCCCGAGCTGCTTCAGGTTGTTCCCGCACTTCGCCCGGGCGGCGGACTCGCGGGCCCGCTGGACGGCCGGCAGGAGCTGGGCGATGAGGATGGCGATGATGGCGACCGCGACCAGCAGCTCGATCAGGGTGAACCCCGGCGGGCGCGACGCGGGGCGGACGGACCGGCGCATGACAGACTCCTTCAGCGGGAAAGGTGAGGGCGGCGGGACCGACAGAGGGGTGCTCAACTCGTAGAGTAAATTCCCCCCGCATGCGGCGAGAAAATCCGGCCGGTCGCGCCCCCGGCCGGGGCGTCAGAACTCGTCCCCCCCGGCCCGGCGGATCTCGAGTCCGTTGCAAGCCGAGATCGCCTCGTCCCCGAAATCCCGTCCCACCCCCGACTCGGAATCGGTTCGTATTCGGGCGCGGGCGGAGTTTTGCGCCCGCGGGCCGGACCGGTTCCGGGCCGGTGGTCACACCCGTCCTGTCCGGACGCCCGCGCCGGCATGGTGTTGCACCGGCGCGGGGCGCGACAGGCGGAACGGCGGCCGGGTCGCGGCCGCCGCGGTTCGCGACACCGGCGTGCGATTCCGCGGCACCGCCCCGGTGGTATCATGACCGGGGTCCGGCCGTGTTTCCCCCGACAGGGGCGCCGCGATGGCCGCCGACCCCGCCGACGAGTGGCACCTGACCGAGCCGGCCGAGGCCGCGTCGCCGTACGCGGTGCTGAAGAGCTGGGAGAAGCTGCGCCTCGTGTACAACGCCGTGCTGGTGCCGTGGGTGCTGCTGAACGTGGCGGCGGCCCGGCCGGCTGGGTGGGACGACCCGGTGTTCTGGGCGGGGGTGGCGACGGCCGGGCTGGGGGCGAACGTGTGCTTCTGCGCCGGCCCGGTGGCGGAGGCGTACCTGGCGTGGCTCGGGGCGGACGCGGCGGCCGCCCGGGCGTGGCTGTTCGCCCTCGGGACCGGGTTCACCGCCCTCGGGGCGGCGGCGGCGATCTGGTCGAACTGACGAGGCCCGCGGTCAGCCCGCGAACGTGCCCGGGCCGACGCGGAAGTAGCGGGACAGTTTGCCGACCTGGGCGCGGGTCAGCGTGCGCCGCCCGGCCAGCACGTCCGAGACGGTGGACTCCGCGACCCCGGCCCCCTTCGCCACCTCCGCCTGGGTGACGCCCTTCCGCCCGATCAGAAAGCGGAGCAGGTCCGCGTCCCCGACCGGCTCGACCGGCACCGCCTCGTCCTCGTAGGCCTCGACCAGGTCGCCGAGCACGTCGAGGTAGTCCCGCTCGGGGGCGGACAGGTCGTCCCGGTCGACGAGCGAATCGACGACGGCCACGGCCGCGTCGAGGTCGGCCGGGGTGCGGAGCGGGCGCAGCGGGAACCGGCGGACCAGGTCGAGGTACCGGTCCTCGGCCCTCCCGTACACCGCCCGGCTCGAGGTCGTGTCCTTCGCCCGCGGCATGGTCACCCGTCTTTCCACTTCCCCTGGTCGTACTCGGCGTGCGTCAGCACGTGCCGGACGTACAGCTTCCCGCGGTCGAAGTGGATCACCGCGATCAGCCGGTACTTGTTGCCCCCGATGTCGAAGACCGTGAACTTCCCGACCTGGTCCGCCGAGTGGAACGTCTCGCGCACGTCGGCGAACGTCTCCCACTCCGCGTGCCGGGCGACCTGGTACCACGCCTCAAGCGGGGCTCGTGCCCGCGTGTGTTCCTCCCAGAACTCCCGAAGCTTCTTCTTCGAGATGACGTGCATTGGCCATTCATCCTCCTGGGCCGTTACGCTTGGCCCGAGCGCGGAACAGGGCTGCATGATCTTCGCAAATTGCGAACATGTCAACCCCGCGTTCCACACTCGGCTACAATGGCCCCGCCGCGAGGCCGCGCCATGAACCACCCCGCCATGACCCCGCCGCTGCTCACCCCCGACCTCCCCGGGGTCGGCGGCCGCATCCGGGCGCGCGACGAGGACTTCGAGGTCGAGGAGGTGCCGTCGTACGAGCCGTGCGGCAGCGGCGACCACCTGTTCCTGTGGGTCGAGAAGCGCGGCCTGGCCCCGGAGTTCTTCGCCCGGACTGTTGCCCAGCGGCTCGGCACCCACCCGGGGAACGTCGGCACCGCCGGGCTGAAGGACCGGCACGCCGTCACCCGCCAGTGGGTGTCCGTCCCGAAGGAGTGCGAGCCGCGGGTCAAGAACGTCGACGGCGGCGGGGTGCGTGTCCTGCGAACCGGGCTGCACACCAACAAGCTGAAGCCCGGCCACCTCCGCGGGAACCGGTTCCGCGTCCTCGTCCGCGACGCCGACCGCGGCGTCAGCCCCGACCCGGTCCTCGGCCGGGTGCGGGCGCAGGGTCTGCCGAACTTTTACGGCCCGCAGCGGTTCGGCCGGGACGGCGGGACGGTCGACCTCGGGCTGCAGTGCCTGGCCGGAAAGGCGCCGCGCCGCATCCGGCCGTTCCTGTTCCGGTTCGCCCTGTCGGCGGTTCAATCGCTGCTGTTCAACGACACCCTCGGCCGGCGGATGGCGGACGGGCTGTACCGGACGGTGCTGGCCGGGGACGTGATGGCGAAGTGGCCGGCCGGCGGGATGTTCGTGGCGCAGGACGCGGCCGCCGAGCAGCTCCGGTTCGACGCCCGGGAGACGGTGCCGGCCGGCCCGATGTTCGGGAAGAAGACGTACCCGGCGGAGGGGCTGGCGGCCGAGCGGGAGGCGGCGGTGTTGCGTGACAACGGGCTGTCACTGAACTCGTTCGGGGGGTTCGGGAAGCTGGTGCTCGGGACGCGGCGGCACAACCTGGTGTACCCCGACGACCTGTCGGCGGGGTGGGAGGCGGACGGGCTGCGGCTGGCGTTCACGCTGCCGGCCGGGAGCTACGCGACGGTGCTGCTGCGGGAGGTGATGAAGGCGGCGGTGGACGACGAGCCGGCCGCCCCGGAGGACGACGAGGGCGACGTGTAGCCGCGACGCAGGGCGGGACGCGTCGGAATCGACCACCGTGCTGGCGAGCCGCGACCGCGAGGGAGCGGGTGGCGTGGGCCGCTCCCTCGCGGTCGCGGCTCGCCGCCGGGTCGCGTCTCGGTGTGACGGCCCCCTCGGCCCCGGCCCGCTCCAGGTCCAGCAGGTACTGCTTCCGCCGCAGCCCGCCGCCGTACCCGCCCAGGTCGCCGTTCTTGTTCACCACCCGGTGGCACGGGATCACCACCGCGACCCGGTTCGACCCGTTCGCCCGGCCGACCGCCCGCACCGCGGTCGGGTCGCCGACCGCGGCCGCCACGTCCTGGTACGACCGCGTCTCGCCGTACGGGATCCGCAACAACTCCTCCCACACCCGCCGCTGGAACGCCGTCCCCGGGTACACCAGCGGCACCGCGAACGACCGCAGCCGGCCCGCGAAGTAGTCGGCGAGTTCCGCCCGCAGTTGCTCCAGGTGGGCGTTCGTCCCGGGCCGCCCCGGCCCGGCGGGTGGGTCGTCGGCGAACGCCAGCAGGCAGACGCCGCCGGCCGTCGCCCCGGCCACCAGCGGGCCGAGCGGCGACCCGAACGAGGTCAGGACGACGGGGTCCCCGTCGGCGTCCGGCGGTACGGTGTTCATGCCCGGGGTGTACCACACCCGCGGCCCGTCGACCAGAATGAAAAGAAACCCGAGCGCCGGCCCGGCCGCGGGCAATAACCTTCCGCACGGACGCGCCACACGGAGCCTCCCCATGCCGACCAGGCCCGCCGGCCTGATGCCCGCCCTCCGCCGGGTCGTCCTCGCCTCGGCCGCCGCCGAGCGCACCGACGGGCAGCTCCTCACGGCGTTCGTCGCCGACCGGGACGCGGACGCGTTCGGGGCCCTCGTCCGCCGGCACGGGCCGATGGTCCTCGGCGTCTGCCGCCGGGTCGTCCGCGACCGGGCCGCCGCCGACGACGCGTTCCAGGCGGTGTTCCTGGTCCTCGCCCGCCGGGCGGCCGGGGTGCGGCCGCGGGAGCGGGTCGGGAACTGGCTGTACGGGGTGGCGCACCGGACGGCGCTGAAGGCCCGGGCGGTCCTGGCCCGCCGGCGGTCCCGCGAGAAGCAGGTGGACGCCATGCCCGAGCCGGCCGCGCCGGACCTCCGGGGACTCACGTCCCCCGGCTCGCCGGGGGACTGGGCCGACCTCCGCCCGGTGATCGACGAGGAGTTGGCCCGGCTCCCGGAGAAGTTCCGCACCCCGGTCGTCCTGTGCGACCTGGAAGGGCGGCCGCAGCGGGAGGTGGCCCGGCAGTTGGGGCTCCCGCCGGCCACCCTCGCCACCCGCCTGGCGGCCGCCCGCCGGACCCTCGCCGCCCGCCTCTCCCGGCGCGGGGTCACGCTGTCCGGCGGGGCGGTCGCCGCCCTGCTCACCGCCCACGGGACGGCCGGGGCCGTTCCCCCGGCGTCCGTCCACGCGCTGGTCCGCGCCGTCGAGGCCGTGGTCGCCGGGGGGGCGGTTCTCCCCGGGGTGTCGGCCGCCGCCGTCCAACTTTCCGAAGGGGTGATCCGGATGATTCTGCTCTCCAAGCTGAAGGCGGTGGCCGTGGTCGCGCTGACCGCCGCCGCCCTGTCCGGCGGGCTCGGCCTCGGGCTGGTCCCGGCCGCCGCCGGCGGCGACGACCCGGTCCCGGCCGTCCGGTTCGCCCCGGCCCCACGCCCGGCGGCCGCCGCGCCGGCGGCGCCGGAGGACGACGCCGCGTTCCTGAGGCGGGTCGTGTTCGACCACCGGGGTGACGAGCCGACCGACATCGAGGCGTTCTTCTTCGCCGCCGACCCGGACGACAACAAGCGGGCGAAGTTGGTCGGGTGGCTGGCGGAGGACGGCGACATCCGGGCGTTCGCCGCGAAGGAACTCGCCGTCCCGGCCGAGCGGGTGCAGGTCCTCCGGCTGGCCGGCGAGAAGGCCGGCCGGGTGGTCGTGGTCGTCGACGGGGACGGGCCGCACGCCGAGGCGAAGGGCCTCGCCTTCTCCCCGGACGGGAAGCGGCTCGCCGTCGAGGTCCGGCCCGACGTGGTCGCCACCCCGGCGACCGCGGTCCGGGGGGTGAAGGTGGAGGCCGAGGAGGAGGTCGTGGTGGCCGCGGGGCCGGACGGGAAGGTCGTGCGCGTCCGGGTGGTCCGCGCCGGGGACGCCAAGCCGGCGGACGTGCTGTACGGGTTCGAGGCGGCCGGCGACGGCGCGAGGCCGGCGGTGGTCCGGGTGCTCAAGGCCGTGAACGAAGGGGCCGTCCGGGTGTGGGACGCGGCCGACGGCAAGCAGTACCGGTCGGTCGTGGGCCAGGTGGTGTCCGACCTGTCGGCGCGGACCGAGTCGGACCTCGACTTCCTGAAGCGGGTCACGCTGGCCGCCCGGGGCACCCCGCCGACCGCCCTGGAGGAGAAGTACTTCGGCGAGGACAAGGACCCGAAGAAGCGGGAGAAGCTGGTCGACTCGCTGCTGAAGGAGCCGGCCGTGGCGAAGAAGCTCGGGGACGACTTCAAGCGGCGGGTGCTCGGCGGGCCGTTCTTCTACGAGGCGGTGAAGGGGCAGAAGTTCACGGCCCCGTTCGAGAAGGGCGTGCCGTTCTTCGAGGCCAAGCCGCTCGACGGGAAGGGGCCCCGGTTCTTCGAGTTCAAGATCGAGCTCGGCCCGGACGGGAAGCCGGTCGCGGGGACGCCCGGGGTGAAGGTGGTGCCGGTGCCGCCGGTCCCCCCCGTGCCGCCGGTGCCGCCGGTGCCCGCGACCCCGGCCGTGAGGGCGGTGAAGGTGCCGGCCCCGCCGCCGGCCGACCCGCTCGGGAGGCTGGTCGACGAGCTGCTGGCGGCGAGGAAGTCGGACGCCGAGGTGCTGGAGGCGCTCACCCTGGTGACCGCCGGGCGGCTGCCGACGGAGGCCGAGAAGCGGCTGGCCCTCGGGCTGGTGGCGAAGGCGAACGACCGGAAGGCGGCGTGGGCCGAGGTGGCCAGGGCGATGGCCGGGGACGCCAAGAAGGACGTGATCCGGAAGGTGACCCCGCCGCCGGTCCCGCCGGCGAAGTGACCCGCGGCGAGCGCGGCGAGCGTCGGGGCGTGAGCCCGACGTGCCCAGAACAGGCACGTCGGGCTCACGCCCCGACGCTCGCCGCGCTCGCCCCCTTGCCCCGCGCCGGCGCCGGCCCGATAACGCACCTCGTACTGCCTGCTCCCCCGGAGGTGCGCGATGCGCTCCCGCCGCCTGGCCGGCGCCGCCGTCCTGTTCGCCCTGGCCGCCCGCCTGCCGGCCGCCGACCCCGACCCGAAGGCCCTGGCCGCCGCGGCGGTGAAGGCCGCCGGCGGGGAGGACAAGCTGCTCAAGCTGTTCCGGATCAAGGAGCGGCTGAACGTCTCGGGCGACCCGGGGAAGAAGGGGAACGAGCGGGTGTCGGTGCTGGAGCCGCCGGGCCACTGGTGGGTCGGCAAGACGGACCGGGTGGCCGAGGAGAAGGAGCCGGCGACGTACCTGGTCTGGGCGTGGACCCTCGGCATCTTCACCGACCCGAAGACCAAGCTGGAGGCGATCCCGGAGGTGACGGAGAACGACAAGCCGGCGGTCGGGGTGCGGGTGAGCGGGACGGTCACCCCGGCGATGGACGTGTACTTCGACAAGGCCGACAGCCGGCTGGTGCGGGTCGACTGGCGGAACGACGTCACCCGGTTCAGCGACTGGAAGGAGCACGACGGGGTGAGGTACCCGGCGAAGGTGGTCGGGTACCGGAAGAACACCGGCAAGCCGTGGTACTTCACCGAGATCCTGGAGCTGGAGCGGCTGAAGGAGCTGCCGGCCGGGCTGAAGCGGTAGGGCCGCCGGGCGAGCCGGGAGCGTGAGCGACCGGAGTGACGTCCTCCGGTCGCTCACGCTCCCGGCTCGCCTTGAGACATCCTGCCGTCACTTCCCGGGCTTCTTCCGCGCCGCCAGGTCGTACTTCTCGCCGGCCGGCACCTCCTCGTAGTCCCGGTCGCCGCCCGCCCTCCTCCCGGCGTCGTAGAGCGCCACCTTCGCCCGCCCACTCCTGGTTCCCTACCTGGAACAGGTGGGCGGCGTGCCCGTCCCGGCACGGCTCCCGGAGCCACCGGGGGGCGGTCCTCGCGCGGCGCCCCCGCCTTACCCGGCGTAACCCGGGCGCAACGGCCCTTGTCCCGCCACCGCCGGCCGCGGATCATACCCCGGTCGCCACGTCCCACGGAGGTTCCCATGCCGGTCCGCAGCTCACTCCTCCTCGCCGCCGCGCTGCTCGCCGCCGCACCCGCCGCCCGCGCCGACGACTGGCCGCAGTGGATGGGGCCGAAGCGCGACAACGTCTGGCGCGAGGACGGCATCCTCGACACGTTCCCCGAGGGGGGCCCGAAGGTGGTGTGGCGCGCCCCGGTCGCCGGCGGGTACGCCGGTCCCGCCGTGGCCGGCGACCGGGTGTACGTCGCCGACTACGTGACCGCCGCCGACGTGAAGATCCCGAACTTCGACCGGAAGGAGTTCAGCGGGACCGAGCGGGTCCTGTGCCTCGACCAGAAGACCGGGAAGGAGCAGTGGAAGCACGAGTACCCGGTGAAGTACACGGTCAGCTACCCGGCCGGGCCGCGGTGCACCCCGACCGTCCACGACGGGAAGGTGTACACCCTCGGGGCCGAGGGGAACCTGTTCTGCCTCGACGCCGCGTCCGGCAAGGTCGTCTGGGAGAAGAACCTGAAGGCGGCGTACAAGACGGAGTCCCCGCTCTGGGGGTACGCCGCCCACCCCATGATCGACGGGAAGAAGCTGATCACGCTCGCCGGCGGCGAGGGGAGCCACGTCGTCGCGCTGGACAAGGACACCGGGAAGGAGGTCTGGAAGGCCGGCACCCAGAAGGAGCAGGGGTACAGCCCGGTGCTGGTCACCGAGGCGGGCGGGAAGCGGCAGATGGTCGTCGCCGGGACGAAGTCGATCTACGCCGTCGACCCGGAGACGGGCCGGGAGTACTGGTCGGTCCCGTTCGCGGTGGACAACGGGTGCGTGGTCATGACCCCGGTGCGGAGCGGGGACCACCTGTTCGTCGGCGGGTACAACGGCAAGAGCACGGTCCTGAAGCTGTCCGCCGACAAGCCCGGGGCCGAGGTGGTGTGGCAGAACAAGCGGGACCACGGGCTGTCGCCGATCAACGTCCAGCCGTTCCTGGAGGGCGGGGTGCTGTACGGGTACGACGACGACGGCAACATGTACGCGGTCGAGCTGCCGGGCGGGAAGCGGCTGTGGGACGGTCCCGGCCCGGTCCCCGGGGAGCCGCGGCGGGGGGCGGAGACGGCGTTCATCGTGAAGAACGGGGACCGATTCTTCCTCTTCGCCGACACCGGCCACCTGGCGGTCGGGAAGCTCACCCCGAAGGGGTACGAGGAGACGGCCCGGGCGAAGGTGATCGACCCGACGAACGCGGCGAACGGGCGGAAGGTGGTGTGGTGCGCCCCGGCGTACGCGGACAAGAAGATGTACGTCCGGAACGACAAGGAGGTCGTCGCCGTCGACCTGGCGAAGTGACGTTACCCGGCGGCGGGCGGGGCGCCGAGGAGGCGGAGCGTCGCGGCGTCCGGTTCGCCCCGGAAGTACTTGTCGAGTAGCCGGTGGAACACCGACCCGGCCGGCGAGACGTGCGCGAACAGGGTCGCGCACGACCGCAGCTTCAGGTCGTCGGGCGGGCCGAAGACCTCGGCCGCGGACCTCCCCTCGACGCCGACGGCCGCCTCGGCGCACGCGACCAGCCGCGGCCCGAGGACGGGGTGGGCGAGGTACGCCGCAGCCTCCGCGGCGCTCCTGATCGCGTAGAACCGGGCGGTCGGGCTGGACCCGAGCCCGTCGAGTTGCGGGAAGACGTACCACATCCAGTGCGACCGCTTCCGCCCGGCCCGGACCTCGGCGAGGGCGGTGTCGTAGCTGTCCGCCTGCGCCCGGACGAAGCGGGCCAGGTCGTGCGGGTCGCCGTCCAGCATCGCCCACCTCCCGCCTTCACCCGCCGACCGCCTCCCGCACCCGGGCCTTCCATGGCGGGCTTCGGGGGGCGGTCGCCTTCGGTGACCGGGAACGCGTCTTTCGAGTCAGAGCAGGCCCGGGGGTCGCTTCCGCCAAGGGTTGCCGAGCGGCCACGGGCGGGCCGACGCGAGGCGGTCCGGCGGGGGTCACCACTTCCACCGAACCTCACACCCCGGCAGCAGTTTCTGGAATGTGGCTACGCCGTGGGCTGTGACGTTGGTCTCGTACAACTCGAGCACTTTCAGATTCTTGAGGGCGGCGAGTTGCTTCAGACCCTCGTCCCGCACCGCTGTACGAGACAGGTCGAGTTTGGTGAGGGCCATGAGGTTGAGCAGGTGCTTCAGGCCCTCGTCCGTCACCGGGGTGTGGGCCAGGTCGAGTGTTGTGCAGTCGGTCAGCGAGCCGAGGTGCTTCAGGCCGTCGTTCGTTACCGGGGTGCCTCTCAGGGTGAAACGAGACCCCACCCCGCGCCCGAGCGGGTCGGGTCCCGACCCGAGCCGTACCGACAGCAACCCGTCGCCGACGTAGGGACCGGTGAGCGCACGGAGCAGTTCGGCTTCCGCCAGCGTCGCCAGCGCGGCGTCGGTCATCTCCGCCTGATCCAGCCATACTCTGCCCAACGACTTTGCCCCCGCGAGGTACTTCAACCCTTCGCCCGCCGCGGGCGACCCGTAGATGTACAACTCGGAGAGGTTCTCGAGGGACGCCAAGTGCTTCAGGCCCGGACCCTTCACCCGGGTGTTGGTGAGCGACAGCTTCTCGAGTTTCACCAACCCGGTCAGGTGCTTCAGCCCGTCGTCCGTCACCCCCGTGTTGTTGAGTTGGAGGCCGGTGAGGCGCCTCAAACCGGCCACGCCCATGAGGCCGTCGTCCGTCACCGGGGTGCGGCTCAGGCCGAGGTGGCCGAGTTTCTCCAACCCGGCAAGGTGACTCAACCCGGGGCCCTTGACCTTGGTCCCGGGGATGTGGAGCGAGGTGAGGGCCGTCAGTTCCGAGAGGTGCTTCAGACCCTCGTCCGTGATCGGTGCGTCGTCCAGATCGAGGAAGATCACCTCGTCGTGGCGGGTCGGCGCGGGGGAGAAAACCGACTCGCCCTTCCGTACGAGGAGGTGGAGCCGCTTCGTCTCGGCGAGCAGGCCGAGCACCCCGTCCGTGACCTGCTCGTTGTCCAACCCCAGTACCGCCAAGTACCGGAGGCCGGGGAGTTGCGCCAGCCCGGCCGCGGTCACCCGGGTGCCGTTCAGCCGGAGGGTAGCGAGGCGCTTCAGGCCGGCGAGGTGCTTGATGCCGGCGTCGGTCACCGCCGTGCCGCGGAGGTCGAGGCCGACCACGTCGTCGTCGGTGGCGGTGACGGTACCCGCGGCGTGTTCCGCACGGCTCAGTTCGTGGATCAACCGGGCCTCGGCCAGACGCCGGAGAACCGCGTCCGTATTCTGCTTGAACTCCGCCTTCCAGGCGTCGAGCGCGGCCGGGTCGACGGGCGCGCCGGGCGGGGCTGGCACGGGCACCGGCTTCGGGTCGGACTTGCCGACCGGTCCCGGGTCGGTGAAGACGCCGCTGGGGAGCAGGGCGAACGTCCCGCCCGCAACGACAAGCAGGATCCCGACTACGAGTAGGCGGCGACGGGTCATCGAAGATCCTCCGGGTCGGAGTCCGCGCACCGGCTCCCGGCAGGTTACCCGGTCGCGCCGGCGCACGCCACCCGACACCCGATATTCCGGCCGTGACCCCCTCACAGCGCCTTGGCCGCCGCGTCCTCCTTCCGCTCCAGCTCGTCGTCCAGTTGCGCCACCTCCGCGCTCTCCTTCTTCGACTGCCACCACGCCCACCCGACGGCCACCAGCGCCACCGCCGCCACCACCCCGCCGACCGCCGGGTTCCCCACCCCGTCCGTCAGGTTGTACAGGATCACCAGCGGCAGCGCCAGCAGCGCGACCATGTTCATCACCTTGATCAGCGGGTTGATCGCCGGACCCGACGTGTCCTTCAGCGGGTCTCCGACCGTGTCCCCCGTCACACTCGCCTTGTGCTTCTCCGACCCCTTCCCGGTCTTCTCCGTCCGCGGCTCGTCCTCGATCATCTTCTTCGCGTTGTCCCACGCCCCGCCGGCGTTCGACATGAACACCGCCATCAGCTGCCCGCTCAGGATCATCCCGGCCAGGAACCCGCCCAGCGCGAACGGCCCCAACAGGAACCCGACCACCAGCGGCGTCCCGATCGCCAACAGCCCCGGCCCGATCAGCTCCTTCTGTGCCGTCCCGGTGCAGATGCCCACCACCCGCCCGTAGTCCGGCGTCTTCTTCCCGGCCATGATGTCCGGGTCGTTGAACTGCCGCCGGCACTCGAACACGATCAGGTACGCCGCCCGCCCGACCGCCCGGATCGTCATCGCGCTGAACAGGAACGGGACCGCCCCGCCGATCAGCATCCCGATGAACACCAGCGGCTCCGCCACCGTCAGCTTCGACGCCCCGCTGGTGAAGTCGCCGATCAGCAGCTGCCCGATCTTCTCCTCGCTCCCGGTCACCAGCACGGCGATGAAGCTGGCGAACAGCGACACCGCGGCGATCACCGCCGACCCGATCGCGATCCCCTTGGTGATCGCCTTCGTCGTGTTCCCGACCGCGTCGAGGTCGGCCAGGATCTGCCGGGCGGCCGTGTTCTCCGCCGGCGACAGGTACCCGGGGTCGCCGGGGGCCAGGTCGGTGTTCCCCGGCCCCTTGTTGAACCCCATCTCGCCGATCCCGTTCGCGTTGTCGGCGATCGGCCCGAACACGTCCATGCTGATCGTGTCCCCGGTCAGGGTGAGCATCCCGATCCCGCACATCGCCACCCCGAACGCCATGAACAGCAGGTGGTCCGGGTGCCCGATCAGGTACACCGACCCGAAGATCGCGGCCCCGATGATGAGCACCGCCCACACGGAGCTCTCGAGGCCGAGTGCCAGCCCGGAGATGATGTTGGTGGCGTGCCCGGTCCGGCTGTTCTTCACCACCTCCCGAACCGGGCTGTACTCGGTGCTCGTCCAGTACTCGGTGCACTTGTTCAGCAGCACGGCCAGCAGGATGCCCAGCAGGCAGCAGAACGCGACGCGCATGTTCAGCCCGGGCGACAGCGGGACGTGGTACCGGGCCTGGGCGACCTGGAGCAGGGTGAGGTCGCACTTCGCCTCCTCCGGGACCGAGTGCCCGTACTCGGCGAGCCGGGCCCGCTCCTCCGGCTTGAGGTTGGTGACGGTGAGCTTCGTGCCGGCCAGTTCCTCGCGCTTCGCCGGGTCCAACTTCTGCCACGCCCGGACGGCGGCGTCCCGCCACCCGTCCACCCGGTCCTCGAGCTTGCGGGTGTTCTCCGCGTTCCGCAGCGGCCCGCTCCGCAGCCGCCGCAGCTCGGCCACCTCCTCCGCCACGGTCCTGCCGGCCGGCAGGCCCGGCGGGGCGGTCAGGCCGAGGGCCGACCGGAGCGGGGGCGCGTCCGGGAGCGGGGGCGCGTCGTACAGCTCCTGGTACAGCCCCTTGTCGATCCCGCGCTCGACGACGTACGCGGCGTCGAACTGGAGGTACACGTACCCGAGGCCCAGGAACCCGACGGTGCTGATCGCGGCACTCCGCCAGAACCCGTGGTTGATCGAGTGCATCGCGGTGGTCGCGTTCCCGGTCGTCATCCCGCGGCCGACCAGGGCGGTCGAGATCATGCTCGCCACCACCCCGACCGCCTGCACCAGGAGCGGGAAGACCATCCCCTTGTACCCGAACGCGGCGTACCCGAGCATCACCGCCGCGACCATCGTGACCGAGTAGCTCTCGAACACGTCGGCCGCCATCCCGGCGCAGTCCCCGACGTTGTCCCCCACGTTATCGGCGATCGTCGCCGCGTTCCGCGGGTCGTCCTCGGCCATCGACTTCTCGACCTTCCCGACCAGGTCGGCGCCGACGTCCGCGGCCTTGGTGTAGATGCCGCCGCCGACCCGCATGAACAGGGCGAGCAGCGACCCGCCGAACCCGTACCCGATCAGGATCTCGTAGGCGAGCTCGCCGAACACCAGCAGGATGAGCGCCCCGCCGAGCAGCCCGAGCCCGCAGGTGAACATGCCGGTGATGGTGCCGGTCTGGTACGCCAGCCGCATCGCCTCGCCGAAGCTCCGCCGGGCGGCGGCCGCGACCCGCAGGTTGCCGGCGGTGGCCAGCCGCATCCCGGTGAACCCGACGGCGGCCGAGAACAGGGCGCCGATGAAGAACGCGACGCCGCGGCCGACGGCCACCGTCCGCATCGCCTCCTCGGACGCCGCCCCCGGGTCCACGCCCCACGGCCACTTGCTGGCGACGATGGCGACGGTGAGGACGACGATGAGGAGGCCGACGACGGTGAACTGGCGGCGGAGGTAGGCGTTGGCCCCGTCCCGGACGGCCGTGGCGACGGCCTGCATGGCGGGGGTGCCGGTGTCGGCGGCGTACACCCGCCGCATCAGGAGGGCGGCGTACCCGAGGCCGGCGACGGCGACGGCCAGGCAGCCGAGGAGGCCGAACTTCTCGCCGGGGCCGTAGTTGCCGGAGGAGAAGAACCCGAACGGCTCCCACCCGGCCCCGAACACGGCGAGCGAACCCCCGGACGGCTCGGCGGCCCCGAGGAGCCCGAGCGGGAGGGCGCAGAGGACGGCGAGGAGCCAGGGGAAGCGGCGGCCGGCCGGTCGGGAGCGGCGGTGGGGCGGCATGGGTGGCGGTCCTGATGAACGGCGTAGCCCGGCGACACCCGTCGGGGGCGAGTCCGTCGCCCCGTCGGGTGGCAGGCCGGGCGGGAGGGGATGTTTCGGGCGCGACGGCCGCTCCGCCGCAGAGAGGGGTAAGGATAGACCCCGGGGACGGCCCCGTCCACAACCGGGGCGGCCGGCCGGGTTGTCACGCGGCGGTAACGGCCGCCGCCCGTGCCGTGGCGTCCCGGCGGCCCGGCGCGGTAGGCTGCCGGTGCCGCCCCCGGAGGCCCGCCATGGTCGTCGCGCTGCTGCTCGCCGTCATCACCCTGCCCGCCGAGCCGATCCCGGAGGGCCAGGCCGTGCTCGTCCGCCGCACCGTCCTGAAGAGCGAGGACGGGAAGCACGCGGTGCAACTCGCCACCTTCGGGTTCGCCCTCAGCGGCCCGGACTCCGGGCTGCTGACGTCGGTCATGGGGAGTGACCCGTACTGGGACCACTTCCGCGGCCGGCAGCCGCACCTGTGGGTCGGGAAGGAGCACTACCCCGGCGGCCCGCGGATCGTGACCCGCTCCCCGCTGGCGGTGCTGGTGGGGAAGAACCGTGGGCTACCGCCCTACGGCTGGACCTCGACGTTCGTGCTGCCCGCGGACGCGAAGCTCGCCGGCGGCGAACTGGCGTTCAAGTGGTCGGGCGCGGGTCTCCCGCGGGGGGTCCCGCCGGCCGCGTTCGCCACCGCCACGCTCACGGACGAGGACGTGAAGGCGGCGGCGGCCCCGTTCCGGGCGACGGTGCTGGCGACCGGCACGACCGAGGAGCCGTACGCGCGGAAGCCGCGGCAGCTGCCGTACCTGATCTTCCGGACGGACCACGTCCCGTCCTTCACCGAGGTGCGGGTCGGGGACGACAAGCCGGTCGCGATCGGGCGGAGCGCGTCGAAGGGCGAGGGGAAGGGCTACCACCACCGGCAGCAGGACGGACAGATCCTGGTGCTCGAGGCCGCGCCGAAGCCCGGGGCGGCGGTGCGGATGAAGTTCCCCGGGGGCGACGGCTGGTACCGGACCGAGACGGCGGAGGGGTCGACGCCGTAGCGGTCGACCCGGCGGGCGCGGATTGTGGCAGTCACCTTCTTGCGGGTGCGGTCGGACGGCGGTACGCTGCGGCGCGTGACCCCATCGCCCGCGACCCCCTCCCGTGAGGTGTGCCGATGTCCGATCGCGTGTCCCGCCGCGGGTTCCTCGCGGCCGCCGGGGTGGTCGGGCTGACCGCGGCCGACGCGGCGGCGTTCGGCCGGCGGCGCCGGGCGTGCCTGCCCCAGCCGTGCCCGCCCGGGCCGTGGCCGCCGCCGGGCCCCGGCCTGCGGGTGCGGCAGAACGCCAACGCCCTCACCCCCGGGCAGCTCGACTCCCTCCGCAGGGGGGTGGCCGCCATGAAGGCGCTGCCGGACACCGACCCGCGGGGCTGGCGGTTCCAGGCGAACGTCCACTGGACGACCGGCTCGCCCTCCAACCCGCTGTTCAACCAGTGCCAGCACGGCACCCTCCACTTCCTCTCCTGGCACCGGGCCTACCTGTACTTCTTCGAGCGGATCCTGCGGGCCCAGTCCGGCGACCCGACCCTCTGCCTGCCGTACTGGGACTGGGCCGCCGACCCCGCCCTGCCCGCCGCCTACCGCCTCCCGGGCGACGCGTCCAACCCCCTGTGGCACCCCGGGCGGACGGTGAACGACGGGTCGCCGCTCCAGCCGGAGGACGTGTCCGGGGTCGGCGGGGCGCTGGCGGCGACCGCGTACCCCGGGCCGTTCGGGTTCAACCGGCTGCTCGAGGGGAACCCGCACGGGACCGTCCACGGGGCGGTGGGCGGGGACATGGGGTCGGTCCCGACGGCCGCCCGGGACCCGGTGTTCTGGCTGCACCACGGGAACGTCGACCGGCTGTGGGACGTGTGGCTGGGGCAGGGCGGGCGGGCGAACCCGGCCGACGCGGCCTGGCTGGATCGGACGTTCCCGTTCGCGGACGAGTCGGGCGCGACCGTCCAGGCGCGGGTCGGGGACTACATGTCCTCGGCCCGGCTCGGGTACCGGTACGACAACGCCCCGCCGTCCGGCGCCGCGGTGGCGGTGGCGACGGCGGTGGCCGAGGCCGCCCCGGCCCCGCCGCGGGTGGTGGCCCGGTCGGCCGCCGACGGGCCGCCGGAGAAGGCCGAGAGCAAGCCGCTCGGGTTCGCGGTCGAGCGGGTGCGGGTGAAGCCGGTCGACCCGGCGGCCCGCCAGGCGCTGGACGCCCGGCCGGCGGCCGGGGCGGGCCGGGTGTACGTCCGGGTCGAGGGGGTGTCGGCGGCCGCCGCCCCGTCCGGGGTGCGGTACGGGGTGTACCTGAACGCCCCGGCCGACGCCCTGCCCGGGCCGGACCGGCTGCGGTACCACGTCGGCACGATCAACTTCTTCGGCAAGACCCGGGCGGAGCTGAAGCTGCCGGGCCACGGGCACGCCGGCCACGCGGGTGCGGCCGGGGGGACGTTCGACGAGACGTTCGACGCGACCGCGGTGGTGGCCCGGTTGCGGCAGGCCGGGCGGTGGGACCCGGACGCCCTGGACGTGGTGATCATGCCGGTCGCCACCGTCCCGGTCGGCGGGACGGCGGAGGCGACGCAGGGCCGGGCGGCCGCCGACCTGAAGGCGGCCGACGTGCGGTACCAGCGGGTCTCGGTGCTGCAGCAGTAGGGCGGCCGCGGGGCCGGCGGCCGGGCAGGGCTCACCCCGGCCCGCCGGCCGCCGGCAACCCGGTGCGGCGGAGGAAGTCGGCGAGGTCGGCCGCCTCCAGGGCGTGGTCCAGCCAGCGCTCGAGCACGTCGGCCGGTTGCCCCCGGACGGCGGCGGCGACTTCCGCCGGGACCGGGCCGGCCTTCTTCCCCAACACCATGAGAACGCTGTCCGCCAAGCCCTCGGCCCGGCCCTCTCGGATCCACTCCCTCACCGTCGCGGACTCCTTCTTCTCCGCCAACCCCTGGGCCCGGCCCTCGGCGATCCACTCCTTCACCGTCGCGGACTCTTTCACGTTCCAGCCCTCCAGTGCCGCGCCCCAGATCGGCTTGCGGTCGGCCGCGTCGGCGAAGACCATCGCCAGGGCGGCCAGGTCGACCCGGCGGTGGTAGCCCGGCTCCGCCGCGGCCGCCGCTTTCCACCGGTCGATGATACCCGCGCCGTCCCCGCCGGTCATCAGCGGAACCCACGGCAGCAGGGCCCGCGACCGCGCCCCGCCCTCGACCGCCGTCAGGAGTTCATCGGCACTCTCCCGGGCCAGGTTGCGTTCGACCACGTCCAACTGCGTCCCCAACCCGGCCGCCGGCCACTCCATCCGGCGCGACGCCAACCCGACCCCGGTCAGGTTCACCACCACCGCCCCCACGTCGAACCGGCTCCCGCGCTCCTCGTCCGGCTTCACCCCGGCCCACAGCCCGCCGAGGTACACCAGGAGGCGGCCGAACATCAGCGGGTCCGGCTCGGCCTGGAACTCGACCGCCACCGCCCACGGCGGCCCGGTCCCGCCCGGGGGGTCGAGGCGGGCGACCGTGTCGTTCGTACGGTCGGCCCCGCCGGGGTGTGGCACCGTCCGGGTGTCGAGCCACCCGCCGAACGCGAACCCGTCGGCCGGCAGGCCCAGCGCCCACGCCAGGAACCCCGGCGGGTCGAGCTTCGCCGCCGCCCGCGACGCCCGGTCGAAGTGGTTCGCCGGCATCCCGTCACCCCGGGTCGGTGAACGACTTCTGGATGTCCACCCCGACGAGGTCGGACCACCCCGCGAGCAGCCGGCGGAACACCGGCCCCGGCCAGGCGAAGTCCCGCGGCCCGAGCCGCCGCACCCCGGCCAGGCAGAACCCCGTCCCCGCGAGCAGCAACTCCGACACCCGGCCGGCGTCCCTCAGGTCGAGCGGGGCGGACTCGGCCGTCAGCCCGAGCCCGGGGCACAACTCCCGCACCACCCGCACGCTGACGCTGTCCTGCACCGTGCCGGGGGCGGGGGCGAGGACGTGGTCCCCGACGGCCGCCAGGACCGACCCGACCGCGGTGTCTGCGGCGCCGTGCTGGTTCAACACCACCGCCACCGCGCCGGGGTCCGCGACCGCCTTCCCGGCGACGTGCCAGAACAGCCGGCTCCGGTGCTTCACCGCCGGCGGGACCAGGTCGCCGGGGTCGGAGTGCTGCACCCCGGCGACCGCGAGCCGGACGCCCTCGGTGAAGAACGGGCGGTAGCGGGCGACCGGGACCGGGTACGTCGCCATCCCGAGCGTCGGCGGGCCGTTCGCGGCGCCGCCGAGGTAGAACCCGAGCGGGCCGGGCGTGGCGAACGTGACCAGTTGCAGCTCGCCGCCCGGCGGCAGCAGCCTCGCGTTGTGCGCCACCAACTCCTCGGCCGTCGCTGTCAGTTCCGCGTCGGTGGCGGCGAGCGGGACGTAGCAGGTGTCGCAGTCGCGGCGGAACCGGGCGAGGTGGTCCGGCCAGCGGAACAGCCGGTGCCGGAACGTCCGGGCGTTGTCGACGACCGTCGCCCCGGAGACGAACCCGGCGTCGTGCAGCGGCAGGGCGGCCTCCGCGAACGGGAGGAGCCGGCCGTTCAGGGAGGCGAGCGGGGTGTTCATCCGGGGTCCGCCGCCCGGAACGGGACGACGATCTCGGGCCGGGGGTGCGGGAAGAAGTTCGCCAGCCCGTGCTTCTGCGCGAGCAGGACGTGCCCCGGGCCGACCAGCCGGCGGTGCCCGGGGTTGGCGACCGGGGACGCCGTCTCGATCCAGTCCCGGGCGTCGTCCGGCGGGACCCCGAGGGCGACCAGGTACAGCCACAGGGCGGTCGGCGACCGGTGCTGCCCGGCGAGGCAGTGGACGTAGACGTGCGACCCGGGGTCCGCGGCCATCCGGTGGAGGGTGTCGAGCAGCTCGACCGTGGTGTGGGTGGGGATGCGGGCGAAGTCGTCGACCGGGACCCAGGCCACCTCGCGGAACCCGGCGTCCCGCGGCACCACCCCCGCCGCGTCCGACACGTTCAGGACGTGCGTGACCCCGGCCGCGAGCAGCGCCGGGGCCCGCTCCAGGGACGCGAACGGCCCGACCGACAGCACCTGCGTGACCCGGTACATGGTCACCCCGCTTCGAGCAGGACCACCGTGAAGTCGTCCGGGAACGCCCCCGACCCCGGCAGACGGGCCGCCGCCCGAAGGGCCGCCAGCAACTCCTCGCCGCCGAGCCCCTGCGCCAGGTCGCGGACGCGCGGCCACCCGACGTACTTCCACACCCCGTCGGTCACCGCCAGCACCCGCCACGGCCGCACCAGTTCGGCCTCGAACGGCACGAACGTCGCCCCGCCGGACCCGACCGGCGGGTTCTTGAACTGCAGGGCGGTCAGTTCGGTCACCCTCCCCGACCCGCACACCGCGAGGACGGCACTGTCGCCGCACGACGCCCCGGACACGGCGTCCCCGCGGGCGACGAACGCGACCAGCGTCGTGAACCCGGCCTCCGGGTCGGCCGCGACCGCGTCGTCGGCGCGACCCTGGATGTTGAGCTTGGATGAAGCGCCGGCCGCGACGAACTCGCACGCCAGCTGCGCGGCCCGCGCCCCGCCGGCCCGGCCGCCCTGCCCGTCGGCGAGGCAGACGAGTCGGCCGCCGTCCGGCAACTCGCGGACGGCGAACGCGTCCTCGTTCGCCGGGCGGCCGCCGGCCTCGCTGAAGGTGTACGCGCGGATCACCCCGCCATTGTACCGCGGGGTCAGGCGGCCCGCGACACGGCCGCGGCGGGGAGGAGGGCGTCGATCACGTCCAGGGTGCGGGCGGTCGCCCCCTGCTGCCGGCGGACCAGGTCCCGCGCCGCGGTCCCCATGCGTTCTCGCAGTTCGGCGTCCGCGACCAGCCGGGCCAGCTCCGCCTCCAAAGCGGCCGCGTCCTTCACCGTCACCGCCCCGCCGACCTCCACCAGCCGCCGCGCCGCGTCCCGGAAGTTCCACACGTGCGGGCCGAACGCGCACGGCACCCCGTACCCCGCCGGCTCGATCATGCTCTGCCCGCCGCGCACCCCGTCGAGGGTCCCGCCGACGAACCCGAGGTCGGCCAGGCCCCACGCCGCCCCGAGCTCCCCGACCGTGTCGAGGAGCACCACGGCTGGTGTCTCGGCCAAGGGTGCACCGATCCGCGACCGCCGGACGAACGGCAGCCCCGATCGCTCGACGAGCCGGGCGACCTCCTCGAACCGGTCCGGGTGGCGCGGCACCAGGACCAGCCGGAGGTGCGGGAACCGGGCCCGGAGCCGGGCGAACGCGGCGAGGACGACCGACTCCTCCGGGGCGTGGGTGCTCCCCGCGAGCCAGACGCACGCGCTCCGCTCCGCGTCGCGGCTAAACGACAGGAGTTCCGCAAGCGCCCGCGCCTTCGGGGTGTCGCGGTCACCGGACGCGCCGTCGTACTTCACCGACCCGGTGACCACCACCTTCGCCGCCGGCACCCCGAGCGCCCGGAGTCGGTCGGCGTACTCCGCCTCCTGCGCCGCGAACCGGGCGACGTGGCGGAACAGCAGCCGCCTGGCGACCCCGCCGGCCCGCCGCAGCCGGGCGAAGCTCCGCGGGCTCACCCGGGCGTTCACCACCACCACCGGCACCTTCCGCCGACCCGCCGCCGCCAGGAAGTTCGGCCACAGCTCGCTCTCGGCCAGCACCACCAGCGACGGGTTCACGGCGTCGAGGGCGGCGGCGACGGCCCACGAGAAGTCGAACGGGAACGGGACGACGGGCAGGTCCGGGAACCGCCGCCGGGCCTCCGCCAGGCCGGTGTCGGTGGTGGACGAGACGACGACCGCGAACCCCGGGCGGCGGCGGCGGAACGCCGGCACCAGGGTGCCCAGGAGGTTCACCTCGCCGACGCTGACGGCGTGGAACCACGCGACCGGCCGGCCGCCGGGGTCCGGCACCGCGACCCGGCCGAGCAGCTTCGCGGCGAGGCCGCGGCGGTACCGCCCGGTGGCGGCCGCCCGCCACAGGAGCCACGGCGACAGGAGGAGCAGGGCGAGCAGGTAGACGAGGTCGACGAGCGGCATGGGGTCCGGTCCCGGGGCGGTGGGCGGGGCAGCATACCCCCGCGGCCGCGCCGCCGCAACGGGACCGGGTCGCGTGTCGGTTCGGGAGGGCGAGGCTCCCGCCGAGTCTGCGCCCCGGCTCGGCGGGAGCCTCGCCCTCCCACACCGGGTCGTCCGTCAGTCGCCGGTCAGGGTGAGCGAGTCGAAGAACCGGGCGACGAGGTCTGCGTCCGGGTTCGGCCCCTCGACGGCGAGGTAGAACACCCGGGCCTCGCCGTCCTTCCGCACCACCACGAACAGCCGGGCCACCCGGGTCCGCCGGCCCGGGAAGTCGATCCGCACCTCCTGCCCGGGGGGCACGCCCGCGTGGGTCACGGCCCGGGTGTCCGCGAGCGTCCCGCCGGCCTGCCCGGCCAGGTCCTTCGCGGCCCGGTCGAACCACCCGTCGGTCCCCGGGGCCGGGTCGCCGTCCTGCCACTTCGCCCCCCCCCGCCGCACCGTCCCCGACCCGACGGTGTAGTGGGTGTGGCCGAACAGCCCGAGCCCGCGGCGGCCGGTCCGGTAGCAGGCGAGGTCGAGCGGCGGGGGCTCGGCCAGCGGGAGCGGGTACGTCGGCACCTTCACCGCGTACCGGCCGTCCTCCGGCTTGAAGTCCACCCACCCCGGGTCGGCCCCGAGGAACTTCCGGGCCCGGTCGACCCCGTCCTTGGTCAGGACGTACAGCCCGACCCCGGCGGCGTACGACAGCCCGACCAGGGCGAGCACCCCGCGGACCCGCGTCCCGGGCCTCCAGTCGACGGTGTAGATCACCGCCAGGCACAGGGCGGACGTGGCCATCGCCAGGGCCAGCGGGGTGGCGGCCGACACCACCGGCTCCCGCCCGAGCACCGCCGGGGCGATCAGCCACAGGGTCGGGATGCCGAACGGGAGCAGCGCCAGCCCGACCAGCACCGACGCCGGCACCCCGCCCGGCGCGTCCCGGTGCGGGTCGTGGTCCTCCGCCGGGGCGGGCGGGGGCGGGGCCGGACTCTTCAGGCCCGGGTCTGAGTCGTCCGGTTCCGGCGGCGGGGCGGGAGGCCGGCGGCGCCGGCGGGGCGGGCGCCGCCGTTCCGGCTCGGGTTCCGGCTCCGGCTCCGGTCGCGGCGGGGGCGGCTCGGGCTCCGCCCGGGCGACGAACGGGTGCCCGCACCGCGGGCACCCGACGGTCAGCCCGACCGCCGCCGGGTCGACCCGCGCCGCCCCCTGACACTCCGGGCACCGGACCACGACCATCTGCATGCGCCCGCCCCGTGGATCGACTGCCCCCGTAGGGTGGGCCGAGTCTTCGAGCCCCACCACTCCCACTCGCCGGGCGGTGGGACTCGAAGACTCGGCCCACCCTACAGCGGGAGTGGTGGGGCCCGAAGACTCGGCCCACCCTACAAGCGCCCCGGCCGCTCACTTGATCTTCTGCAGCCACACCGTGACCACCGTGCTCACCTCGGCCATCTGCGCCCCGGACACCTTGTCCGGCGTGTCCGACAGCTTGTGCCAGTGCGGGTAGTCGAAGTCGATGATGTCGACCGCCGGGATGCCGACCCGGTTCAGGGCCAGGTGGTCGTCCTGCACGTCGTCCGACCGCTTGAACCCCTTCTCGGCCACGAACGACTTCGCCCCGACCGCCTTCGCCGTCCCCCAGATCTGCTCGACCAGCGGGCGGGCGAACTGCCACGAGTACCCCTCGATCGCCAGCCGGGCGCCGGCCGCCGCGCACAGGTCGAACAGCACCCCGGCCTCGTACCGGTACTTCCGCGCCCCCTTCGCCTTGGCGTACTCGTCGGCGAAGTGGTCGGACCCGAGGAAGTACCGGTCCCGGCCGGTCCCGGTCGGGCTGCTGTTGTGCGTGTCGAACACGAACTCCTCGCCGTCGAACAGGACGAAGTCCACCCCGAACTCGGTCTTCAGGTCCTTCATGTGGTGGCCGAGCTCCATCAGCAGGGCGACCCCGCTGGCCCCGTCGTTGGCGCTGACGAACGGCCGGGTCCAGCTCCGCGGGTCCTTCTCCTCGTCGGCCAGCGGGCGGGTGTCGTAGTGCGAGCACAGCAGGATGCGGCGCTCCTTGGCCGGGTGCCAGGTGACGACCAGGTTGGTCATCGGGACCGGGTCCTTCCGGCTCCACTGCTTCGCCTTGAACTCCTGCCGGGTGACCGTCGCCCCGAGGTCCTTGAAGTGCTTCTCGATCAGCTCCTGCTGCTTCCGCATCCCGTCGGTGTCGCTGACCCGCGGGCCGATGTCGCACAACTGCTTCAGGTACCTCATCGCCCGGTCGGCGTCGAACTTCACCCCGGCCGGCTCGGCCTTGCCGGCCCCGGTCGCGAACTCGGTCATCCGCGGCTCGTCGGCCGCGGCGGCGGCGGGCGGCGGGCCGACCGGGGCCGGGGCCGGCGACGCCGACCAGCACGCCGCCCCGGCGGTCGCCGACAGCAGGACCGCACCCACCAGCCAGGCCGAAACGCGCGACATGGGGAAACCCCGTCTTGAGGACCCGGGGTTGAAACCCCGGGCTATTCCCGGTGACCCCTTCGGGGTCAGAATGCCTCGGACCCCGAAGGGGTCACCGACAATAGCCCGGGGTTTCAACCCCGGGCGCCGGGCGACCGTGCCCCGCCCCGCTTGCACATCTTACCGACCGCCCCGGCGGGCCGCGACCCGGGCGGGGGATTCATCGGCGGATTGTAAATCTTCCCCTTCCCGGTCGCCCCGCCGGCCGGCATACACCCGCCCACGAACCACACCACCCGGCCGCGGACGACCCGTTGGGGAACGGGTCGCGCCCGCCGCTCCGGACCCGCCGCCCCGCCCGGTTCTGCCGGTCCGGGCGCGGCCGCCGCGCCCGCCGGTCGGGCGCGGCCCGGGGCGCCGCCGGGGGGTCGGGTTCCGTGCCGTTTTCATCACCGGCCGCGGGTCCGCGGCCGATAGTGGGTCGAAGGGCGCCGGCGTCTTCCCGCCCGGCGCCGCGGGGGAAGGGCGGGTCGGTCGCGTCGCCCAGGACGCCCGGGGGAACCTCTGCCGTCTGGCGGGGGCGGGCCGGGCGGCGCGGCGGCCCGCCGGGATCAGGGAGGATGGACCGTGACCGATCTCGAGACGGACGTCAGCGCGGCCTGGCAGGAGTACCGCGACCGGCCGACGGTCGACCTGCGGAACCGGCTGGTCGAGCGGTACCTGCCGCTGGTCAAGTACAACGCCGAGCGGATCTGGGCGCGGCTCCCGGACGGGGTCGAGCTGGACGACCTGATCTCGGCCGGGGTGTTCGGGCTGATGGACGCGGTGGACGCCTTCGACCTGACCCGCGGGGTGAAGTTCGAGACGTACTGCGTCCCGCGGATCCGCGGGGCGATGCTGGACGAGTTGCGGACGATGGACTGGGTGCCGCGGCTGGTGCGGAGCAAGGCGACGAAGACGGAGGCGGCGCGGAAGGCGCTGGAGGCGGCGCTCGGCCGCCCGCCGACGCGGGAGGAGCTGGCGGAGAAGCTCGGCATCCCGCTGGACCAGATCGAGCAACACCTCGGGGAGGCGACGGCGGTCAACCTGGTGAGCCTGAACAAGAAGTGGTACGAGACGGACAGCTACAAGGACGTCCGGGAGATCGACATCCTGGAGGACAAGAAGGCGGAGGACCCGACCGGGCGGCTGCAGAACCGGGACCTGATGAAGCTGGTGACGCGGGGGCTTAACCGGAACGAGCGGCTGATCGTCATCCTCTACTACTACGAGGAGATGACGATGAAGGAGATCGGGGCGACGCTGAACCTGAGCGAGAGCCGGGTGAGCCAGATGCACTCGAGCATCGTCGCCCGGCTCCAGGCCCACCTCGCCAAGCGGAAGGGCGAGTTCAACAACTGACCGCCGGTCACGGGTCGCCCCGGCCGCTCAGAGCGGCCACCTCCCCGTCCGACAGCGGGCGGGCGACCATCACGAGGTCGTCGACGGCGGCGACGACCTCGTCCCGGTCTTGCCCCAGCGGTTCCCCGTCCCGGCGGCGCTCCCCGTCGGGCCTCAGGGTCAGGGCCGCCCAGATGTCGACCCCCGCCCACGGCTTCACCGCGCCCTGCCCGGAGCCGACCCGCACCCCGTCGAGGTACAGCCGGGCCTCGGGCTCGGCCCCCTGCCGGTCGTTCACCAGGGCGAGGTGGTGCCACCCCCCGTCCGCCGGCCACGGGTGGGTCAGCACGGTCGCCGCCCGGCCCTTCGCCGCCCGGCCCCCCGCCACCCGGGCGGTCACCACCCCCCGGGCGACGGTCAACTCGGCCAGGACGTCCGGCGGGGCCTCGGCGGCGCGGAACACCTCGACCCCGGCGGACCGGGTCCGCACCCACCCGGCGAGCGTGTACCCCGGGGCGGTGGTGAACACCTTCCGCGCCCGCTCCCCGTTCCGGTGGGCGTAGCCCACGCCGACCGGGTTGTGGGCCGGCAGGAGGTACGCCGCCCGGTCCCGGACGCCCGGCCCGAGGACCGCCCCCACGAACTTCTCCCGGAACTCGTCCGCGACGACGACCCCTGGGGAGAGCTCCGTGTCGAACGGGTAGACCAGCACGTCGGCCGACTTCCCGGCGACCGCCCGCGGGTCGGGCGGCCGCCGGCCGGCGAACGGGGCGGCCAGGAAGGCCGCGTTGCCGGCCGCCACCGTTTCGGCGCGGGCCCGCTCCGCCGCCGCCCGCGCCTTCGCGTCCTCCTCCGCCTGTTTCCTCTCCCGGGCTGCCTCCCCGATGAGCTCCGTCAGGGCGAGCAACTTCGGGTCGGTGATCGTGAACGAGTCGAGGAACCGGCGAGCGTCCGCCCCGCGCGGGTTGGCGCGCCCACCGCCGACGACGAGGACGTACGCCCGGGTGTGGGCCACCACCACCCGGAACACCCGCTCGTCGCCGTTGTCCGCGGTGGCGTACATGTCCCGGGCCGGGAACCCGCCGACCGTGAGCGGCGGCCCCTTCTCCCCGCGCGCTGCGTGCCGGGCGACGAGCCCCCGGTACGCCTCCTCCAGCACCTGGTCGTCGGTCTGCCGCCGCCGGTCCGGGATCTCCCCCCACAGGACGTGGTAGTCCGCGCCCCGGAACGTCGTCCCCTCGACCGCCCACCCCGGGAGCTGGGCACCGGCCTGTTCCGCCAGGTCCGCCCGCGGGGCGGCCGGCAGCTCGACCCGGAACCCGCCGCCGGCCGACTCGTGGGGCTGCCACGCGGCGGCCGGCGGGCGGGTCAGGAGGACCGCCCCGACGACCACCGCCACCAGCACCCCGACCCCGACCACCGCCCCGACCGCCGCCCGACCGCCCAACCCGGCCGGCTCCCGCCGCCGCGGGCGGGGGGGGCGGCCGGTGGCCCGCGACCACGGCGCCTCGTCGTCCGCCGCCGGCGGCGGGTCGTCGTCCGGGACCGGGACCCGGTCGCCGCACCACGGGCAGCGGACGGTCCCGTCGGCGTCCGGGGCGCGGGCGACGCGGACCACCCCGCGGCACGTCGGGCAGAGGAACGAACTCGCCATCGCGCGCCTCCGGGACGGGGACGAACGCGGGCCGGAACGGCCGCGGAAGTGCCCACTCTACCGCACCGCCGGCGGCCCCGCCCGTGAAAAAGAAGCGGGGGGCCGAAGCCCCCCGCTGGTCGCGCCGAAGGTCGGTGGGGCAGGCATTCCTGCCTGCCTGGCAGGCAGGAATGCCTGCCCCACCGGGACCCAAAACGCTCACCCCTCGACCACCTCTTCCTCGGCCCCCTCTTCCTTCGCCGCCGGCTCGTCGGCCGCACCCGTCTCGTCCCGGCCCTCGCCCAGGAACAGCAGTAGCGGGGACGCCACGAAGATCGAACTGTACGTCGAGATCATCACCCCGATCACCATCACGAACGCGAACAGGTGCACCCCCTCGCCGCCGAAGACGTACAGCACCAGCGACACCAGCAGCACTGTCATCGAGGTCAGGATCGTCCGGCTCAGCGTCTGGTTCACGCTGTCGTCGATCATCTGCGGGGTCAGCAGCGGGTTCTTGCCCCGCACCTCCCGGATCCGGGCGAAGTTCACGATGATCTCGTTCACCGAGTACCCGACCAGGGTCAAGAGAGCCGCCACCGCCGCGAGGTCGATCTTGAAGTCCTCCAGCCCGAGGAAGCCCGCCCCGGGCAGCAGGTGCAGGTAGTGGCACACCGCGATCGCCCCGAGGGTGAAGCACAGGTCGTGGACCAGGCACAGCACCGCCGCCAGCCCGAACGTCCAGTTCCCGAACCGGAACCACAGGTACAGGAGGATGGCGACCCAGCTCAGCACGATCGCCTTGAACGCCTTGTCCCGCGTCTCGGCCGCCAGGGTGCTGTCGAACACCTCCAGCCGGAGCGGCTCCGGGGCGCTCTCGAACGCCCGCCTGGCCGACTCCAGGACGGTCCGGAACACCTCCGCCTGCTTCGGGTCCGGGGCCGGCCCGCCCAGCGCCGCGAGGGCCGGGTTCCGCTCCACGCTCACCGCCATCGCGGCGTACCGCCCGTCCACCGGGTCCCCGACCGGGGTGAGCCGGAACGGCTCACCCTCCTGCGCCGCCCCGGCCTTCTTGAACTCCCGGTCCAGGAGGTCCTGGACGTACGCCCGGGAGGTCGGCTGGGAGAACGTCAGGGCGGCCTTCGCCCCGTCCACCTGGTACGCCATCGTCGCCCCGGCCATCAGCGACTTCCCGTCCTCCCGCAGGAGCCGGTCCAGGGCCACCCGGACCAGCTCCGGCTGCTTCTCCGTCGTCCGGATGGTGAACAGCCGGCTCTTCCCCTCCCCCGGCCGCTGCTCCCCGGACAGGAACATCTGCTCGACCGACACGTCCGGCAGCACCCGGGCCCGGGCCACCACGTCGGCCGCCATCGCCTCGTCCGTGTCCCCGGCCGGCTTCGCGGTCAGGGTGACGGTGGCGGCCGTCCCGTCGGCGTACTCGATCGTGTAGTCGAACGTGTTGGCGGTGGCCGCGCCGCCGGTCGGCTTGTTCTCCCACCGGGCCGAGGTGGCGCTCAGCCGCTCCCTCTGCCGGGCCTCGTCGGCGATCAGCTGGCGGAACCCGAGCTTCCCGCCCGAGGTGGTGGTCAGGGCCCGCTCCTGCCCGTCCCGGAGCCGCCCGGCGAACACCGTCCCGCCGCGGAAGTCGACGTTCAGCCCGTCCTCCCCGCGGTACAGGAACACCGCCAGCCCGGCCACCGTCAGGGCGGCGGTGAACGGCAGGAACACGTACCGGTACTTCATCGGCTTCAGGTTCGGGCGGCTGAACAGCCGCATCATCCGCAGCTCGGTCAGCCACCGCCGGTGCTGCCAGTAGTCGAAGATCAGCCGGGTCATGTACAGCGAGGTGAACAGGCTGATCACCAGCCCGACGGTCAGGGTGATGGCGAACCCCTTGAGCTGGTCGTTCCCGAACGTGTACAGGACGATCGCGGTGAAGATGCTGGTCAGGTGGGTGTCGATGATCGTCAGGAACGCCCGGTCGTACCCGTTGCGGAGCGCGGTGGCGATGTTCGCCCCCTTGTTCCGCTCCTCCCGCAGCCGCTCGTAGATCAGGACGTTCGCGTCGACCGCCATGCCGAGGGTGAGGACCAGCCCGGCCATCCCCGGGAGGGTGAAGGCGGCGTTCACCGCGACCATGAACCCGATCGTCAGGAGCAGGTTGGCGAACAGGGCGACGCAGGCGACCAGGCCGGCGAACCGGTAGTAGAACACCATGAACGCCAGGATCGCCACGAACGCCAGCCCGACCGCCATCGTCCCCTTCCGGATCGTGTCCTCCCCGAGCGTCGCCCCGATCGTGTTCTCGCTCACCGGGCGGTCCCGCAGCTCGGCCGACAGGGCCCCGCTCCGCAGGATCTGCACGTCCCGCTCGACCTTCTTCCGGTCGAACTTCCCGGTGATCTGCCCGCGGGTGGTGATCTCGCTCTTGATGAACGCGACCGACTCGACCTTGTCGTCCAGCAGGACGCACAGGTCCCGCTGGAGGTCCTTGGACGGCTTGTTCCGGCGGGTGATCTGGCCGAACAGCTGGGCCCCGGCCGAGTTGAAGGTGAAGTCGACGGCCGGGTTGAAGCTCGAGTCCTGGCCGACGTTGGCGGTCAGGGTGATGTCCCCGTCCACCCGCAGGGCGTCGACCGGGGAGACCCGGGTGAGGACGAAGTACTCGACCTTCTTCGGCTTGACGGCGGCGGCGACCTCTTCCGGCTTCGCCCCGGTCCGGCGGAGCCGCTCCCGCTCGTTCTCCTCCTTGGCGAGTTGGTCGTAGCTGGTGACCTCCCGGCTGAACAGGACCTTCCGGGCCAGCCGGTTGTCGGCCGTCACCCGGGTCTCGGCGTCCAGGGCGACGGTCTTGCCCCGCCTCTCGGCCATCGTCTGCCACAGGCCGCCCGGGACGGGGGCTTCCCCGTTCGCGTTGGCCAGCCCGAGGCTGGCCCGGTACTCCGGCCCGAGCTCGGCCCACACGTACCGGACCTTGGCCTTCTCGTCGTTGATGTCGACGTTGAACTCGCCGTCCGGCCCGTCCGGGGCCAGGCCCTTGTCGCCCTGGGCCTTGACCTCCTCCGGGGACTTCCGGTCCAGGGCCTCCCGGGCGGCGGTGATCCCGTCGAAGTCGTCCGCCCCGTTGGCGAGGATCCGGAACTCGAGCACCCCCATCTGGGAGATCAGCCGCTTCGTCTCGGCGATCTCCTCGGCGGTCAGGTTCTCCCGGCTCCCGCTGGCCCCGCCGGTCGGGAGGATGATCTCCAGCCGGGTCCCGCCGACCGGCCGGACGGTGACGTTCTTGATGTCGGTCGGGTCGATCCGCCGCTTGATCTGGGCGGCCAGCTTGGCCATGTCCTCGCCGGACAGCCCCTGGGCGGTGTCGGTGTCCGGCCGGCCGAGGGCCTGGTTCCGCTGCTTGGTCCGCTCCAGGTTGATCTCGTAGACGAGGATGGTCCCGCCGGCGAGGTCGATCCCGAGCTTGTACCGGTCGAGCCGGACCGCGAACAGGGCGGCCACCAGGCACGGGATCAGGCAGACCAGGAGCCCGCGGAGGAAGTTCCGTTGCATGTCGAGGAACCGTGAGACGTTGGCGGAAACGCCCGGGGTTCACACCCCGGGCTATTACCCGGCCGCCCCTTCGGGGCTACAGGCCGTGGTCTCGAACCCCGAAGGGGTGGCGAGGGAATAGCCCGGGGTGTGAACCCCGGGCGGGCCACCCGGCTTCGTCAGGACTGAAAACCATTCCTCACCCCTTGGCCGCCTCCGCCTCGTCCGACCCGAGCACCTGGACCACCACGTTCCGCTTGATCCGCAGCCGGGTGTCCTCGGACCGGATCACGATCTCGTCCTCCCCGTCCTTCGCCGCCACGATGGTGGCCACGATCCCGCCGGAGGTCAGGACCTTGGTCCCCCGCTTCAGGTTGGCCAGCATCGACTCCTGCTCCCGCTTCTGCCGCCGGCTCATCGGCAGGATCACCACCACCCAGAACAGGAGCATCAGCCCGATCAGGAAGAACGGGAACATCGGCCCGCCGAGGCCGCCCTGGGGCGGCTGCGGCTGGGCCGGCGGGTCCTCGGCGAACAGGGTGTGGGTCATCGGGGGGCCAGCGGCAGGAGTCGGCAGAATCGGAACACTCACTCTATTCGTCACCGTTCCACCGGGCAAGGCAGCCCGCCCGCCAGGCCGCGAACCGCCCCCCCCGCACCGCCGCCCGGGCCTCCCGCATGAGCCGCAGGTAGAACGCCAGGTTGTGCAGGCTCAGGAGCGTCGGCCCGAGCATCTCGTCGGCCGCGAACAGGTGGTGCAGGTACGCCCGGCTGTACCCGGCGCAGCACGGGCACGGGCAACCGGACTCGACCGGGGCCGGGTCTCGCCGGTGCCGGGCGTTCCGCAGCCGGATCGGCCCGCCGGCGGTGAAGGCGAGGGCGTTCCGGCCGTTGCGGGTGGGCATCACGCAGTCGAACAGGTCGATCCCCGCCGCGACGCCGGCGAGCAGGTCCTCCGGCCGGCCGACGCCCATCAGGTACCGCGGCTTGTGCTCGGGGAGGAGGGCGGCGCACGCCGGGAGGGCGGCGTGCATCGCCTCCGGCGCCTCCCCGACGCTGAACCCGCCGAGGGCGTACCCGGGGAAGTCCATCGCGACGAGGTCGCGGGCGCACTCCGCCCGCAGGTCGAGGTCGAGCCCGCCCTGGACGATCGCGAACTGGGCCTGGTCGCGGCGGGTGTGGTGCCGCTTGCACCGCTCCGCCCACCGCACCGTCCGCTCGACGGCGGCCCGCACCGTCGCCGGGGTGGCGTCGGCCAGCGACGGGCACTCGTCGAGCACCATCGCGATGTCGGACCCGAGGTTCTGCTGGATCTCGACCGCCCGCTCCGGGGTGAGTTCGAGCGGGGTGCCGTCGAGGTGGCTGCGGAACGTCGCCCCGCGGTCGGTGACCTTGACCTGGGCGGCGAGGCTGAACACCTGGAACCCGCCGCTGTCGGTGAGGATCGGGCCGGGCCAGTTCATGAACCGGTGGAGCCCGCCGAGGTCGCGGATCAGTTCGTCGCCGGGCCGCAGCGCGAGGTGGTAGGTGTTGCCGAGGATGACCTGGGCCCCGGCGGCGCGGACCATCTCGGGGGTCAGCCCCTTGACCGTCGCCTGGGTGCCGACCGGCATGAAGGTGGGCGTCTCGACCGGCCCGTGCGGGGTGGTGAGGAGCCCGGCGCGGGCGGCCTGGTCGGTGGCCTGGAGTCGGAACGAGACGGCCATCAGACGCCGGATCCGGTCACGGGGTGGTGCGGCCGGCCCCCCGGACTTCCCGCAGCGCCGCGCCGAGGGCGGCCTCGAAGGGGACCACCTTCCCGTGGTCGAAGTCCCGGTCCGCCGGCGACGCGCCGCGCTCCTCCGGGGTGACCAGGAGCAGCATCGTCAGCTCGCCCAGCGAGTCCTCGTCGTCGTCCAGGGCGTGGAGGAGCGGCCAAACCTCCCGGTGCCGCTCGGACCGCGTCTTGCCGCGGAAGTCGGGGTCGGTGACCCGGATCCGGACCGACACCGGACTGTAGCGGTAGGCGTCCACCGCGGCGGCCGGGTGGGCCGCAGTGTAGGGCTGGAGCGCGGCCACGAGGGTCGCCACGACCGGGTCGCCGGACTCGGGGGTGTTCGCCGGCATCTCACAACCTCCCATCGGCCCATTCCATGATACGCCGGACGGCACCCAGGAACTCGACGGCCTCGTCGTCGGGGAGCTGGCTGGGGTCTTACCGGAGGTCGGTCCGCCAGGACTTGACGACCACGAACGCGGCCGCCAACTCCTTGTCCTTCTTCGGCGGGGGCTGCCCGCCGTACCTGTCGTAGAGGGACCTCAGCCAGTCGTAGTTGTGCGCCCCGGTCCCGCGGAACAGGGTGAGCACCTCGGGTTTCTTTTCCCTCCCGGCCCGGACGACGATCAGGGCCTTCCACAGGCACTCGACGCAATACCCGGCGAGGTAGACGGCCGCCCGGTTCCGCGCCCCCTCCATCAGGTAGGCGGCGTCCTCCAGCCGCTGACCGGCGACCCGGTTCCATCAGGTAGGCGGCGTCCTCCAGCCGCTGACCGGCGACCCGGTAGAACCGCTTCGCATCCTTGTCGCGCGGGGTGCCCACCGGTCAATCCCCGCGGAGCTTCAGGTTGTACTGCCCGAGCCGCTCGCGCACCTCCGTGAGCGAGGTCATGCCGAAGTTCTTCGCCTCCAGCAGCTCGTCCGCGGTCCGCTGGCACAGCTCCCCGAGGGTGGTGATCTGGAGCCGGTTCATGCACTTCCGGGCCCGGACCGACAGGTTCAGGTCGCTGACCGGCTTGTTCAGCGTCGCCTGCTCCTCCGGGCTCAGGTTCTGCTGCGGCCGGTACCGGAACTCGTACTGCTGGCCCTGCTCCAGGGACTGCCCGATCCGCAGCCCCTTGGCGGTCATGATGACCTTGATCTCGTCCAGCGAGGTCTCGCCGAAGTTCTTGCTCGCCAGGAGCTGCGACTCGGTCACCCGGGTCAGGTCGCCGAGCGTCCGGATGTTCATCCGCTTCAGGCAGTTCCGGCTCCGGACCGACAGCTCGAAGTCGGTGATCGGGACCTCCATCACCTGGCGGAACTGCAGGCTGACCTGCTCGTCCTCGGGGCTGTAGTACATGCTCAGCGAGGCTTCCGCGTCCTTGACGAACAGCTTCGCCCGCTCGTCCCGCGGGTCGGCCCGGTTCAGCCGGCGGAAGCAGTCGGTCGCCTTGTCGTACTGGTCGTTGTCCTCGTACAGCACCCCGAGGTTGTACAACACCCCCTTGCCGACCGGCGGGTACTTCAGGCACCGCTCGTAGAACCCGATCGCCTCGTGGTCGTTCCCCTGCTGGTCGTTCAGGAACCCGAGGCGGAACAGGGCCCCGGCGTGCCGCGGCTCCAGCTCGACCGCCCGGGAGTACATCTTGGCCGCCCGCGGGATGTCGCCCTCGGCCTCGGCGACCCCGCCTTCCTGGTAGTAGAACTCGGCGTTGTGGGCGGCCGCGTCCTTGAGCTTGGCCAGGATCGCCTTGGCGTCCCCGAGGTGGCCCTGGAGGCGCTGGACGCCGGCCTTCTGGAGCTGGGTGAGCTGGGCGGCGTACCCGGACTTCTCGGCCTTGTCGAACGCCCTGGCGGCCTCGGCGAGGTGGTCGGCGTGGTCGGCCCCGGGGTCGGCGTAGGCCCGGGCCTGGCCGAGGTAGGTGTGGGCCTGCCCGAGGACGAACGCGGCGAGCGGGCCGTCGGCCTTCTGCAGGTGCTCGACCGCCGTCCGGATGTGCCCGAGGTAGTAGAACGCGACCCCGAGCTTGAGGTGGATCTTCTTCTGCTGCGGGGCGGCGGCGACGGCCAGCCGCTTCCCGAGGGTGTCGGTGATCTCCTTCAGGGCCCGGACCTGGTTCGGCCCCTGGGCGAGGCCCTCCCGGAGCTTGGACACCATCCCGCCCTCGAAGTCCTCGCGCTCGACGAGGAGGGCCCGCAGGTCGATCAGGGGTTCGGTCACGGGTTCGGTCTCCGCGGGCCGGCGCCGGGCCGGGCCCGCGGGGCGGGCGGCGGCGGCGGGTCCCGTCAACTCGGCCGGGCCTTGCCGCGCGTCGGCAGATCGCGCGAGACCCGGCCACCCCAAGGTGCATGCCGAAGACGGGCATTGTACCGCCCGGGGTGGCGGACCGGCAAGGCCGCCCGGGTTCCTGACTGCGTTGCCGGAGGTGACCGAGTCAAACTCGTCCGGTACCGGGTTGGGCAGAATCACTTGAACGTAGACAGTCCGGGCCGGACCTGATCACGGAGGTGACGGTACTTGGCATTCCGGTCGAGAAGTGCCCGCTGGTCGGACGTCGAGAACCCCAGCTCGTGCAGCAGGCAGATCTTCCAGAGAAACGCAACCTGCTCGCCCCGCCAGTAGTAGTCAGTGCCGCTCGGTTGACCACTCTCGCCCTCCCGACGGGTCAACGTGTACCGCAGGATGTCGGTTACCACCTGGGCGAACCGCTCGGGCCCCTCCGCCCCGTCGCCGCGAACCAACGGCCCGAAAACCTCCCAGTGGCGCCGGCCCAAGTCCAGTAGTGCCCGCTCCCCCGACACGAGCGGGTGCGACTCCAGTAGGGCCCGGACGCCGTCGGGGAGACCCGGCACCGCGACCCCACCCGTGCCGGGAGCGGGTGGCGGTGCGGCCCGGGCGTGGTAGAGGGCAAGGACTTGGACGAGGAGTTGGAGGCGGAGGTCGGAATACCCCGGGGGCCTGTACTGCAACGCGAAGTACATGTCGATTGCCGCCGGGTGAGACTTCGACAGGTCCGCCCACCGTCGGAGAACCTCCTGGAGCCGGGGCCTCGCGTCCGAGAGGGTGAAGATCATGCGGGGCCGGAGGAGGCCCTCAGCAGCCTCTTCGTCGTCGAACGTCTGGGGGCCGACGACGGTGATCGGTTGTGTTCCGGCGGCTTCCACCCCGGGCACGAACTGGAGTTTGGTGAGGGCGTTGGGGTGATCCGTCGCGAATGTCAGGAAGTTCTGGATCGGGGAGACGAGGTCGCGCTCGATGTCGGCCTCGGGGGTCGGCCCGGCGAGGCGAACGCTCACACCGACCGTTTCCGTCAGCCGCCGCTCACGTGTGCTCCTGGAAATGGTACAGCCGACTCCGAGGGTCAACTCCCCGCCCCTGAAGGGGACGCGCGTCGGGGAACTTGGGTTGTCCCAGGAGAGTGAGAAGCGGGTCGGGCCATCCCGGAGGGATGTGAGGTCGTCCGCCCAGGCCCCTAAGCCAGAGTACCCGATTGTGACCGACGTGAAGGCGTCCTCCCCGGCGGCGACCAATCGACCGCCGAAGAGGGCGCGGTGTGCGAAGAGTTCCTGTGTCGCTTTCCCCGTCGAACCGAAACTGTACTTGGTCTCGAAGCAGTCGCGCAGTGTGACGAGTTCCCCGCTCGGAACAGCGGAGTTCACCCCGCCCGGCCTGACAATAGTCCCGAACACCAGCGGGAGGTCGTGGTCCAGTCCCAGGGCGGGGACGGTCGGCCCGAGCGCTCCGAGGAGCGACAGCCGCAACTCGCCCGAGTCATCACACCGCAGCGTACCCGGGCACTCGGCATCCTCCTGCCCCGGAACCCACCAGTACCCCTGACATTCGAATGGCGTCACGGTCAGCCCTCCTCTTACGGCGGGCCGGCACGTTGGCCGCCGGCGGTGCCGGGTACCGGAGGAACGACCCTTCGGCGACCGGCGGCGGGGTGAGCGGGATCTCGGCCGGTTGCTCGAGGGCGTCGAGCTCGGCATCGGACCATGGGAGCACTACGGAGCCGTTCTCCAAGCCCTCGAGGATTTCATTGACGACGGACACGAAGGTGCGTTTCGGGCGGAACGGCCAGATCATTCCCCTCCTCCCTTTCTCAAACCCTTCCGGTAGTGCGAGACGAACGCCTCCCGGAGGACAGCCAGTGTGGCCCGCACTTCTCGCGGGTCGTTCAACGACAACTCGAGCATCCGGAGTAGGATGCTCGCCCGCCACGCCGAGAGGGTAGCGTAAAGCGTCCCGCCGAGCCCCAGGGTCACCAGACCACCGCCGACGGTAGCCCATTGGTGATTGTAGCAGACGCCGTAACCAAAGCCGACCAGCCCGATCACGGCGTGCGCGACCAGTACCATGTAGCTGGTCCATTCCCACCGCTTGTTCTCGGCGATTGCCGCGTCGATCACCTCGCGCGGGGTCCGCGGAGGTGGCGGCCCGGGTGAGGGCTGGGGGGTCTCGGCACCAGGTGTCGTCACGGTTCACCCGTACCCAACGAGGTGCTCGCGCTCTCCGGACGGACGCCCGGAGCCCGACACAGTGGACCATGCTTCAGCCGTTGCGGCAAGTCCGCATCCGCAAGTGTAGCGTTGGACTCGGGGTTGACACGCCGCCGGGCGACGGTATCACCCCGGGCTTCACGCGGCGGTCGGACCGGTTTCGGGGAAGCGCCGCGCACTCGCGAGGGGGGCGGGGGATGAAGAAACTGCTGTGGGCGTGCGCGGCCGTCGCCGCGGTCGGGGCGTCGGCCGCGGCCGCGGACATCGTGTACAAGCCGATCGACACCAAGCAGCTGGTGGTGAAGCCGAGCCAGGCGGCCGCCGGGCTGGCCGCCCAGACGATCAGCGCCGTCGGGCAGACGGCGGCCGGGTCGATCGACAACAACGGGTACGTGAAGACCATCAACAACCTGCTCAGCAAGAAGATCCGCATCCCGAGCTTCCAGACCGGGCCGAGCGCCCTGCCGTCCCCGAACGTGTTCCCGTCGACCCAGTACCGGAGCTTCAACAACCCGGTCATGCCGATCGCCCAGCCGGCCCGGGGGCGGTGACCGGGCGGTCGGGGATGCCCGGCGGGCCGGGAGCGGTCCGGGCGGGTATGCTCTACTCACCGCCCGAGCCACCCCCGGAGCCACCCATGCCTGCCCGCGCCGCCGCCCTGTCGGCCTGCCTGGCCCTGTGTGCCCCGGCCCCCGCCGCCGACCGGGAGGCCGGCACCTTCCGGTTCGACCCGAAGGACGACGACAAGGCCGGGGTCGCCGAGCGGTACCGGATGCCGGCCCGGGACATCCCGTTCCAGCTGGCCCTCCGCCACGACCTCAGGCACGCCGGCGTGCGCGTCTACGACCTCACCTTCCCGTCGCCGGTGAAGTCGGCGGTCCCCGAGAACGACACCGTCCACTGCGAGCTGTTCCTGCCGGCGGGGAAGGGTCCGGTGCCGGCCGCGGTGGTCCTCGACATCCTCCAGGGGAACGCCCTGATCGCCCGCGGCGAGTGCCTGTGGCTGGCCCAGAACGGGGTCGCCGGGATGGTGGTGTACATGGCCCACTACGGCCCGCGCCGCCCGCCCGGCGGCACCGACCGGCTCATCTCCACCGACGTGGTGAAGACCGCCGAGGGGATCCGGCAGACCGTTCTCGACATCCGGTGTGCGGTGGCGTGGCTGGCGTCCCGGCCCGAGTTCGACCCGGACAACCTCGGGGTGGTCGGGACGAGCCTGGGGAGCCTGGTCGGGGCGGTGGCGGCCGCCAACGAGCCGCGGGTGCGGAACGTTTGCCTCGTGCTGCCGGGCGGCGGGCTGGTCGACGCGTTCTACGACCACCCGCAGGCGGCCCCGTACCGCCGGGTCCTCGACCTCCTCGGCGGGAAGTTCACGCTGAAGCTGCTGATCGCCCCGGTCGACCCGATCACTTACGCCAAGCCGTTGTCGGGGAAGAACCTGCTGATGCTGTGCGCCGCCCGGGACGACGTCATCCCGCCGAAGGCGGCGAAGGCGCTGTGGGAGGCGACCGGGCGGCAGAAGATCGTGTGGTACGACGCCACCCACGTCGGGGCGGCGGTGTTCCTGATGCCGGTGCTCAAGGAGATGACCGCCCACGTCCGCGGCGCGAAGAAGTGATGAGCCGTTCCGGGAGGGCGAGGCTCCTGCCGAGCCGCGGGCGTGACCGACCCCGCGACGGCGCCGGCTCGGCGGGAGCCTCGCCCTCCCAAGGCCCGGACCCGCGAACGACCTCCGGGTTGCGGATCCGACACCTCACCGGGAGTTTCCCCATGTCCGTGCGGTTCCTCGCGGCCACCGTGGCCGCCGTCGCCCTCGCCGCCGGTCCGGCGGCCGCCGCCGACCCCCCGAAGAAGCCCGACCCGGTAGAAACCCTCCTCGACAAGCTGTTCGACGAGGAGGTGAAGTTCGAGGGGAACGTCAACGAGCAGTCGTTCAAGGAACTGCTGACCAGCCTCTCCCGCCGGCACGGGTTCGCGATCGTCATCAACTACGCGGCGATCGCGGCCGAGGACGGGACCGGGCCGGACGCGGTGAACGAGCACAAGCCGAGGGTCGTGGCCGACGAGCTCAAGGGGATGAGGCTCGGGGCGTTCCTGGACACCGTCCTCTTCGCCACCGGCCGGGGCCACACCTACCTCGTCCGCAACGGGTACCTCGAGATCGTGCCGCCGGCGTACGCGGCGAAGGTGACCAAGTCCGCCACCACGGACCGGCCGAACGGAGCGGCGGACGCCCGGGTCGTCCCCGCCCACCCACTGGTGTCGGCCGTGCTCAAGGAGAAGCCGCTGACCGAGGCGGTGGCGCTCGTCGCCGAGCGGTACGACCTGACGGTGGTGGTCGCCCCGCAGGCCGGGGACGCCCGGGCAGGGTTCGTCTCCGCCCGGCTGCTGAACGTCCCCGCGGACAAGGCCCTCGACCTGCTCGCCGTCCAGGCCGACCTGCGGGTCGTCCGGAAGGGGACCGCGTTCCTGCTCACTAGCCGGGACCACGCGAACGAGATGGCGAACGAGAAGTTGGAGAAGGAGCGGCAGAAGATCGAGCTGGAGAAGTTCCGGAACGCCCCGCCGGTGCCGCCGGCTCCCGAGCCGAAGCCGTAGGGGCGGTCGGCAATCCGTCCGCCGCCCGGATCGTCGGATAGAATGTTCGCTGCCGCGTGCCCAGTCCCGATCCCCGTCGAGGAGCCTTTCCGATGCGCGTGACCCTCCGCCGGCTGCTGGCCGCGGCCGTGCTCGTGTCCGCCGCCCCGGCCTCGGCCGCGGCCCCCGCCCCGGCGGCCCCGGCCAAGGCCGACAACCCGATGGCCGCCGCCCGCAAGGCGCTGGACGAGGTCGGGGACATGAGCTACCAGGCCCGGACCCTGAACGACGTGATCGAGGACGTGAAGGCGAAGGCGAAGGTGCCGGTCATCCTGGACAACCAGGTGATGAACTTCGGGCTCGACCCGAACCAGCCGACGGTGAACCTGAACCTGAAGGGGGTGAAGCTGCGGGACGGGCTGAAGGCCGCCCTGGCCCCGTACAACCTGCGGTGCGGGCTGACCCAGGACGGGCTGTTCATCTCCACCGAGGACGGGCTGATCACCCGCCAACTCCGGCAGCGGGTGAGCATCGACTGCGACGGGACCGAGTTCGCCGCCGCCGCCAAGCAACTCGCCGCCGACACCGGGGCGAACGTGGTGGTCGACCCGCGGCTCGGGGAGAAGGGGAAGAAGGCGGTGACGCTGAAGCTGGACGACGTGCCGCTGGAGAGCGCGGTGCGGCTGCTGGCCGAGGTGGCCGACCTGCGGGCGGTGCGGATGGCCAACATCCTGTTCGTCACCACGGCCGACCGGGCCGACAAGCTCCGCCCGGACGCCGACGGCCCGACCACCCCGGCCCCGGTCAACCCGGTGTTCCCGAACGTACCGGGCGGGGTGATCGGGGGCGGGTTCGGCGGGTTCGGCGGGGTCGTCGTCCCGGCCCCGGGGGTCGTGCCGCCGCAGGCCGTCCCGGACCTGCCGGTCGAGAAGCCGGTCGCCCCGCCGGTCGAGAAGAAGTGAGCCGGCGGGGGGTCCGTGGCGAGCCGGGAGCGCGAGCGACCGGAGGGGTGGCGTCTCCGGTCGCTCGCGCTCCCGGCTCGCCGGCCGTCATTTCCTCTCGACCGGCACCGTCTTGGCCCCCTTGTCGGCCCCGTTGATCTTGACCGCCTTCAGGTCGGCCGGCGGGTTCTCCCACTTCTCCGTCGCCGTCACCTTCGACAGCGCCTGGGTGACGATCCCGTCCGGGCGGACGGCGGTCAGGTCGAACTCGTAGACCCCGTCCTTCGGGGCCTCCTTCGCCTCCCGCCGGGTCAGCTTCGCCCCGGTCCACCCGCCGGTCGGGACCTGGCCGACGGCGGTGACGACCAGCGTCTTCCCATCCTTGTCGAACGCCGCCGTCGCGCCGATCACCGTCTTGAGCACCTCGCCCTTCGGCTTGTCCTTCTCGGGCGCCTCGGCGAGGGCGGTCATCCCGGCCAGCGCGGCCGCCGCCAGCCCGGCGGCCCGGATCGTTCGCGTCATGTTCGTCCCCTCGGTGGGTGTGGGCCGGGGCAGAGTACGCGGCGGGGGTGACCCGGCAAGGAGGCCGAGGTCCCCCGCGGTCACTCCTTCGGCGGGGGCGGGTCGTCGGCCGGGACGCCGCCGGCGAACGTCTGGCGGGTGTGCCTGTCGCGGATCGCCTGCTTCGCGGCCGGCCCGCCGCGCCGCCGGCGGTCGCCGTCCGGGTGCGGGGCGTTCGCCGGCCGGGGCTTCTTCGCGGCCTTCCGCTTCTGCTTGTCGGACGCCATGGGTCGGCCTCGCGGGGGGGCGGTCTGCCGGGGACGACACCGGCGGGGGCCGGCGGGTTCGCGGCCGCCGGCGGCATGGTATCATGGCCGTGCCGCCTGCGGAGGGACCGCCGTGACCGAGACCGTACCCGCCCCCGGGGAAGAAGCCCTCACGACGGCCGAGGTCGTCGCCCGGTTGCAGGAGTTGGGGGCGCGGTATCCGGCCCCGACGTGGGATGACGTGATGCCGGACTGGAAGTGGGTCAACGGGCGGGGGGAGGACCGCACCCTCGACCCGGACGGGCGGTACGCCGACCGGTGGGTCGCGGTCCTGAACGAGAAGATCGTCGGGTACGCCTGCGACCCGGCGGTGCTGCGGTTGGCGCTGGCCCGGGAGTACGGGATCCACCCGGAGCGGTTCGTGGTCACCTACGTCCACAGCGAATGGTGACCCGCGATGCCCGTCATCCGGTTGGCCGTCCGCTACCTGACCGACCTCGCGCCGCACGACCCGAGCGGGAACCCCGTCCCGGTCCCGCGGCCGCAGCTCCGGTGCCTGGTCAAGTTGCCCGGCGCGCTCCTCCCGCAGGACGGGGTCATCGACACCGGGGCGCCGCTGACGACCGTTCCGGAAGACCTGTGGCGACCGCTACAGGCCGGTACGGATTACGAGTGGTTGATCTTCCCGCCCGGCACCCCGACGCCGGTCGGGGTGATGGCCCACTGGCGGTACACCTTCCGCCTGGCCCGGTTCCTGGCCCCGGTCACCCTGATAGACTACGCCACCGCCGTCGACCGCCCGGGGGTGGTGGCCGCGTTCGCTGACAGCAACCCGCCGGCGGCCGGCCGCGGGCTGCCGCCGGTCGTGGTCGGGCTGTGGGGCGGGCTCCTCGAAGGCGGCGCGGTCGCGGTCGACCGCACCCCGGGCGGCCGCGTGGCCGGCGAACTCCGGTTCCCGTAAGCCGACCCGCATGACCCCGGTCGACCTGTTCCGGTTCTGCCCGCGGTGCGCCGCCGCCCGCCCGCCCGACAACGCCGGGCACACCCCGTTCCGGTGCGGCGGGTGCGGGTTCCACTTCTACTTCAACCCGACCGTCGCCGCCGCGGCGTTCGTGTCCGACCCCGGCGGCCGGGTGCTGTTCATCCGCCGGGCGAAGGACCCGGCGGGCGGGAAGCTCGGGGTGCCGGGCGGGTTCGTCGACTTCGGGGAGTCGGCCGAGGACGGGCTGCGGCGGGAGGTGCGCGAGGAGGTGGGGCTGGAGCTCGACCGGCTCCGGTTCCTGGTGTCGTTCCCGAACCTGTACCCGTACCGGGAGGTGACCTACCCGGTCGTCGACCTGTACTTCACCGCGGTCGCCGTCGACCCGTCGGCCGCCCGCCCGCTGGACGCCGTCCTCGGGCTGGAGTGGCGGCGGCCGGACGAGATCCCGGACGACGAGGTGGCGTTCCCGTCGCTGCGGGTGGCGCTGCGGGCGCTGGCGGGCGAACCGCGACCGTGAGGGAGCGGGTGTTGCCCGCGGACACCCGCTCCCTCACGGTCGCGGTTCGCCCGGCTCACGTCTTCGCCCGCTTCTGGGCGAAGACCCAGGTCCAGAACTCCTTCTCGTCGAACGCCGGGGACCACGAGTTGTGCCCGGCCTTCGGGTACTCGGTGTACTTCGGGTCGCCGCCGGCCGCCTTCAGCGCCGCCACCAGGTCCCGCGACCCGGACGCCGGCACAACGGTGTCGTCGGCCCCGTGGAACGCCCACACCGGGACGCGGGCGATCTCCTTCGCCTTGGACGGGTCGCCGGCCCCGCAGATCGGCACCACCGCCGCGAACAGCTCCGGCCGCCGCTGGGCCGCGTCCAGCACCCCGTACCCGCCCATCGACATCCCGACCGCGTACACCCGGTCCGGGTCGACCGGCAGCTCCTTCAGCAGGGCGTCGAGGAGGTCGAGGGTGAGCTTCAGCGGCTCGCTCACCTCCGGACTCTTGTAGCTCCCCTTCGACCACGGCACGTCCACCCACTGCTTCCCGTCCGGGCACTGCGGGACGACGACGAACGCCTTCGCCGCGGCCACCTCCGGCCGGCCGAGCACCCGCGGCTTCTTCGCGTCCCAGAACCACCCGAGCTGCTTCGTGTTGTCCGCCCCGCGCTCCCCGGCCCCGTGCAGCATCAGCACCAGCGGGTACCCCTTCCCGGCCTCGACGCCGTCCGGCCGCAGCAGGCGGTACGGGAGCGCCTTCCCGCCGGCCTTGAACTCCCGGGCCTCCGGCTCGGCCGACCCGGCGGGGCCGAACGACGATGCGAGCGCACACATGGCGAGCACCGACCGCGTCATGGGAATCTCCGGACCGCGTCGCGGCGACGCGGGGGTGTCACTTCTTCTCGATCCGGTACAGGGCCTTCTCGGTCCGCACCAGCAGGGCGTCGCCGTCCACCCCGTAGCTCGCCAGCGCCCGCTCGCCGAGCTTGTTCGTCGCCACCGGGTCGTAGGCGGCGCCCGGCTTGAACACCGTCGCCGTCCCGGCCTCGTCCAGCAGGTACACCAGCCCGTTCGCGTACAGCGGGGACGCCGAGAAGTTCCCGCCCACGCTCTCGGTCCACCTCACCGCCCCGGTCTTCCCGTCCAGGCAGCTCAGCTCCCCCCGGTCCGACACCAGGTACAGGTCGCCGCCGACCGCCAGCACCGACGGGTTGTGCGGCACGTTCTTCTTCGCCGCCCACGCGACGTGCGTCGCCGTCACGTCCCCCGTCCCGCCCGGCTTGATCGCCAGGAGCGTCGGCGTGTTGTACCCGGTGCAGACGTACACCAGCCCGTTCGCGAGCACCGGCTTCGGCACCACCGAGTACCCGCCGGCGTACTTCACCCGCCACAGCTCCGCCCCGGTCTTCGGGTCCAGGCTCATCACCACCCCGCTCCCGGCCGAGATCAACTGCTCCTTCCCGTCGATCGTGGCGAGGAGCGGGGTGGAGAACGAGAACGGCTGGGTCGGGTTGATCATCCGCGGCGTCCGCCAGGCCACCGCCCCGGTCTTCTTGTCGAGGGCGATCACCTCCTGCCGGTCGGTCCCGTCGGTCGAGAACACCAGCCGGTCCCCGGCGACCACCGGCGACCCGCCGTTCCCGTGCACCGGCTTGTACCCGAGCGTCTTCTGCGTCCACAGCACCGTCCCGTCCTTGGCGGACAGGGCGGCCGTCCCCATGTGCCCGAAGTGGACGAACACCACGCCCCCGTCGACGACCGCGGTCGGGCTGGCGTGGCTGTTCTTCTGGTGGATCCGGGGGACGTCGGCGGCGCTCTGCGCGAACACCTCCCGGTCCCACACCACCTCGCCGGTCTTCGCGTCCACGCCCAGCGCCCGGAGCGAGTAGTCCCCGGCCGCGGCCCCGGGCACCGCCGTCGTCAGGAACACCTTCCCGCCGGCCACCACCGGGGACGACCACCCGTTCCCCGGCAGCTCCTTCCGCCACGTCACGTTCTTCGTGTTGTCCCACTCGGCCGGCGGCCTGGCCGCGGCGGCGTGGCCGTCCTGGGTCGGGCCGCGGAACTGCGACCACTCGGCCGCGGGGGCGGGCGGGGCGGGGGCGGGGGCGGCGAGGAGCACGAGCCAGTGCATGGGTGGGACCCGGGCCGAGGTGTGCGGGTGGGGGAGGCTACGGGTTACTGTACGGCCCGCCGGACGTGCGTCACCAGGTCGTACCGCCCGACCAGCGCGTCCAGCTCCGGGCCGAGGCGCTCGAACGTCTCCCGGTCGGTCACCAGCGTCACCTCGACCCGGTCCGGGTCGCCGGCCTCCGCCTGCGGGTTCCCCGCCGGGTCGAGGCGGAGGGCGGCCAGCGTCCGGGCGTCGAACCCGGTCAGGTCGAGCTCCGGGGTGCCGTCCAGCTCGGCGAGCAGGTCGGCCAGCTTCCCCGGGTCGTACCGCCCCTGCGCCTCCTGGTTGTTCAGCACCACGTTCAGCGCCTTCTCCCGCGCCGCCGACAGCCGCACCACCGACACCGGCACCTCCGTAACCCCGAGTTCCCGCAGCACCCGCAGCCGGGCGTGCCCGCCGACGACGTGCCCGGTGGGTTCGTTCCACACCAGCGGCTCGACCAGCCCGAACTCGGCCAGGCTCGCCCGCAGCTTCCGGTACGCCGGCGACGCGGGCGGCAGGGTCCGCCGCGGGTTGTACGGGGCCGGCTTCAGGTCCGTGATCGGCAGGACGCGGAGTTCGATCATCGACGCACCACGGGTTGGCGGCGCCCCGGAGGAGCACCGGTGACGGGACCACCCTCAGGTCCGTGCGCGACGAACCGTCGGGTGTCAACCGGGGTATGATGACGGGATGACGCTCTACCCGCTCCTCGCGGCCCTCCTCGCCCTCGCCCCGCCCCCGGTGTCCGGCGACGCCACCGTCCGCGGCCGGGCCGGGCCCTCGGACATCGTCGTCACCACCACCACCCGCGTCGCCGGGGCGATCCACTCGCTCACCTGGCACGGCAGGGAGTTCGTCGACAGCGCCGACCACGGCCGGCAGGTCCAGTCGGCGTCGAACTTCGACGGCGGGAGGGCGTTCGTCCCCGAGGTGTTCAACCCGACCGAGGCCGGCAGCCTCGCCGACGGGGCCGGGCCGCGGTCCACCAGCCGGCTGCTCGAACTCGCCGCGAAGGACAACCAGCTCGTCACCCTCACCCGGATGGCGTTCTGGCTGAGGCCGGGGGAGAAGTCGGCCGGGCACCCGGCCCGGAACACCGGCCCGCTGTCCGACCACTACCTCGCCAAGCGGGTCACCGTCGGGTACAAGGACCTGCCGCACGCGGTCGAGTACCGGGTCACGTTCCTGGTGCCGAAGGGGGAGGGCCACACCCTCGCCCAGTTCGAGGCGGTGACCGGGTACATGCCGCCGGAGTTCGCCGCCTTCCACCGGTTCGACCCGAAGGCCGGGAGGCTCAAGCCGCTGTCCGACGGCCCCGGGGAGCAGCCGGACCCGGTGGTGCTGGCGACCGCGGACGGGAAGCACGCGATGGGGGTCTACTCGCCGGACCAGCCGAGCCCCGGGTTCGAGGGGGCCGGGTACGGGCGGTTCCGGTTCGCCGCCGAGAAGGTGGTGAAGTGGAACTGCGTGTTCCGCCTGAAGGACCCGAACGGGGTGGCGGGCGGGGCGTACCCGTTCCGCTGCTTCCTGGTGGTCGGGAGCCTGGCCGACTGCGAGGCGACGCTCGCCGCCCTGCACGACCGGTTCCGGCGGTGACGGTCGTGCCGACCCCGCGGGGCGGCCGGGCGGGCGGGCGGACCCGCACCGCATGCCTACTTCCCGCCGATCCGCTATCATCGAGTCGTGATCCGGTTCAACTGCGTGCACTGCGGGCGGGGGTACGAACTCCCCCCGGCCCTGGCCCGGCTCCGCATCCTCTGCAAGAAGTGCGGCCAGCCGCTCCACGTCCCCGAGGCCGGCCCCGAGCCGGACCCGCCCGAACCGGAACTGCCCCCGCCCCCGCCGCCGGCAAAGCCGGCCCCGGCCGCCGAACCGGACGACGAGGTGCCGCTGTTCGCCGCCGAGCCGGACGCGGCCCTCGCCGCCCTCGCCCCGCCGACGACCGTTCCCCCTCCCCCGCCGGCGCCGCCCGCCCCGGTGCCGGTTCCGCGGCCGGCGCCCGCCCGGGTCGTGACGGTGTTGCCGGTCGCGGCCGACCTGGTCGTCGGGCTGGTGCTGCTCGCGGCCGGGGTGTTCCTCGGCGAGCTGCTGGCCGGGAAGGGGACCGCCGCGGTGTGGCGGGAGGCCGGGACGGCGGTCTCGTTCCCGACCGCCGACCTGGTGATGTGGGCCGGCCCGCCGCTCCTGGTGGCGCTCGGGTACGGGCTGCTGGCGGCGAGGGGGTTGGGCGCCGGCGGGTGGCTCCGCCGCCGGCGGGGGTAGGGTGGGCCGAAGCGGGCGCTTCGCCCGCGAGTCCCACCACCGCCACGCTGAGGCTGGTGGGACTCGCGGGCGAAGCGCCCGCTTCGGCCCACCCTACCGGCCGCCGGCCGCCCGGGCGTTCACCGGCGGGCGAGCCGGTCCGGTGATCGCCGGCAGGTCCGGGGCCGCCGGGGCCGCCGACCGCGCCCGCACCACCAGCACCCGCTGCCGCGGCCGCCCGTCGGCCGACGCGGTGAACAGCACCGCCCCGAGCGTGTCCGGCTGGTCCGCCGCCCGCCCGAGCAGCAGGGTGTCGTCCGGCCCGAGGACCGCCTCGAACCCCAGCCCCGGGTACGTCTCGGCCGGCACCTCGTCCCGCCGGGCGAACCCGGTCGCGTCGGCGTTCGGCCGCAGCCACCCCTGCCGCTCCCCGTGCTGCACCCGCGGCTCGCACCACACCCGCACCCGCCCGTCCGGCCCGGCCTCCGGCCGGACCAGCAGCCCGCCGCGGGCCTGGCTCAGTTCGACCGGGACGGGTTGGCCGGCGAGGTCGGTGCGGACCGCGAACCGGCACGGGTCGGCCGGCCGGGCGGTCGGGATCACGTCGTCCTTGCGCTCCCGGAAGGTCCGCCGCTCGGCCCCGACGGCGTCCGCCTCGGACGCGAGCAGAGCCTGGAACGCCTGCGGCCCGGCCCCGGACAGGACGCCGACCCGGAGCCCGTTCTCGGCGAGGAGGGCGCGGGTCTCGGGCGACCCGACGGGGAGGGCGTCGGCCCACACGTCGCGGTCGAGGAGCGGGTCGCCGAGCGGCCGCTCGGCGAGGACGGAGTCGACGAGGAGGCCGTCGGGCGGGAGGGGCGGGGTGAGGTGGGCGACGATCTCGGGGACGGTCGGCCGGCGGGTGACGGAGACGCACCCGGCGGCGGCCGCCAGCAACGCCAGCCCGATCGCGGCCCGCCGCATCGTCCCGCCCCTGTGGAATGAGCCCGTGGGGCGGGGGCGATACCCGGCCGTGCAGCCGGGGTCAAGGCGGGCTCAGCGGAAGTACCAGACGCCGAGGTGGCGAAGGATGACCAGCGCCTTCTCCTCGGCGGCTTGTCGGGCGTTCTGGATCGTGTCCCACCTCCACTCCCACTTCACACCCTCGTCCCAGATGGACGGTGGGACCAACCCGCCCGGCCGGCGGTAGATGCTCACCTCGTAGCAGTACTCGACATCCGGTGGCTCGCGGGTGACCCTGATGGAAACGACATCCCCCATCTGGAGGTCGGCAGCCCGATGGTTGGTGTGAGAGGCGGGCACTCGCATGAACAGATTCGGGTGTAGCACGAACACCTTCGGGTTCGGGCCGTCGTCGTAACTCACCAACACCCTCTCGATCTTCCGTCCGGGAGGCGCCGCTCATGGTAGCTCTTGTGCGCGGTGCCGTCGACCACGACGGTTTTCTCTGTCAGACCCACGATCTTACCGGTGTAGCCTATGAAGAGGGATCGTCGTTCAGCCTTTACCTTCTCCCGCGGCGACGGGGCCTGTTCACGAGCCGCAGCCGCGGCCGGGACAGTCTCGCGGTCCTGCCCCTGTGGGCACGGAAGGACCGACAGGCCGAGAGCTATCGCCTGGAGGAAGTCGATCATGTGCTCCCCTCACCTCGCGTGTTGGTGTCGATCTACGCTAGTCGCGC
>PNKH01000045.1 GCA_013822345.1 Isosphaera sp.
TCCGGTGGGGCAGGCATTCCTGCCTGCCGAGCGAGATCCGGCAGGCAGGAATGCCTGCCCCACCGGAGACTACCCTCCGCCGCGGACGGCGAACGCCAGGCCGGCCTTGGCCCCGCCCCGGACCGCCGGGACCGGCACCGCGAACAGGGCCGCCGACAGCCCGGCCACGGCGGCCGCGTCCGGGGAGGCGGCCGCCGGCGTCACCGCGAGGTCGAAGGCCGCCCGCCCGCCGTCGAGGGTGACGGTGACGACCAGGCCGGCCGCCGGCCCGGTCGGCGGGAACACGTCGGCCCGGGCGACCGTGTCGGCGAGGGCGTCGAGGTAGCGGTCGAAGTCGGGGCGGCTGTGCGGGTCGTACGGCGGGATTGCGACCGCGGTGCTGATCCGGGTGACGGCCGGCACGTCGGCGGGCACCGGCACCGGGGTGGCGCACCTCGGGCAGCGGTCGGCCCGGCCGCGCATCTCGTACTCGACTGCGAACGGGTGACGGCACCGCGGGCACTCGACCGGGATCATCGCCGCCCCTCCGTGGCACACGCCGCCAGGAACCGCAGCCCGGTCGCACGGTACCGGGTCGGGTCGTGGGCGTGAAGCCCGACGTGGTCGGCGCCGGGGAAGACGACTACCTCCGCCCGCGGGCCGACCCGCGCCGCGATCTCCTCCGCCTCCGCCGGCGGCGCCCGCCAGTCGGCCCCGCCGGCGAGCAGCAGCGCCGGCACGTCCGGCGGGACGCCACCGGCCGCGTTCAGCGGAGAGATGCCGTCCACGTCGTCGAGGACGAACCGGACGGTGAGCGACAGGCCGGTGTACGCCAGCCACCCGAGCGGCGGCGGGAGGTGGTGGCCGGTGCGGTTCCGGACCGCCGTCCGCAGGTCGCGGAACGGGCACTCCAACACGTACCCGCCGACCCGTCCGCCGAGGTCCCGCGCCGCGAACAGCGCCGCGGCCGCGCCCATCGACCGCCCCCAGACGACCGGCCGCGCCACCCCGTTCGCCTCCAGCCAGGTGACCGCCGCGACCACGTCGTGCCGGGCGGACCGGCCGAAGTCGTTCCGGTCGCCCGTCGAGTCGCCGTGACACCGGAGTGTCACGAGCAAGAGCGGGTGGCCTTCGGCGGCGAGGAACTCGGCCTGGTCGAGGCAGTCGGCGCGGCAGGCGCCGTTCCCGTGCAGCAGCACGACCGCGGGCCGATGCGGGCGGCCGGGCGCGAACCACGCCCCGAGCGTCTCGCCGTCGGCGGCGGTCAGCCGCACGTCCCGGAGCGTCGCCCACGGGACCGCCGGCGCCGGCTCTGGGCGGACCGGGGCGGCGCGGCGGGTGAGTTGGTCGGCGACGAGCCACGACGTGAACAGCCACAGCGCCGCGACCAGCCCGGCGGCGGCGAGGAGGCGGCGTCGGAGGCGGCGGGTCATTCCGGCTTCTTCGGCGTGTCGGCCGGCTTCTTGAGGAACGGGTTCGGCTTCAGCTCGACCTTCTTGACCGACTGGAGGTAGTCGAGCACCTTCCCGCCGTCCCGGGCGAGTTGGGCGTGGAAGTGGAGGGAGAAGCCGTGCGGGCCGCGGGCGTCGACCAGCTTCGGCTGGAGGGTGAGGAACGCCCGGACGGCGTCGAGTTGGCCCATCACGGCGGCGCAGAAGATGTCGATCCGGGCGCCCTTCTCGAGCAGGAACTCGACGATGTCGTACCGGGCCATGTGGGACGCCCCGCCGAGTCCGGACTCCCAGTCGCCGGCGCCCCAGTCGACGAACCCGTCGACGAGGCGGGGCTCCTTCTCGGCGAGCTTCTTCACCATCTCGAGGTCCATGTGGGCGAAGACGACGAAGTCCTGGACGAGTTGGCGGTTGATCTGGGGGTTCTTCCAGGACGGGTTGAAGCCCGGCTTGGGGTAGTCGCGGGTGAACGGGGCTTCGGTGGGGAGGGTGTGCGGCGGGGGGGCGACCGCCGGCGTGTCGGCCGACAGGGCTTCGGCGCCGAGGACGGCGGTGGCGGCGAAGGCGGTGGCGAAGGCGCGGCGGTCGATCGGGTCGGACATGGGAGCCTTCGGGTTTAGATCACCTTGGCCTGGGTCAGGAACGCGGTGAGCCGCTGGTAAGCCTTGGCCGGGGTCATGGCAACCGGCGGGGGTTCGACCGCGGTCCGCCCGTGTGCGACCCAGTTCCGGTAGTCGATGACTTGCTTGACCTCACCCCGGAGGGCGGGGGCCACCGTCGTGAACACCTCGACGACCCGCGTCGAAATGTTCCAGAACTCCATGTCCCTCAACACCTCGTCGCGGACCCGGTCGGCGAGCGGGTCGCCCGACCCGGGCCGGACGACTGGGAGGGCGGACAGGTGGTCCCGGAGCGTGCGCTCGAACACCGCGGTCAGCGCCAGGACCACGAGCCGGTTGAGTTCCTCGAGAGCTTGGTCGAGGGCCGACTCGTTCGCCTTCCGGTCCCGGCCGTGAAAGGTGTACTTCGCCGCGACGAGTCCGGGTGTCGCCTTTTGGACCGCCCGCCGGGTCACCCGCATGCTGTCCTTTGCGGTCGTGTACCAGGTGACGATCGGGTCGAGCGGGTTAGTCATGTTCGCCCAGGCAGGTCTCGGCCAACTCCCGGAACAGCACCTCGGTGAGCGGGAGTTCCCGGTACGGGAGGTCGTTCGGGACGTGGCGCCACGAGTCCGTGGCCCGCGCGTACTCCAGGACCGCGGTGTCGTCCGGCCCGATCATGTCCACCCGCCCGTCCGCGCCGAGCGCCCAGGCGGCCACGGGCATGACCCGCATCTCGCGCCCGCCGCGGGTGATCACGAGTTTCGACGTCTCGTAACCGCCGCTGCGCGCCTCGACGACCCGGACCGGCTCGCGCCGGACGAGGGGATTTCCCGGCAACGCCTCGCTCCAGGGCTGGATGGTGGTGAGCAGCCGCTCGACCGCGAGCCGCCACGCCGCCACCTTCAGGAGGGCGTCCTTGAGGCCGCGGAGGCGGGTCTCGAACGCCTCGTCGTCGCGGACCTCTTCCGGGAGGAAGCCGACCCCGGCCTCGGCCCCGGACCGGTCGCGGAGGTGCAGGAACGCCCCGGGCCGGCCGCGCACGTCGGTCGCGCGGGACCACTCGGCATTGACGGTCGAAAGATCGATGATCGATTCCACCAACCAATTCCTGTTCGCCACCGTGGGGGACAAGTCCGCATCGGCCTGGAGGGTTCGATCCTGAGTGATCGGCATCGCGAGTCTCCGCCGGGCGACTGACCCCGCCCGCGCATTGTACCCGCGGCTGGAGACCGGGTCACGCCAGCACGTCGCGGAGCAGCTGCCCGCCGGGCACCAGCGGCACCGGCCGGCCCGTCCGGTCCGTCAGCGTCGTCTCCAGGTCGTACCCGAGCAGGTGGTACGCGGTCGCCAGCAGATCCTTCGGCGACACCGGCCGGTCCGCCACCGTCGCCCCAATGCTGTCCGTCTTCCCGACCACCTTCCCCCGCGCCACCCCCCCGCCGGCCAACAGCACCGTGTACGCCTGCGACCAGTGGTCCCGCCCGCCGCCCTTCGCGGCGTTCATCTTCGGCGTCCGCCCGTGCTCGCTCAGCACCAGCACCAGCGTCTCGTCCAACATCCCCCGGGCGTCGAGGTCGGCGACCAGGCCCGAGAACCCGCGGTCGAACCCCGGCATCAGCTCGTTCCGCATCCGCGGGTAGTGCTCCCAGTGCGTGTCCCACCCCGACCCGGCCAGCCCGAACTCGTCCCAGAACACCGTCACGAACCGGCTCCCCGCCTCCACCAGCCGCCGCGCCGCCAGGCAGCTCTGACCGAACAGGAAGTGCCCGTAGCTCTCGCGCACCTTCGCCGGCTCCCGCCGCACGTCCAGCGCCTGCCGCACCTTCTCAGAGCCGATCAGCGTGTACGCCAACTCCCGGAACGGGTCGCGCGTTTCCTGGCCGTCGCGGCTGCGGCGGGCGTCCTCCATCTGGTCGAGCAGCGACCGCCGGCCGTTCAGCCGGTCGAGGGTGAGGTCGGCCGCCCCCTCGCCGCCGAGCGAGAAGTGCGCGTCCGGGGCGATGCCGGCGTACGGCTCGTCGAACTCCTGGGTGTTCGGGCTCAGCGTCTTGGTGATCTTCGCCGTCGCCTTGCCGTGGAACCGGGTGAAGTGCGGGGCGAACGGCCGGCCGAGGAACGCCGGGTACGGCCCGGCCCGGTGCACCTCGCCGGTCCGCTGGCTGCTGAACGGGAACGGCAGCGCGACGTTGTCCGGGACCGGCTTGCGGGCCGACGCCGGGTTCGCCCGCTGTTCGAGGTGCGACACGACCGACCCGATGAACGGCCAATGCCGGCCGTCGTGGGGGCTCAGCTCCATCGCCACGTCGATCTCGGGGACGGACGTGGTGGCGTAGGCGACGCCGTGGATCGGGTGCTTGTGGGTGACCGACCGCACCACCGTGACGTTGTGCATCACCCGGCTGGTGTGCGGCAGGAGTTCGCACACGTCGCACCCGGGGAGCGTCGACCGGATGCCGCCGAGCTCGCCGCGCACCTCGACCGGGGCGTTCGGCTTCAGGTCGGCGAGTTCGAGCTGACTCGGGGAGCCGTAGAGGAACAGCAGGATGCACGACTTCGCCCGGCCGAAGTGGGCGTCCGGCCTGGCCGGCGACGGGGTTCTCCCGGCGTCGGCCCGCAGCGCGTCGGCGAGGGTGAGGCCGAGGGCGGCGCCGGCGGTGAGGAAGTCGCGGCGGGTGGCCCCGGTGCAGAGGGTCTTGGGCTGGCCGAGGACGCGCAGCATGGCGGGGTCTCGGGCGGGGAGTGTCCGGCGGACTGTCATCATCGCCCGGGCGGCGGGGCGGGGCAAGCGGATTCGGCCGGCGGCGGCGCCCGGTTGTGCGGGTCGCGCCGGTCGGCGTAAGATGGGGGAGGATCGGAACCCGCGCGCCGCGGATTGAGGGGGCCTCCCGGCCCCGGTAGGCTCTACTCGGCTCCACTTCATCCCCGAGGGGCTCGCCCGTGGACTCGAACCCGTTCACCGCGGTCGACCGCGACCTGCTCAAGCGGTGCCTGAACCGGGCCCCCGGGTCGTGGAACGACTTCGTCGACCGGTTCCTCAGCCTCGTCTACCACGTGATCGGGTACACCGCCCACCTGCGGAGCGTCCGGCTCGGCCCGGAGGACGTCGAGGACATCGCCGCCGAGGTGCTGCTGAAGATCGTGTCGAACGACTTCAAGGTGCTCCGGGAGTTCCGGGCCGAGGCCAGCCTGGCCACCTACCTGACGGTCGTCGCCCGCCGGATCGCCATCCGGGAGTTGGTCCGCCGGCAGAAGAACAAGGCCGGGGCGGCGGCCGGGATGGACGCCCTCGGGGAGCGGGACGACGCCCCGGCCGCCCAGAAGGGGACGGAGAGCCTGGAGGAGGTCGAGAAGCTGCTCCGCCGGCTGTCCGGGAAGGAGCGGGAGATCGTCCGGATGTACTACCTGGAGGGGCGGACGTACGAGGAGATCAGCACCGCGACGGAGGTGCCGGTGAACTCGATCGGGGCGCTGCTGTCGCGGGCCCGGAAGAAGCTCCGGGCGGCGAAGCCGGTCGGCGGGGCGGACTCGCTCAGCGCCGCCCTCCTGTCCACCACCCCGCCGCCCGACCCGACCCCGCCGCCGGCCGGCCCGCGGCCGTCGAAGCTGGTCGCCCCGCCGGCCGGCCCGGCCAAGCCGGCGAAGCCGTCCAAGCCGGTGATCGAGAAGCCGGTCGAGAAGAAGGACGGGGACTGACCCCCACCCGCCGCACGGAGTGCGCCCCATGCTCGCGTCCGAGATCCGTCCCCGGCCCGTGTTCCCGGACTCGGACGGCAACCCCGTGGCCGACAACACCCTCCAGTTCGAGTGGCTGTCGACGATCAAGTGGAACCTCGAGCACCTGTTCGAGAGCGACCCGGCGGTGTTCGTCGCCGGGGACAACCTGATCTACCCGGACGAGACGGACCCGGGCGTCCGCCAGGCCCCGGACGTGTACGTCGCGTTCGGCCGGCCGAAGGGGTACCGGGGCAGCTACAAGGTGTGGGAGGAGGGCGGCGTCTTCCCGCAGGTGGTGTTCGAGGTGTGGTCGCCCGGGAACACGATGGCGGAGATGGACGGCAAGCGGGAGTTCTACGAGAAGTACGGGGCGGAAGAGTTCTACCTGGTGTTCCCCGAGTTCCCGGTCTGGGTGGCGGCGTGGTGGCGGGAGGGCGGACGGCTGGTCCGGACCAAGGAGACGAACGGGTTCACCAGCCCCCGGCTCGGCATCCACATCCGCTTCGAGTCCCGCCTCTTGACCATCACCGGCCCGGACGGGCGGGTGTTCCGGAACCCGCTCCAGATCGCCCAGGACCGCGACGCGGCGGAGCGGCTCGCGGCCGACGAGGCCCGGCGGCGGCAGGCCGAGCGGGACCGGGCCGAGGCGGAGAAGCTGCGGGCCGAGGCGGAGGCGGCCCGGGCCGAGTCCCGGCGGCGGGAGGCGGAGGCCGAGCGGGACCGGGCGGAGGCCGAGAAGCAGCGGGCCGACAGGTTGGCGGCCAGGCTCCGCGAACTCGGCCTCGACCCGGACGCGGTTTGACGATGGCGGCCGGGCCGCCGGCGTGCGATAATCGCACTCCCGCCCGGAGCCTCCCGCCATGCTCCCGTCCCGCCGCGATGTCCTCCGCGTCGGCACCGTGTCCGTCCTCGCGCCCGGCCTCGCCGCTGGGGGCTCACGCCCCCCGCAGGCCAAGGCCGTCATCCTCCTGTTCATGGACGGCGGGCCGTCCCACATCGACCTGTTCGACCTGAAGCCGGACGCCCCGGCCGAGGTCCGCGGCCCGTTCGCCCCGATCGCCACCACCGTCCCCGGGGTCCGCGTCTGCGAGCACCTGCCGCGCCTCGCGGCCCGGATGCACCACGTCCTGCAGCTCCGCTCCGTCCGCCACGCCGACGCGATCCACGACCCGGCCGTCTACCTCACCCTCACCGGCCGGCGGCACCCGACCCCGCTCGGCGGCCTCCGCACCTCCCCGACGACGCCCCGCACGTCGGGGCGCTGTTCTCCACCCTGGCGAGCGGGGGCGTGAGCCCCTGATCACCGTCCCGGATCAGGGGCTCACGCCCCCCGCTCGCCGTGCCGTCCTTCGTCGAGCTGCCCGAGACGATGAAGATGGAGGCCCGCACCCTGCCGGGCCAGAACGGCGGGTTCCTCGGCCCGTCCGCCGACCCGTTCCGGTGCGAGGTGACCCCGGACGCCGAGGTCGTGCCGCCGCCGTTCGGGCTGCCGGAGGGCGTCGACGCCGACCGCCTGCTGCTCCGCGGCAACCTCCGGGCCGCCCTCGACCGGCAGCTGCTCGCCGCCGGGACCGGATTCGACCACGCCCGGTCCGCGGCCGCCGAGTTGCTCGCGTCGTCGAAGCTCCGCGACGCCTTCGACCTGTCCCGCGAGCCGGACAAGGTCCGCGACGCCTACGGCCGGTACCGGCACGGGCAGTCGGTGCTGCTGGCCCGCCGGCTGGTCGAGGCCGGGTGCCGGTTCGTCACCGTGTACTGGGGGAGGGAGCCGCAGGACTGGGCGGACGGGAAGGGGGAGCGGCCGGCGAACAACCCGTGGGACACGCACCGGAACCACTTCCCGCTGCTGGCGGACTCGCTCCTGCCGCGGGCCGACCGGACGCTGTCCGCCCTGCTCGACGACCTGCACGCCCGCGGGCTGCTCGCGTCCACCCTGGTCGTCTGGATGGGGGAGTTCGGGCGGACGCCGGTGATCTCGAAGCCGTGGGCGAGCCGGGACCACTGGCCGGGGGCGAGCACGGTCCTGCTGGCCGGGGCGGGGGTGGCGGCCGGGCACGTCGTCGGGAAGACGGACCGCCGGGCCGCGGAGGTGGTTGACACCCCGGTGTCACCGGCGGACGTGGCCGCGACCGTGCTGGCCGCCGTCGGGGCCGAACCGGGGGCCGAGGTGCGCGACCGGGCCGGCCGCCCGTTCCCCGCCTGCGAGGGCTCCCCGGTCCGCGAGGTGTACACTGGATGAGTCGGCGGCGTAGCGACCGTTCACGCTTGCGGAGGGTGATCATGGTGCGGGTGCTGTCGGTCGTCGTGCTGGCCGGGTGGGCGGCCCCGGCCCGGGCCAACGAGGCCGAGGACAAGGCGGTCGCGCTCGTGGAGAAGCTCTTCGGCTTTGTCACGCGGGACGAGACGAGGCCGGGCAAGCCCGTCGTTCGTGTGTACCTTAGCGCGACGAACGTGACGGACGCGGGCCTGGAGCAGTTGGCCGGGCTGAAGGACCTCGCCCGCCTCGACCTCAAGGGCACCAAGGTGACGGACGCCGGGCTTAAACATCTGGCAGGGCTGAAGAACCTCACCTCCCTCGAACTCGGCGAGACCGGGGTGACGGACGCGGGGCTGGAGCACCTGGCCGGGCTGAAGAACCTCACCGTTCTCTACCTCTACCAAACCAAGGTGACGGACACAGGGCTGGAGCACCTGGCCGGACTGAAGGACCTCGCCGCCCTCCACCTCGACCGCACCGAGGTGACGGGCGCCGGGTTCAAGCACCTGGCCGGGCTGAAGAACCTGACCACACTCGGCCTCAGCCGCACTAAGGTGACGGGCGCCGGGCTGGAGCAGTTGGCCGGGCTGGAGGAACTCGAACTCTACGGCACCAAGGTGGTGGACGTCGGGCTCAAGCACCTGGCCGGGCTGAAGAACCTCACGCACCTCAGCCTCGTCGATGCCGCGGTGACGGACGCCGGGCTGGAGCACCTCGCCGGGCTGGCGAACCTCACGCGCCTCGACCTCAGCCGCACCAAGGTGACGGGCGCCGGGTTCAAGCACCTGGCCGGGCTGAAGAACCTGACCACACTCGTCCTCGACGGCACCGCGGTGACGGGCGCCGGGCTGGAGCACCTCGCCGGGCTGAAGGAACTCTTCTACCTCGCCCTCGAGGGCACTAAGGTGACGGACGCCGGGCTCAAGCACCTGGCCGGGCTGAAGAACCTGAGGGTACTCGACCTCGACGACACCGCGGTGACGGGCGCCGGGCTGGAGCACCTGGTTGGGCTGGCGAACTTCACGCACCTTGACCTCTACGGCGCCAAGGTGACGGACGCCGGGCTCAAGCACCTGACCGGGCTGAAGAACCTGGAGAGTCTCAACCTCTCGGACACCGCGGTGACGGACGCCGGGCTGGAGCACCTGGCCGGGCTGAAGAATCTCAAGTACCTCTCCCTCGACGACACCAAGGTGACGGACGCCGGGCTCAAGCACCTGGCCGGGGTGAAGACCCTCAGCCTCCTTTTCCTGTTCCACACCAAGGTGACGGCCGCGGGGGTGGCGGACTTGCGGAAGGCGCTGCCGGGGTGCGACATCTCCGGCGTCAAGTGACCCGGTGCGGGCGGCGGCCGGGGCGGGGGCGGCCCGCCGGGTGATACAATGCCGGGTATGGAACGGCTCAACAAGTACCTGGCCCACGCCGGCGTCGGGTCCCGCCGGTTCTGCGACGCCCTGATCGCCGCCGGCCGGGTCAAGGTCGACGGCGTCCGCGTCACCGACCTCGGCCTCAAGGTCGACCCGGCCGCCCACCAGGTGGCGGTCGACGACCAACCCGTCCGCGCCGAGAAGCCGGTCTACTGGGCGGTGAACAAGCCGGTCGGCCACCTCTGCACGAACGCCGACCCGGGCGGCCGGCCGCGGGCCGTCGACCTGCTGCCGCACGTCGACCAGCGGGTGTACACGGTCGGCCGGCTGGACGAGGCGAGCGAGGGCCTCCTCCTGATGACCAACGACGGCGACCTGGCGATGGGGCTGACCCACCCGCGGTTCGGGGTGCCGAAGACGTACCTCGTCCTCGTCGCCGGGAAGCCGACCCCGGACGACCTGCAAAAGCTGCTCGACGGCGTCTGGCTGAGCGACGGGAAGGTGCGGGCGCGGGCGGTCAAGCGGGCGAAGCCGCAGGGGAACAGCACCTGGCTGCGGGTCGTCCTGACCGAGGGGAAGAACCGCGAGGTCCGGCGGATGCTGGCGAAGCTCGGGCACAAGGTGATGCGGCTGCGGCGGGTGGCGATCGGCCCGATCCAGTTGGACAAGCTGCCGAAGGGGAAGGCCCGGCGGGTGAGCGAGGCGGAGCTGTCCGAGCTGCGGGCGTTCGTCGCGGCCGCCCGGGAGAAGGTCGAGAAGGCCCGCGCCCGGGCCGCCGCGAAGCGGCCGGGCGAACCCGGGGCGTGAGCGACGGGAGGGGGCGGGCGCCGGGCGGGTTGGGCTTGCCGGGTGTCTCGGCAGGTGGCATCCCCTCACCCGCCGGCGAAGCGCCGGCGACCTCTCCCCAGCGGGGAGAGGTAGGGCTGGTCCGGCCCTCGGAAGCTCGGCGATCCGGGAAGCTGACGAGGGGCACCGAGGCCCCACCTCTCCCCGCTGGGGAGAGGTCGGCCCGGCGCTCCGCCGGGCCGGGTGAGGGGCAACCACCTGCCGCGAAGTCCGGCGGCCGACCCGCACCCCGTCGCTAACGCCCCGGGCTCGTCATGTTCCACCGCACCGCCCCGGTCGCCGAGCACGTCGCCCTCGCCGACCGCACGTTCCGCGTCCGCTTGCGCTGCCCCGAGGTCGCCGCCGCGATCCGCCCGGGCCAGTTCGTCATGCTCCGCCTGCCCGGCACCACCGACCCGCTCCTCGGCCGCCCGTTCGCCCTGTACGACACCGTCCTCGACGACGCCGGGACGCCCGTCGGCCTGGACGTGGTCTACCTCGTCGTCGGGAAGATGACCGGCCGGCTCGCGGGGGTGAAGTCGGGCGACGCGCTCGAAGTCTGGGGGCCGCTCGGCCGGCCGTTCCTCGACGTCGGCACTCCGGACCGGGTCACGCTCGTCGCCGGCGGGATCGGGCAGACACCGTTCCTGGCGTTCGCCCGCGAACTCCTCGGCGCCCGCGGGTACGGCGGCGACGCGCCCCGCAAACGGGCCGGGTCGGTGTCGCTCCTCTACGGCGTGCGGACGGCGGCGCTCGCCGCCGGGGTCGACGACTTCCGGGCCGCCGGCGTCGACGTTCACCTGGCGAGCGACGACGGGAGCGTCGGGGCGAAGGGGTACGTGACGCAGTTGCTGGCGGCGCGGGGGAAGACGGGGCCGCTGGTCGGGTGCGGGCCGGAGCCGATGCTGCACGCCCTGGCGAAGGTCGCCCGGGGGTGGGGGGTGCCCTGCCAGGTGTCGCTGGAGACGCCGATGGCGTGCGGGGTCGGGGTGTGCTTCAGTTGCGTGGCGAAGGTGGCGACGGCGGACGGCGGGTGGGACTACAAGCGGGTGTGCGTCGACGGCCCGGCGTTCGACGCCGGGCAACTCGTGTGGGGGTAGGGCCGGGGTTGGGCAAAGAGGTGGTTTCAGGACCCGGTGGGGCAGGCATTCTTGCCTGCCCGGCAGGCAAGAATGCCTGCCCCACCCAGGCAAGCCCGCCGGCCGGAACGAAAGGACCCCGCGGGGTGAGCATCCGTGCGCCCCGCGGGGTCGAACCGGCGTCCGTGCCGGGGCTCAAGGTTCCGTCCCGTCAGGACCGGTCGGCCTTCCGGGCGCGGAGCCGGGCCAGGTGCGGCCGCGGGAACGACACCACGTCCCGCCGCACCGCCCCGCCGGCCGCCGACTTCGACCCGCCGTCCGGGCGCGCGAACGGGAGGACCACACGGCCGCCGTCCGTGGCGACTTCGGCATCCTGCCGGTGCCGTGTGGCCCCCCGCCGCCCGCGCCGGGCTTGTCTCGCGGTCTCGAACCGGACCCGCCCCCACAGTGCCGCCACGTCGCGGCTACCGGGGCACAGGAACCGGGCCGCCGTCACCACCCGCCGGGCCGCCGCCAGCCGCCCGGCCTCCAGCAACCCCTCGGCGACCACCCGCACCACCGCCACGTCCCCCGGGGCCGCGACCGCCGCGGCCCGCAGCGCCCGCACCCCGGCCTTCGCCCGCCCGCACCGCACCGCCGCCCGCCCGAACGCTGCCCGGTACAGGTGGTTCGCCGGCTCCAACCCGGCCGCCTTCCGGAACCGCACCGCCGCCCGCCGGTCGCACCCGTGCGGGTCGCGCTCCAGGGCCAGGCCCCACAGGTAGAAGAGCCGCGCCCGGTCCGGCCTCAGGGCCGCGGCGGCGCGCAGGTGGCGGCGCGCCTCGGGGAAGCGGTCGGCCCCGAGGAACACCTCGCCGGCCAGCGCGTGCGCCTCCGCGGCCACCCCGGCGGGGAGGTCCGGGCGGGCCAGCAGGCGGGTGGTGCGGGCCAGGGTGTCGGGGCGGTGGGCGGCCGTGCGGACGGCCTCCCAACCGGCGTCGATCAGGGTGAGCGTCCTGCTCATCCGACTGCCTCCTGCAGTGGGCGGGCGACGAGGTCGGTGTGATCGCGTGGGCAAAATATACCGGGGCGACGTGGCCCTGCAAGTACGAAATCCGGTGCCGTTGCCCGGCTGAAAAACCCGTGAGTCGCACAGTCCCGGCCGGCCCGGCGCGAACGGTTCAAGTGGCGCGGCCGCGCCCGCCGATGTCCCCAGAACCCGGGATCGAACCCCGCCGCCGCGTCGGGCGGACACCAACACCACGGACGGAGGACGCCCGGCGTGGACTGGTCGCACCTCGGCTTCGACCGCCAGCCGTTCCGCCCGGCGGTCGACCCGGACGCGTACTTCCCGGCCGGCGGGCACGAGGCCGCGCTGGCCGCCGTCGCCGCCGGGTTCGCCCGCCGCGACCCGGTCGTTCTGCTCGACGGGCCGACCGGGGTCGGGAAGTCGCTCGTCGCCCGGAAGTGGCTCGAGCACCTGCTCCCCGACGTGCCCCGCGTCGTCCTCCCCGGGTGCCGGGCGGCGGCGCCGGCGGAACTCCTCCAGCCGATCCTATTCGACCTCGGGGAGCCGTACCGCGGGCTGACCGAGGCGGAGCTGCGGCTGGCCGCCACCGGCCGGCTGCTCGACGCCGCGGCCGCCTCGGGTTACCCGACGGTGGTGGTGGTGGACGAGGCCCAGCACCTCGGCCGGGCGGCCCTGGAGGAGCTGCGGCTGCTCGGGAACCTGGAGACCCGCGGCGGGGCGGCGGTGTTCGCCCTGCTCGTCGCCCGGCCGACCCTCCGGGCGAGGCTGCGGCGGCCGGGTCTCGAGGCGCTGGCCCAGCGGGTCGGGGTGCCGGCGGCGGTCCCGCCGCTGTCCGCGGACGAGGCGGCGAAGTACCTGCGGCACCAGGTGCGGGCGGCCGGCGGGGCGCCGGAGCTGTTCGACGAGGCGGCGGTGGCGGCGGTGGTCGGGGCGTGCGGCGGGGTGCCGCGGGTCTTGAACCGGGCGGCCGGGCTGGCGCTGGAACTGGCGGCGGAAGCGGGTGCGACCGCGGTCGACGTGGAGGCCGCGCTGGAGGCGCTCGACCGGCTCGGGCTGGCCGCGGCGGAGGAACCGGCGGGACCGGTCCTCTTGCCGCACCCCGGGCGGCCGGCCGCGGCCGGCCGGGATGAAGCGGCCCCGGCCCGGGTGCCGAAGAACACCGCGGCGCGGAAGCGGACCGCCTGACCGGACCCCGCACGAGGCACGGAATGAGCCGGGTGTACAACGTGTTGACCGGGGCCGGCCGCCCCGCCGGTCCGGCCGCCGAGGCCCCCGACGACGAGGAGTCGTGGGAGGAGGCGGACGAGGCCCCGTTCGTCGAGGTCGGCGGGCCGGGCGGGCCGGTCTTCTCGCCGGCCGCCCCGCGCCCGACCCCGGCCCCCGCCCCGCCCGCCCCCGAATTCCCGCGCCTGGCCCCGCAGCCGGCGGCGCCGGCGTACCTGTCGGTCCGGTTCCACGACCTCGCCACCCGCGCCGGCCGGCCGGCCGGCGACGCCCCCGACCCCGGCCTCGTCGCCCTCCACGCCCCGGACCACCCGGCGAGCGCGGAGTACCGCACCCTGCGGGACGAGATCCGCAAGCAACTGCCGGAGGCGACCTCGCACGTCCTGACGTTCGCGGCCGCGGCCCCGGAGTCGGGGACGACGACGGTGCTCTTGAACCTGGCGGTGACGCTGGCCCGGGACGGGAAGTCGCGTGTGCTGGTGGCGGACGCGAACACGACCCGGCCCGGGGCGGCGCAGAAGTTCGCCCTGAGGCCGGCCCCGGGGCTGGCCGAGGTGCTGGCCGGGCGGGTGCCGCTGGCGTGGGCGGTGCAGCCGGCGGGGCTGCCGAACCTGCACGTCCTGCCGGCGGGGGAGGCGACGGACGGGACCGCCGGCGCGGTCGGCCGCGACCTGCCGCGGCTGCTGGCGCAGCTGCGGCAGTGGTACGACTGGGTGCTGGTGGACGCCGGGGTGTGGGGCGACGCGGCCGAGCGGGACGCGGCCTGCCCGTCGGCCGACGCGGTCTACCTGGTGACCCGGGCGGACGCGGCCGAGCGGCCGGAGTTCGTGGCGGTCCGCGGGTGGGTACGGGAACTGGGCGGGCTGCTGCGTGGGTACGTCGCCACCCGGGCGTGACGCGGCCGGCGCGCCTCCGCCGGGTGGTTTCCCCTCACCCTCCCGACGAGAACGCCCCGAGCCCCACCTCTCCCCGAAACCGGGGAGAGGTGGGGCTCGGGGCGTTCTCGTCGGCTCCCCGGGGTTCCGGTCCCGCGGCGGCGGGCCGGCGCGGAATCCGCGACCCGGGTGGCGGACGGCGCGGGCCGGTCTTGCTCCCGTCGGCGGGGAGCCACCTCTCCCCGCACCGACCCACACGGGAGAACGCGCATGGCTCGCACGTCCGCCACCCGCCTCGGCGTCCAGACCCTGGAGGCCCGGGACAACCCGGCCGGCAACATCCAGGCCGCCCTCGAGGGGAGCTTCCTCACCCTCTTCGGCGACGCCCTCGACAACCAGGTCCGCGTCACCCAGACGGCGACCGCCATCAACGTCGTCGGCCTCACCGGCACCACCATCAACGGCCTCGCCTCGGTCAGCTTCGCCACCACCGGCGTGAACGCGGTCGAGATCAAGATGGAGGCCGGGAACGACCAGGTCATCCTCAACAACCTCCGGCCGGCGAACGACCTGTTCATCGAGACCAAGGAGGGGAACGACCGGGTCACCCTGAACGGGGTGAGCGTCGGCGGGAACCTGACCGTCGACCTCGGCCAGGGGGCCGACCAGATCAACGCCACCAACCTGACGGTCGGGGTCGACGCCAACATCAAGGGCGAGACCTCCGTGGTCGCGGTCCTGAACACCGCCAGCATCGGCCAGAGCCTGACCTTCACCGGGAGCAGCGGGAACGACCGGCTGACCGCCACCAACCTGACCCTCGGCGGGGACCTCGTCGCCAGCACCGACCTGGGCAACGACGTCATCAACATCACCGGCGGGAACTTCGGCGGGGGGGCCTCGATCACCACCGGCGAGGGGAACGACAACGTCCGGGTCGACGGCGTCCGGCTCGGGTTCGGGGTCGCCTTCGGGAAGGACCTGGCCATCGACACCGACAAGGGCGACGACATCGTCAACATCCTCGGGACCGACGTGTTCGGCGCGATCTTCGTCGGGACCGGCGAGGGGGCCGACCGGGTGACCGCCAGCGGCGTCACCTCCGGCCTGGACGCCGGCTTCGAGACCGGCGTCGGCAACGACACGGTCAGCCTGACGAACCTGTCGGCCGGCGGGAGCGTGAACGTGAACACGGACGCCGGGGCCGACCGGGTCACCGTCCAGAACGTGTCCGCCGCCCTCGACGCGAACCTGGTCGGCGGGTCGGACATCGACACCCTGACGAACCTCGGCATCACCGCCGGGAACATCCTGGACATCAAGGAGTTCGAGATCTTCCTGTGACCGCCGAGTGGGGGCGGGGGTTCGGGCGGCGGGGCCGGGGGGGTCCCGCCGCCCTCATTTGTGAGATACAGGTGAAAGGAGGGCCGTTCGGGCTATAAGTGGGAGTATCTCTGGCGGACCCCCCGCACGTCTCCTGCTCCTGACCGTTGAGGCCCCGGTATGGCCGACACGCCTCCCGGCCCGGACGCGACCGACCGCTCCCTGCTGAGGCGGGTCCGGGCCGGCGAGGAGGACGCGGCCACCGCCCTGTACCTGCGGTACGCCGACCACCTGCGGGCCCTGGCGGCCCGGCAGAGTTCCGCCGCCCTGGCCACCCGGTTGGACCCGGACGACATCGTCCAGTCGGTGTTCCGCACCTTCTTCCGCCGGGTCGGGGACAACCAGTACGACGTGCCGGCCGGGGACGACCTGTGGCGGCTGTTCCTGGTCATCGCCCTGAACAAGATCCGGAACGCCGCCGCCCACCACCGGGCGGCCAAGCGCGACGTCCGGCAGACGGTCCCGATCGGGGACGACGCCCGGCGGGTGGAGGCGGACGGGGGCGCCACCGGGCTGGCGGTCCTGCGGATGGTGATCGACGACGCCCTGGCCCGCCTCCCGGAGGGCACCCGGCGGATCGTCGAGCTGCGGGTCGAGGGGTTCGAGGTGGCCGAGGTGGCCGACCGGGTCGGGCGGTCGAAGCGGTCGGTCGAGCGGGTGCTCCAGCAGTTCCGGGACGAGTTGAAGGGGCTCCTCGATGAGGACCGGTGAGCCGTCCGCCGCGCCGGGTTGGCTCGACATCGAGGCCGCGGTCGAGGCGTTCGAGTCCGCCCACGCCCGCGCCGGCTCCGCCGACCCGGCCGCGTTCTGCCCCCCGCCCGCCGACCCGCTCCACCTCCCGGTGGCGGGCGAGCTGGTCCGGGCCGACCTGGAGTTCGCCGCCCGGGCCGGCCGGCCGAAGCGGCTCGACGACTACCGGGCCGCGTTCCCGGCGCTGTTCGCGGACCCGGCCGCCCTGGCGGCGGTGGCGTTCGAGGAGTTCCGCCTCCGCTGCCAGGCCGGCGAGCTGGTCGACCCGGACGAGTACCGGTCGCGGTACGGGGTCGACCCGTCCGGGTGGGCGGCCGGGAAGCGGTCCGAGTCGAACGGGTCCGTCGGGGGGCGGTCGGGGGTGACCCGCCTGCTGGCCGGGCTGCCGCCGGCGGCGGGGCCGGAGGCCGGGCGGTTCCCGGAGCCGGGGGCCGAGGTGGTCGGGTTCCGGCTGGCGCGGGAGCTGGGACGCGGGGCGTTCGCCCGGGTGTACCTGGCCGAGCAGGCCGACCTGGCCGGGCGGTTCGTCGCCCTCAAGCTGTCGACGAGACTCGTGGCCGAGGCCCAGACCCTGGCCCGCCTGCAGCACACGAACATCGTGCCGGTGTACTCGGTCCACCGGGTCGGGCGGTTCCACGCCGTCTGCATGCCGTACCTCGGGGCGGCGACGCTGGCGGACGTCCTGCACCGGCTCCGGGACCAGGGGTCGGTGCCGGCGACCGCCGAGGGGCTGGTCGGGACCGTGACCGGGCGCCGGGCCGACTCCACCGTCCCGGGAGACGGCGACCCGGACCCGGTGCGGCCCGACCCGGGGTACACCGGCCCGCTGGACGCCCTCCGCCGGCGGTCGCACGTCGGGGCGGTGCTGTGGATCGGGGCCGAGCTGGCGGACGGGCTGGCCCACGCCCACGACCGCGGGGTCGTCCACCGGGACCTGAAGCCGGCCAACGTCCTGCTCACGGACGAGGGCCGGCCGATGCTCCTCGACTTCAACCTCGCCGCGGACGCCGGCCGGGCCGAGCCGGAGGTCGGGACGGTCGGCGGCACCCCGTCGCACATGGCCCCGGAGCAGTTGGCCGCGCTCGCCGGCGCGCCGGCCACGGTCGACGCCCGGAGCGACCTCTACGCGCTCGGCGTGATCCTGTACGAGCTGTTGACCGGCCGCCCGCCGCACCCGGTGCCGCCCGGCCGGTTCCGCGAACAGCTGGCCGAACTCCGGGTCGCCCGGTCGGCGTTACCCCCGCCGGCCCGGGCGGTGAACCCGGCCGTCACCCCGGCGGTGGACGCGATCCTGGCGCGGTGCTTGGCCCCGGACCCGGCGGCCCGGTACCCGTCCGCCCGCCACCTCCACGAGGACCTCGCCGCCCACCTCGACGACCGCCCGCTGCGGCACACCCCCGAGCCGTCCGTCCGGGAGCGGGCGCGGAAGTGGGCCCGGCGGAACCGGTGGGTGAAGTCGGTCCCGTTCCTCGCCGCGGTGCTGCTGCTCGCCGCCGGACTGGGCGTCGGCGGGTACGTGTACCGCACCCGCCACCTCGAGCGGCAACTGGAGGCGGCGGACGCGGCCGAGACGTACCGGGCGTTCCGCGAGGAGGCGGCGGCCGCCCGGTTGCGGCTGACCGTCCGCGACCCGGAGCCGTCGCGGCGCGAGGCGGGGGTGCGGGCGGCGCTGGCCGCGGTCGGCCGGTACGGCATCCCCGACGCCCCGGACTGGGAGGCGGCCCCGCGGTTCGCCCGGCTCGACCCGGACGCCCGGACCGAGGTGCGGGCGGCGGCCGGGGAACTCCTCGTCCACCTCGCCCGGATGGCGGTGCGCCGGGCCGCGGAGGTCGAGGGGGCGGGGCGGGAGGCCGCGTTCGCCGACGCGGACCGGTGGTGCGCGGCGGCCGAGCGGGTGTACCCCGACGACCGCGGCCGGGCGACGGCCCGGTGGTACGCCGGCGAGGTGCGGGAGCTGGCCGCCGGGAACCGGGAGGGGAACTTCCGGAAGCGGCGGCGGGTGCCCGACGGGCCGGCCCCGCTGTACGTCCGGGCGACCGCCGGGTTCGACGCCGGGGACTACCGCGGGGTGGTCGCCCTGCTCCGGGCGGCCGACCCGGAGGAGGCCCGGAACCCGGTCTACTGGCACCTCCTGGGGCAGTGCCACGACGCCCTCGGGGACGGGCCGGGGGCGGTCGCCTGCTACACCGCCGGGATCGCCCTCCAGCCGGCCGACGGCGACCACTTCTACTTCGGCCGCGGGGCCGCCCACCTGCGGCGGAACGCCTTCCCCGAGGCGGCGGCCGACCTCGACGCGGCCCTCAGGCTCCGCCCGGACGACCCGGTCGTGCTGCGGGACCGGGCCCTGGCCCGGCTCGGGCTGAAGGACTACGCGGGGGCCGTCGCAGACCTGAACCGGTCGGAGGAGCTCGACCCCGGGCACACCCGCGTCTACTTCACCCGGGCGAAGGTGTACGCCCGGTCCGGGGACCCGGCGGCGGCGAGGCGCCAGGCGGAAGAGGGGCTGAAGAAGACCCCGGGGGACGAGTTGAGCTGGGTCGCCCGGGCGCAGGCCCGCCGGCCCCGCGACCCGGCCGGGGCACTGGCCGACCTCGACCGGGCGATCGGGCTGAACCCGCAGTCGCTCCACGGGCTGCAGACGAAGGCGAGCGTCCTGGCCGAAGACCTCGGCCGGGTCGCGGACGCGGTCGCGGTACTCGACCGGCTGGTCGACGCCCACCCGGAGTACGTCCCGGCGCGGGCCGGCCGGGCGGTGCTGAACGCCCGCCTCGGGAGGCGCGACGCCGCCCACGCCGACGCGGCCGCGGTGCTGGACGGGGAGCCCGCCCCGTTCACCCGGTACCAGGCCGCCGGCGTCTTCGCCCTGACCTCGAAGACGCACCCGGACGACCGGAAGGAGGCCCTCCGGCTCCTCGCCTCGGCCCTGCGCGACAAGGAGGGGCTGGCCCACGTCCCGACCGACCACGACCTCGACCCGGTCCGGTCGGACCCGGAGTTCGGGAAGTTGGTCGAGGCCGCGCGGGTGCTGGCGGCGGCCCCGGCGAAGCGGTGACCGCCCCGCCGCGGTCGAAACCCGAGTACCTTCATCCGCCGGGTGGCGGATGGCCGGTGGCGTTCCTGCTCCCGTAGGGTGGGACGTTCGCCCGCCCCGCCCGTGGCCTCCAGGAGACGCTCCCGTGGCGAACCGCACCCGACTCGGGCTGGAGTCGCTCGAACTCCGGACGGTCCCCACCACCTTCGGGCTGCCGTGGGCCGACCCGACCCGGCTGACCATCAGCTTCGCCCCGGACGGCACCCCGGTCGCCGGCCGCACCTCCGACCTGTTCTCCAGCCTGAACCAGGACCGCTCCCCGGACGAGTGGCAGCGGGACGTGCTGCGGGCGTTCTACACCTGGTCCAGCCGGACCAACTTCGACGTCGCCGTGGTCCCGGACGGCGGGGCGGCCTTCGGCACCCCCGGGCGGCTCCAGGGCGACCCCCGGTTCGGGGACGTCCGGGTCGGCGGGAACCGGCTCACCCCGGACGTGCTGGCCGTCACCTCCCCGCCCGACCCGGCGCTCGCCGGCACCCTCGCCGGGGACGTGTTCGTGAACACCAACTACCGGTTCAAGGACACCCCCTACGACCTGTACTCCGTCCTGCTGCACGAGGCCGGGCACGCGTTCGGGCTGCCCCACAGCGCCGACCCGAACTCGCCCATGTTCCCGCGGTTCAACAACACCCGGACCGGGCTGACGGCCGCCGACGTGACCGCGATCCAGACGCTGTACGGCCCGCGGCAGGACGACCGGTTCGAGGGGGCGGCCGGGAACGGGACGATCGCCACCGCGTCCGCCGTCCCGGTCCCGACCGGGTACACCGGGGCCACCCCGCTGCTGGCCTTCGCCGACGTCAAGACGGCCGGCGACGCGGACGTGTTCTGGTTCGACACCGTCCCCGGCCGGGACGACGACCACAACGTCACGATCCGGGTGCAGTCGAGCGGGCTGAGCCTGCTCGCCCCGAAGGTGACGGTGTTCTGGCTGGAGAACGGCGTCCCGAAGGAGGTGGCGAACGTCAAGGCGGACTCCGCCCACTACACCGGGGCCACCCTGGAGGTGACGTTCGACGGGAAGGACGACGACGACGGCACCACCCGCCGGTACTTCGTCCGGGTCGAGGCGTCGGAGGACGGGCCGTTCAAGACCGGGCGGTACGCCGTGGCCGTCACCTTCGACGGGGTGTCGACGGTGCCGCCGGCGAACCTCGGGGCGGTGATCGCCGGCCCGTACCAGGCGCTCGGGGCGGACGACCTGGCGGCCCTGCTGCGGAACCCGACCGGGGCGCTGGTGAACCGGGACGGCGGGACGAACGAGACGCCCGCGACGGCGACCGCGCTCGGCCCGACCACGGCGTTCAACGGGGCGAGCCGGTCCGAGGCGGTCGGCAGCCTGGCCTCCGCGGCCGACGTCGACGTGTACCGGGTGACGGCGCCCGCCGGCGGGCCGAAGGTGCTGACGGTGAACGCGTGGGCGCTGCCGGGCCAGGCCGCCCGCCCGCGGGTCGAGGTGTTCGACGCGGCCGGGGGGCGGGTGCCGGCCGAGGTGCTGGTGAACGACGGCGGGGCGTACACCGTCCAGGCGGCCGGGCTGTCCGCGGGGGCGGCGTACTTCGTCCGGGTGGCCGGCACCGGGGCGGCCGGGAACTACTACCTGACCGCCGACTTCGGTGCGGTGGCGACGGACGTGCGGACGTTCGCGGAAGGGCCGCTCCCCGCCGGCGTCACCCGGACCGACACCCTGTACGTCGGCCAGGCACAACTGTTCCACTTCGCGCTGACGGCGGACGCGGCCGGCGTCCCGCCGGGCGCGACGGTGACGGTTCGGGTCATCGGGCCGTCCGGCACGTTCGTGCTGACCGCGACCGCCGGGGAGACGGTGTCGCTGCCGGCGGTGCTGCTGCGGCCGGGTGAGTATCGGGTGGAGTTCACCGCGACCGGGTCGGCGGTGCCGGTGACGTTCCGGCTGCGGGGGAACCGGGTGACCGACCCGGTCGGCCCGGTGGCCGAGGACGTGAGCCTGCTGGTGGAGTACAAGGACCCGGACCGCCCGGACCGGTTCCGGTACCCCGACGACTTCCTCTCCATCGACCCGTTCTACTGGGTCCCGGGCCTGATCTGACCGGTGGCGTTCCCGGCCGCCGGACCCAGACCAGCCCGAGCGAGTCGACGGCCGCGGACCGCGCGCGGCCGGGCAGAGGTGCGGGCGGGGACTGGTGGACCCGCCCCCCGCACCCGCCAGCGGCGGGCCCGGGCTCGCCCGGGCCGGCGCCGGCGGCGCGGGGCAAGGCCGCCGGACCAACCGCGGCTCACCTCCCCTTCTCGCGCGGCGGCGGGGCCTCGTCCGCCGGCGGCTTCGGGTCCGGCTTCTTCTCCGCCTCGACCTTCGGGGCCTCCGCGTCGAGCCGCCCGGCGATGTTCTCGCCCCCGGCCCGGGTCGCCATCGCCAACAGCAGGTCCGGCTTGATGTCCCCGGGGATCCACCGGACCGTCCCGTCGGCCATCAGGGCGAACGTCCCGACCCTCCCGTCCGGGTGGGTGTGCCGGAACCCGCGCATCGGGTCGGCCGGGTCGAGCCCGCGGACCGTCGCCCCGCCGCCGGCGATCCACGGCTGCGACAGCCCCGGCGGGGTCTGCAGCAGGTAGATGGTGTTCTCCAGCCCGTCCGCCACCTCCCCCACCTTCGACCCCCAGTCGTACCCGGTGATCCCGACCTTCTTCGCGTTCTCCGGGGCGGCCGGGTCGAGCCGGGCGGCGTCCAGCCCGACCCCGGCGACGGCGACGTAGTTCGTCCCCCCGAGCACCCGCCCGGCGGCCACCGCCGGGGAGGTCGCCCGCCACGACCCTTCCGGGTACGTCGAGACGAGCAACTCCGGTACCCACGCCTCCCCGGCCGCAAGGTTCGGGCCGTCCGCCGACCACGCCTGCCGGCGGTCGATCGTCTTCCCGAGCGCCTCCCGCCCGAGGTACGGGAGGAGCTCGGCGAAGAAGCTCACCCGGGTCGCCGGCGGGTACCGCAGCCCCATCCGGGCGATGTCCCCCGGCGGGCGGTCGGCGGTCCCGCGGGGGAACTCGTTGGTCGCCTCGACCCGCCTCCGGACGGCGTCCGCCAGGGCGTGGTACGACCGGTCCGACGCGAACACCGCCAGCTTCCCGCGCAGGGTGTTCGCCGCCCCGACCAGCCGCGGCTCGACCCGCGACCGGTACGTCTCCCCGTTCCAGTTCAGCACCACCGCCAGGTTGACCGTGTCGTCCGTCTTGGTCAGCTCCAGGTACGACGGGAGGACCGGCGGGGCGTCCGGGTCCTTCTCCTTCGGCGGGTCCACCCCGGGCACCGGCACGTCCGGCGGGAAGACGCCGGGCTGCTCCCGCCCGCCCTTCCCGACCGGCCGGCCCGGGTCGTCCCCGCCCGGGACGGCCGGGACGACGCCCCCGGGGTCGGTGCCCGGCACGGTCGGCGGGGCCCCGCTGGCGGTCAGGTTGCGGAACTCGACCGGGGTGTTCAGGTACACCGACGCGAGCGGGGCGGCGAGGGTCAGGCCCGGGACGAGGTGCTCCTTCACCGCCTCGAACGCGGCCGTGTCCGAGTCCATCACCACCCGGACGGTGGCCGACAGGTGGGCGGTGCTGAACCCGTTCAGGGCCAGCCCGACGGCCTTCGCCCGGGACAGGACCGGGTCGAGGACGGCGAGGGCCGGCTGGTAGTCCGGCTTGACCGCCTTCGGGTCGTACCGGCCGGCCAGGTACGCCTCGGCGTACACCACCGCCGGCGGGGCCGGGGCCTCGGCCCCGAGGTCGCGGAGGGCGGACTTCAGCGGCGGGGCGACGGACAGGTACAGCGGCTCCTTCGCCTGGGCCTGGTCGGAGGTCGGGGTGAGGGACGACCGGAACTTCGGCAGCCCCTGGTCGTCGAGCCCGGCCAGGAACCCCTCCAGCCGGGCGAGGTCGCCGACCAGGACGTGCTGGGTGTCGTACACGCACAGCCCGACGACCCGGGCCGGCGGGGCCTTCGCCGGGTCGGCCGGCGGGCGGTCGAACAGCTCCCCGAACAGCGACGGGAAGTGGAGGGCGTGGCCGACCGCGGTGGCGAACGGGTTCGACTTGAATGTGTACAGCCTGAACTTCTTCTTCCCGACGATCGCCGGGGCGGTGTGCGGGGCCATCCCGGCGACCACGTCCTTCTCGTCCACCGGGGCCTTCAGCCGGATCACCCCGAACGGGTCCCGGGCGGGCCCGACGGCGGCGTGGTAGTACACCGCGACCTGGTCGGTGCCGAGCCCGAACGACGCGCGGAACATGTCCTCGGTGGTCCGGTCGAACAGGAACCGGGCCGGGGTCTGGCGGAGCCGGTCGACGTCGAACCGGCCGACCGCGACCGTCTCCGGCGGCAGCAGGTTGCTCGCCTCCTTGTCGCTCGCGGGCGGCCCCGACTTCACCGGCGTCACGCCCGTGTCATCCGGCTTCTTGTCGTCCTTGTCCTTCTTCTCTTCCGGGACCGGGGGCGGGGGCGGATACCTGCCCGGCGGGTTCGGCTTCTTGGGCTTCCCGTCCCCGCCGATGAACGAGTACGCGGCGAACCCGAGGACCGCGACGGCCAGCACCCCGGCGACGACCGCCACCAGCTTCTTCTTGCTCTTCGCCCCGCCGGCCGCGGCCGCCTTCTTCTTGTCTTTCTTCTCGGCCTTCCCGGCCTCCGGCTTGGCGACCCCGCCGGCCGGGGCCTCGACCTTGAACCGGTACTTGCACTTCGGGCACTCGATCTTGGTCCCGATCAGCTCCTCGCCCTTGACCGGGACCTGGTGCTCGCAGCTCGGGCACGGGACCTTGAAGCTGGCCATGTCGGCTCCCACGGGCGGCGGGGCGGGTCCAAGTTTTCATCCTAGCGGGTGACGTTCGCGGGGGGCAAAGGGAATCCCGATCGGTCCGAGCCGGAAGCGTGAGCGACGGTTCGGCGGAGACCGTCGCTCACGCTTCCGGCTCGGACGGTGCATCGGCGAGACCGACCCCCGGCCGCGTCCGGTCCGGTGGTGGCCCCCGGGGACCCGGCGGGTCGCGCGGGGCGGCCCGCCGGCCGGCGGCGGCGGAACGGTGTTTTTTTCTTCATTCCGCCGCCCGCGCCACTATCCTGTACCGAGTCGCCGCCGGCCCCCGGGCCGGTGCCGCGGAGCACCCGCACCATGTCCTCCCCGATCGACGGCCTGTTCGACCGCCTCCGCCCCCGCCGGTACGGCCGGAAGCAGCCGCTGGTCCTAATCAACGGGCTGGCCGAGCAGGCCGAGTCGTGGTACCGGAACCGGAAGTTCTGGGGCCGGTTCTTCGAGGTCCACACCCCGAACATCCTGGCGTACGAGGGCGACGCCCTGCACCGGAGGCTGGCGGCCAAGGAGCCGGTCACCGTCGACTACCTGGTCGCCCAGCTCCACACCTACCTCGACCAGTTCGTCCAGACCCCGCCGTACCACCTCGTGTCGAGCAGCCTGGGCGGGAAGGTGGCGGTCGAGTTCGCCGCCCGGTACCCGAACCTCGTCTCCCGGATGGTGCTCCTGTGCCCGTCCGGGATGGGGGACAAGGAGCGGCTGCCGATCATGGAGGGGGTCGTCGGGCGGGACGCCCACGCGATGGTCCGGAGCGTGTTCCACAAGCCCCGGCTCGCCGACCGGGAGTTGCTCCGGTACTACAAGTCGAAGTTCGCCAGCAAGCGGTGGAAGCTCGGGTTCATCAAGACCGTCCGCGGGACCCTGGAGCACACCGTCCGCGGCCGGCTCAAGGAGATCGCCTGCCCGACCCTGCTGGTGACCGCCGCCCAGGACAAGATCTGCTGTCCGGCGACGGCCGAGGAGGCGGCCCGGGACCTGCCGCAGGGGCACTTCCACAAGGTCGCCCGGTGCGGGCACGCCCCGCAGATCGAAAAGCCGGCCAAGATCAACCGGCTGGTCGCCCACTTCCTGACCTCGCCGCGGCCGACCGCCCGCCCGTCGTGGACCCAGCTCCTCCTCGTCAAACCCACCCGAGCCACCCCCAAATGACGCCCGAGACCCCCGCCGCGGACCCGAAGAGCAATCCCAACCCGCCGCCCGGCGAGCCCGGGTCCGGGGCCGCGCCGCGCGGGCCGGACTGGTGGCTGATGATGAAGGCGTTCCTCACCCAGGGGCGGAAGATCGCCTCGTTCGCCCCGTCGTCCGGGTTCATGGCCCGGAAGATGATCGACGGGATCGACTGGGAGCAGGCCCGGTGCGTGGTCGAGCTCGGGGCCGGGACCGGGCCGATCACCGCCCAACTCGTGAAGCGGCTCCGCCCGCACACCCGGGCCGTCGTGATCGAGCTCGACCCGACCCTGTGCGGCCGGCTCCAGGCCCGGTTCGCCGGGGTGCCGAACCTGGACGTGATCCAGGGGGACGCGACCCGGTTCGACGCGTACCTGGCCGAGCGCGGCATCCCGCAGGTCGACCACGTCCTGTCCGGGCTGCCGCTCCCGTCGTTCCCGGCCGACCTCCGGGACGCGGTGCTGGAGACGTCGGCCCGGTCCCTGGCCCCCGGCGGGACGTTCCGCCAGCTGACCGTGATGCCGCTGGTCTACTACCGGATGTACGCCCGGTACTTCGACGACGTCCGGTTCCGGTTCTGCCCGTGGAACCTGCCGCCCGGCGGGGTGTACGTGTGCCGCGGGTTCCGGGGCGGGGCCGTCCCGGCGAAGTAGGGTGGGCCGAGCCCGGCTCTGCGGGCGAGTCCCACCACCGTCCCGCATGGTGGGACTCGCCGGCGAGGCGCCGGCTCGGCCCACCCGACGAGGACCCCATGCCGAGCACCGCGTTCCTGGCCCCGGTGGCCGGCACCCGGGTGGTCCGCCGGCTCGCCGACGCCCTCCTCCTCCGGTACGCCCACAACCGGGCCGTCGCCCTCGACCGGATGGACGCCGGCCGGGTCCAGCACGACACCCTCCTGTCACTCGTCCGCCGCGCCCGCCACACCCGGTTCGGCCGGGACCACGACTTCGCCCGCATCTCGTCGCTCGCCGACTACCAGGCCCGCGTCCCGGTCCGGGAGTACGAGTTCTTCTGGAACACGTACTGGAAGGACGTTTACCCGCGGCTCGACGACGTGACGTGGCCGGGGAAGGTCCCGTACTACGCCCTGTCGTCGGGGACGACCAGCGGGGCGACGAAGTACATCCCGGTGTCGCAGGAGATGGTGCGGTCGAACAAGAAGACGGCGTTCACGACCATCGCGCTGTTCCGCCACGCCCACCCGGACGCGAAGCTGTTCACCGGGAAGTTCTTCTTCCTCGGCGGCAGCACCGACCTGCGGAAGCAGCCCGACGGCAGCCTCGCCGGCGACCTGAGCGGCATCTCCGCCCGCGAGTTGCTCGACGTGCTCCGGCCGTACGTCTTCCCGCCGTTCGACCTGACGCTGATCACCGACTGGCAGGAGAAAGTGAGCCGGTTCGCGGAGCTGGCGGCCCGGGAGCGGATCACCGCGATCAGCGGCATCCCGGCGTGGATGCAGCGGCTGTTCGACCGGGTGAAGCAGGTGACCGGCAAGCGGACGGTGGCGGAGGTGTGGCCGGACCTGCGGCTGGTGGTCCACGGGGGGACGAAGTTCGACCCGTTCCGGGACCTGTTCGTGCGGGAGATCGGGAGCGACCGGGTGTCGTTCTGCGAGGTGTACCCGGCGTCCGAGGGGTTCGTGGCGACGGAGGACCCGCGGTACGGACTGCTGCGGGTGGTGCCGGACCACGACGTGTTCTTCGAGTTCGTCCCGGTCGAGGACCTCGGGAAGCCGCGGCCGGCCCGGCACACGCTGGCGGATGTCGAGGTCGGGGTGCAGTACGCGGTGGTCGTCACGTCGTGCGCCGGGCTGTGGTCGTACCTGATCGGGGACACCGTGGCGTTCGAGCGGCGGGTGCCGCCGCTGATCCGGTTCACCGGGCGGACGAAGTACTTCCTGTCGGCGTTCGGGGAGCACCTGATCTCGGAGGAGGTGGAGCGGGCGGTGGCGGCGGCGTGCCGGGAGACCGGGGCGTTCCAGAGCGACTTCCACGTCGGCCCGGTGTTCCCGTCGGACCCGGGGAAGCCGGGCCACCACCTGTACCTGGTCGAGTTCGCGGGGGAGGTGCCGGACCTGAAGCGGTTCGCCGCGGCGATCGACGCCGAGTTGACGCGGCTGAACGAGGACTACGGCCCGCACCGGGTGGGGGACCTGGCGATGCTGATGCCGGAGGTGCGGGCGGTGCGGCGGGGCGGGTTCGACGAGTGGATGAAGGCGCGGGGGAAGTACGGCGGGCAGAACAAGGTGCCGCGGATGGACAACGGGGGGACGATGACCGCCGACATGCTGGGGTGGTTCGGGGCGAACGGCTGGCTGGCCTGACGGCTACCCGGCCTTCGCGCGGTCCGGGGCGGCCGGAGCGGGGGGGACCTTGGGATCGAGTTCGGGCGGCGGGGGCGGCGGAATTACGACCCGGCCGCTCAGCCGCTCCCGCGACTGAACGTCCCGGACCATAGCCGCGATGTCGTAGTTGAACCGGGCGGCGTGGGCGTCGCGGTAGGCCCGGATCTCCGCGATGATGTCAACGTCCTTCATCGCCGCCCTCGTACTTCAGTTCCAGCGGGGTACAGATCTGCGGCGGGGTGTGTCCGAGGTCCCGGCACCGCTGCTCGACCCGGGCCCGGAGGACCGCGTTCGCCAGGTGGGTCAGGTTCCAGGTTAGCAGGTACTCGACCCGGTGCAACGTGGCCACGGCGATGTGCAGGGCGTCGGTCCGGGCCCGCGGCGGGAGCGGCACCCGGGCGGCCAGGTCCTCGGCCAGCTCGACCGCCGCGTCCGGCGTCGCGACGACTGGGATGTCGGCCAGGGCCACGAGCCGTTCGGCCGCCGCCGCCGGGTCGCCGGCCGCACACTCGTCGAGCACGAACTGCGAGACGACGAGGTCGAAGTTCGGCCGCTGCTCGGCCCACCAGTCGCGGGTGGCCTGCTGGTGGGCGGCCCGGAGCAGGTCCCGACTCGGCCGCCCCGTGAGGTAGCTCGGCACCGTCGTCTCGACGTACACCCGCGGCTTCATGGCCGCATCCTAACCGGCCGCGGCGGGGGTCGCAACCCGTGCCCGGCGTGGAGGTTCGCCCGTGCACTGGTGGCAGCAACTGTTCGCCCGGCAGCACCCGCCCGGCGGGACGCCGAACCCCAACCCCCCGCCCCGGGTGCTCGGGGCCTGGGGCCTCACCTCGATGGGGATCGGGGCGACCATCGGGGCCGGCATCTTCGTCACCGCCGGGCCGGTCGCCCGGGAGGCCGGGGCCGGCGGGGTGATGCTCGCGTTCCTGATCGCCGGGGTCGCCTGCGCCCTGGCCGGGCTGTGCTACGCCGAGTTCGCCGCCCTCGCGCCCCGCGGCGGCAGCGCGTACACCTACGCCTACTCCACCATGGGCGAGCTCCTCGCCTGGGTCATCGGCTGGGACCTCGTCCTCGAGTACCTGTTCGCCGGGTCGACCGTCGCCGTCGAACTCTCGGCCCACCTCGTCGAACTGCTCACGCTGCTGGGCGTCCCGGCCCCGGGCGGGCTGAAGGTCCACGTCGCCTTCCCCGACCCGGTGGGGCTCGTGGCCGTCGATGTCCTCGCGATGGCGATCATGGCCGTGATCACCGCGATCCTCGTCCGCGGCGTCGAGGAGAGCGCCCGGATGAACAACGTGATGGTGCTGGTGAAGGTCGGGGTGGTGCTGTTCGTGATCGGCGTCGGGGCGTGGTTCGTGAACGCGGCCAACTGGGCGAACCCGCCGCCCCCGGCCCCGCAGGGGTGGCTGCCGAACACGTTCGCGGCGGCGGTGGCCGGGGCCGGGATCGTCTTCTTCTCCTACATCGGGTTCGACGCCGTCTCCACCCACGCCGAGGAGACCCGCGAGCCGCAGGGGCGGAACCTGTGCTTCGGCATCCTCGTCTCGCTGGTCATCTGCACCCTCCTCTACTTCGGGGTGGCGGTGGTGCTGACCGGGATGATCCCGTGGCCGGACATGCCCGAGCAGGCCCCGGTCGCGGCGGCGTTCCGGCTGGTCGGGATGCCGTGGGCCGAGTTCCTGATCCTGATCGGGGCGATCGCCGGGATGACCAGCGTGCTGATCGTCACCTTCTCCGGACAGGCCCGGATCTTCCGGTCGATGGCGAACGACGGGCTGCTGCCGCGGAACGTGTTCGCGGCCGAGCACCCGCGGTACCGCAGCCCGCACCGGTCCCTGGTCCTGACCGGGGCGGTCGCGGCGGTGGTCGCCGGCCTGGTGCCGTCGGACGAGTTGTTGCAGATGGTGTCGATCGGGACGCTGCTGGCGTTCGCGCTGGTGTGCGCCGCGGTCCTGATCCTGCGGAACACGAACCCCGAGTTCCACCGCCCGTTCCGGTGCCCGGCGGTGTACGTGGTCGCCCCGCTCGGGATCGCGGTGAACGTGTACATGATGGCCAACCTGAAGCCCGACGCCTGGGTCCGGCTCGGGGCGTGGCTGGCCGTCGGGCTGGTGGTGTACTTCGCCTACGGGTTCTGGAACAGCGCGGTCCGCGGGCGGGGCCCCGCCCCGGAGTCCGCCCGACCGCCCCGCGGGTGATGGGCGGTCTCGCGGCACCGGTCTCCCGACCGGTGCCGCGAGACCCACACCACCCCGGCCACCCGCGGACCGGTGGGGCGGGCTCCGGGCCGGCGCCGCCGCCGGCCCTACTTCTTCGGCTTCACCCGCCTGTACGCCTCCTCCTTGCCGTCCGACCCGGTCCCGACCAGGTCGTCGTCGGTCAGCTTGCTCAGGGTGACCGTCTCCTTCCGGTCCGCGTCCCCGACCTTCGCCGCCAGCTCCAGCTTGTCCCCGGTCAGCTTCCAGGTGCCGTCCACCTTCTCGGTCTTCCCGCCGACGGCGACGGTCAGGGTGAACTTGTCCTTCTCCAGGAACTCGACCGCCACCGCCCTCTTCGGGTCGGCCGACTCCCACCGCCCGACCAGCTTCTTCGGGTCGAACGGCCCGTCCTTCTTGTCCTGCCCGGCGGCGGCCCCGGCCAGCGCCAGGACCACTGCCGCCCCGATCAGCCTCCGCATGGTCGTCCCCCTGGGTGTCGTCGGACCGCGGCCGGGTCACTTCTTCCGCCGGAACTTCTCCGTCTTGCCCCGCGAGTCCTCGGTCTCCAGGGCGGCGTCGGTCAGGGCCTTGACCGTCAGCGTCTCCTTCACCTCCTTCTCCCCGAGCCGGAGGGTGACGTTCAGCTTGTCCCCCTCGACCTTGTACCGCCCGCCCGCCCGGTCCTCCTTCCCGCCGGTCGTCACCGTCAGCGACACCGTCCCCTCCCCCGGCAGCTTCGGGTCGGCGGCGAACTCCAGCACCATCGCCGGGCCGGGCGGCGGCTTGTCCTTCTTCTCGTCCTTCTTGTCCTTCTTGTCCTTCTTCTCCGGCTCCCCCTCCGGGGCCGGCTCCCACTTCCCGACCAGCTTCTTCGCGTCGACCGGGGCCTGGCCGGAGACGGCGACCCCGGCGGCCAGCGCCAGCACGGCGGCGCACCCGAGAACGGCCCGCATGGCGGACCTCCGTTGATGGGGAGGGAAACCGACCCGGACAGCTTACCCGGCCCGGTCCCCGCCGGCCTCCCCCGGCGGCGGCTCCACCCCGAGCCCGCGGATCACCAGCGGGAGGGTCAGCCCCTGCCCGACCAGGGTGGCGAAGATCACCCCGAACGTCAGGAACTGGATCAGGTCCCGGTCCGGGAACGGCCGGCCGTCGGCCGTCCGCTCCGGCAGGGCCAGGGCGGCCGCCAGCGACACCACCCCGCGCATCCCGGTCCACCCGACCACGGCGACCCACTGCCACGGCGGGTACGGGGTCGGCACCCCGAGCACCGCCCGGTCCAGCCACCGCGGGACGTACGCCCCGGGGAACACCCACAGGAGCCGGGCCACGACCACCGCCCCGGTCACCGCCGCCGCGTGCCCGAGCAACTCCGGGAAGGTGAACTGCCCGGCGAACGTGTCCAGCATGTCCCGCAGCTCGAACCCGATCAGGATGAACACCAGGCTGTTCAGCAGGAACTCGACCCACTCCCACACCGCCCGCGCCTCCTCGTACGACTCGTGCCGGAACACCGCCTCGCACCGGTTCCCGACCCAGAACCCGGCCGTCACCGCCGCCAGCACCCCGGACACGTGCAGCCGCTCCGCCGGCAGGTACACCGCGAACGGCACCAGCAGCGTGGCGGTAATGAACGTCTTGGTGTCGGCCAGGTCGGTCCGGTCGAGCCAGCGGAGCACCCGGACGGCGACCACCCCACCGAGGAACCCGACCGCGATCCCGCCGGCGCTGACGATCAGGAACTGCGTCCCGGCCTCGGCCAGTGAGAACGTCCCGACCGCCACCGCCGCCACCGCCAGCCGGAGGATCACCAGGGCCGCGGCGTCGTTCACCAGGCTCTCGCCCTCCAGGATGGTGGTGACCGTCTTCGGCACCCGGAGCCGCTGGGTGACGGCCATCGCCGCGACCGCGTCCGGCGGGGACACGATCGCCCCGAGGATGAACGCCGTCGGCCACGACATCCCGACCGCGTAGTGGGCGACGGCCGCGACCGCGGCGGTGGTGAACAGGACCAGCCCGACGGCCAGCAGGGTGATGGCGCGGAGCTGGGCCCGGAACTCCGGCCACTCGGTCCGGAACGCCCCGGCGTACAGGAGCGGGGGGAGGAACAGGAGGAACACCACCTGCGGGTCGAGGGTGAACGGCGGGGCCCCGGGCTGGAGCCCGACGAGCAGCCCGCCGAGGACGAGCAGGATCGGGTACGCGACCCGGACCCGGTTCGCCAGCACCCCGAGGGCGACGGCGACCACCAAGAGCCCGACGACCAACTCGACCGGGTGGAACACGTCACGACCTCTCCGGGCGGTGTGGCGGTCGGGGTTGGAGTCCCGGCTTCAGCCGGTCTTCGGCCCCGGCACCGGCTGAAGCCGGGACTCCAACCCCGACCGCCACACGACGTGGAACGCGGTCTAAACATACCGGCGGCGCGTTGACGCTCACACCCCGACCCGCTTACCCTGCCACCATCCCCACCCGGAGCCCCGTCATGCGCCGCCTCGCCGCCGCCCTCTTCCTCTCCGCGGCCACGACCGCCGCGGCCGCGGACAAGCTCGTCCTCGTCGCCGGCGGCGGGGACGGGGCCGACGGGACGGAGGCGACGAAGGCGAAGCTGATCCAGCCGTTCGGGGTGGACTTCGTCGAGCACGCGGTCGTGATCGTGGAGATGGCCAAGGGCGAGCGGGTCCGGGGGATCGACCCGGAAGGGAAGCTGGTCACCGTCGCCGGCAAGGAGGGGGCGAAGGGGAACGACGGCGACGGCGGGCCGGGCCTGAAGGCCACGTTCAACGGGATGCACAGCCTCGCCGTCAGCCGGGACGGGAAGGTGTACCTGGCCGACACCTGGAACAACCGCGTCCGCCTGTACGACCCGTTCGCCTACCAGGTCACCGCGTTCGCCGGGACCGGGGAGAAGGGGTTCGGCGGGGACGGCGGGCCGGCCAAGGACGCGAAGTTCAACGGCGTCTTCTGCGTCTCCTTCGACCCGAAGCGCGAGAACCTCTACGTCACCGACCTCGGCAACCGCCGGATCCGCAAGGTCGACCTGAAGACGCAGGTCGTCACCACCGTCGCCGGGAACGGCGAGAAGGGCGTCCCGAAGGACGGCGGGGACGCGACGAAGCAGCCGCTCGTCGACCCGCGGGCGCACGCCGTCGACGCCGACGGGAACCTGTGGGTCCTCGAGCGCGGCGGGCACGCCCTGCGGGTGGTGGACCAGGCCGGGAAGATCAAGACCGTCGCCGGGACGGGCAAGGCCGGCATGGGGACCGGGAAGGCGCTGGAGGCGGCGATGAACGGCCCGAAGCACCTGTGCGTCGACCGGGACGGCACCGTCCTGATCGCCGACACCGAGAACCACCGGGTCGTCCGGTACAGCCCGAAGGACAACACACTGTCGGCCGTCGCCGGGACCGGCAAGAAGGGGACGGCCGGGGTCGGCGGGGACCCGCTGAAGGCCGAGTTCAACCAGCCGCACGGGGTGATCGTCCACCCGAAGACGGGCGAGGTCTACATCTCCGACGCGAGCAACGGGCGGGTGCTGAAGGTCGTGCGCTGACCGGCCCGTCCGAGCCGGACGCGTGAGCGACGGGTCTTGCTCGACCGTCGCTCACGCGTCCGGCTCGGACGGGTCAGTTCCGCGGGTCCGGCTCGTACTCCTCGGCGACGTGCGGGATCGGGGTGTCGATCTCGACCCCGGGGACCAGCTCGGCCATCGCCCGCAGGACCGGCTCGCGGACGGCCAGCATCGCGGCCGCGCACCGCGGGTCGAACTGCCGCCCGGCCTGCCGCTCCACCTCCGCGAACGCCCACGCCGGCGGCCGCCCCTTCTTGTTCTCGTGGTACGGGCGGTGGCTGGTCATCGCGTCGAACGCGTCGGCCACCGCCACGACCCGGGCCAGGAACGGGATGTCCTCGCCGGCCAGCCGGTCCGGGTACCCGGTCCCGTCCCACCGCTCGTGGTGGCTGCGGACGATCGGGATGATCGGGTGCATCTCCGGGATCGCCTGGAGGATCTCCGCCCCCATGGTGGTGTGCCGCTGCATCCGGGCGTACTCGTCCGGGGTCAGCTTCCCCTCCTTGCGGAGGATGGCGTCGTCGATCCCGATCTTGCCGATGTCGTGGAGCGGCCCGCCGAGCTTGACCACCTCCAACTGGTCGTCCGGCAGCCCGAGGTGCTCGGCCATGAGGGTGGCGTACCGGGTGACCCGCTGGGTGTGCCCGCCGGTGTAGTCGTCCCGCATCTCCACCACCTGGGCCATCAGGGTGATGGTGCGGTGGAAGAAGTCCTTCTGCCGGCGGAGCAACAGGGCGCTCTCGATCGCCGCCGAGACGTGGGCGGCCAGGGCGTCGGCCAGGTGGAGGTCGTCCTCGGTGAACGCCTGCTGGGACAGGTTCCGGTCCAGGTGGAGGACGCCGAGCCGCCGCCGCGGGGTGCGGAGCAGGACGCACAGGACGCTGGCCATCGCCCCGTCCTGGATGCTCTGGGTGAGCCGGGCGTCGTCGTCGTCCCCGTTGGTCAGCATGCTGTACAGGAGGGAGACGCCGCCGGCGTAGCACCGGTGGGTGAGCTTCTTGGAGAAGTGGAACCGGCCCGGGGCCTCGCCGACCCCGACCGCCAGGGCCCGGAGCTTGAGCGGCGGGTCCGGCCCGTCCCCGTCGGCCAGGACGATCGCCCCGCGCTGGGCCTCGAGCACGCTGACCGCGTCGTTCAGGACCACCTGCAGCAGGTGGTCCTCGCTCTGGACGCTGACGAAGTGGTGACCGGCCCGGAGCAGGGCGACCAGCTGCTCCCCGGCCCGGGGCATCTGGTTCCGGTCGTACGCCAGCCGGCGGATGCCGTCCTCGAACGCGGACGGGGCGGCGGCGACGACGTGCTGGTTACTCGGCGGGCCGCCGCTGTCGGACGGGGCCCCGTCCGCCTCGACGACCAGGGCGACCTTGCCGAACTGGACCACGTCCCGCGGGCGGACCGGCTGCTCCCCCGGCCCGACCCGGGTCCCGTTCACGTACGTCCCGTTGGTGCTCTCCAGGTCGCGGACGTACCACCCGTCGTCCCCGCGGCGGACCTCGGCGTGCCGCCGGCTGACCGAGCTGTCGTCCAGCACCACATCCAGGGACGCGAGCCGGCCGGCGCGGAGGAGGGTGTCGGACTCCCACGTCCGCCCCTTCACCTCGCCGCTGATCCCGCGGAGCCGGATGGTGTGCTTCACAACCGCCTCGGGGTCGCCCGTACGGGCCGGTGGCGCGGGGGGACGGGCCGCGCCGGCGCCGGTCGCGCCCGGCAAGTTTAACACGCCTCTCGCCCGAATGCACCCACCGGGGTCGGGTTGCGACGGTTTTCACCCCCCGCCGCTGCGCCCCCGGGCGAATCGTCCGCCCGGCGCGAAGCTGGTCTTCCCCCTCGCCGGAGGGGGAGAGGGCGGCGAGCGGCGTCAGGCGCGAGCTGGGTGAGGGGACGGCGGACCGAGGTGGCCGGGGGCGTGAACCCGACCGGGCGCCTCCGGCCGCCCTGCCCCTCACCCGGCCGGTCGCTCCGCTCCCGACCGCCCACTCCCCCTTCGGGGGCGAGGGAGAAGAACGGCCGGCCTCACGGCACGTCGCCGTGCCGGCCGAGCACCACGTCGGCCCGGTGGGCCCCGGCCCCGACCGCCCCGAACTGGTTCAGGAAGATGTGGTCCCCGCCCGGGCCGACGTGCGGGGTGGTGGTGAACCGGACGGACCCGCCGGCGTGCAGGACGTTCATCCCGCCCGGGTGCGGGGAGACCGGCCCGGCCGCCGGGGCGGCCTCCGCGGTCGGGTAGTCGGCCGAGATCGGGACGAGGTCGTGCTCGCCCCCCGCGGCCGGGCGGGACGGCCCGACGAGATTCCCGTCCGGGGTCCGGTATCCGAGCGAGTAGGTGTACCCGACCGCCCCGACAGCCCGACCGGCCGGGCAGCCGGGGCGGAACCCGGGCGGGACCTGGCCGGACTGAGCCAGGGCGTCGGCGAACGACCCGGCCGGTGCCCCGGGCCCGACCTTGGGGTACCGGCCGGCGTGGAGGTTGGCGTACCCGTCCAGTCCGGTGTACACCTCCCGCAGGTGGTCCATGCAGGCGACCTGGTCGCCCCGGGCCCGGACCTTCCCGACCCCCGACACCACCAGCCCGCCGGCGAACAGGGCGATGCCGCAGGCGACGAGCACGTCGAGCCGGGGGACCCGGCCGCCCGCCGCGGGCTGCGGGGCCGCCCGCCGGGCGCGGGGCGGGGCCGGGAAGACCGGCGGGCGGGCGGCGGCCGCGACCCGGTCGAGGGTGCGGGCGACGAGCCCGGGCGGGGGTTCCGGGTGCCGGCGGTCGGCGGCGAGCGGGGCCAGGGCCGCCCGCCACCGGTCCAGCCGGGCCGCCGCCGCGGGGTCGGCCGCCAGCCGCGCCTCGGCCGCCGCCCGGTCGGCCGGGGCGAGGGCGTCGAGCAGGTAATCGATCAGGTCGTCGTCGGTCATGGGTCTATTCCGCGTTCCCCGTTCCGCACCCCGCGTTCGACTCGGCCCAGTCCTCGGCCAGCTTCGCCAGGGCGGCGTGGAGCCGGGACTTGACCGTCCCGACCGGGATGCCGAGGGCGTCGGCCGCGTCCTGGTACTTGAGCCCCTGGAAGTACACCAGCAGGACGGCCTGGCGGAGCAGTTCGGGGAGCCCGGCGACGGCCTCCCGCACCCGGCCGCGCACCTCCGCCCGGTCGGCGGCGTCCGGGGGGGCGTCGCCGGGGGCCGGGAGCAGCTCGAACAGCGGCCGCGGCTCCCCGTCCTCGTCCGGGGCGCTGACGGTGTCGGCCGGGCGGTCGGCGGACCGCCGGGCCCGCCGGCGGAGGGCGTCGATCGCCTGGTTGGTGGCGATCGCGTACAGCCACGGGCGGGCCGGCCGGCCGGGTTCGTACTGTTTCGCCTTGAGGAAGACCTGGACGAACGTATTCTGGAAGACGTCGTCCGCGAGGTCGTCGTCCCCGACGTACCGGCGGAGGTACCCGAACAGCTCCCGCTCGTACCGCCGGACCAGCGGGCCGAGCGCCCCCCGGTCCCCGCCCCGGAGCCGGGCGAGCAGGTCTTCGTCGGCGTCCGGGGGTGGCGGGTGGTCCGGCACGGGCCCTCGGGGGTGGTACGAGGCCGGGGGGTCGGGCGTTCGCGCGGGAATGGTATATCAGACGGGCGCGGGGGCCGGTTGTCAAGCCGGCCGGGTCTCTTCGGAAGGGGCGGGCGATGGAACGGGTGGTGACCGTGTTCGGGTCGGCGGTCGTCCGGGTCGAGCCGGACGTGATGTCGCTGCGGCTGGCGGTGTCCCGCCAGGGGCCGCGGCCGCGGGACGTGATCCGGGAGACGCAGCAGGCGGCCCAGATCGTCCGGACGCTCCTCGGGAAGGCCGGGGTGACGGACGTGGCCGCGTCCCGGCTGATTCTCGCCCAGGTGGCGGAGGGGCCGGGTCAGGCCCGGGGGTTCGCCGCCCGGATCGGGTTCACCGCCGTGATGCCCGACCTGTCCCGGACGGAGGAGGTGTTGATCGGGGTGGTGGACGCCGGGGCGAACGAGATCGGGGCGGTCGAGTTCCACACGTCGCGGTGGGCGGAGCTGCGGGCGGAGGCCCGGCGGCGGGCGGTGGACGCCGCCCGGGCGGCGGCGGAGGCGTACGCCCGGGCGGCCGGGGTCGGGCTCGGGTCGGTGGTCGGGATCGCCGACCAGGCCGTCGGCCCGGACCCGGCCGACGACGGCCACCCGACCACCGCCCTCGCCCCGGACGCGATCCCGGTCGCCGCCCGCGTCGCGGTGACGTTCGAGCTGGTGTGACCGGGCGAGGTTAGCACCCGTCGCCCGGGGGTGGTCCGCCCGGGGTTGGCACCCCGGGCTATTCCCTCGCCGCCCCTTCGGGGCTGAGGGCTTGGGGCTTGGTCTTGAACCCCGAAGGGGTGGGCAGGTAATAGCCCGGGGTGCCAACCCCGGGCGCCTCCGCGCCGCGAACCCCTCCCCGCCTCACCTTCCGTCGCCCGTCCGCCGCGGCTATAACGGGTGGCCCCTGACCCTTTGGGCCGCCGCGTTATGTCGAACCGCTTCTGCCACCTCCACCTCCACACCCACTACAGCCTGCTCGACGGGTTCAACCGCATCCCGGCCCTGGTCGAGCGGACGAAGGAGCTCGGGATGACGGCGTGCGCCGTCACCGACCACGGGAACCTGTACGGGGCGGTCGAGTTCTACACCGAGTGCAAGAAGGCCGGCATCAACCCGGTGATCGGGTACGAGGCGTACGTCGCCGGGACGGACCGGCGGGAGCGGAAGAAGGACGACCTCGGCGAGGTGTACTACCACCTCACCCTGCTGGCGAAGAACACGACCGGGTTCAAGAACCTCATCAAGCTCTCCAGCATCGCGTTCCTGGAGGGGTTCTACTACAACCCGCGGATCGACCGGGGGGTGCTGGAGGCCCACAAGGACGGGTTGATCTGCCTGAGCGGGTGCCTGGCCGGGTCGTTCAACCAGCTCATCCTCCGCGACAAGGTGAAGGAGGCCCGGCAGCTCGCCGAGTGGTACGCCCGGGTGTTCGGGAAGGACTTCTACGTCGAGATCCAGAACAACGGGATCAAGGCCCAGGACGAGTGCACCCCCGTCGCGGCCGACATCGCGAACGCCCTCGGGGTGCCGCTGGTGGCGACCGCCGACGCCCACTACCTGTGCGCGTCCGACGCGGTCGCCCACGACATCCTGTTCTGCATCAACACCCAGCAGAAGCACGACCCGCGGCGGAAGAAGTACCCGGAAGAGCGGATGGCGAACCCGTACTACGTCCGCAGCCCGGACGACATGTACCGGCTGTTCCCGGGGCACGCCGACGCGGTCGCCCGCAGCGCCGAGATCGCCGACGCGGTCGACATCGAGATCGACTTCAAGAAGCGGCACTTCCCGGTGTTCCGCCCGCCGGAGGGGCGGACCCCGGAGGAGTTCCTGCGGGAGTTGTGCGAGCAGGGGGTGCGGGAGCGGTACGGCGAGAACCCGTCGGAGGCGGTGCGGAGGCGGCTCGACCACGAGCTGGGCATCATCACCAAGATGGGCTTCGCGAGCTACTTCCTGATCGTCTGGGACTTCGTCCGGTTCGCCCGGGAGTCGGGCATCCCGTCCACCGCCCGCGGGTCCGGGTGCGGGGCGATCGTCAGCTACGTGCTGTACCTGAGCCACGTCTGCCCGCTGGAGTACGACCTGCTGTTCGAGCGGTTCCTCGACCCGAACCGGAGCGAGGCCCCGGACATCGACATCGACTTCTGCCAGGACCGGCGGGAGCTGGTGATCGAGTACGTGAAGCGGAAGTACGGGGTCGAGTCGGTGGCCCAGATCGGGACGTTCGGGACGCTGGCGGCGAAGGCGGCGATGAAGGACGTCGGGCGGGTGCTGGACGTGCCGCTGGAGCGGGTGAACCAGATGTGCAAGCTGGTCCCGATGCACGGGGCGATCGCCGGGGACCTGGACGAGGCGCTGGCCAGCCCGGACTTCCGGCGGGAGTACGACCAGGACCCGCAGGTCCGGCAGATGGTCGACGTCGCGCGGAAGCTGGAGGGGACGAACCGGAACGTCGGGACGCACGCCGCCGGGGTGGTGATCGCGAACGGCCCGATCACGGATTACGTGCCGGTGCAGCGGGTGGTGCGGAAGGCGGACGGGGACGGGTCGGAGAAGGGGTCGGTGGCGGTGACGACGCAGTGGGAGATGGGGGTGCTGGAGAAGGTCGGCCTCTTGAAGATGGACTTCCTGGGGCTGCGGAACCTGACGGTGCTGGACAACTGCGTGAAGCTGATCAAGCGGACGCGCGGGGAGGACGTGGACCCGGCGAAGTTCCCGCTGGACGACAAGGAGACGTACGCGCTGCTGCAGCGCGGGGACGCGAAGGGGGTGTTCCAGTTGGAGTCGGAGGGGATCCGGGAGCTGCTGAAGCGGATGAAGCCGGACAACATCCGGGACCTGATCGCGGTGCTGGCGCTGTACCGGCCCGGGCCGCTCGAGGGCGGGATGGTGGACGAGTACGTGGAGTGCAAGCACGGCCGGCGGCGGCCGGCGTACCCGCACCCGGTGATGGAGGAGGTGCTGAGCGAAACGTACGGGGTGATGTGCATCCACGAGGACGCCCGGGTGGCGATGGCCGACGGGACCGAGAGGCCGATCCGGCACGTCCGCCGGGGCGATCGGGTCCACTCGCTGAACCTGGAGACGCGGGCGGTCGAGGCGAAGGAGTGCCACGGGTGCGGCCCGACCCGTCGCGAGGACGGCCTGCGGCTGACGCTGGAGAACGGGTTCGCGGTGACCTTGACCCGGGACCACAAGGTGTGGACGTGGGCCGGGTGGAAGGAGGTTCAGGACCTCGACCCCGGGACGGACCTGGTGGCGTGCGGCCTCCGCACCCCGCAGGAATTGCCCGAGGTCGCCGGCCTCGCCCCGTGGCTCGGGTCGGACGAGGACGTGGCCTACCTGCTCGGGCTGCTCACCGGCGACGGGTGCCTGACCAGTAGCGGCATCACCATCGCCACGGGGACGGCGGCCGCCCACGACCGGATCGTCGCGTGGCTCCGGGACCGGTTCCCCGGGTTGCAGGTGTCGCCGTACTTCCACCTGCGGTCGTGGTACGTCAACCTGTCGCACCCGGAGCTGCTGAACGACCCGAACCACGGCAACCGCAAGACGAAGCTTCACCACCTGCTCGACACCCACGGCCTGAAGAAGAAGGCCACCGCGAAGCGGGTGCCGGAGGCGATCTTCCGCTGCCCCGGCCCGGTGCGAGGGGCGTTCCTCGCCGGCATCCTCGACTCGGACGGGTGCCTCGCCACCAACTCGAACGGGGCGGGCGTCTCCTTCATCTCCTCGGCGTCCCCGGGACTGGTTCAAGACTTGCGCCGGCTCTGCCAGTTGATCGGCGCGGCAGTGAAGGTCTACCCCCAGCGCCTCCAGGTGTGGGGCCTCCGGCGCCTCCGCGAGGAGGTCGCGCCGCACCTCGTCGTCAAGACGTTCCCCGCCGAGTGCCCGGCGGGCGCGACCGTCGGGTGGGTGCCGCGGGACGAGCTGTTCGCCGCGATCCCCGCCGGGGAATCGCGCCGGGCCTTCGCCGCCCGGACGGGGATCGAGCGGCGGGGCATGTCCCACCGGTTCCCGTTCGCGAAGTCCTCGACCGCCGCCAAGGCCGGCATCCGCCTCGGCGACGTGCGGTACTTCCGGATCGCGTCGGTCGTGGTCGTCCCCGACCAGCAGTTCTACGGCATGTCGGTCGCCGGCCACCACAACCTGCTGGCCGACGGCGTGGTGGTGAAGAATTGTTACCAGGAACAGGTGATGCGCATCCTCAACCGCCTGGGTGGCATCGAGCTGTCTAAGGCGTACGCTTGCATCAAAGCCATCAGCAAGAAGAACAAGGAGTTGATCGCCACCCGGAAGGCGGACTTCCTCGCGGGCTGCGTCGAGCGGGGGATGGCCGAGGAGAAGGCGGGGGAGATCTTCGGCCTGATCGAGTTGTTCGGGGGCTACGCCTTCAACAAGTCGCACACCGCGGCGTACGCCCAGATCGGGTATCAGACGGCGTACCTCAAGGCCCACTACCCGGCCGAGTACATGGCCGCCATGCTCTCGTCCGAGATCGACGACGCGAACAAGCGGGACGTGATGGTCGACCACATCGCCGACGCCAAGAAGCTCGGCATCGACGTCCTCCCCCCGGACGTCAACCGCGGGGCCGCCGACTTCGACGTCCACCACAACCGCATCACCTTCGGCCTCACCGCCATCAAGGGCCTCGGCCGCAACGCCGCCGAAGAAGTGGTCCGCGCCCGGACCGCCGCCGGCGGGCGGTTCAAGGACCTGTTCGACTTCTGCGAGCGGGTCGACCGGCGGGTGGTGCCGAAGGCCGCGGTCGAGCGGCTGGTCATGGCCGGGGCGTTCGACGCGTTCGGCCGCCGGGCCGCCCACTTCGCCGCCGTCGCCAAGGCGTACCAGGCGGCCGACGAGCGGGCCGCCGACCGCCGCCGCGGCCAGAAGAGCTTCCTCGACCTGTTCGAGGGGAACGGCGAGGACGGGGCCGACGGCCACGACCCCGGGCCGGAGCACGGCCTGCCGGACGTGCCCGAGTGGCCGGAGCGGGAGAAGCTCCGGTTCGAGAAGGAGGCCCTCGACTTCTTCATCTCCGGCCACCCGCTCGCCCAGCACGACGAGCAGCTGCGGCGGTTCCGCACCCACGACTGCGCCGACCTCGGCAGGAGCAAGCCCGGCACCGAGGCCCGCGTCGGCGGGATGATCGTCGAGCTGGTGGTCCGCACCGCGAACAAGGGGCGGAACACGGGGCGGAAGTACGCCACCTTCCGGATCGAAGACTTCAGCGGGGCGGTACGGTGCATCCTGTGGTCGGACGAGTACGCCCGGTACAAGGACCTGGTGGCGGCCGACGCGGTCCACCTGTTCGAGGGGACGCTGAACTGGCAGGAGGGCCGGGCCGAGCCGGACTTCCAGGTGAAGAAGGTGCTGACGGTCGAGGAGGCCCGGGCCGAGTTCACCAAGAGCCTGCTGATCAAGATGCCGTACGGCGACGACGAGGGGTGCCTGAAGAAGCTCGACGCGGTGGCCGTCGCCCTGCGGCGGTGCAAGGGGGCGTGCCCGGTGTACCTGAGCGTCCGGGACGCGGCCGGCCGGCAGGTGCAGCTGAAGCTGGGCGACGACTTCCGGGTGAACCCGGCCGCCCTGCCGGTCGAGGAGCTGGAGCTGGTGCTCGGCCGCGGGGCGGTGCTGTTCAGCCGGTAGGTTGGGGTTTCGTAGGGTGGGCCGAGGTCCGCTTCGGACCGAGTCCCACCGGGCCGGGGTGGTGGGACTCGCCCGCAGAGCCGGGCTCGGCCCACCCTACCCGCGCTCCAGCCCGAAGACGTTCCGCACCCCGATCAGCAGGATCATGCTCAGCGACCGGGCCGCCTCCCGCAGGTTCACCTTGCTCACCCCGGCCCGCCGGTTCTCGAACAGGATCGGGTACTCGCCCATCTTCGCCCCGGCCTTGTGGCACCGGAACAGCACCTCCTGCTGGAACGAGTACCCGCGCGACCGCACCCGCTCCAGCCGGGCGTCCCGCAGCGTGCTCACCCGGTAGCACCGGTACGCCCCGCTCGCGTCCTTCACCGGCATCCGGAACAGGAACCGGACGACGTAGTTCACCGTCCGGGAGATCACCCGCCGGGACAGCGGCCAGTTCTCCGTCCCGCCGCCGCGGACGTACCGCGACCCGATCATCACGTCGTGCGCCCCCATCCCGGCCAGGATCCCCGGCAGGTACCGCGGCGGGTGGCTGAAGTCCGCGTCCATGTTCTGCAGCAGGTCGTACCCGTGGTCCATCGCGTACCGCATGGCCGCGAGCGTCGCCGTCCCCAGCCCGAGCTTCCCCGGGCGGCGCAGCAGCCTCACCCGCGGGTCGGCGGCGCCCAGCTCCTCGACGATCTTCCACGTCCCGTCCGGGGAGTTGTCGTCGATCACCAGGATGTCCGCCCGGGGGAGGAACTTGTGGATCTCGCCGATCAGGGCGGCGACGTTCCCGGCCTCGTTGTAGGTGGCGAGCGACACCAGGAGGCGGGGCTCGGCGGGGGTTGGCGGGGCCGCCCAGGGGGCTCCGGACGGGTCGGACATGCAACGTTACCTGGTTGTGCCCCGGGCGGGGGGTGAGCTATCTTTCTAGAACACTTCTGCCGCCCCGTCCGTGCCCGCGCCCGCGGAGGCCCCCGATGTCGTCTGCCGTGGACCTCGCCTGCCCGAACTGCGAGAAGCCGCTGAAGGTCCCGCCGGCGGTGTTCGGCAAGCGGGTCAAGTGCAAGCACTGCGACCACCCGTTCGTGGCCGCCGACCCGGCCGCGGCCCGGCCGGCGAAGCCGGCCCGGCCCGGGGCGAGGCCGGAGCCCGCCCCGCCGCCGCCCCCGGCCCCCGCCCCGGCCGGCGGGGCCGCCCTCCGGTTCGCGGACGACGACGACGGGCCGCAGAAGATCGAGGTGGTGCAGGAGAGCGACACCCCGCGGTGCCCGCACTGCGCCCAGGAGCTCGACCCGCCGGACGCCAAGGTGTGCATCCACTGCGGGTTCAACAACCAGACCCGGACGAAGGCGGAGACGAAGAGGGTGTGGGCCCCGACCACCGAGGACTGGATCATCCACCTCGGCCCCGGGGTGGCGGCCGTCGCCACCATCATCTCCCTGATCGCCCTGAACGTCACCTGCTTCCTCCAAATGCGGGAGTGGCTGACCGGGACGTTCCTGGACATGGAGGAGAAGGACGCGGCCGGGCGGCAGCGGTTCTACATCCACCCGGCGGCGTTCAAGTTCGCCGTCCTGGCGATGACCATCCCGGCCGTGGTCGCGGCCGGGCGGTTCGCGTACGACCGGCTGGTCCGGAACAACCGGCCGGAGGAGAAGGTGAAGAAGTGACGGCCCCGGCCCGCCGACTCCCCGACTCCCCACCCCGATGACACACCCCCCGCCCGCCGCCCCGGCCCCGCCGGCCCCGACCGAGGAGCGGCTCCGGCTGATCGTCGACGCCCTCCCGGACCTGATCTCGTACGTCGGGGCGGACGGGCGGTACCAGCTCGTCAACCGGTCGTACCAGGCGTGGTTCGGCCGCACCCCCGAGGAGGTGGTCGGGCGGCACATGCGGGAGGTGCTCGGGGAGGCGGCGTGGGAGGCGATCCGTCCCCACGTCGAGGCGGCCCTCTCCGGCCGGCGGGTGCGGTTCGAGGCCGAGCTGCCGTACCGGTACGGCCCGACCCGGTGGGTGCGGGTGACCTACGCCCCGCACCTGGCCCCCGGCGGGGCGGTCCTCGGGTTCGCGGTCCTGGTGGACGACGTCTCGGCCGAGCGGCGGCAGCAGGAGGCCCTGCGGGCCAGCGAGGAGCGGTTCCGGCGGGCGGCCGACGCGGTCGACGGAATCATCTACGAGTACGACGCCCGGACCGGGCGGGTGGAGCGGTCCCGCGGGCTGTTCGAGGTCCTCGGGTACCGGCCGGAGGACGTCCCGCCGACCGCCGACTGGTGGCTCGACCAGGTCCACCCGGACGACCGCCCGCGGCTGGCGGCGGCGTTCGCGGCCGCCGGCGGGCACCTGACGACCGCGTACCGGGTCCGCCACCGGGACGGGCGGTGGCTCCACGTCGAGGACCGGTCGGTCGTGGTCCGGGACGCCGCCGGGGCGGTCGCCCGGACCGTCGGGTGCACCCAGGACGTGACCGAGCGGGTGCGGGCCGAGGAGCAACTGCGGCGGAACAGCGAGACGTTCTTCAACCTCGTCGAGAACGCCCCGTTCGGGGTGTACGTGGTGGACGCCGACTTCCGCCTCCGGCAGGTCAGCGCCGGGGCCCGGAAGGTGTTCGAGAACGTCCGCCCGCTCTTGGGCCGGGACTTCGCCGAGGTCCTCCGGGTGGTCTGGCCGGAGCCGTTCGCGGCCGAGGCGGTCGGCCGGTTCCGCCACACCCTGGCGACCGGGGAGCCGTACCGGGCGGCGGACACCACCGAGCGGCGGGCCGACACCCCGGACACCGAGTCCTACGACTGGAAGATCGAGCGGGTCGCCCTGCCGGACGGGCGGTTCGGGGTGGTCTGCTACTTCTACGACCTGACCGAGCGGCGGAAGGCCGAGCTGGACGCCCGGTTCCTGGCCGACCTGGGGGAGCAGGTCCGGGCCGCGGCCGACGCCGGCGCGCTGCTGGCGGCCGCGGCCGGGCTGGTCGGGCGGCACCTGCGGCTGGACCGGTGCCACGTGTCCGAGATCGACCTGGCCGGCGACCGGTGGTGGGTCCGGGACGACTACCGGGCCGGCGGGCTGCCGTCGGTCGCCGGCGAGTACCGCGTGTCGGACTACCCGCCGGAGCACGTGGCGGACCTCCGGGCCGGGCGGGTGGTGGTGTCCGAGGACACCCGGGCCGACCCGCGGACGGCCGCCCGGTACGCGACCGCCTACGAGCCGCTCCACCTCCGGGCGGTGGTCGCGGTCCCGCTCACCCGGGGGGGGCGGGTGGTGGCCTGCCTGGGGGCGGTGGCGGCCGCCCCGCGGCGGTGGGAGGGGCGGGAGGTGCGGCTGCTGGAGACGGTCGCCGAGCGGGTCTGGAACGCGGTCGAGAAGCTGCGGCTGGACGCCAACCTGCGGGAGGGCGAGCGGCGGCTCCGGCTGGCCCAGCAGGCCGGCCGGGTCGGGGTGTTCGAGTGGCTGATCCCGGAGAACCGGGTCGTCTGGTCGGCCGAGCTGGAGGCCCTGTACGGGCTCCCGGAGGGCGGGTTCGAGGGGGCCTACGCCGACTGGGCGAAGCGGGTCGCCCCGGAGGACTTCCGGGCGGTCGGGGCGGGGATCGAGGCGTGCCTCCGGGACCGGGTCGTCGACCACGAGTACGAGTTCCGGGCCGTCCTCCCGGACGGGTCGACCCGGTGGCTCGCCGGGCGGGCCCAGTTCGTGTACGACCCGGCCGGCCGGCCGCTCCGGATGATCGGGGTGAACGTCGACGTCGACGACCGGAAGCGGGCCGAGGAGGCCTTGCGGGAGGCCGACCGGCGGAAGAACGAGTTCCTGGCCGCCCTGGCCCACGAGCTCCGCAACCCGCTCGCCCCGGTCCGGGCCGGGCTGGAGGTGATGCGGGCCGCCGGCGACGCCCCGGCCGCCGCCCGCCCGGTCCGGGAGATGATGGAGCGGCAGGTCGCCCAGATGGCCCGGCTGATCGACGACCTGATGGACGTGGCCCGGATCACCCGCGGGAAGATCACCCTGCGGCCGGAGCCGACCGACCTGGCCGCGGTGGTCGGGGCGGCGGTGGAGGCGAGCGCCCCGCTGGTCGAGGCGGGCGGGCACCGGCTGACCGTCGCCCTCCCGCCGGCCCCGGTCCGGCTCGACGCCGACCCGGCCCGGCTCACCCAGGTGCTGTCGAACCTGTTGAACAACGCCGCCCGGTACACCGACCCGGGCGGCCGGATCGAGCTGGTCGCGGAATGCGGGCCGCGGGGCGCGGGCCCGGAGGCGGGAGACGGACCGCCGCTCCTCACCCTGCGGGTGCGGGACACCGGGGTCGGGATCCCGCCGGGGATGCTGGCCCACGTGTTCGAGCCGTTCACCCAGGTGGACGAGACTTCGGACCGGTCCCAGGGCGGCCTCGGGATCGGGCTGACGCTGGTCCGCACCCTGGTCGAGCTGCACGGCGGGACGGTCGAGGCGCGGAGCGACGGCCCCGGGACCGGGAGCGAGTTCGTCGTCCGCCTGCCGCTGCCGGACGCCCCGGCCCCCGTCGCCCCGCCGCCCCCCGCCCCGGCCCGGCCGGCCGGCCGGCGGGTGCTGGTGGTCGACGACAACGAGGACGCGGCCGACGCCCTGGCCACCCTGCTGTCGCTGACCGGGTACGACGCCCGGGCCGCCCACGGCGGCCCGGCCGGGCTGGCGGCGGCGGACGCGTTCCGCCCGGAGGTGGTGCTCACCGACCTCGGGATGCCGGGGCTGGACGGGTACGAGCTGGCCCGCCGGCTGCGGGCCCGGCCGGAGTTCCGGGACACCGTCCTGGTCGCCCTGACCGGGTGGGGCCAGGACGACGACCGCCGCCGCACCGCCGAGGCCGGGTTCGACCACCACCTGGTCAAGCCGGTCGCCCCCGACGCCCTGCACCGCCTGCTGGCCGCACCCCACTGAACCCGCCCGGGGTTTCTCCCGACACCCGCCGGCCCCGAACCTGCACCCTCCCGGCCCGGCGGCCGCCGGCCGCCGTCACTGTGGGGGGCGCGCGATGAACCTGATCGGGCGGGTGAGGGCGCTGCTCGGGCTGGGCCAGGCGGCGCCGGCCGGCACGGTCCGCGTCTGCGACCCGAGCCGGCTGAACTGGCTGTACGTCACGTACAACACGACCGAAGAGCTGGTCCGGGTCAGCCCGGCCGGGGCGACCGTGCCGGCGGCGATGACGGGCTACACGTGGGCGGACGACCGGACGCTCGACGTGGCCGTCCGGAAGGGGAACCGGTTCCCGGGCGGCGAGCCGGTGACCGCGGCGACGGTGAGGAAGGCGTTCGACGAGGTGATGCGGTGGGCCGCCCCGCACCCGCCCGGGACGCACTTCAACCTCCACCCGGGGACGACCTGCGAGGTGACCGGCGAGTACGCGGTGCGGTTCCGGTTCCCGGAGGTGGACGGGCCGGCGGTCGGGGAAGCTGCGGGCGATGCACCTGATGAGCGCCGGGTTCTGGGCCGGCCCCGGGTTCGGGTACGCCCGGAACGGGACCGGCGAGGGGAGGTGGTGAGCGGTCGACGCGGCCGGGCCGTGGGGCACCGGGCCGTTCACCCTGGTCGAGGGTGAGTCGACGATCGACGGCGGGCCGGCGGTGGTCCGGAAGGCCCCGTTCGCGGCGACGTGGGTGTGGCGGGAGGCCCGGGCCCCGCGGGTCCGGCTCCTCGCCAACCCGCACTACTGGGACACCGCCCGCGGCCCTTGCCTGAAGGAAGTGGTGTTCCGCAACGACGTGCCGCCCGGCCAGGCGCTCGACCTGGTCTGCACGACCGAGGGCGAGTTCGACCTCGTCACCGAGGTGCCGCCGGCCGCGGCGGCGCGGGTGAAGGGCTCGCGGTTCGCGAAGCTGGTGGCGATCGACCCGGTGCGGGCGGTGGCCGGGGTGATCAACCGGGAGGCGGACGGGCTGCCGCTGGCGGACGTGCGGGCCCGCCAGGCACTGAACCACGCGGTCGACCGGGACCGGCTGGTGAAGGAGGCGCTGGCCGGGTACGGGGCGCCGCTCGCCGGGCTGACCCCGTCGTGCGCCGTGACTCGGCCGCTCCGGCTGTCGCCGTACCGGCACGACCCGCGGGCGGCGGCGGAGCTGTGGCGGGCGGCCGGCGGCGGGAGCCGGGCGGTCCGGGTCGCGGCGTTCGCCGACGGCGAGGCGGCCGCCCGGCGGGCGGCCGACGACCTGTGGGCGGCGCTCGGGGTGGCGACCGAGGTGACGGTCCACGACCGGGAGGGCGAGTTGCAGGTCCGGAGGCGGCTGGCGGAGCGGGCCGGGCCGCACCCGTGGGACGTGCTGGTCCTGGCGCAGGGGTGCCAGGCGGCGGAGTCGGTGGCGCTGGAGCTGCACCGGGCGTTCGCCGGGGAGACCGGCGAGTACCGGGCGGGGCCGGTGGTGCCGGCGTTCGAGGCCGGGTACGCGGACCTGGTCCGGCAGACGTCCGTGATGGCACAGGGCGCCGTCACGCGGAAGCTCGACCGGCTGGTGTACGACGAGGCGCTGGCGCTGTTCCTGTGCACCCCGCACGCCCTGTACGCGGTGAACCGGGAGGTGACTTCGCCCCGTACCGGACGACGTTCGAGCTGGCCGGGTGTCGCGGCGGCACTGGTCCCGGCGGTGAGTGGTTCCGAGCCCGAGCGCCAGCGAGGGTCTTGCGGTGACCCTCGCTGGCGCTCGGGCTCGGAACCGGGCGCGTCACCGCGTCCACAGCTTCCGGTCCAACGTGCGGTACCCGATCGCCTCGGCGACGTGGCCCGGGTCGATCCGGTCGCTCCCGGCCAGGTCGGCGACCGTCCGGGCGACCCGCAGGATCCGGTCGTGCGCCCGCGCGCTCAGCCCCAGGTCGTCCATCGCCGACTTCAACAGCCCCTCGCCCTCCGCGTCGAGCGGGCAGTGCCGGCGGATCAGCCGGCCGGTCATCCGCCCGTTCAGGGTCCGCCCGTCCCCGCCGAACCGCGCCTTCTGCCGGTCGCGCGCCGCCAGCACCTGGTCCCGCATCGCGGCGCTGCTCGTCCCGTCCGCCTTCGCGGTGAGCTGGTCGAACGGCACCGCCGGCACCTCGACGTGCAGGTCGATCCGGTCGAGCAGCGGCCCGCTCACGCGGCCGAGGTACTTCTCGACCTGCTGCGGCGAGCACTTGCACGGCCGGCTGGCCGACCCGAGGTACCCGCATTGGCACGGGTTCATGGCCGCGACCAGGATGAACGACGCCGGAAAGGTGGTCGAGCCGGTGGCCCGGGCGATGGTCACCAGGCCGTCTTCGAGGGGCTGGCGGAGGACTTCGAGGCTCTTCCGGTTGAACTCCGGCAGCTCGTCGAGGAACAGGACGCCGTGGTGGGCCATGCTGATCTCGCCCGGCTGCGGGATGTGGCCGCCGCCGACCATCCCGGCGTCGGAGATGGTGTGGTGCGGGCTGCGGAACGGCCGGGTGGTCAGCAGCGACTCGCCCGGCCTCAGTTGCCCGACCGCGGAGTAGATGCGGGTGGTGTCGAGGCTCTCGGCGGCGGTCAGCGGCGGGAGGATGGTGCCGAGACGCTTCGACAGCATCGACTTCCCGCTCCCGGGACTCCCGATCATCAGCAGATTGTGCCCGCCGCTGGCGGCGATCACCATCGCCCGCTTGGCGAACTCCTGCCCGCGGACCTCGGCGAAGTCCACGTCGTACCGGTTCAGCCGGTCGGCGAGTTCCTCCGGCTGGTACGCGACCGGGTCGAGCTCGACCTGCCCGGTGACCAGGCCGACCGCCTCCGCCAGCGAGGTGACGGCGAACACCTCGAGTTCCTGGACGACGGCCGCCTCGCGGGCGTTGTCGCGCGGCACGAGGAGCCGCTTCAGCCCCTGGTCGCGGGCCGCCATCGCGACCGACAGGACGCCCTTCACCGGGCGGACGGCCCCGTCCAGGGCGAGTTCCCCGACGGCCGCGAGGTCGGAGAGTTGGTCCGGTTTGACCTGCCCGGTGGCGACGAGCATCCCAAGGGCGATCGGCAGGTCGAAGGCGCCGGCGTCCTTGCGGAGGTCGGCCGGGGCGAGGTTGATGATGGTCCGGCCGGTCGGCCGGGCGTACCCGAGGTTGGCGAGGGCCCGCTCGATCCGGTGGACGCTCTCCCGGACGGCCAGCTCCGGCAGCCCGACGAGGATGGTCTTCGGCAGCCCGGCGGCGGCGTCCACCTCGACCTCGACGGGGACGGCGTCGATCCCGACCAGGGCGAACGCGCGGAGCTTCGCGAGCATGCCGGTGGGCTCCGGACGGGGGCGGGTGGCGCACATCCTACCCCGGCCGCCGCCCGGACGCCACCGGGGGCTTGCGGCCGGGTCGGACTCTGGTAAGATCGCACTTGTCCTCCCGCCGACTCCGGGGACACGGGTCCCCGCCCCGCCGACGCCCGCCCCGCCAGAACCACCGCCATGCTGCGACCCGCCTTCGCACTCGCCCTACTCGCGCCCGCGGCCGCGGCCGCCGCCGACCCGGACCCGGCGCGGGTCGAGTTCTTCGAGAAGAAGATCCGCCCGGTCCTGGTCGAGCACTGCCTGAAGTGCCACTCGGCCGACGCCGAGAAGGAGAACAAGCTCCGCGGCGGGCTCAAGCTCGACACCCGGGCCGGGTGGGAGAAGGGCGGCGACACCGGCCCGGCGGTCGTCCCCGGCAAGCCGACCGAAGGGACGCTGCTCAAGTCACTTCATTACGCCGACGCCGAGCTGAAGATGCCGCCGAAGGGGAAGCTCCCGGACGCGGTGGTGAAGGACTTCGAGACGTGGGTCGCGGACGGGGCCGCCGACCCGCGCACCGGCGCCGCCGCGAAGCCCGCCGCCGGCATCGACTTCGAGAAGGGGAAGCAGTTCTGGAGCTTCCAGCCGCCCCGGGAACCGGCGGTCCCTGAAGTTCGAAGTCCGAAGCACGAAACTCGAAACGAGATCGATCGGTTCGTGGCCGCGAAGTGGGCCGAGAAGGGGCTGACGCCGGCCCCGCCGGCCGACCCGCGGGCGCTCCTCCGCCGCGTCCACCTCGACCTCGTCGGCCTGCCGCCGACGCCGGAGGAGGTCGACGCCTTCCTCGCCGACCCGTCCCCGGCGGCGCTGGCCAAGGTCGTCGACACGCTCCTCGCGTCGTCGCACCACGGGGAGAAGTGGGCCCGGCACTGGCTCGACGTAGCCCGGTACGCAGAGGACCAGGCGCACACGTTCGCGGTCAAGCCGAAGCCGCAGGCGTGGCGGTACCGCGACTGGGTCATCGCCGCGTTCAACGCCGACATGCCGTACGACCGGTTCGTCAAGCTCCAGATCGCCGGCGACCTGGTGAAGGACGACCTCGACCCGTTCACGAAGTTCGCCGGCCTCGGGCTGATGGGCCTCGGGGCCGAGTACTACAAGAACACCGCCCGCGAGCAGGCCATCGCCGAGGAACTGGACGACCGCGTCGATACCCTGACCCGCGGGTTCCTCGGGCTGACGGTCAGCTGCGCCCGCTGCCACGACCACAAGTTCGACCCGATCCCGACCCGCGACTACTACGCCCTCGCCGGCGTCTACATGGGCACGACCATGTCCGACGCGTCGCTCGGCAAGCCGGAGGAGCTGAAGGCGTACACCGAGGCGCAGGCGAGGGTGAAGGCGGCCGAGGACAAGCTGAAGAAGGCGACGGCCGCGGCCAAGGCGAAGCCGGACGACAAGGACCTCGCCGAGCAGGTGAAGGAGTGCACGGCCGAGGTGGCGGCGCTGAAGAAGGCGGCCCCGCCGCTACCGGCGGTCGCCCACGTCCTGAGCGGGAACGGGGCCGGGATGAAGGTGTACGTCCGCGGGAACCCGGCGACGAAGGGCGAGGACGCCCCGAAGGGGTTCCTCCAGGTGCTGCCGTGCGACGCCGACCCCGGCCCGAAGTTCACCCGCCTCGACCTGGCGAGCGCGATCGCGTCGAAGGACAACCCGCTCACCGCCCGGGTGATCGTGAACCGCGTCTGGTCGTGGCACTTCGGCCGCGGGCTGGTGAACACCCCGAGCAACTTCGGCTCACTCGGCGACCGCCCGACCCACCCCGAGCTGCTCGACTGGCTGGCGGTCAACTTCATGAAGAACGGCTGGTCGCTGAAGTGGCTGCACCGGCAGATCGTGCTGTCCGGGGTGTACCAGCTCGACAGCCGGCCGGACGCCGGCAACGACAAGGTCGACGCGGCGAACGTGTACCTGTGGCGGGCGAACCGCCGGCGGCTCGACGTGGAGGTGTGGCGGGACTCGGTGCTCGCGGTGAGCGGGTCGCTCGACCGGACCCGCGGCGGACCGGCGTTCAGCCTCCGCGACCCGGCGGCGAAGCGGCGGACGGTGTACGCCCGGATCAGCCGGCACGAGCTGGACGGGCTGTTGCGGCTGTTCGACTTCCCGGACGCGAACGTGACCGCCGACAAGCGGGTGGTGACGACGGTGCCGCAGCAGCAGTTGTTCGCGCTGAACAGCGAGTTCATGGCGGGCCAGGCGAAGGCGTTCGCGGCCCGGGTGGAGAAGCTCGGCTCGACCGACGCCGAGCGGGTGACGGCCGCGTACCGGCTGGCGTTCGGGCGGAGCCCGGAGCCGCGCGAGGCGGAGTTGGCAGAGCGGTTCCTGAAGCTGCCGACGAAGACCGACGACAAGCTGACCCGGTGGGAGCAGTACGCCCAGGTGCTGCTCGCCAGCAACGAGCTGATGTACGCGGACTGACCAGGGACAGGGCGGAAGAGTTTCGACAGGATAACAGGATGAGCAGGATCAGAGGCCAGAAGAGTGACCTGCCGTCTTCTGGCCTCTGATCCTGCTCATCCTGTTATCCTGTCGAAACTCTTCCGACGTGGACGGACCAGACCCGGAGCCTTCCCGATGACGCCGCTTTCCCGCCGCGACCTGCTCGCCCGCACCGGCACCGGCCTCGGCGTCCTCGGCCTCGCCGGGCTGCTCGCCGACGACGCCCGGGCCGCCGACCCGCTCGCCCCGAAGAAGCCGCACTTCCCGGCGAAGGCGAAGCACGTCATCCACCTGTTCATGAACGGCGGCCCGAGCCAGGTCGACACGTTCGACCCGAAGCCGGAGCTGACCAGGCGGCACGGCCAGCAGCCCGGCGCCGCCGGCCTCAAGACCGAGCGGAAGACCGGCCCGCTGTACAAGTCGCCGTTCGCGTTCAAGAAGTACGGCCAGTCCGGCGTCGAGGTGAGCGAGATCTTCCCCGAGATCGGCTCGTGCGTCGACGATGTCTGCGTCGTCCGGTCGATGCACACGAACATCCCGAACCACGAGCCGGGCCTCCTGCTGATGACGTGCGGGAACACCCAGCCGATCCGCCCGAGCATGGGCAGCTGGCTGACGTACGGCCTCGGCACCGAGAACCAAAACCTGCCGGGGTTCGTGGTGATGTGTCCGGGCAAGCCGGTGGTCGGCCCGGCCCTGTGGAACAACAGCTTCCTCCCCGGCGTGTTCCAGGGCTGCCACATCCAGAACCTCGACCCGAAGCGCGTCATCGACCACGTCCGGAACGCGAACGTCGGGGCCGGCACCCAGCGCGAGCAACTCGACCTCCTCAACCAGCTCAACGGCATCCACAAGGACAAGCGGGACGGCGACGACCAGCTCGACGCCCGGATCCGGTCGCTGGAGACGGCGTACCGGATGCAGACCGACGCGCAGGAGGCGTTCGACGTGAGCCGCGAGCCGGTGAAGGTGCGGGAGCGGTACGGGAAGGGGTACTTCGCCGACGCCTGCCTGGCGGCCCGCCGGCTGGTCGAGCGCGGGGTGCGGATGGTGCAGGTCTTCTACGGGTCGGGTCAGCCGTGGGACGACCACGGGAACATCGAGACCGGGCACCGGAACAAGGCGAGGGACAGCGACAAGGCGGTCGCCGCACTGCTCCGCGACCTGAAGCAGTTCGGCCTCCTGAACGAGACGCTGGTGCTGTGGGGCGGGGAGTTCGGGCGGACGCCGACGAGTGAGGGGCAGAACGGCCGGGACCACAACAACCACGGGTTCAGCGTGTGGCTCGCCGGCGGCGGGGTGAGGGGCGGCCTGGCCTACGGGGCGACGGACGAGTTCGGGTTCGCGGCGGTCGAGAACAAGGTGCACGTCCACGACCTGCACGCGACGATTCTGCACCTGATGGGCATCGACCACGAGAAGCTGACGTACCGGTATAGCGGCCGGGACTTCCGGCTGACCGACGTGCACGGGACGGTGGTGAAGGACATCCTGGCCTGA
>PNKH01000046.1 GCA_013822345.1 Isosphaera sp.
AGGAGTTACGCAGTTGCCCGGTTTTCGCTGGCGCGATGGATGCCGGTCGGGTACAACCGGCCGGCATGAACCCGCCCCGCGTCCAGCCCGAGGACTACATCCAATTCCTGCTGGCCACGCCCAGGGCGTGTACCGCCACCGAGGCCGCCCGCGTCCAACCGGATCGCCCCCGGGTGCCGGCCCACGACGCCTTCACCCGCCTGCTCTACCGGCTCGAACCCGACCCCGCGGACCTGTGGGCCGAGGTCCGCCCGCTCGTCCGCCGGGGCGACGGGGTCCTCGTCGTCGATGACACCACCCTCGACAAGCCCCACGCCCGGCACATGCAACCCGTGACCCGGCACTGGTCGGGCAAGCACTGGCAGGTGGTCAGCGGGATCAACCTGATCACCCTGGTCTGGACCGACGGCGACCGGCTCTACCCGGCCGACTACCGGGTGTACCACAAGGCCGCCGACGCCAAGACGAAGAACGACCCCTTCCGCGACCGGGTGACCGCTGCCCACGCGCGGGGGTTTACCCCCCGGTGCGTGCTGTTCGGCAGCTGGTACGCGAGCCTGGACAACTTCAAGCCGGTCCGGGGCCTCGGGTGGGTGTTCCTGGGTCGATTCAGGGGGAACCGGTTGGTCCGGCTCGACCGCGGCCCGCCGACGGCGATCGAAGCGCTGCCGATCACCGCGGCCGGGACGGTGGTGTGGCTGCCGGGGTTCGGGCTGGTCAAGGTGTTCCGGACGGTCGCCCGAGACGGCGACGCGGAGTTCTGGGTGACCAACGACACCGGGGCGGAGGAGGTCGGTCGGGTGGTGCTCGCCGAGTTGGCCTGGGCCGTGGAGGAGTTCCACCGGGGGCTCAAGCCGTTCACCGGGGCGGAGCGGTGCCAGGTCCGGTACGGGCCGGCGCAGCGGAACCACATCGGGCTTTCGATCCGGGCGTTCGTGCGGCCGGAGTACCATCGGTTCGCGACCGGGGTGAGCTGGTTCGAGGCCAAGGTGCGGGTCATCCGGGACGCCGTCCGGACCTACCTCACACGCCCGAGTATCCTCCTCCCACAGCCCGCAACTGCGTAACTCCTACCGGTAATAGTGGGTAGGGCATGCAGCGGCCGACCGTACTCAACAATAATATTATACATTAACTAATTTTTGCCAATATCCAGCTCGTCCAGCCACACCCGCGCCGCCGCGTCCGACGGCATCCGCCAGTCGCCCCGCGGCGACACGCTCACCGACCCCACCTTCGGCCCGTCCGGCAGGCAGCTCCGCTTGAACTGGTTCGCGAAGAACCGCCGCAGGAACACCCCGAGCCAGTGCCGCACCTCGTCCGCCGGGTACGCCTTCCCGAACCTCGCGAACCTCGCCAGGAACAAGATCTTCTCCGGCCCCGCCCCCCACCGCAGGAAGTGGTACAGGAAGAAGTCCACCAGCTCGTACGGGCCGGTGCTCACCTCCGTCGCCTGCAGCGCCCTCCCCTCCGCGTCCGTCGGCAGCAGCTCCGGAGAGATGTCGGTGGCCACGACGTCCAGCAGCGTCCGCCGGGCGTCGCCGTCGAACTCGTGCTCCGCCGCCCACTTCACCAGGAACTTCACCAGCGTCTTCGGGATCGACACGTTCGGGTTGTACATGCTCATGTGGTCGGCGTTGTACGTCGCCCACCCGAGCGCCAGCTCCGACAGGTCCCCGGTCCCGACCACGAACCCGGCGTTCATCAAGAGGCTCGTCCGCACCCGGGCCTGCACGTTCTCGAACACCAGGTCGTGCCGGTTCTCCTCCGGCAGGTGCCGCAGCTTCTCCCCCAGCGACTCCACCGTCTCGCCGTCGAGCCGGATGCCGAACGGGGCGTGCCCGAGCGCCCGCATCTGCTCCAGGCACATCGCCCGGATGTCGCACTCCCGCACCGACACCCCCAGCGCCCGCATCAGCGCATGGGCGTTCCCGCGCGTCCGCCCGGTCGTCCCGAACCCCGGCATCGTCAGCGCCGTGACGTGCTCCCGCGGGTCGCCGATGTCGTCCATCGTCTTGCACAACACCAGCAGCGCGAGCGTCGAGTCGAGCCCGCCGGACACCCCGATCGACACCGCCGGCGGGTGGACGTGCAGGAGCCGCCGGCCGAGCCCCGCCACCTGCGTCTGGAAGATCTCCCGGCACCGGTCGTCCCGCGTCGCCGGGTCCGACGGCACGAACGGGGCCGCCTCCACCTCGCGCAACAGCGGCGGGTCGCGGTCGGCCACGTCCAGTTCGAAGTACAGGGTGCGGTACCTGCCGAAGTTCAGGTCCGGGGACCGGTTCGCGTCGTGGAACCCGTTCGTCTGCGTCCGGTCGTGCACCAGCCGGTCGAGGTCGAGGTCGGCGGCCAGCAGGTGCCCGCCGCGGCGGAACCGCTCCGACTCGGCCAAGAGCACCCCGTTCTCGGCGATCAGGCAGTGCCCGCCGAACACGAGGTCGGTGGTCGACTCGCCGACCCCGCACCCGGCGTACACGTACCCGGCCAGGCACCGCCCGGACTGCCCGGTCACCAGCTGCCGGCGGTACGCCGCCTTGCCGATCACCTCGTTGCTCGCCGACAGGTTGGCGAACACCGTCGCCCCCATCAGCGCCGCGAGCGAGCTGGGCGGGACCGGCATCCACAGGTCCTCGCAGACCTCGACCGCCAGCACGAACCCGGGGAGGTTCTTGCACTCGAAGAGGAGGTTGGTGCCGAACGGGGCGGACTGGCCGGCGACCGCGACGTTCGTGGACACCGCGTTGTCGGCCGGGCAGAAGTACCGGGCGTCGTAGAACTCCTTGTAGTTCGGCAGGTACGTCTTCGGGACGACGCCGAGCACCTTCCCGGCGTGGACGACGGCGGCGGCGTTGAAGAGTTGGCCGTCGACGAGGAGCGGGAGGCCGACGACGGCGACCCCGCGGAACACGTTCGCCCCGCGCTCGACGACCCGGGCCAGGGCGTCCTCGGCGGCCCGCTGCAGGGTGCGGTGGTGGAACAGGTCGTGACAGGTGTACCCGGTCAGCCCGACCTCGGGGAAGACGACGAGGTTCACCCCGCGGTCCTCGGCCTGCTTCATCAGGGCGAGGGTGCGGTCGGCGTTGAACGGGCCGTCGGCGAGGCGGAGTTCCGGGGACGCGGCCGCCACCCGGAGGAAGCCGTGGGTGTTCATACCGGCAGTGTAGCCGGGCCGTCCGGCCCCGTCCCCGCGTCCGGGAGCGCCCGCCGGGCCGCCTTCAGCCACCAGGCGTAGGCGACACAGACCACGAGCAGCATGACCGTGCCGGCGACGACCCGGTTCGCCACCGTCGGCTCGACCAGCCGGTGCCACTCGGCGGCGGCGTAGAACCGGGCGGCCCCGATGCCGACGAAGCAGACCGCCCCCCAGCAGGCGTAGTGGTAGCCCCACGGCAACTCGGCCGCGGTGAGCGGGCAGAGCCACTGCCGGTACGACAGCTCCCGGGCCCCGGTCCCGGCCTTGAAGTACGCGAGCAGCGACCCGGACGGCGGCATCAGCCGGACGAGGTCGGTGCGGTGCTTCAGGAACGCGACCCACAGCACCGCCCCGACGGCGACGAACACCGCCTGCGACACCGCCCCGTAGGCGTAGACGGCGTCGACCGGCCAGCCGGCGTCAAGGAGGGCGCGGATGAGCGGGTTCGCCTCGCGGGCCAGGTCGGGGGTGTGGGTGACGGTCGCGAGGATGTCGGCGGCGGCTCCGCCGAACCAGACCGCCCACCCGGCGAGGAGCGGCCCGACCGGGGTGCGGTCGCGGCCGGCGGCGGCGAACCGGACGGCGAGGACGAGGACCACCCCGCCCGCCGCGAGGACGGCGTACACGGTCGGGACGCGGAGCGGGCGGAGCTGCGGGGCGAGCCAGACGGCGAGCACCCACAGGATCATGGCGACGAGGATGCCGGACAGCCACCGGGCGGCCGTCCGGCCTGGCATCGGGTCGTCGGGCGACACGGGCATGGGCGGGTTCCGGGGTTCGGGTGAGTTCGACGCGGACGCCGGTGGGCCTCAGCCCGCCCCCTCGGGCACGCGTGACTGCCACCAGTCGAGCTCCTCCAGGCACCGCGGCGGGACGGGGTGCGGCTGGAACGGGACGTAGCCGGTCGCGGCCGCGTCGAGGTTCGCCCAGGAACCGACCCACTCGGCCAGCGCCGACAGCCCGAGGCCGCGGCCGGGTGTGACCTCCCCGTGCCCCCAGTGCCGGGTCTGCCCGGTGGCGACCGCCCGCCGGCAGAGTTCCGGGACGAGGTACTCGGTGCCGACCGACCAGCCGGCGTAGAGGCAGTCCTCCGAGACGTTGCTCATCGCCTCGCCGAGCAACTGCAGGACCGCATTCCGGGTTTCGTCCGTCACGGCTCGTCCCCTTCCCGCCCATCATACCGGTCAGTCGTCCAGGTCGAGCAGGCCGACGTGGCCGCGGGTGCTGGTGAACGCCAGGGTCAGCCCGTCCGGGGCGAACGCCACCCAGTGGAGCGGGCCGAGGCCCGGGTCGAACACCTGCCGGCCCCGCCCGGTCTCCGCGTCCCACAGCCGGACCGTCCCGTCGTGCGAGGCCGACGCCAGGGTCCGCCCGTCCGGCGCGAACTCGACGCACATCACATGCTTCCCGTGGCCCCGGCACTCGACCATCCGCCCCGGCCGCGCCCGCCCGCCGCGCCGTCGGACCATCTCCCACACCTGAATGATGGTCCCGGACGCGGCCGCCAGCCGGCCCCCGTCCGGGGTGAACGCCAGCCCCCGGACATACCCGCGGACGGTCAGCTCGTGGTACCGCCGGCCGGTCTCCCAGTCCCAGAACCGGACCCGCCGGTCGGCGCTCCCGGACACCAGCCCGTCCGGCCCGGCGGCCAGGATGCCGATCGCCGAGTCGTGCCCGCGGAACGTCCGCGGCTCCCCCCAGCCGGCGGTCCGGTGGACGACGATCCGCTCCGAGAAAATCATCCACCCGCCGCCCGACGCCAGGTGCCGGCCGTCGAGTGACAGCACCAGGACGCCGACCGAGCCCGGGTCGGGCCGCCGCCACACCTCCCGCGGCTCGCCGGTCTCCGCGTCCCACGCCTTGACCGCCCCGCCACTCCCGCACGTCAGCAGGGTTCGACCGTCGGCGGTGAACTGCAAGTGGTTCCCGCCGCCCCCGTAGCTGACCGACGCCGCGTCCTCCACCGCCGTCCACACCGGGTCGGCCGTCCCCAGCCCGGCCGACGCCCACACCTTCACCCACCCGTCCCCGGACACGGACGCGAACCGCCGCCCGTCCGGGCTGTACCCGACGGCGTTCACCACGGCGGTGTGCGGGCGGAAGACGATCACGCCCCGCCCCCCGCGGACAGCCGCCCCCGGGCCGCCGCCACCTCGGCCGCCCGCATCTCCCGGAACCGCCGCAGGTGGTCGGCCACCAGCGGCGACAGCTCCCACCGCCTGAACCGGTCCCACGTCCGCTCCGCCCGCGCCGCCTGGTCCCGGAACGACTCCGCGTACACCACCCGCCCCTGTTCCACCAGCTTCACGAACAGCGGCTCGCCGTCGATGTCCTCCGACGCGTCCGCCACCACCACCGCGTCCCCCCGGCCGTACGCCCGCACGCACCCCGGGATCGTCTCCTTACCCGGCGAGTTCGAGAACTTCACGTTCGGCCGGCCGGCGGTCGCGGTCCGCTTGAACGCGGCGCTCACCGTGTCCCGGTGGACCAGCCGCCACCAGTACCCGCCGGCCCCCGGGAACAGCATCGTCGGTTCGACCCCCGTCCGCTCCCGGAAGGTGTCGTAGACGCGCCGCACCGCCTCCGGCGTCACCTCGTCCTCGAACACGATCGTGCGCGGCGCCACCCCGAGCCGCCGCATCGCCTCGAAGTACAGGACGCACTGGCCGGCGATGTCCCCGCTGTCCACCCGCACCCCGACCCGGTCCGTCTCGGGGTGGCCGCGGATCACCCGCAGGGCGTTCTCCAACCCGACCGTCTCGGCGTCCACCAGGTCGCACAGCAGCGACGCGGTCCCCATCGCTGTCACGAACCGGTCCATCATCTCGAACTCGGCTTCGCCGAGCGACCGGTCGAAGCTCTGGGCGGCGCACACCATCTCGTGGCCGATCGTGCCGACCGACCGGAACAGCTCCGGGTACAGGAACTCGGCCGTGTCGGAAGACGTGAGCTGCGGCTCGCCGGCGGCCCCCGCCCCGCCGACGAACCGGGCCAGGAGCAGGATCAGGTTGCACACCTCGACCGGCGCCGACCGCAGCCCGAACTCGGCGTCCCGCGGGGTGGCGAGGCGCATCAGCCGGGCCTTCGTCGCCTGGATCACCGGGGCGAAGTACCGGCACATCGCCGGTTCCAGGTACGACACGAGGCCGCCGACCCCCTCGAACGCCAGGCACGGCACCCCGGCCGGGAACGTCTGCCCGCCGGGGAAGCCCCACACGTCGACCGGGAGGGTGAGGTCGTCGCCGGGTTGGGCGAGGACGGCGTCCCACAGCTCGGCCGGGAACGCCCGGGTGGCGGAGTGGTCGGCGTACCACCGGCGTGACAACTCGATGTCACCGCGGCGGAGCGGGCGGTGGAACCACTGGGCGAGGACGGCCTCGTGCCCGGCCATGACGAGCCGGCCGTCGGCCCCGGGCTCGGGCAGGCCGCGGCGGAAGGTGAGGGAGTAGCAGGCGGGGAGGAGGGCGATGTCCGGGACGGCGGCCCACATGGTCCGCTTGTAGGTGTCGGTCGCCCCGGGCCACCCGCCGAGGAGGAACAGCTTGCCGAAGAACTCGGGGCGCATCTCGGCGCGGCGGGCGGCGAACGGGTCGGACATGGCGGCCCCGGGAGGGCGAGGCTCCTGCCGGGCCGTCGGCGCTCGGCCCGGCAGGAGCCTCGCCCTCCCGGGCCGAAACCGGCGGTCAGTACGCCGGCACGGTCTCCCCGCCGGCCCGGGTGTACAGGGCCCGGAACGCCAGCCCGGAGAGCTTGTCCGAGATGAAGTGGACGGACCCGTCGCCGAACAGGAAGTTGGCCCCGGTGTTCCCGCCGTGGAAGCTGTAGATCTCGTTCCCGTTGTTGCAGTTGAAGAACGTCTTCCCCTGGTTGCAGGACGCCGGGATCACCTGGATGGTGATCCGGTTGGCCGGGTCGGCCCACTTCTCGGACCCGGCGCCGGACCCGCTGGCCATCCGCCCGTTCAGCCAGTACTGCGGGCGGCCGACGTCCTCGAACATCATGAACGTGTTCGACAGCCCGTCCGACACGTCGTCCGGACGGACCGGCAGTCCGTTGTTCCCAAAGAACCCCTCGACCTGCTTCGCCGTCGGGGCCGGAGTAGCCGGGTACCCGAGGTACGGGTACGCGCTGGTCCCGATCGAGTCCGACACGCAGTAATCGCTGACGAACTTCCCGGCCCGGGAGTTCGGGGTCGACGGGCAGATCAGCAGCGGCACGTCGTGGTTGATGATCTGCAGGTTGCTCGGCCCCCCGGCGTTGGCGGTGTTGTTGTTCCACGACTTGGCGTAGTCGTACCCCTGGACGATGTTGTCCTGCTCGACGTACGGCAGGAGGCGGACCATGATGTTCTGGTCCGGGGCGCTGGCCGTCAGGCCGGCCCACCCCGGCGGGAACTTCCCCCTCATCGCCAGGTAGTTGTGGAGGGCGATCCCGAGCTGCTTCATGTTGTTCGTGCACTTCGTCCGGGAGGCCGACTCCCGGACCTTCTGGACGGCCGGCAGCAGGAGGGCGATCAGCACCGCGATGATCGCGATGACCACCAGCAGCTCGATCAGGGTGAACCCGCGGGGGCGAAGGCTCGGTCGCATGGCGGACCCTCGGGCAGCGTGACGGGACGGGGCCGATCGCCGGCGGGCCGGGGGGCGAAGCGAGGGACCGACGACCCGACCGGGATGAGAGGCCAAAGGTTGAATAAATCACACCCGGCGGAAGAAGGCAAGTGAGAAGTGAGCCGAAAATGAGTCGCCGGGGCCGAACTCACGCCGGCCGGGGCCGGTCACCGGAGTGCCGCCCACGCCAGCCCGTACACCGCCGCCAGCCCGGCCGCCGCCGCGGCCGCCAGGCACCCGAGCGGCCCGGCCGCCGACCGCACCACCTCCCCGGCCGCGGCCGCCTCCCGCCGGACCCGCCGGTGCTCGACCCAGACGAGCACGAACAGCACCAGGCAGGCGAACACGTCCGCCGCGGCGCACGCCAGCAGGACCACCAGCGCGACGGCCCCCATCACTCCCCGTCGACCCGGAGGGAGGCGGCGACGGCCCGCAGCACCGGGTCGTGCGCCGCCCGGTCGTACTCGCTCACCTGGGTCAACACCAGGAGCGGCCCGGCCGCCGCCTCCAGGCACCGGGTCCGGCAGGTGGTCGACGTGTCCAGGGTGAGGAAGTCGATGTCGTGCCCGACCGCCGGCCGGCCGGCGACCGCCTCGACCCGGTTCTCGGCGTCGAGTTCCTTGTACTCGGCCCGGAGGGCGGCGAGGGTCTGGTCGGCGAGGTCGGCCGGGTCGCGGGCGTCCGGGCGGACCGAGACGAGCACGAACGCCGTGTCCGGGCTGCTGACCGTCACCGCCCACCCGCCGCCGTCGGACTCCTCGACCTCGACCCGCCAGGTCGCCGGGTGGCGGAACGAGACGCCGTCGCGCTCGAACGTGTTCATCGTGACCTCCCGTAGGGTGGGCCGAGCCCGGCGCTTCGCCGGGCGAGTCCCACCGCGGCGGGGTGGTGGGACTCGCGGGCGAAGCGCCCGCTCGGCCCACCCTACCCCAACCCCTCCCCCGTCTCGGCCACCAACTGGTCGGCGACCGCGCGGGTGCTGCCGGTCCGCTCGAACGTCCGCAGCTGCCGGTCCGCGCTCGACCCGCCCTCCATGATCGTGTACGCGTACTCGACCTCCTTGCGGGTCCCCAGTTCGTCGATCACGTCCCGGAGGAACCAGTCGATCATCTCGTGGATCAGCTCCCGGACCGGCACCTCCTTTTCCTTCCCCAGGTCGAGCAACTTCCCGTCCAGCCCGTACCGCACCGCCCGCCACTTGTTCTCCTCGATCAGCTCGGTCGGGTACGGGCGGAACGTCACGTTGTCCCGCCGCATCTTCCACAGCTTGGCGATGATCGCCTGGAAGATCGCCGCCACGCACACCGCCTCGTCCACCCGGGTGCAGACGTCGCAGATCCGGAACTCGAGCGTCGGGTACCGGTGGTTCGGGCGGACGTCGTACCAGATCTTCGACCCGTCCGGGATGCACCGCGTCTCGACCATCGTCCCGACCATCTCGTCGTACTCCGCCCACCCGTTGAACCGGCGGGGGATGCCGCTGCGGGGGAAGTGGCGGAAGACGATCGACCGGTAGCTCTTCAGCCCGGTGTTCCGCCCGGTCCAGAACGGGGAGCTGGTGGACAGGCAGAGGACGTGCGGGGCGAAGTACCGGGACACGTTCATCGCGTCGATCAGGAACTCCCGGTCCTCGATCCCGACGTGGACGTGGGTGCCGAAGATGAGCAGCTGCTGGGCCAGGTCGGCCATGTCCTGCTTCACCCCGAGATACCGCTCGAACGGGGTGATCTCCTGCTCCTCCCAGTTCGAGAACGGGTGGGTGCCGGCGGCCGCGATCCGCAGCCCGTGCCGCCCGGCCAGGTCGGAGATGCACCGGCGGAGCTTGACCAGCTCCGCCCGGGCCTCGGCCGGGGTGCGGCACACCTCCGTCCCGACCTCCACCATCGACTGGTGCAGCTCGGCCTTGATCTGCTCCTTCAGGACGAGCTTCCCCTCGTCGAGGATCTGCGTGATGTACGACTTCAGCTCCCCGGTCGCGGGGTCGATGATCTGGTACTCTTCCTCGATCCCGAGCGTCAGCGACGGAGCCTTCATTGCTGCCCCAAGCAGAAGAGGAGCCACGGATGGACACGGATGAAACACGGATCCGGACAGAGATGATTGTTCAGATCGGCGGGAGGAATGCCACAGGTCTTAACCCTGTTTCCCTCTTCATCCGTGTTTCATCCGTGTCCATCCGTGGCCGCTTCATCCGTCAGCGCGGCTCGACCAGGAACGTCGGGACGGTGCTCCCGCCGCCGGCGGTGACGTTCACCAAGGGGTCGGTCGAGATGCGGGTCAGGCACCCGTGGACGAACGCCCCGAACGCCACGTACGGGTTCGTGTCGAGGGTGCGGTCGAGGACGTGCAGGGTGCCGTTCTCGAACCCCGGGAACGGCTCCCGCGGCAGCCGCACCTTCTTCTGCACGACGTGCGGCGACTCCAGGGCGACCTTCACCGCCGCCTCCCACGCGGCCTGGTCGACCGTCCACCCGAGGACGATCCCCTTCCCGCCGTAGTCGTCGTTCGGCTTCAGCACCAGCGTCTCGCGGTTCGCCAGGGTCCACGGGACGAGGTCGACCGGCGAGCCGTCCGGGGCGACCGTCTTCCGCTCCTCCAGCACGCGCGTCCAGGGGATGTGCCGCTTGACCGCGGCGAGCTGGGCGGCGGTGAACAGGCCGGCGTTCCGCTCGTCCGACAGGACCGCCAGCGACGCCTTCTTGAACAGGACCTTGCACCGGAACGAGTTCACCATGCACGCCGCCCGGTCCCGGACGGCCCGCACCACCGGGTGCTCCATCCCGCCCCGCTCGATCAGTTCCGTGATGAGCACCCGCTTGTAGATCAGGGTGATGTGGTAGTCGCCGGCGGTCAGCTTGCCGTCGTGGTACTCGCAGTCCCGCGGGTCGACGATCCGGGCCTCGACCCCCATCCGCTTGAAGTAGTCGTAGAAGAGGACGAACTCGCCGAACGTCGGCACCTCGCGCCAGTCGAGGATGGCGACCCGCGGCGGGTCGGACGTGTTCCCCTGCCACTGGCGGAACGAGTCGACGAGGGCGTGCAGGACGCCGGGCCGGGCCGGGATCGGGAGGACCTGGTGGGTCCGCTGGAACTCCTGGAACACCGGCAGCCCGTAGAACAGGGCGGCGAGGGCGTCGGAGTACCCGGCCCCGGCCGGCGTCTCGGTGTTGAACTCGGTGAACAAGAGCTCGTCGTCGGCCGCGAAGAACGAGTCGAACCGGCTGGTCGGGCTGGGGTCGCGGTACCCGGGGTGGACGGCGAGGAGCTCGTCCTCCCACGGCAGCAGGCGGAACTGGGCGCGGAAGGCGGGGTCGGCGAGGGCCCGGTCGTGGGCGGCCTGGAACGCCGGGAGCAGCGCCCCGACGGCGTCGCGGAGGAGGCGGTACCGGGCGGGGGTGAGGAACCGGGGGCGGAGGACGGTGCAGACCGGGCGGTCGCCGAACCGCAGCCCGCGGGCCTGCTGGGCCGACTCCAGGGCGGCGTGGGAGTCGGCCGCCAGGGCCGGCCCGGCCGCGAGCAGGTCGTGGTAGGCGGCGATCGCGTCGGCAGACATAGCCGATCTCCGCTCGTGGGCGAGGCACTCCTGCCTCGCTGCCGGGGTGCGAGGCAGGAGTGCCTCGCCCACAAAACCATACGGCTAGAACAGCTTCGCCCACCGCAGCTCGGCGAGCTGCGGGCGGGGGCTCAGGGCCCGGTCGACGACCACGTCGGCCATCTTCTGGACCACCCAGTCGAAGTACCCCGGGGTCAGGGAGTTGATGTCCATGTCCGGGGCCGGGTTCATGAAGTCGATGGCGTACGGCACCCCGTCCTTGATCGCCCACTCGACGGTGTTCATGTCGTACCCGAGGGCCCCGACCAGCTTCAGCGAGTCGGCGACGACTCGGGCCCGGACGGCCGGGGTGAGGTAGTCCTCGTCGGCCAGGTACCGGCGGTTGTGGGTGTCGTACGGCATCGGCAGGACGGCCTCCCGGCCGAGGCACATGACCCGGACGTACTGGTCCCACTTGACGAACTCCTGGGCCACCATGGTCAGCAGCCCGGACCCGTCGTAGTACCGGATCAGCTCCTCGACCGAGTGGCAGACGTACACCCCGCGCCACCCGCCGCCGTGGGCGTCCTTGAGCACGCACGGGAGCCCGACGTAGTCGACGATCGCCTGCCAGTCCATCGGGTAGGTGAGATTCCGCAGGCTCTCGGTCTTGACGATCCCGGGGACGTAGTCCTTGTTCGGCAGGGCGACCGTCTTCGGGTGGGCCAAGCCGAGCTTGGCGCAGAGCGAGGCGCCGAAGAACTTGTCGTCGGCGGTCCACATGAACGGGTTGTTGACGACCGTCACGCCCTCGAGCACCGCGTGCTTGAGGTAGCTGCGGTAGTACGGGACCTCGTGGGAGATGCGGTCGACGAGGACGGCGTACGGGACCGGCTCGTCCATCCGGGTGCCGCCGAGCTTGGCGAACTCGGCGACGACGCCGCGGTCCCGGCGGTTCACCTCCTCGATGAACCGCGGCGGGAACGACCACTCCCGACCGACCAGCACGCCGACGCGCTTCATGGGTGCCTTCTCGTAGGGTGGGCCGAGTCCGGCGCTTCGCCGGGCGAGTCCCACCTGGGTAGGCGCGGTGGGACTCGCCCGCAGAGCCGGGCTCGGCCCACCCTACCAAACCTAATCATGTCCGCCGATGTACATCCCGACCATCTTGTGCCAGACCGGCCAGTCGTGGGCGAACCCGTCCCACTCCCGCAGGGCGTTCCCGACCCCCTTGTGCCACAGCTTCCCGGACAGCTCCCGGTTCTGGTGAACCAGCCGGTCCCCGTTCCCGACCGCCAGGATCACGTCCTGTCGGCGGAGGTGGTGGAGCCGCCAGCCGTCGTTCTCGTTCGGGATGAAGTCGACCGGGTTCTGGAAGTACACCGTCTCGTTGTGGTACCCGCCGAGGAACTCCTTGATGTCGACCAGCCCGCTCATGGCGAGGATGCGGTCGACCTTGTCCGGGTGGCGGAGGCCGATCGACGCGGCGTGGAACGCCCCGAAGCTGGCCCCGGTCAGGATGGTGTACGGGTGGCCGTTCCGCCACCGGGTCCAGGGGAGGACCTCGTTGACGATGTACGAGGTGTACTGCTCGTTCCGCCAGGCCCGGGCCCCGGGGTGCCGGTGGTACGCGTACCAGCTCTCGCGGTCGACGGCGTCGACGCAGGTGAGGTGGAGCCAGCCGTTCTCCAGGAGGTGGGCGAGGGCGTGCGGCATGCCGCGGTCCTCCCACTCGTGGAACCGCCCGCCGGAGGTCGGGAAGGCGATCGCGCGGGCGCCGCCGTGCCCGAACTCGAGGAGCTCCATGTCCCGGTGGAGGGACGGGCTCCACCACCGATGGTACGCCCGGTGCATGCGTCGGCCGGACCGCGCGGGTGACGGGATGAGAGGATAAGTGGAGTATGCGCGGGCGGGGCGGGATCGGCAACGGACGGGTCGGGCGAAACGGGTCGCCGGCCGGGCCGGGGGGTGCGGCGGTGACGGCCCGGGTTGACAACCGGGCGCGGGCGGTTATCCACCTTCATTCCCACATTCACGAGGCGACGCCGATGCGCCCCGCGTGCCTTGCACTGGTCTCCGCCGCGGCGGCGTGCGCCGGCTGTGCCGGCCTCGTCGCCGGGCACGGCCTCGACCCGGACTCCCTCTACCGCTCGCGGATCGAGGAGATCGCGACGCCCGGGACGGTTACGGCGGACGAGGACGGGTCGGTCCGGTTCCGGACCTGCCGCAAGGTGGCCGAGCCGGAGCGGGCCGACCGTTATTGGAGGAACGACCTGGGCACGTTCTGGCTGGCAGAGGTTCCGCACCTCCCGCACGAGCTGTACCGTGCCGCCCGCACCAACCTGTCCGGCCAGGACGTGACGGTGGCGTACACGGACCTCGGCTTCGTCAGCGCGGTGTGGGTCGACGGCCACGCGGCGTACTTCCGCCCCATCAAGCCGGACGACCCGGCGTACGGGCGGCCGGCGACCGCGGCTTACTCCGGCGGCCGGCCGGGCGAACCGCGACCGTCAGGGAGCGGGTGTAGCTCGGACACACCCGCTCCCTGACGGTCGCGGTTCGCCCGCCGGGCGGTCACGCCGCCGCGTACTTGTCCCGCAGCTTGTCCAGGTACTTCTTGCTGTCCGCCGTCACCTGCCAGGCGTCCGGCCAGAAGCACAGGTCGACGCACCACCAGTCGTGCGGCACCCCGGCCGACCGCAGCGCCGGGGCGAGCTGGTCGAAGTTCAGCTTCCCCGTCCCGAACGGGTTGTGCGTCGACGTGTTGTGCTCGTTCAGGCTCCCGTCCGAGTCGATCACGTGGACGTGGGTGATCTTCCCCTTCAGCTTCTCCAGCAGCTCCAGTTCGCCGCCCGGCAGCGTCTCCTTCGCCCCGCTCTGGTTCGCACCGACGACCGCGCACATGTGCGCGTGGCAGGTGTCGTACAGCACCCCGAAGTTGTTGTTCCCCTTCGCCCGCACCAGGTCGACCAGCGTCACGATCTCCGACGGCTTGTTGAACGCGAACCCCGGCTCGAACTCCCAGCACACGTTCATCCCGTAGTCGGCCGCCATCCTGCTCGCCTTATCCCAGACCGCCGCGATCCGCTCCATCCCCTTCTCGGCCCCGAGGTCCTTCCCGTCCTTCTCGAAGTAATCCGGGCCGATCACGGTGTCGACGCGGATCGTCTTCACGTCCAGGTCGGCGGCGAACGCGCACCACCCGAGGAAGGCGGTTAGGTAGGCGGAGGGCGTCTCGTCCATGATGGAGGTGCCGGGCGTCTTGAACGCCCACAGGTCGATCGCGATCCCGGACAGGGCCAGGCCGTGGTCGGCGATCGTCTTCTTCAGCTTCGCCCGGCTGGCCCGGGTCGGGTGCGACGCCGGGCTCGGGTGCGGGCCGAAGCTGCCGAGCTCCACCCCGTCGTACCCGAGGTCCTGCAGCTTGTGCAGGATGACGTGGAAGTCGTTCGTCGGCTCCTTCTGGTTGAACAGGTACGCCCAGGTGCCGATCGAGATGCGAGCCTTGGCCATGGTCGTGTCCCCTGGTGAGAGAGTGGGCCGGGCGTGACGGTCGTGCCGGGGCCGGGCGGCCGCGGGGCGCCACCCGACCTCGACATTTGACCACCATCGACGTATCCTTCAAACCCCCGCGGCGGGGGGGGTGTCGGAAGCTCGGTTCTAGCCCCGACTTCCGGGGATTACAAGCGGTGGGGGACACTTTTTCCCGCCCGCCGCGCAAGTTCCGGCCGGCCGGGGCGAACTTGACAGTACAAGACGTGTCTACTCCGGTGTGACACGAGGAGCGGGAGACATGAGCAAGGTCCGGGAGAAGTGTGGGGCGGTGGCGACGGCGCGGCGGCCGCGGGCGGTCGTGGTCGGCGGGGCCCGCCGCGGCCGGGTCGCGGACCGGTTCCGCGAGCTCGGCTGGGAGGTGACCCCGGTCACCGCCGGGGCCGGCCTCGCCTGCGGCATCCTGAGCCTGGTGCGGAAGCCGGCGGTCGTGGTCCTGCCGGTGGACACCGGGTGGGAGAGCGGGTACCTGGTCGCGGCCAAGCTGCGGGCCGCCCGGCCGGGGCTGCGGGTGATCCTGGTCGCCCCGGCCCGGACCCCGTGGACCGAGCGGTTCGCCCGGTTCGTCGGGGCGACCCTGGTGGCCGGATGACCCCCCGTTTAGCCGTGGCGCGGAGTCCTCGGAGCGGAGCGCGAGGTCTGCGTCGCGCTCCGCTCCGAGGACTCCGCGTCGCGGCTACGCGGTCACTCCACCTCGAAGACGCATTCGATCTCGACGGCGATGTTCCCGGGCAGCGAGTTGTGCCCGACCGCGCTCCGCGCCCCGACCCCGTTCTCCTCCCCGAACACGTCCTTCATCAGCTCCGAGAACCCGTTGATCACCTTCGGCTGGTCGAGAAAGTCGTCGGTGCAGTTCACCATCCCGTAGGTCTTCAGCAGCCGCTTCACCTTCTTCAGCGACCCGAGGGTGTCCTTGACGGTGGCGAGGATCGCCAGGCCGGTCTGGCGGGCCGCCTCCTTCCCCTGGTCGACGGTCATGTCCTTCCCGAGCCGGCCGGTGATCATCGTCTTGTCGGCCTTCAGCGGGCCGTGCCCGGACACGAACAGCAGGGTGCCGTGCTTGACCGCCGTCTTGTACACGGCGACCGGCTTCGGGGCCGGCGGCAGGGTAAGGTGCAGCTCGTCGATCCGCTTGTCCGGGTCGCTCAGCATGGCGGGCCTCCGTGGGGGGTGACCATGTGATACCCGGGCGGCGCGGGAACGGCAATCACGCGACCCGCCACCGCCCCGCGCCCGGGCCGACCGCCAAGCCCAGCCCCGGCTCGGCCGGCGGCGCCAGCTTCCCGCCCTCCGCCCGCGGCCCGCCGGCGAACACGTCCTTGAACCACGCCACTGAGTCGACGTGCGGCACCCCGGCCAGCCCGCACGCCAGGTGGACCCCGACCTCCGGCATCCGGACCGGCGACACCGCCACCTGGAACGCCTCGGCGACGGCCGCCACCTTCAGCACCGGGGTGATCCCGCCGAGCCGGCACACGTCAGGGCGGACGGTCCGGACGTGCCCGGCCCGGATCGCCCGGAAGAACGCGTCGCGCGCCCCGAACCCGGCCCCGACCGCCAACGGCACCCCGGCCAGCCCGGCCAGCCGCGCGTACCCCACCTCGTCGGCCGCCGGCAGCGGGTCCTCGAACCAGTCGACCCCGACATCCTCGAAGAACAGGGCCAGCGCCTGGGCGGTGTTCAGGTCGAACCGGCCGTCGGCCGCGACCCCGACCCAGGCCCCGTCCCCGAGCCCCTGGGACACCTCCAGCACCCGGTCGGCGTCGGCCTGCACGTCGCCCCCGCCGACCTCCAGCCGCACCCCGGCCGCCCCGTCCTTCAGCAGCGGCTTGGCGTTCACCACGTCGCGCCCCACGTCCGACCGGAAGAACGGCGCCGCCGGCCGGGCCGCCCCGAGCAACTCCGCCAGCGGCAGCCCGGCCGCCTTCGCCTTCACGTCCCACAGGGCCACGTCCACCGCCGCGTACGCCCGGGCCGCCAGCCCGGCGAACCCGACCGGCCGGAAGTGCCCCTCGGCCCGCGCCAGCAGGGCGTCGGTGTGCCGCGGGTCCGCCCCGGCGACGAGCGGCGACACCTCGGTGTCGATCAGCCCGCGGACGGCGGACGCCCCGGGGCCGAGCAGGTAGGTGAACCCGAGCCCCGTGACGCCGGCGTCGGTGTCGAGGTGGACCAGAACCAGATCGACCGCCGCCGGGCCGGGCGGGGTCGGGTCGGTGAGCGGGACGCGGGGCGGCTTCCCGAGCGGGACGCGGAGGTGGTCGGTGCGGAGCGCGGTGACGTGCATCAATTCCTTCCGTGGCACAGGCCGCCGGACCCGTGCCCCTTGACCCACAGGTCTGGAGACCTGTGCCACGGTAACCCGCTCACCCCTTCAGGAAGGCGTCGACCACGTCGGGGGCGGTCTCCATCTCGGCCGCGTCCCGGGACGGGCCGATCTCCCCGGTCCGCAGGACGTACCCGCGGTGCGCCACCTTCAGCGCCATCCGGGCGTTCTGCTCGACCAACAGCACCGACACCCCCTGCCGGTTCAGCTCCTTGATCACCCCGAAGATCTGGGTCACGACCTGCGGGGCCAGCCCGAGCGACGGCTCGTCGAGCAGCAGCAACCTCGGCCGGGCCATCAGGGCGCGGGCGATCGCCAGCATCTGCTGCTGCCCGCCGGACAACAGCCCGCCGGCCTGGTGCTTCCGCTCCCGCAGGATCGGGAACATCGCGAACGCCTTCTCGATGTCCGCCTTCACCCCGTCGGGGTCGGAGCGGGTGAACGCCCCCATCTCCAGGTTCTCGAGGACCGTCAGCCGCGGGAAGATCTTCCGCCCCTCCGGCGACTGGGCCAGCCCGAGCCGCACCACCTCGTGCGCCGGCACCTTCTCGGCGACGAGGTCCTTGCCGGCGAACACCACCGCCCCGGCCCGGGCCTTCACCACCCCGGAGATGGTGTTCAGCGTCGTCGACTTCCCCGCCCCGTTCGCCCCGATGATCGTCACCACCTCGCCCGGGGCGACGGCCAGCGACACCCCTCGGAGGACGTTGATCGGCCCGTACCCGGCGTCCAGCCCGCGGACCTCCAGCAGCGGCTTCCCCTCCCCGGGCGGCCGCGGGTTCCGCTCCAGCCCCTCGGCCGCGTCCTCCTTCCCGAGGTACGCCTCGACCACCCGCGGGTCCCGGCTGACCTCGGCCGGCGTCCCCTCGGCGATTTTCACCCCGTAGTCGAGGACCGCGACCCGGTCGGAGATGCCCATGACCAGGTCCATGTGGTGCTCGATGACGAGCACCGTCAGCCCGCGGTCGCGGGTGCGGCGGATCAGCTGCATCAGGTCGGCCGTCTCGCTCGGGTTCATCCCGGCGGCCGGCTCGTCGAGCAGCAGCAACTTCGGGTCGCTGGCCAGGGCGCGGGCGATCTCGAGCCGCCGCTGCTCCCCGTAGGCGAGGTTCCGGGCCAGCTCGTTGTGCCGGCCGGCGAGGCCGACGAACGCGAGCAACTCGGCCGCCCGCCTCTCGGACTCGGCTTCTTCGCGCCGGTGCCGGCCGAGGCCGAGCGCCGCGGCGAGCGGGTGGGCGGACGGCGCCCGGGTCATCCCGACCAGGACGTTCTCGATCGCGGTCATCCCCTCGAACAGGCGGATGTTCTGGAAGGTGCGGGCGATGCCGAGGCGGGAGATGGCGTCCGGGGACTGCCGGGCCCGCCGCCAGCTCGCCAGCGTCCCGGCCACCCCGAGCAGGAACCCGACGCCGAACCCGAGGGCCGCCCGCCCGCCGCGGTCGGCGACGTGGGCGCGGGCGGTGTCCCGAGCCTTCTCCCACGGGAACGGCTGGTTCCGCACGAAGTGGTCCCGGATCGACGCCTGCCACAGGGCCTCGACGTTCACCGCCAGGACGCCGACCAGCAGCCCGACCAGCAGCCCGACGGCGAGGGCGGCGGCGACGGTCCGGGCGGTCAGCGGGCGGGCGACCGGGGCGCCGCCGAACAGCACCCGCCCCTCGGTCGGCTCGTAGATCCCGGTGACCGCGTTGAACACGGTCGTCTTCCCGGCCCCGTTCGGGCCGATGACGGAGAAGATCTGCCCCTGCTCGACCGCCAGGTCGAGGCCGCTGACGGCGGTGATCCCGCCGAACCGCATGGTCAGCTTCTCGATCGCGAGCAGCGGCATGGGGTCCCCGGCACGTCGTCGATCAGCCCCGGGCCGATGTCCCCCGAACCCAGGCCGTTGGCCTGGGCTGAGGGAGGCCGCCCCTTCGGGGCTTGGGGTGGCTGAGGGCCGAAGGCCCGCCCTCCCTCAGCCCAGGCCAACGGCCTGGGTTCTTCGTCCCCGGCGCGCTCCCCTTCGGGTCGCGGCTAAACGGGTTTCGTCGGCTCCTCGTGCAACTCCCGCCGGTGCCGGGCCTCCGGCAGCATCCCCTCGGGGCGGTACCGCATCATCAGGATCAGCACCGTGCCGAAGATCATCAGCTTCCACCCGCTGACCTTGGTGTACGACGGGCCGCCGGAGCCGACGTGCTCCTGGATCAGGTTGTCCAGGACGTTGGTGGCGACCCGGTCGAACCCCATCAGCAGGAGAGTACCGAGCAGCACCCCGGGGCGGTTCCCGAGCCCACCGAGGATGACGCAGCAGACCATCGTCATCGACAGGGTGAAGTCGAACCCCTGGGGGTTGCCGGTCCCCTGCAGGGCGATCGCGTACAGGGCCCCGGCCAGCCCCGCCAGCCCGGCCCCGACGGCGATGGCGGCGAGCTTCAGCCGGGCCGGGTTCAGCCCGGTGCAGGCGGCGGCCAACTCGTCCTCCCGCAGGGCCACCCACGCCCGCCCGAGCCGGCTCCGCTCCAGGTTCCGGAGGAACAGCATCACCAGCCCGAGGACCCCCAGGGCGAGGAAGTACAGGTACGGGTACCGGTACCACCGCACCCCCCACCCCGGGAACAGCCGCCACCCCGACAGGTCCGCGTCCTCCGCCACCCCCGGGACCGGCCCTGCCCCGATCGGGTTCATCCCCTTCGTCCCCTCGGTGATCGCGTCCAGGTTGCGGATCGCGTACAGGGTGATCAGCCCGAACCCGAGGGTGACCAGGGCCAGGTAGTCCCCGCGGAGGCGCAGGACCGGGGCGGTGGTGGCCACCCCGGCGGCGGCGGCGGCCAGGGTGGCGGCCGTGGCGGCCACCAGGAAGCTCTGCCCGAACGGGAAGTACGGGACCGTGAGGATGCCGACGGTGTACGCCCCGATCCCGAAGAACGCCGCGATCCCCAGGTGCAGGAGCCCGGCGTACCCGATCACCACGTTCAGCCCAAGGGCCAGGACCGCGTAGACGAACAGGACGGTGAACTGCTCCCCCCGGTTCGGCTCGGCGACCGGCAGGAACGGGTACGCGGCCAGGAGCACGAACAGGGCCGGGACCCAGTACCGCCCGGGGCTCATACCTTCTCCCGGGTGCGGGCCCCGAGCAGGCCGGCAGGGCGGAACACGAGGATGACGATGAGGATGGCGAAGACGGTGGCCTCGCTCCACTTCGCCCCGAGGTACGCCTTCGACAGCTCCCCGACGACCCCGATGACCAGCCCGCCGACGACCGCCCCGGGGATGTTCCCGACCCCCCCGAGGACGGCCGCGGTGAACGCGTACAGCCCGTTCTGGAACCCCATCTGGAAGTCCACCGCCTTGATGTACAGGCCGTAGACGACGGCCGCCACCCCGGCCAGGGCCCCGCCGAGGGCGAACGTGGCGGACACCACCCGGTCCACGTCCACCCCCATGAGCCGGGCGGCGGTCGGGTTCTGGGCGGTCGCCCGCATGGCCTTGCCGAGCGGGGTGTACCGGACGAACAGGGTGAGGGCGAGCATGGCCGGAGCGGTCACCCCGACCACCATCACGTCCTTCCAGGTGAGGCGGAGCCCGTCCGAGGCCAGCAGGTTGGTGTCCGGGATGAGGTCCGGGAACTTGACCGGGCTGGGCCCCTTCCAGAACAGCCCGAGGTTGACGAAGACGAAGCTGACCCCGACGGCGGAGACGATGGCGGTCAGCTTCGGGCTGGCCCGGAGCGGCCGGTACACCACCCGGTCGGCGGCCACGTTCAGGGCGGCGCAGAACAGGGCGGCGGCCGCGATCCCGCCGGCGACCATCCAGGCCAGCAGGTACGCCGGGGCGGAGGCCGCGAAGGCGGGGTCGGTCAGCCCGGACCAGGCGAGGTGGGTGACGGCCAGGAACGCCCCCAGCATGAACAGGTCGCCGTGGGCGAAGTTGATCAGCTCGATGATCCCGTAGACCATCGTGTACCCGAGGGCGATCAGGGCGTACAGGGAGCCCATGACCAGCCCGGTCACGAGGAACTGCCCGAACCCGGCGGCCTCGGCCTGGGCGAACAACTCCGGCATCGGACCCCCAGCCGGCGCGGTCACTCGGAGACGGTCCGGACCGGCTTGAACGGCCAGCCCTCGACCTTGCTGACGGTCAGCACCTTCAGGGTGGTGTCCCCGTCCGGGTCGAAGCTCCACTTCCCGAGGGCGCCCTTGTCGAAGTCCTTGGTGGCCAGGACCGCCTCCCGGATCGCCTCCCGGTCCTTCCTCCCGACCTTCTTGATCGCCTCCAGGACGACTTTGGCGGCCTCGTACCCGTACACCGCGTACGCCTCCGGGTCGGCCCCGTGCTTCTCCTTGTACTTCCGGACGAACTCGGCCCCGGCCCCTTTCAGCTGGGACGGGTCGAACCCGCCGACGGTGGCGTAGCACGGGACCGCCTTGACCGTGTCCAGCCCGGCCGCGTCCACGAACGACTTCTCGTAGCACCCGTCCGGGACCATGAGCGGGCAGGTCAGCCCCTCCCCCTTCATGTCGATGGCGATCTGCGGCCCCTTGGTCACCGTGGTCCCGCCGAAGTACAGGAGGTCGGGGTTCTTCCCCTTGATGGTGGCGATCACGGTCTTGAAGTTCTGCTGGCTGGCGACGATGCTGTCGTGCCCGAGCACCTCGATGCCCAGATCCCCGCACTTCTTGATGAACAGCCCGGCGATCCCAGACCCGTACAGCTCCTTGTCGTCCAGGACGTACACCCGCTTGGCCCCCAGCACCTCCTTGGCGAAGACCGCGCTGAGCGGCCCCTGGACGAAGTCGTTCGGGCAGACCCGGCAGAAGGTCACCTTCCCCGACTTGCGGAAGATGTCCGGCTTCCCGGACTGGTCCCCGGGGACCTTCTTGGTCAGTTGGACCGACGTGCAGGCGGGGGAAATCTGGACGAGCCCGGCCTCGTTCAGGATCGGCATCGAGTTCTCGGCCGCCCCCGAGTTGTACGGGCCGATGAACGCCATCACGTTCGGGTCGTTCGCCGCCTCCCGGGCGTTATCCTTCTCCTTCGCCGCGTCCCACCCGCCTTGGGCGGCGGTCGCGTCGTCCATGTCCTGGTGGCGGAGCTTCATCCCGGCGACCTCGCCGCCCGACTCCTCCAGCGCCATCTTCAGGCCGTTGACGATCGACTCCGTCTGCCCCTGGGCGATCCCGGTCCGCGGCAGGCTGGACGCGATCACGACCGTGTCCTTGCTCCCGCCGCACCCCCCCAGGAGGAGCGACCCGGCCCCGCCGGCCGCGGCGGTGAGGAACTTGCGACGGTCCACGGTGAACTCCCGGTGAGGGCGGGGTGGGGCCAGCGAGAATCTAGGGGCGGGCGGGGCGCCCGTCAACGACCCGGTCCCGAACCCGGACGCGCATTCCCGGTCACGGCTTCCGCCGCGGGTCGAAGTCGTACACCACCGGGGCCGCCCAGTTCTTCAGGTGCCGGGCCGCGAACCGGTCGTGGACCGGGTCGGCGAGGTATGCCCGCACCCCGGCCGCGTCGTCGAACAGGAGCACCAGGGCGACGGCGTAGTCGGTGGCCGCGTCCGGCGTCGCCTTCGCCGCCGGCTTCCCGGCCCACAGCCCGCGGACGCCCTTGATCTTCGCCAGCTGGGCGACCGCGTCGTCGATCAGGTCCTGGGCGGCGCCGCGGGGCGTGTCCGGCTTCGCCTTCAGGATGACGACGTGGACCAGGCCGGCGTCGCGGAACCCCTCGACCGTGTCGCGGAGGGCCTTGATCGTCCGGTCGTCGCCGTCGTTCTTCTCCTTTTTGAGCTGGGCCTGGAGGCGGTTGTTCTCGGCCTCGGCCTTGTTCAGGGCGGCCTTGAGCTGGGCGACATCCTGCTTGAGGGCGGCCGCCTGCTTCTCGGCCTGGGCGGCGTCCTGGAGGGCGGCCTTGAGCCGCTTCTCGATGGCGTCGTCCTTCTTGTCCTTGTCCTTCGGGACTTGGGCGGAGAGGGGCCCGGCGACGAGGGCGGCGGAAACGGCGAACAGCCCGGCGCACAGGGCGTACCGGCGTGGCATGGCGGCGGCTCCGGGAGGGGGCTTACATGAATGATGACCGACCGCCGGGCGGGGGGGAAGGGAAATCCCGCCGGCGTCACTTCGCGGCCAGGTCCCAGACGAGGGCGGTGCCGTCCTGGTAGCCGACGACGAGGCTCTTGCCGTCCGGGCCGAACGCGGCCGCGGTCGGGCGCGACACCCCGCCGTCGTACACCACCGGCTTGACCCGCCCCGACTCCGCGTCGCACACCCGCACCCCCGTCCCCGCCCCGCCCCACACCGCGACCCGCTTCCCGTCCGGGCTGTACCGGGCCACGTTCCCGCCGAGCTTCCCCAGTTCGTGCTCCGCAACGCACCGCCCGGTCTTCACGTCGAACGTCCGCAGCGTGACCACGAAGGTCCGCTCGTCCTGTTGGGCGACGGCGATCCGGCGGCCGTCCGCCGAGGCCGCCAGCCGGTGCTCCGCCCGGGAGCCGTTGCGGACCTTCTCCGGGCCGACGACAACCTGGCACGCCTCCTTGCCGGTGTCCGTCGCGTACCCGGTCACCACGTCGTCGGTGCCGACGAACAACATCGCCCCGTCGCCCGACAGGGCCAGCGGCGGCAGCGTGTGCCCGTCGAACACCCGCACCTCCGGCCCGGCAGGTACGTCCCAGGTGCGGAGCGACTTCCCGGCCGGGCCGTCGTACACCTCGGCGACGACCGCCTTCCGGGCCGGGTCGGCGCGGACCCCGACGACCCGGTTTCCGTCGTGGGAGAGGACGTGGTGGGGGATCTTGTCGCCCATCGGCATTCGCCAGGCGAAGGCCTGCTTGTCGGGGTCCCAGGCGACCAGGTCGGCCGTCTTCCCGTCCCGTCCGAACGCGGCCCAGGTGAGCCGGCCGCCGAGGGCCGGGGCGTGAAGCCCGAGGGTGTCGCGGATCTCCGGCGGGGCGGCGACCGCCTTCCGCCCGCCGTCCGGCCCCCAGGTCGTGACCTCCCAGGTGTCGGCCGTGATGACCCGGTCGCCGGCCGGGGAGAACCCCACCCACGTGACCCGCCCGGCGTGTCCGGGCGGCACGGCCGGCGGCTTCCCGGTAGCCGCGTCGTACACCTGGATCCGGCCGGCCGCCGGGGGACAGACGGCGATCCGCGCCCCGTCGGGGGACACGACGATCTGGCCGTCGGCCGGGATCGGCGCGACCCAGTCGCGCTTGCGGGCGGCGACGTCCCAGCGGGACAGCGTGAAGACGAACGGCCCCGGCGGGCGCACCGCCAGCGCGGCGACGACGACCGCGTCCTGGCCGACGAACCGGAAGTACGTCGGCCGGCCCCCGACGTCGAGCTTCCCGACCACCCGGTTCGCGGCGGCGTCGTGGACGGTGAGATGGGTGTGGTACTCGAGCTCTCGCCCCGCCCCGGGCCCGTCCTTCGCCACCCCCGCCCCGCGCGTCAGCACCCACTTCCCGTCCGGCGACGCGTCCAGCAGGTTCGTCCGCCCGTCCGTCCCGGCCAGGTCGGGGAGCGCCTTCCCGGTCGCCACCTCCCACCGGCGGATCGGCTTCCCGATCTCGCGGACGTACAGCGTCTTCCCGTCCGGCGACGGCCGCGCCCCGGCCCCGTACGTCTTCTCGACCCCGGCGGCGTGGAGCCGCTTCCCGGTATCGACCGCGTACACCTCCACCACCTTCCCGGCCACCGAGACCGCGGACAGGTACTTCCCGTCGGGTGTGACGGCCAGGGGCGGGATCTGTGGCGGGTAGGTGTAATTCTCGAACCCGGCCCGGCCGTCGCACGGGATCCGGCTCACCTCGCGGCCGTCGGCCAGTTCCCGGACGACGACCCCCCCGCCCCCGCCGGAGAAGAGCCGGCCGCCCGCCGTCGCCGGGGCGTACGTACCCCCGCCGGGGAGCGGCCTCGTCGGCAGCGCCCGCCCGGTGTCGGGGTCCCACGCGAACAGCTTGTCGCCGTCCGGGGCGAGGAGTTGCTTCCCGTCGGCCGAGAAGGTCAGCGCTTGCAGCCGGTCGCCGAACAGCACGACCGACCCGAGGCGGGCGGTCGCCCCTTTCGGGAGGGGGTCCGGCGGCGGCGCGGCGGTGGCCGTCGCGGCGGCGAAGAGGACGGGCACCCACAAGAGACGTGACACGACACACCTCGTGGGACGGGGACGTGAACTCGGTACCCCGCACCCCAGACGAGTCCCAGCCCGACTCCTAACCTCAAGCCTTCGCGGCGACCTGCTTCATCCCGCGGGCGCGCTCCTGCGCCTTCGTCTTGTTCGCCCGCTCCACCGCGTTCCCCGACGGCAACGCCTCCGCCTCCGCCGCAGCCGCGGCCGCCTTGTCCGCCGTCACCTCCGCCGCCGGCACCGCACGGGCGGTCAGCACCGTCACCACGTCCGCCCGCACCTGCACGAACCCCGCCTCGACGAAGTACCGCCGCGTCCCGGCCGCCGTCGTCAGCCGCAACTCGCCAGCCCCGAGCCGGCCGATCAGCGCGGCGCGACCCGGCTGCACCCCGAGTTCGCCGTCGAACAGCGGGACGGTGACGTACGTCGCCGGCTCGTCCAGCACCGCCTTCTCGGGGGTGACCACCACGCACCGGACCGTCTTGCCCGTCTCAGCCATGTGTCACCCTCGGAGTCGGAAGAGAAGGGGTGAACGGGTGAGGGGGTGAAGGGGTGACAGACGGACCCCGGTTTTCTCACCCCTTCACCCCCTCACCCGTTCACCCCTTCATCTTCTCGCCGGCGGCCGCCGCCTGCTCGATCCCGCCGACGTACATGAACGCCCCCTCGGGCAGGTTGTCCCACTTCCCGTCGCACAGCTGCTCGAAGCTGGTGATCGTGTCCTCGAGGGTGGTGAACTCGCCCGGCTTCCCGGTGAACGGCTCGGCCACGAAGAACGGCTGCGACAGGAACCGCTCGATCCGCCGCGCCCGGGCCACCGTCTTCTTGTCGTCCTCGGACAGCTCGTCCACCCCGAGGATGGCGATGATGTCCTGCAGGTCCCGGTTCCGCTGCAGGATCCGCTTCACCCGGTCGGCCACCGCGAAGTGCCGGTCGCCCACGAACTGCGGGTCCAGCAGCCGGCTGTTCGACGCCAGCGGGTCGACCGCCGGGTAGATCCCCTTCTCCGAGATGCTCCGCTCCAGGTAGATGAACGCGTCCAGGTGCTGGAACGTGTTCGCCGGGGCCGGGTCGGTCGGGTCGTCGGCCGGGACGTACACCGCCTGCACCGAGGTGATCGCCCCGTCGCTGGTGGTGGTGATCCGCTCCTGCAGCTCGCCCATCTCGGTCGCCAGCGTCGGCTGGTAGCCCACCGCGCTCGGCATCCGCCCGAGCAGCGCCGACACCTCACTCCCCGCCTGGCTGAACCGGAAGATGTTGTCGACGAACAGGAGCGTCTCGGTCTTCGACACGTCCCGGAACCACTCGGCCATCGTCAGCGCCGACAGCGCCACCCGCAGCCGGGCGCCGGGCGGCTCGTTCATCTGCCCGAACACCATCGCCGTCGACTCCAGCACGCTCTTGGCGTCGGCCGCGGCGCTCGTCTTGGTCTCCTGCATTTCCAGCCAGAGGTCGTTCCCCTCGCGGGTCCGCTCCCCGACCCCGGCGAACACCGAGTACCCCTTGTACTCCTTGGCGATCCGGGTGATCAGCTCCTGCAGGATGACCGTCTTGCCGAGCCCGGCTCCGCCGAACAGCCCGGCCTTCCCGCCCCGGGCCAGGGGGGTCAGCAGGTCGATCACCTTGATCCCGGTGACCAGCACCTCGGACTTCGGGGACAGGGCGTCGAACTTCGGCGGCTCGCGGTGGATCGACCGCTTCTCCTTGGCGTTCACCGGGCCGCGGCCGTCGATCGGCTGGCCGAGCAGGTTGAACACCCGGCCGAGGGTCTCGAGGCCGACCGGGACGGACACCGGGGCACCGGTGTCCGTCGCGGACATGCCGCGGACCAGGCCGTCGGTGCTGCCCAGGGCGACGCACCGGACCCGGCTGCCGCCGAGGTGCTGCTGGACCTCGCCGGTCAGGTCGATCTCGACCCCGCCCTCGGTCCTGGCGGTGATCGTGAGGGCGTTGTAGATCTCCGGGAGGTGGCCCTCCTCGAACTCCACGTCGAAGGTGGACCCGATGATCTGGACGATCGTGCCGGCCTTCTGCTTGGCGGTGGAAACCATCGGTGCTCTGCCTCCGTAGGTCGGGCTGTGCCCGACGGCTCTCGTGTACCAGTCGCGTACCGGTGTCGGGTACGGCCCGACCTACGACCGCGGGACCAGGAAGCTCAGGTGGTGGGCGCAGTGCAGCAGGTTCACGCGGAACCACTCGTCGCGGGTCAGCGCCCCGAGCAGCGGGGACGGCTTCGGCGGGTCCGGGTGGGCCGCCATCCGCCCGGCCGTCCGCCGCAGCTCCGCGACCGCCCCCGCCGCGTCGCCGCCCGGCGGCGGGACGGTCTGCTTGAGCGTCGGCGCCCCGGCGGGCATCCCGCCGGTCGCCAGCATCTTCCGCAGCGTCCGCCGGCCGATCGTGTTCCGCAGCGCCCAGAACAGGACCCGCACCGGGACCCACTGCCGGGGGAACCCGTCCATCGGGAACCGCATCCACTCGGCCAGGTGCCCGCAGCACTGGGCGAGGTCCCAGTTCCCGGCCCGGTCGTACCCCCGCGCCAGCAGGTTCTCGGCGTCCGCCACCGCCTCGTCGAGGGTGGCGAAGGTCAGCTTCCGGCGCCCGACCGCCATCGCGCTCCCCTCCGGGGGCGGGTCACTTCAGCGCCTCGGACCCGCCGATCAGCTCCGAGATCTCCCGGGTGATGTTCGCCTGCCGGGTCCGGTTGTACAGCCGGGTGATGTCCTTGATCAGGTCGCCGGCGTTCTCCGTCGCCGCCTTCATCGCCACCCGCCGGGCGATCTGCTCGCTCACCGCCGCGTCCAGGAACACCTTGAACAGCCGGACCTTCAGGGCCGCCGGCACCAACTCCTCCAGGATCTCCCCGGCGTCCGGCAGGAACTCGTAGTCCACCCGGTTCCCGGCGGCGGGCGCGACCCCCGCCGCCGGTTCGGCCGTGACCGACGACAGCGGCAGCAGCGTCTCGACCACCGGCGTCTGCCGGGCGGCGTTCAGGAACTTCATGTACGCGACCTTCACCTCGTCCACCTGCCCGGTGACGAACAGGTCGATGAGGCGGCTCGCCAGCACGTCGACCTCGGCGAACGTCGGCTTGTCCTCGAAGTTCGTGTACTCGGCGGCCCGGGCGAGGCCCTGGAACTTGAAGAACGCGATCCCGCGCTTGCCGGCCACCTCCAGGTCGAACGGGGCGTTCGCGGCGCGGTACGCCCGGACGGCCCCCATCGCCTCGCGGATGACGCTGCCGTTGTACCCGCCGCACAGCCCGCGGTTCGCGGTGACGACCAGCAGCAGCGACTTCCGGACCGGTCGGGTGGCGAGCAGCGGGTGGCTGACGTCGCCGGCGTTCCGGCTCAGGTCGGCGGCGAGTTCGGCGATCTTGCGGGTGTACGCGTCGGCCTCGGTGGCGCGGTCGAGCGCCTTCCTGAACCGGGCGGTGGCGATCAGCTCCATCGTCCGGGTGATCTTCCGGATGTTCCGCACCGCCTTGCGGCGCTTCACGAGGGAACGCAGGTTCGGCACGGTGTCATCCCCCCGCCCGGGGTTGAAACCCGGGCTATTCTCGGTGACCCCTTCGGGGTCCAAGGCCTTCCGACCCCGAAGGGGTCACCGGCAATAGCCCGGGGTTTCAACCCCGGGCGGACCACCGTCCGATCACTTCGCCTGCCACGGCTTCGGGAAGAGCCGCCAGTTCCCGTTCACCTTCACCAGCCCGTCGAACCTCAGCCCGCTGTTCTTGCCCGGCTCGACGAACTCGAACACGTACACCGTCAGCCCGGGCTTGAACTTGTCGGCCACCTGCTTGTACCCGCCGGGGAAGTTGGCCGCGCCCGCCCTCAGTTCCTCGGTGGTCGCCGAGGTCACCAGCACCGCCGCCTGCCCGCGCTTCGGGGCGACCCCCGCCAGGCCGGAGTCCCAGTCTTTGGCCCGGAAGGCCTCGAACTTCGCGGCAAACTCCGGCTCGAACACCGCCTCGTAGTCGGCCTTGGTCGGGCGGAGCTTCTTCGTCAGGGCGGCGTGGTCGGCCCCGGGCTTGAGGAACTCCTCGAGCATCGCCTTCGGGTCGCCACCGGCCGGCGTCCGGTCCCCCGCCGCGGGGTCGGGACCGGGGGTCGAGTCCGGCATTGGCGCGGACTTCTTCCCGCACCCGGCGAGGGCGGCGGCCAAAACGAGCACGGCGATCGGGCGGACGGCGGTCATTTGGTTTTCTCCGCAGCAGGCCGCCAGGGGTTGCGCTGCGCTCCACCCCTGGCTAACGTCACACGTCCCTCCGGGACTCAAAACTTAGCCGCGGAGCGGCGACCGACGGTAGCCAGGGGTGGAGCGACGGGCCGAAGGCCCGAGCGCAACCCCTGGCGGCCGACACGATCAACCCCTGAGCCTGAATCCGCCCGGCCCTACCCCCGGAACTGCGGCTGGAACGCGGCGATCGCCGCGTTCAGCTTCTCCACCACCTCCGGCGTCATGTCCTTCTTCTCCGCGACCAGCGCCCGCACCTCCGGCATCTGCTCCTTCATGAACTTCAGGAACTGCTCCTCCCACGCCTTCACCTGCGTCCGGTCCTTGATCTTGTCCATGGCCCCGCTGTTCCCGGCGTAGATGATCATCACCTGGTCGACCACGTTCAGCGGCCGGTACTGCCCCTGCTTCAGGATCTCGACCATCACCCGCCCGCGGTCGAGCTGCCGCTGCGTCGCCGGGTCGAGCTCCGTCCCGAGCTGGGCGAACGCCTCCAGCTCCCGGAACTGGGCCAGCGTCAGCTTGAGCCCGCCGGCCACGGTCTTGTTCTTCATCGCCTTGATCTGGGCGTTCCCGCCGACCCGCGAAACCGAGATGCCGACGTCCACCGCCGGCAGCACCCCGGCGTTCTTCAGGTCCGGCTGCAGGTAGATCTGCCCGTCGGTGATCGAGATCACGTTCGTCGGGATGTACGCCGACACCTCGCCTTCCAGCGTCTCGATGATCGGCAGGGCGGTCAGGCTGCCGCCGGTCCCGGCCACCTTGGCGATCTTCGCCCCCGGGAACTGCTTCAGGTCGTGCTTCGCCTGCTCCAGCCCGCCGGCCTCGCCGGGACCGGTGTACACCATCCCGGTGTCGCCGGGGCCGCGCCGCTCGCCGGGGCTGTTCGCCTTGTTGATCCCCCAGTGCCCCTCAGCTTTTGCCCCGTCCGTCGCGCCGTCCAGGATGACCCACTTCTCGGCCAGCTTGGCGCTCCGCTCCAGGAGGCGCGAGTGGGCGTAGAACACGTCCCCGGGGTACGCCTCGCGGCCCGGCGGGCGGCGGACCAGGAGCGACAACTGCCGGTACGCGGCCGCCTGCTTCGACAGGTCGTCGTACACCACCAGGGTGTCCCGGCCCTGCTCGTACATGAAGTACTCGGCCATCGCGCAGCCGGCGTACGGGGCGATGTACTGGAGCGGGGCGGCGTTCGACGCCGAGGCGACGACCACCGTGGTGTAGTCCATCGCCCCGTTCTTCCGCAGGATCTCGACCACCCCCGCGACCTTCGACTCCATCTGCCCGCACGCCACGTACACGCAGAGGACGTTCTCTTCCTTCTGGTTCAGGATCGTGTCAATGGCGATCGCGGTCTTGCCGGTCTTCCGGTCGCCGATGATCAGCTCCCGCTGGCCCCGGCCGATCGGGGTCATGGAGTCGATCGCCTTGATCCCGGTCTGCAGCGGGGTCTTCACCGGCTGGCGGTCGACGATCCCCGGGGCCGGGCTCTCGACCAGCCGCCGCTTCGTCGCCAGAACCGGCCCCTTCCCGTCGAGCGGGTTCCCGAGCGGGTCCACCACCCGGCCGATCAGGGCGTCGCCGACCGGCACGGAGAGCAGTTCGCCGGTCGTCCGGACCTCCATCCCCTCGCGCACCTTCAAATAGTCGCCGAGGATGATGACGGAGACGGCGGACTCTTCGAGGTTGAACGCCAAACCCTTCACCCCGGCGTCGGGGAAGTCGACCAGTTCGCCGGCCATGACGGTGGACAGGCCGAAGCAGCGGGCGATCCCGTCGCCCACCTCGAGCACCTGCCCGACCTCGCGGCTCTCGACCTTCCGGTCGAAGTCCATGATCTGGCGGGACAGGACGCTGATGATCTCGCCGGCGTTAATCGCGTTGGACGGCATAACTGCTGCCCCTGTCGAGCAAGAGGGTGCGGAGGGTGCTGAGCCGGGTGCGGACGGACGTGTCGAAGACGCGGTCGCCGACCTGCACGACCATCCCGCCGAGCAGGTCGGGGTCGACCCGGACATCGAGGATCGGTTCCTGCTTCAACATCCCGGCCAGGTGCGTGGTCAGGGCGTCCCGCTGGTCGTCGGTCAGTTCGGTGGCGGCCGTCACCTTGACCCGCACGCGCCCGGCCCGCTCGTCGAGGAGCTGGCGGTAGGCGGCGGCGACCCCGCGGACGAGGTCGAGTCGGCCGTTCCGGGCGAGGACGGCGAGCAGCCCGCGGAGCAACTCGGACGCCTGGCCCGGCAGGGCGGCGTCGAGGGCGGCGGCCTTCGTCTTCTTCCCGACGGCCGGGCTGGCGAGGAACCCGGACACGACCGCGTCCCGGTCCAGGATGTCGGCGACGAACGCGGACAACTCCTCGCCGGCGGCGTCGGCCGCGGTCGGCCCGCCCTGCTTGAGGGCGGCGGCCAACAGGGCCTCGGCGTACACCTTGGCGAGCCGGGCGCGGACGGACCCGGCTTCCAGGACGGTGTCGTGCGTGTCGGGGAGAGCCATGTGCGGTTCCGGGCGGTTTCCAGGCGAGCCGGGAGCGTAGGCGACCGGAGCAGGCGTCCGGCGAGCCGGGAGCGTAAGCGACCGGAGCGGCTGTCTCCGGTCGCCTACGCTCCCGGCTCGCCGGACGGTTCGGTCACGCCTTGCTGGCCGCGTCCTTCAGCTCGGCGATCGACTCGTCGAGCAACCGGCGGTGGTCCTCGGCGGACACGGTCCGCCGCAGCGCCTTCTCGGACATCAGGGCGGCGAGCCGGACCGCCTGGTCGTAGATGTCCTTCAGGGCGGCGTCCCGGGCGGCGTCGATCTCCCGCTTGGCCCGCTCCCGCTCGGCCGCGGCGTCGCGGGCCCCGGCCTCCCGCTCGCTCGCCTTCAGGGCGTCGGCGTCGCGGCGGGCCTCGTCCAAGAGCGCCCGCACCTGGTCGGTCGCCTTCGCCATCTCGGCCTGCAGCTGGGCCCGCATCGCGGCCGCCTCCTCGCGGGCCGTCCGGGCCTCCTCCAGCGCCTGGTACTGGGCCTGCTCCCGGGCCGCCAGGCCCTTCATGATCGGCCCCCAGGCGAACCGGTACAGGATCGCCAGCAGCCCGAGGAACACGACCAGGGTGACGACCGAGTTCACCAGGTTCGGGGTCAGCGGGTCCGCCGGCTTCCCGCCCTCGGACGCGGCCAGGCCGAGGGCGGGGGTGGCGAGCAGCACGGCCGCGGCGGCCAGCGTCCGGACGGTCATGTGCGGTCTCCCGGCGAGGGGGTGCGAAGGTCGGCCGCGGGTCACGGGGCCGGGATTCGCCCGACCAGGGCGAACGCGATGACCAGCAGGGCGATGATCGCCACGCCCTCGACCAGGGCGGCCATGACGATCATGTTGACCTGGATCGCCCCCTTCTGCTCCGGCTGGCGGGCGATGGCGGACAGGGCCGACGCCCCGACCAGCCCGATCCCGATGCCGGCCCCGACGATCGCCAGCCCGGCCGCGAGCCCGGCCCCGATGCCGGCCCCGTTCCGCCCGGTGTCGGCGACCGCGGCCGGGGCGGCCCCGGTCTGCGCGAACGCCGGGCCGGCGGCGACCACGAACAGGGTGAACATCACCAGGGCGAGCCGGACGACAGGCTTCATGGCGGTCGGTCCTCGTGTCACGGGTGAGGGAATCGGTCGGTCGGCGGGGTCCGCCGGGTGGTTCCTTAGTGCTCCGGGTTCAGTTGCAACCCGATGAAGATCGAGCTCAGCAGGACGAACACGAACGCCTGCAGGAAGGCGACGAACAGCTCCAGCACGCTCAGGGCGGTCCCCATCAGGACGGCCGCCACCGTGCCGCCGGGGGAGAACCCGCCGTGGTGCACGTCGGCGACGGCGAACAGCAGGATCACCCCGAGGGCGACGTGCCCGGCGAAGATGTTGGCGAACAACCGGACGGCGAGCACCGCGGCCCGGATGAACGCCCCGAGCACCTCGATCAGGGCGATCAGCGGGACGATCAGCACCGTCAGGAAGATCTTCATCGGCAGGTTGTCGGCCTCCAGGTGGGGGATGAACGACTTCACCCACCCGCCGAACCCGTTCTTCGCGATCGACCCGAAGTGGATCACCAGGAACACCAGGGCCGCCAGCACCAGCGTGACGCTGAGTTCCGCCGTCGGGGAGCCGAGGAACGGCACCATCCCGAACAGGTTGCACGTCAGGATGAACAGGAACAGCGTCCACAGGAACGGGACGTACCGGTCCGCCGGGTGGCGGGTGGCGGCGTGCGGGGCGCGGCCGTGGACCTCCGCCGCGAGCGTGTCGGAGATGTCGTGCTGCGCGTCGTCGTGCGCGTGGTCGTGCCCGGCCCCGATGTTCGGCCGGGCCACCTCGTCCCGGATGAACAGCAGGAGCATCTCGAGGAAGTTCCAGAGCGCCCCGCGCGGCGGGGTGCCGTCTTTCACCCGGCGGGCGAGCAGGATGAACGGGACGGCGACGGCGACGGCCGCCGCGACCAGCAGGATCTGGTGCTTGGTGACCGACCCGACCCACGCGTGGTCGAGGACGTGTTCGAGAGGGTCCATCGCCATGTTCGCGCCCCCGCCGCCCTCCGGTCGCTCACGCTCCCGGCTCGCCCTTCTTGTTCTCCCGCCAGGCGATCACGATCAGGTGGGCGATCCCGCCGACGAACCCGAGCGTCGCCCCGACCGCCAGTCCCCACGGCGCCCACCCGTACCGGCCGTCGAGCCACACCCCGATCAGGATGGGGGCGACGATCTCGCCGACCGCCGTCCCGGCCAGGGCCAGGCCGCGGTAGTCAACCCGCCGGTCCTTCCCCGGGTCGCGGCTCACGCTTGGCCCCCGCCGCCCCGCGGACCAGCAGGGCGGACTCCGCCACAAGGGTGGTGAGATACAGGAACACGACCCAGGCGGCGAACCGGTCCGGGTCGACCCCCGCCCGGCCCAGCGTCCCGCCAAGTCCGACAACCCCTACGACCGCTACCACCATCCGGAACGCCGTCCCGACCATTACCGCCACCGGCCCGTAGTCGGGAAACCGCCGGAACACCAGGTCGGCCAACAGGAGCGTGACGGCCGCCGGCGGCAAACAGAGGCCCGCGGCCGCGGCGGCCGGAACCAAGTGTCCGCCGCCGAGGCACAGCTCCGCGAGGGCGACCGCCGGGGCCGCCACAGCAACGGTGGCCAGAGAAAGTACGGCGACCTTCACGGCCGGTTGCCGCCCATCGCGTCCGGATTGTGAAGCCGTATTGTGGGCGGACCGTGGGCAAAGTCAATCCGCATCTCGTGAAATTCTTCACAAGCCCGAGGGACGGTTCAGAACCGGTTGGCCCGTTTAGAGAAAGACGGGACGTGGTCGTTTTCTGTTCTTCAAGAATGTCTTTCGAAAGGATTAATGATTTCTGCCAAGAGGTTGGGCAAGCTTCGCCCAGGAACCGGGCCGTCACTTCCGACCGGGGCGAAAGGTTTTGTTGTCACTTCTTGCCGATTTGCGTTGACAGCACCGACCCGACAAATTTAAATTAGGTGTAAGTCGGGGTGTTAGTTACGTCACGCCCCCCGGTGTGCTCGGTGGATTTTTCCCCACGGGACACGCCACCCCGCGGCTGCGCCAGGCGGACCCCCGCCGGCACCTCCCGGCACCGGTCGTTACGACGACGAACTGGTAGAATGAGTCGAGCGGCCGGTCCGACCGGACGCCCCGCCCGGTGACGGCTCTCCCGCCCGGATCGCCCGAGGCCGGTCCGGCGAGGGCTAGACCGTTGACCCCGAAGTACCCGCACGGACGCCCGGTCCGAAACCGTCCCCCCACCGCCGTCCGGCGAGGGAGTGGTTCGCTGATGAGTACCGCTGGCCCGCTGAACGACCGGCCGAAGAAGGAGTTGGCCGAGATGGCCCGCCGCCGGGGCGTCCGCGGTTGGGACGCGATGGACAAGGCGGGCCTGGTCCGGGCGCTGTCCCGCCTCGCCGCCAAGCCCGCCGCGGCCCCGAAGCCGAAGGCGGCCGCCAAGCCGGCTCTCAAGCCCGTCACGGCCCCGCGCCTGGTCAAGCCCGCCCCGGTCCCGAAGCCGGCCGCCAAGTCCGCGGCGAAGGTCACCCGCCCGGTCAAGCCGCTCCCCGTCCCGCTCCGCCCGGCCGCCCCCGCCGCGGCCGCGAACGGGGCGCACCGCCCCGCCGCCGTGAACGGGTCGAAGCCGGCGGCCAAGCCCGCCGAGCCGGCGAAGCCGGTCCCGCCGGCCCGGCCGCTCGTCGCCAAGCCCGCCGCCCCGGCCCGGGAGCCGGCGGCCCGGGCCGCCCTCCCCCCCGGCCCGACCAAGGACCGCATCTTCATCGCCGTCCCCGACCCGCACTGGCTCCACGTCATCTGGGAGCTGTCGGCCCAGTCGGTCCAGCGGGCCGAGGCGGCGCTGCGGCAGGACTGGTACGGGGCGAAGCTGGTCATCCGCCTGTCCGACGTGACCAGCGTCGACACCACCAGCACGTCCGAGACGCCGATCCGGGACATCGAGGTCGGCCCGGACTGCACCACCTGGTACCTGAACGTCCCGCAGCCGCCCCGGCAGTACCGGGTGGACGTCGGGTACAAGTCCCGCCGCGGCGACTTCTTCGTCCTGGCCCGGTCGAACGTCGTCACCCCGCCGAAGGCCGGCGCGTCCGACGCCCTCGACACCCCGTTCACCTTCGACCTGAAGCAGGCCGAGCGGACCCTGGCCCGGTCGACCGGGTTCGAGTCGGCCGGCAACCCGGAGCTGCGGGAGTTCTTCGAGGAGCGGCTGAAGCGGTCGCTCGGGGCCCCGCGGGAGACGGCGTTCGGCACCGGGGCCACCCCGCCGGGCAGCCTGAAGAAGTTCTTCTTCGACATCGACGCCCGCCTGGTCGTGTACGGCCGGACCGACCCGGCCGCCCACCTGACGCTCGGGAACGACCCGGTCAGCCTGAAGCCGGACGGCACCTTCGCCATGTGGTTCAGCCTGCCGGACAGCCGGCAGATCATCCCGGCCGTGGCCACCTCGGTGGATGGGGTCGAGGAGCGGACCATCGTGCTGGCCGTCGAGCGCAACACCAAGTACCTCGACCCGATGATCCACGACCAGATGACGGAGTGACGTGGGGTGACCCCGTTTAGCCGCGACGCGGAGTGCAGGTCGCGCTCCGCTCCGAGGACTCCGCGTCGCGGCTAAACGGGGCGGTTGGCGCACGATGCTCGACCTCCTCTTCCCGCCCGCCGACGCCCCCGCCGAGTTCACCCTCGTCCGCGCCAGCCGCCGGGCGATGGCGACCACCTTCGAGGTCGCCGTCCCGGCCGGCACCCACCCCGACCCGGTCGCCGCCGCCACCGCCGCCCTCGACCTGATCGACGACCTCGAAGACCAACTGACCGTCTACCGCGACCACTCCGAGGTGTCCCGGCTGAACGCCGCGGCGGCCGACGCCCCGGTGCCCGTGGAGCCGCAGCTGTACGAACTGCTCGCCCGCTGTGCCGGGTGGACGCGCGAGACCGACGGGGCGTTCGACGTGGCGACCGGGGCGCTGATCCGGGCGTGGGGCTTCCTCCGCCGCGAGGGGCGGGTGCCGGCGGCGAAGACCCTATCCGCGGCGATGAGCCGGACCGGGTTCCGCCACGTCGTCCTCGACCCGGACGGGCGGGCGGTGAAGTTCCGCGTCGCCGGGCTGGAGATCAACCTCGGGGCGGTCGGCAAGGGGTACGCCCTCGACCGCGCCGCCCGGCTGCTGCGGGACGGGTGGGGCGTGTCGTCCGCCCTGCTCCACGGCGGCGGGAGCAGCGCCTACGCGATCGGCCGGCCGCCCGGGGAGCCGCGCGGGTGGCCGGTCCGGCTCCGCCACCCGACCGACCCGGATGCCTCACTCGGCACGGTTTACCTCCGCGACCGGGGGCTGGGAACGTCCGCGGCCACGTTCCAGTTCTTCGAGTACAATGGGCGGAAACTCGGTCACCTGCTCGACCCGCGGACCGGGTGGCCGGCGGCCGGCACCGCCAGCGCCAGCGTCGCCGCCGGGACGGCGGCCGAGGCCGACGCGATGTCCACCGCGGCGTTCGTCCTGGGCCCGGCCGGGACCGAGACGCTGACCCGGCTGAAGCCCGCGCTGGCCGCGGTCGTGCTCGCCGACCCGCCCGCCCTGACCGCACTGAACCTCGACCCCGACTCGTACACCGCGCCATGAGCACCTCCCCGCTCCCGCTCGCCGTCCTGTACTCCGGCCTCGCCGGGACCGTGCTCGCCCTGATCGTCGCCACCGCCCAGCAGCGGTGGCAGCCGCGGGTGTTCTTCCTCCTCGCCCTCCGCCTGGCGATCGGCTGGCACTTCCTGTTCGAGGGGCTGCACAAGATCCACTCCCACCGGGTCGGCCCGACGGAGACGAGCAAGCCGTTCACGAGCGAGCCGTACATGCGGGTCGCCCCGGGGCCGATCGGCGGGCTGATGCGGCGGCAGTTCGAGGACCCCGAGGCGGTGATCGCGGCCAAGGTGAGGCGGCCGCAGGACCTCACCCCCGAGGGGTTCCGCGCGCTGCCGGCCGAGAAGCAGGTCGAGGGGTTCCGCGCGCTGCCGGCCGAGAAGCAGGCCGAGGCGTGCCCGCCGGCGGTCGCCGAGCAACTCGGCAAAATGGAGGAGGCGGCCCGGAAGGCGGTGAAAGCCGAGGCGGAGGCGGAGGCGAGGGCCGCGACCGCGGCCGAGGAGAAGGCGGTCAAGGAGGCGAACGAGGCGGAGGCGAAGGCGCTGAAGGACCCGAAGGCCGACCCGGCCAAGGTCAAGGCGGACGCCGACAAGGCCCGGGCGAAGGCGAAGGCCGACGCGGACAAGGCCCGGGCCGACGCCGCCAAGAAGGGGGAGTCGTTCGAGGCGGTCGGGCACGACCTGGTGACCGCGGCCCGGGCGAGCTACGCCCGGTGGGTGTACGGGGTGGACGCCCGGGACGCGAAGGTGAAGTTCATCGCCCAGGAGGTGCCGCTGACCGCCCCGCAGCGGCTCGCCCACCTGGACTGGCTGCGGGAGCAGCTCAAGGCGGCCGAGGGCCGGCAGTCGCCGGGGCTCGGCAACGGGTACGGGATCGACCAGAAGCGGGCGGCCGAGGTGCGGATGGACCTGCTGACCGCCGAGTCCGACCTGGCCCGGGACGCGAACGCGTTCGTCGCCGAGCTGCGGACCGGCCTGAACGGCGGGAAGGCCCCCGAGGACGAGAAGCCGCCGCCGTCGGCCGGGCAGCGGATGGACCGCGTCACCATGTGGTTCCTGGTGGTCGTCGGGGCGTGCCTGTTGGCCGGGCTGTTCACCCCGGTGGCGTGCGTCCTGGGGGCCGGGTTCCTGGTGACGACGTACCTGCTCCACCCGCCGTTCCCGTGGTACCCGCTGCCGCCGAACACCGAGGGGAACCCGCTGTTCGTGAACAAGAACGTGATCGAGTGCCTCGCGCTCCTGGTGGTGGCGACGTTCCCGACCGGCCGGTGGATGGGCCTCGACGCCCTGCTCTGCCGCTGCGTCCGCGGCCGCCGCGAGGTGCCGGCGGCGTGACCGGGCGAACGGCCACGCGTGAGCGGGCCGAGGAACGTACCCGGCGCGGTCGGCGACACGGTCCGGTCCGCCGCGTCCGGAGATGGGCCGGTTCCTCGGCCCGCTCACGCGTGGCCGTTCGCCGAGACCGGTTTTCCCGCTTCCAACATCCCGCCCGACCCCGCACAATACACCCATCCTCCCGGAGTGGACCCCTCATGGCTCTCGACCTCACGCCCGAGCAGAAGGCGACCGGCAAGGCGAACTTCGACCAGGCCGCCGGCGACCTCGCCCGGGGCGGGAAGATGAAGGACACGATGGCCGTCGGCGGGGACCCGACCCGCCGCGACCTGCTGAAGGTCGGGCTGGCGGCCGGGGCGGTCGTCCCGGTGTCGGCGGCGGTGTACTTCGGGTACGAGTCGTGGAAGGGGAACAAGGCGGTCAAGACGGCGTTCATCGGGACCGGGGACGAGGGCGGGGTGCTGGTCGGGGAGCACAATCCGGAGTTCAACGAGGTGGTCGCCGTCTGTGACATCCGGCCGACCAACCTGGACCGGATCTTCAAGGGCGAGCCGAACGGCCCGCGGAAGGGGCTGGACAAGATCTACGGGGCGGACGCGGAGAAGAAGATCGCCCGGTACGACAGCGTCGAGAAGCTCTTGGCCGACAAGGACAAGCTCGGGCTGGAGGCGGTGGTGATCGCCACCCCGCTGAACACCCACGACCCGATCACCAGGCTGTGCCTGGACGCCGGGCTGCACGTCCTGTGCGAGAAGCTGATGGCCCGGACCATCGGCCGGTGCAAGGACATGATCCGGCACGCCCAGGACAAGGGCCTGCTGCTGTCGATCGGCCACCAGCGGCACTACAGCACCCTGTACGCCCAGGCGATGGAGGTGCTGAACACCGGGGTGCTCGGCGACATCAAGCACATCCGGGCGCTGTGGCACCGGAACAACTCGTGGCTGTACTCCGCGTCCGAGGCGGAGAAGGCGAAGTACGCCCTGGAGTACGGCCTGCCGTACTACATCGACGGGTGGTGGAAGCCGGTCCCGAAAGAGGACGCGAAGGCGCTGCCGCCGGAGCGGCTGAAGGAGCTGGCGTTCGGCAACCCGGCCGTGTACGGGTTCAGGGACGTCGGCGAGCTGGTCCGGTGGCGGATCTCGAACACGGCCGGCGGCGGGCTGATGGCCGAACTGGGCAGCCACCAACTCGACGCGTCGTCGATCATCCTGGGGCACGTCCACCCGCTGGCGGTGTCGGGGGTCGGCGGGAAGTTCTTCTACGGCACTGACCCGGACGGGAAGAACCGGAACGACCGGGAGAGCGACGATGGGGTGTTCGTGACCTACGAGTTCCCCGGGCCGACGCACCCGAAGGCCGGCAAGGGCGGGAAGAACGCGGACGACGTCGTGGTGGTGACGTACACCTCGATGAACACGAACGAGTTCGAGAGCTACGGCGAGTGGGTGATGGGGAGCAAGGGGACGATGTTCCTGGAGAAGGAAGCGAACGTCTACCTGTTCCGGGAGAAGGACAAGACGAAGAAGGGGGACGCGGCGGCCGGCGGGCGGGACACCAAGGTGACGGTCGGCGGGGCGGGCGGCGGGAAGCCGGCGCTGGAGGCGACGAGCACCTGGGGCGGGGGCGGCGGGGCGGCCATCTCGAAGGCCGCGGGCTCCCCGGAGTGGGACACCGCGGTCCGCGGGTACCGGACGGAGATGGAGCACTTCGCGTACTGCGTCCGGCGGTGGCAGGAGCAGGGCGGGAAGGTGAGCTACGAGAAGGACGAGAAGGGGAAGCTGAAGTACGCCGACATCCTGCCGCGGTGCCACGGGGAGGTGGCGATGGCGGACGCGATCGTCGCCCTGACCGCGAACATGGCGATGGCGAAGCGGGAGCGGATCGTGTTCGAGGACGCCTGGTTCGACCCGAAGTCGGACGAGGTGCCGGAGACGAAGCACGCGAGGAAGCAGGCGTGACGGATGACGGGCCGGCCGGGGTCAACCCGGCCGCTCGCCCCGGACACGGCGAGCGGCCGGGTTGACCCCGGCCGTCTTCGTTCACTTCTTCTCGCCCGGCAGTTCCGCGATCCGGATGTTGCGGAACAGCAGGTCCGTGGTCGGGTCGTGGCCCTGGATCGAGATCGGCCCCTTCGCGGCACGGTACCCCTGCCGCGGGTTCTCGTTCTCCTTCCGGTCGTCCGTCCAGTCCACCGTCTGGTACCCGTTCACCCACGTCGCGATGTGCCGGCCGTCGGCGACCACCGTCATCGTGAACCACTCGTTGTCGTCGCTCACCACCTTCCGGGCCGGGACGCGACGGTAGATCGCCCCGGTGCCGAAGTCCTTCGGCTTGGTGCGGTCCTTGTCGAGGAACGCGTTCTGGACCTGCGCCTCGTACCCGTTCTGGTACTGGCCGGGGATGCAGCGGAAGAACACGCCGCTGTTGAGGCCGTCGCCGAGCGTCTTGCACTCGAACTGCAGGACGAAGTTGGCGAACTCCGCCTCGCTGACGAGGTCGCCGGGGCCGTTCTTGACCGACAGCTCGCCCGCCTTGGTCACCTCGAACTTCGACGCCACCCGCTTCGGGTCGGCCTGGTTCACCTTCCACCCGTCGAGGTTCTTCCCGGCGAAGAGGGGTTTCGCTTCGAGGGGACGGAGCTTGAGGTTGCGGAGTTCGATGCGGCCGTCCTCGCCGTCGGGAAGCTTGAACCCCACGGTCGCGACGATGTCCTGTCCGAAGGCCGGGCCGGAGAGCCCCGACTTCCCGGGTTCTCCCGCGGCGACGAGCGTCTCGCGAGGGGTCAGGCGGACGATCAGCCTGCGCCACTCGTCCTTCTCGCTCGGGAGCAGACCGTCCCCCGCCCCGAGGCCCACGCCGGGCGATTCGAGAGTGACATCGAGGCTGCTGCCTTTCGTCGCCGTACGGTACTCCCCGGTCAATTCCGCGTACCGGAACCGGGTCGTGAACTGAACCCCGACCCCCTTCCCGGCGATTACGAGGGCGCCGTCCTTGGCGGCGAGTTCGGCCTTCTTCCCCTCCTTGGCCTCCTTCCACCCGAACGTGGTCTCGCCGTCGAACAGCAGGACCCACCCGTCGGCGATCTCCTTCGGGGTGAGCGTGTTCGGCTTCGGCTTGTCGTCGGCCAGCGCCGGGAGGGCGAGCGCCAGCAGGGCGCACGCGGCGAGCAGTCGGGGCATGGGGCACCTCGGGTATGGGATACGGGTCCGAGCCCGAGCGCCAGCGAGGGACGGCGTCAACCCTCGCTGGCGCTCGGGCTCGGACGGACTCGCCGTCACGTCGTACCGGCCACCGCGTGCGGCAGGCCGTCGCGGTACGTCGGGAAGCGCGGCGCCCACCCGAGCGCCGCCCTCGCCTTCGCGTTCCGGACGCGGCGGTTCGCCGTCCCCGGTTCCGGGCGGTGGTCGAACGTCGCCGGCGGCGCGCCCAGCAACTCCGCGAGCCGCGCGTAGAACCCCCGCCGCGGCGCCGGCTCGTCGTCCGCGATGTTGTACGTCCCCCCGGCCGCCCCGCGGGCCTCCGCCGCCAACACCGCGTCGGCCCCGTCGTCGATGTGAACCAGGTTCAGCCACTTGTCCGCGTCGCCGACGTGCGGCTCGCCGCTCAACAGCGGCTGCCTGCGGATGAGTCGGCCCGGGCCGTAGTGGCCGGCGAAGCGGAGGATGATCGCGTCCGGCCGCTTCTCGCGCAGCAGCCGCTCAGCCTCCAGCACGACCCGGCCCGACTCTTCGACCGGTTCCGTCGCGGACTCCTCGTCCACCCACCCGCCGTCGGTCTGGCCGTAGACGCTCGTGCTCGACACGTAGACGAACCGGTCGCACCCCGGCAGCGTATCCAGGACATGCCCGAGGCCGCCGACGTACACCTCCCGCATCCCCTTCCCTGCCGACCGGTCCAGGCCGACCGCGTACAGCACGGTGGACGCCGCCGGCAGCCCCCGCAGGCTGTCCGGGTCGAGCACGTCGCCGACGACCGGCTCGATGCCCAACGCCAACAGCGCGTCCGCGTTCCGCCGGGTGAGGGCGGCGACGCGGCGGCCGGCGGCGACCCACCGGGCGGCGACCCGCCGGCCGAGGTAGCCGCAGCCGACGATCAGGGCGGGGGCGTCGAGGGGTGACATCGGGGCGGCGTGGCCCTAAGTAGTGGGGTGATGGCGCGGGCGGCCCGCGGCCCCCCAGAGATGGTATCCGGTCCCGGGCCGCCGTCGCACCGCGAGTGACCCCCGCCCATGTCCGACCCCGCCCCGGTGCCGGCCGACGCCGACCCGCCGCCCCGGCGGCGCGACCGGCTCGCCTGGTACGCGGGCACCGCGCTGCTCAGCTGCGCCCTCGTCGCCGCCGGCCTCCGCCTCGACCGGGCCGACCTCAAGGCCCCGTTCTACTACGACCTCGACGCCTTACTGATGATCCCGTTCGTCAAGGCGACGGTCGAGCGCGGGTTCGGCGGGCACTGGCGGAACGAGCAGATGGGCGCCCCCGGCGTCCTCGAGCTGCACGACTTCCCGGTCATCGACCACCTCCACTTCCTCGCCATCTGGCTCCTCGGCCACGTCGTGTCCAACCTGCTCGTCCTGTACAACCTGTACTTCCTCCTCACCTTCCCGCTCACCGTCCTCACGACGATGGTCGTCTGCCGCCGGCTCGGGCTGTCGCTCCCGGCGGCGGCGACCGGCGGGCTCCTGTACGCGTTCCTCCCGTTCCACTACCAGCGGTGGGAGAACCACTACTTCCTCGCCGCGTACTGGATGGTCCCGCTGTCGCTCCTGCCGGCGTTCGCGATCCTGCGCGGCGAACTGCCGTTCTTCCACAAGGAGCCCGACGGCACCTTCCGCCGGCAGCTCAAGACCTGGCGGACGCTCGGGCTGGTCGTGCTCGCCGCGGCGGTGGCGTCGGCCGGGGCGTACTACGCGTTCTTCGCCTGCGCCCTGACGGCGTTCGCCGGGGTGTACGCGGCGGTCGCGCTGCGGGAGTGGCGGGCGGCGGCGGCCGCCGGCGGGGTGGTCGCGCTCGTGATGGGGTTCGGGGTCGCCAACCACGTCCCGACGTACCTGTACCAGGCCGAGCGCGGGGTGAACCCGATCACCCAGCGGTACCCAGAGGAGGCCGACCACTACGGGCTGAAGATCACCCACCTCGTCTTGCCGATCGAGGACCACAACCTGCCGGCGTTCAACCGGCTAAAGTGGCTGTACAACGCGGCCCAGCGGCCGGCCGAGACGGAGAACCGGTCGGCGTCGCTCGGGCTGGTCGGGGCGGCCGGGCTGCTCGGGCTGGTGGCCGTCGCCGTCCTGCCGGTCGGCCGGGGGTGGCCGTGGGGGCCGCTCGCCGGGCTGGCCGTGTTCGCCGTCCTCTTGGCGACGGTCGGCGGGCTCGGGTCGGTGTTCAACCTGCTCGTCACCCCGCAGGTCCGGGCGTACAACCGGGCCAGCGTGTTCGTCGGGTTCTTCGGCATCCTGGCCGCGGTCTGGGCGCTCGACCGGGTGTGGGCGACGCACCGGGCCGGCCTCCCGGCCCGGTACGCGGCCGGGTTCGGGGTCGGGCTGCTGGCGGTCTTCACCCTCGGGGTCCTGCTCCTGGACGTGGGCGGGAAGGTGGTGTGGCTGGCGGTGCTGGCGGTCGCGTGGGCGGCCCTGCTCGGAGTGCCGGCGTGGGCCCGGTGGCGGCACCCCGAGCGGTTCCGCCGGTGGGTCGGGCGGGCCGACGCCCGCCGGCTCCCGCCGTGGGCCCGGTACCCGGCGTGGGCGGCGGTGGCCGCGGTCGGGTTCCTCGACCAGACGCCGCGCACCTGGTTCGGGCCGGGGATCGTCGCGGCGATCGACGAGCACGCCGAGCGGTTCCGGGCGGATGCTCGGTTCTTCAGCCTGATCGAGCAGCGGATGCCGCCGGGGTCGAAGGTGTTCTGCCTGCCGTACGCCGGGTTCCCGGAGGTGCCGGAGGTGTACCGGATGCGGGCGTACGAGCACGCCCGGGGGTACTTCCACACCGCCGGGCTGGTGTGGAGCTACGGGGCGATGAAGGAGCGGGAGGCGGACGCGTGGCAGCGGGAGGTGGCGGCCGAGCCGCCGGACGAGATGCTCCGGCGGGTGACCGCGGCCGGGTTCGACGGGCTGCTGATCGACAAGCGCGGGTGCCCGCCGGCGAACCCGGCGAGCAAGGCGGACGTGTGGCTGGCGGCGGCGGACGAGCAGTTCGCCCGGTTCGCCGGCCGCCCGGCCGCCCGGCTCCCGCGGGAGACGCACGAGGACGGGCAGCAGTTCTTCCTGGACCTGCGGCCGTACCGGGACGCGTGGCGGGGGGTGGACCCGGGGTACCACGAGGCGGCGGCCCGGCGGGAGCGGGAGTACGTGGCCGCCACCTGGCTGGGGAAGTTCATCAACCCGGCGGCCGACCCGACCGAGCCGACCCGGATCCGGTACGGCCCGCCGGACGGGTCGCTGCACCTGACCAACCCGACCGACCGGACCCGCGTGTTCAAGCTGGAGCTGACGTTCGGGGTGGACCAGCCGGGGGCGTTCCGGTTCGCCCTGTCCGGGCTGGTGGCCGACGAGTTCGACGCGGAGAAGGGGGCGGGGGACTGGGACCCGAAGCAGTTCGGGGTGCCGAGGGCGTACCTGGTGGAGGTGCCGCCGGGCCGGCACCGGATCCGGATCCGCTGCACCCCGCCCCCGGACTTCGTCCCGAGCGACGTCCGGAAGCTGTGCTACTACGTGCTGAACTTCCGCCACACCGAGTTGGCCCGGTGAGACGGCGGTCGCCGCTCGCGGCGTTGCGCCGCCCGCAACGCCGCAAGCGGCGACACAGCCCCGCAACCCGCCCGGCGCTTATAATTCCACCTCCCGTCCCTCCCCGACGGGCCCCTCCCCACCAGGTGCCGCACCGATGTCCGCGCTCGCCCCCGCCGCCCACCCGCCGGCCAACGTGTTCGAGATGTCCGCGGTCTTCCGGATGGCCTGCCGGCAGCTCGAGACGGTCGCCGCGGCGATCGACCTGGACCCGAACATCACCCAGCGGCTGATGGTCCCGAAGCGGTCCCAGGTGATGGCCGTTCCGGTCCGGATGGACAGCGGGAAGACGCGGGTGTTCATCGGGTTCCGGGTGCAGCACTCGCTCACCAGCGGGGCGAGCAAGGGCGGGCTGCGGTACGCCCCGGAGGTCGACCTCGGGGAGGTCGCCGCCCTGGCCATGTGGATGAGCTGGAAGTGCGGGATCATGAACCTGCCGTACGGCGGGGCGAAGGGCGGGATCGCCTGCGACCCGGCCGCCCTGAGCCTCGGGGAGAAGGAGCGGATGACCCGCCGGTTCACCGAGGAGGTGCTGAACATCATCGGCCCGCGGGTCGACGTGATGGCCCCGGACATGGGGACGGACGAGCAGACCATGGCCTGGATCTACGACACGTACTCGATGAAGGTCGGGTACGCCTGCCCCGAGATCGTGACCGGCAAGCCGGTCGAGCTGGGCGGGTGCGTCGGCCGGCGGGAGGCGACCGGCCGCGGGGTGGTGTACTGCGTCCGGGCGGCGATGGAGGAGCTCGACCTCCGCCCGGGGGACGCGACCGCCGTCGTCCAGGGGTACGGGAACGTCGGGTCGGTGACGGCCGACGAGCTGCACAAGCTGGGGGTGAAGGTGGTCGCGATCGGGGACCGGTACGGGGCGGTCCGGCACGACCGCGGGATCGACATCCAGGCGCTGAACAAGTACGTCGCGGCCCCGGGGAACGAGCGGCGGACGGTGGTCGGGTTCCCGGAGGCCGAGGCCCTCGACCCGGCCGACCTGCTGTCCGAGCCGTGCGACATCCTGGTCCCGGCGGCGCTGGAGCGGGTCATCACCTCCGAGAACGCCGGGCGGCTGCGGTGCCGCATCCTGGCGGAGGGGGCGAACGGCCCGACGACGCCGGAGGCGGACGCGGTGCTGGCCGGCTCGGACGTGTTCGTCATCCCGGACATCCTGTGCAACGCCGGCGGGGTGACGGTGTCGTACTTCGAGTGGGTGCAGGACCTGCAGCAGTTCTTCTGGAGCGAGGACCAGGTGAACGCGAAGCTGCGGGACCTGATGCTCGGGGCATTCCGGCGGGTGCGGGAGGTGGCCCGGCGGCGGAACCTGTCGAACCGGCTCGCGGCGCTGAGCCTGGGGGTGCAGAAGGTTGCCACCGAGAAGGCCCAGCGGGGCCTGTTCCCGTAACAATGCCCACCGAGAACGGGTGTAAAGCTCCGGTTAGCGACGCGTCGCAGACGCGTCTGCGACGGGTCGCTAACCGGGAACACGGTGTCCGAACCACGTCGGAACGTGACCCGCGGCCCGAGGACCCCGCATGCCCGCCGGACGGCGCGACTTCTGGACCGACGCCGCGTGGCTGGCCGTCCTGATGGGGTGGGCCGCCGGGTACTGCCTGACCGCGGCCGCCCGGACCGGGGTGACGTACGACGAGCCGTTCTACCTGACCGCCGGGCTGGACGGGTGGCGGGCGTGGGGGGCCCGGCCGGCGGACGACCCGCCGCCGGGGCCGGGCGAGCTGCCGCGGCGGTGGGCGGCGACCTCGGCCCTGCACGGGGTGATGCCGCTCCCGCCGGTGGCGGTCACCGCCCCGGTGTACGCGGCCGAGGTGCGGGCCGGCGGGCGGAAGTTGGAGGCCCCGCTCGACCACCTCCGGTCGGCCCGGGCGGTGACCCTGGCGTGGCTCGCGCTGCTGCTGGTGGCGGTACTCCGGCTCGGGCGGGCGACCGGCGGGCCGTGGGCCGGGCGGGTGGCCGCCGGGCTGGTCGCCGCCGACCCGAACTTCCTCGCCCACGCGTCCCTCGCCACCACCGACATCGCGGCCGGCGCGTCGCTGCTGGCGTTCACCTGGGTGGTGTACGCCGGGCGCGGCGGCGGGTGGTGGGGGCGGGTGCTGCTGCCCGGGCTGTGGTACGGGGTCGCGGTCCTGTGCAAGCTGTCCGGGATGCTGTACGGCGGGGTGATCCTGGTCGCCCTGGAGGTGGCCTGGCGGTTCTCGTCCGGCGGGTTGTCGCGGCCGCCCGGGGCGACCCTCGGGACGTGGGCGCGGTCCGCCCTGTCCGCCACCGCCCGGTCGGTGCTGGCGGCGGCGGCGGTGATCGGGGTCGGGCTCGGGGTGGCGGCCGCCGCCTGCGGGGTGTCCGACCCGGGGGCGCGGCCGCTGGCCGCGGTGGCCCGGGCGATGCCGCCGACGGAGGCGCTCCGGCCGCGGTACGACGAGCTGGCCGCCCGGTACGACCGGGTGCCGTACGCGGCGGTGGCGCTGGCCTTCCAGGGGTGGCACAACGCGGAGGGCCGGCCGACGTTCCTGAACGGGACGTACTACCCGAACGGGGTGTGGTACTACTTCCCGGCGGTGGTGGCGATGAAGACCCCGCTCCCGGTCCTGCTGCTCGGGCTGGCCGCCCTGCTCCGCCCGCGGGCGGCGGCCAACGCCCTGGCGCTCGCCGCCGCCGGGCTGCTCGCCACCCTGCTCACCGCCAACCTCCAGATCGGGGTGCGGCTCGCCCTGCCGGTGATGGCGGTCGGGTACGCGGCGGTCGCGGTGGCGGTGTGCCGCGGGTTCCCGCGGTGGGGGCCGCGGGCCGGGCTGGCGGCGGTGGCGGTGACGGCGGCGGTGTCGGGGTGGGTGTGGCCGCACGGGCTGGGTTACCTGAACCAGCTGGCCGGCGGCCCGGCGGCGGCCCGCGCCCGGGTGACCGACTCGAACCTGGACTGGGGCCAGGGGCTGCCCGACCTGGCGGAGTGGCACCGGGCGAACGGGGAGCCGCCGATCGCCCTGTGGTACTTCGGGACCGACCCGGCCGCGCGGCAGCCGCCGTTCGAGCCGATCCCGGTCGAGGCGTCGGGGGTCCGGACGGCGGGCGAGTTCCGGGCGGCGGTCGGGAGGCGGGTGCTGGCGGTCGGGGCGACGGTGGTCACCCTCCACCCGGAAGCCACGCCGGCGAAGAAGGTGGCGCTGGCCCACCTGCTCACCCTCGCCCCGGTCGCCCGCACCCCGACGTTCCTGATCTACGACTTCCGCACCCCGCCCCCGGAGCAGCCGTGACCGCCGCCCCGCCCCCCGCCCCGGCCTGGCACCCCGCCGGGTGGGCGCTGGTCGCCGCCGCGTTCCTGGTCGGGTTCGGCAACTACCCGCTCCAGGTGGTCGGCACGGACCTGAGCCACCTCCCCGGGGACGTGATCGACAACCGGATCAACAACTTCGTCCTGGAGCACGGGTACCGGTGGGCGTGCGGGCGGGCCGGGACCGGGTTCTGGGACGCCCCGTCGTTCCACCCGGCGGCCGGGGCGACGGCGTGGTCCGACGCCCACCTCGGGATGCTCCCGCTGTACGCCGCCGCCCGGGCCGCCGGGGCGACCCCGGAGGGGGCGTTCCAGTGGCACTTCCTCCTGGCCTGCGCGCTGAACTTCGCGGCCGCCGCCTGGGCCGCCCGGCGGCTCGGGCTCGGGCCGGCCGGGGCGGCCGCGGCCGCGTACGTGTTCGCGTTCGGGCTGCCGGTGGTCGGGCAGACCCAGCACACCCAGCTCGTCCCGCGGTTCCTGGTCCCGCCGGCGGTCGTGTTCGCCTGGGAGTTCCTCCGGCTCCCGCGGACGTGGCGGCTGGCGGCCGCCGCCGGGTGCGCCGCCGCCCAGTTCTACCTGACCGTGTACATCGGGTACTTCCTCGCCCTGACCCTGGCGGCCGGGCTGCTGGTGTCCGCGGTCCGGTTCGGCCGCGGGTTCGCCTGGCGGGAGTTGCTGCGACCGGGGTGGCGGGGGTGGGCCGGGCGCGCGGCGGCGGTCGCGGCCGCCGGGGCGGTGACGTACGCCCTGGTGGACCGGCACCGGCAGGGCACCCAGGGCGGCGCGGCCGTCGCCGACATCAAGGCCGGGGCCCCGGTCCCGGCGTCGTGGCTGACCGCCCCGAAGAACGCGTACCACCACCCGGCGAGCGGGCGGGCCCCGCTGCCGGAGTTCGCGGTCCCGGAGGGCGAACACCTGATGCACCCCGGGCTGCTGCCGGCGGCGGCGGTGCTGGTGGTCGCCGCCGCCGGGTTCTTCCCCGCCGGGGCCGGCGCCGCGCGGCGGGCCGCGGTGGCGGCCGCGTGGACGACGGTGCTCCTGGCGGTGCTGGTCACCCGGTTCGGGGACGTGTGGCTGTACGAGTCGGTCGCGAACCTCCCCGGGGCGGGCGGGATCCGCGTCCCCGGGCGCGTCTGCCTGGTGCTCCTGTTCCCCGCCGGGTTGGCGCTCGGGCACCTGCTCGACACCGGCGTGCGGCTCGCGCGGCGGGTCGGGACGGGCCCGGCGGCGGCGGTCGCGGTCGCCGGGCTGGCGGCCGTCGCCCTGGACCAGCGGCTGGTGCCGGTCGGCCCCGTGCGCGAAGGCGTGTGGTTCCAGTTCCGCGCCCCGGTGTCGGACGTGGTGGCCCGCCAGGAGCGGATCGCGCGGGCGGTGCGCCGGCACCCGGACCCGCGGTTCGTGTACGTCTTCCCGTCGGCCGGGACCGGGGAGGGCGACCGGTACGCCCTGCAGCTGGAGGTGATGCGGGCGACCCAGGACCTCGGGCTGCCGTGCGTCAACGGGTGGTCCGGGTACATCCCGCCCGGGTGGAACTTCTTCGCCAACTACCGCGAGCTGGCGACCTGGCTGCTAACGGCGAACGAGTGGCCGCCGGAGCGGCTGCACGGGCTGGTCGCGGTCGGCGCCCCCGGCCCGCCGCCGGACGAGTTCGACACGTTCCTGCGGAACACGTTCCCGCCGCACCCGGTCGACTGACGCCGCCCGCCTTGACCCGCCCGCGCCGGCCCGGTATCCCGCCCGGTCAGCCACCGCCCCGGACCGCCCGCACCCGCCGCGCCGCGCGGAACCGTTCGGGGTGTAGCGGGGGTGGCGCGGGAAAAGCGAAGAAACCCGGCCGCGCGGGCCGGTCACCAACTTGTTTTTCAAAGACCCGGCGTTACGATTCGTGTTTAAAGCGTCCTCGTCGTGGCGCGAGCCGCCCGCCGAGTCGCACCCGCGAGCCGCCGCACCGTGAGCCGCGACCCGGGACACGCCGACCCGAAGAGGTCACCCGCCGCATGTCCGAGCCCGACGCGCGCCGCCCGCTCGCCAACCCCGGCCACCCGGCCGCCGGCGGGTTCGGCGACGACGAGCCTCCCAGTCGCCCGCGCCGCCACCCGGTGTGGGAGCACGTGCCCGACGCCCAGTGGGACGACTGGCGGTGGCAGACCCAGAACTCGATCCGGTCCGTCCGCCAGCTCCGCACCCTGCTCCGGTTCTCGCCCGAGGAGCTGGAGGCGATCGGCCGGCTGGAGGGCGACTACAAGCTCGCCATCCCGCCGTACTACTTCTCCCTGATCGACCCGGACGACCCGGCCGACCCGATCCGGCTCCAGTCGGTGCCGTCGCCGCTGGAGGCCGAGAACCCGTCCGGGTACGAGCTGGACGACCCGCTGGAGGAGGACAAGGACTCGCCCGTCCCGGGGCTGACCCACCGGTACCCGGACCGGGCGCTGCTGATCACCACCCCGAACTGCTCGATGTACTGCCGGTACTGCACCCGGAAGCGGGCGACCCTGACCCGCGGCGGGTGGGAGGGGGTCAGCGCCGACGACGAGCGGATGATCGGGTACGTCCGGGCGCACCCCGAGATCCGCGACGTGATCGTGTCCGGCGGGGACCCGCTCACCCTCCCGATCGGCAAGCTCCGGTTCTACCTCGAGAGCCTGAAGGAGATCGACCACGTCGACGTGATCCGGGTCGGCACCCGGGTCCCGGTCACCCTGCCGCAGCGGCTGTACGACAACGAGCTGGTCGACCTGCTGGCGTCGGCCGAGAAGGTGTACATCCAGACGCACTTCAACCACCCGCGGGAGGTGACGCCGGAGGCGGCCCGGGTGTGCAAGGCGCTGCTCCGCGGCGGGATGCCGATCAACAACCACTCCGTCCTGCTGAGGGGCGTGAACGACGACCTGGCGACGATGCGGGAGCTGCTCCGCGGGCTGTTGCGGATCAAGGTCCGGCCGTACTACATCTTCCACTGCGACCCGGTGACCGGGGCCGGCCACTTCCGGACGAGCGTGTGGAAGGGGCTGGAGATCATGGAGGGGCTGCGCGGGCACACGAGCGGGATCGGCATCCCGACCTACGTGGTGGACAGCCCGCACGGCGGCGGGAAGATCCCGATGATGCCGAACTACCTGGTGAGCATGAGCGACGACGCGGTCGTCCTGCGGAACTACGAGGGGCTGCTGATCCGCTACCAGGCGGAGGACAAGCCGGGGACGATCGACGGGACCGCGACCCGCGGGGTGAGCGGCCTGTTGCAGGGCGACAAGACGGTACTGGTCCCGCACGACAACGAGCGGATGGCCCGGCGGAAGCCGCGGGTGGTGCGGGACGGGTGCGGCGGGGACGGGGCGGCCGACGGCGGCCGCCCGATCCTGCCGCTGCCGATGCTCAACGGCACCGGGAACGGCCACGCCGCGAACGGGTAGCAGGCGCGGTGTTGGCGAACGGCCCCGCGTGAGCGGGCCGAGGGCGTCGACCCTCGGCCCGCTCACGCGGGGCCGTTCGCCGGGAGGACCCCACATGCGCATCGGCATCGCGTTCGACCTGAAGCCGGACGCCCCCCTCCCCGCCGGCGCCCCCGACGACCTGCACGAGGAGTTCGACTCCCCGGCCACCGTCCGGGCGGTCGCCGACGTCCTCCGCTCCCTCGGCCACACCGCGGTCGAACTCGGCAACGGCCGGCCGCTCGTCGAGGCCCTTCTCCGCGACCCGCCCGACCTCGTCTTCAACTTCGCCGAAGGTTCCGGCGTGAGCCGGTCCCGCGAGGCGCGGGTGCCGGCGGTGTGCGAGTTGCTCGGCGTCCCGTACACCGGGTCCGACCCGCTGGCGCTGGCCGTCGCGCTCGACAAGGACATGACCCGCCGCATCGCCGAGTCGCACGGCGTGACCGTCCCGAAGGGGGTCACGCTCGTCCCGCCGGACGTCGAGTACGACGGCGACTACGCCGAGTTCCCGGCGGTGCTGGAGGAAGCTTGCTTGCCGCTTCCGGTGATCGCGAAGCCGACGTGCGAGGGGTCGAGCAAGGGGGTGCGGAACCGGTGTGTGGTGCGGACCGCTGCCGACTTCGGGCCGACGGTGGTGGAGCTGTGGCGGGCGTACCGCCAGCCCGTCCTCGTCGAAGAGTTCGTCGCGGGGGACGAGGTGACGGTCGGGATCGTGGGGAACGACCCGGCGGAGCCGCTCGGGGTGATGCGGATGGTGCCGAAGGCGGTGCCGGTCGGCGAGTTCGTGTACAGCCTGGAGGTGAAGCGGGACTGGGAGCGGCACGTCGAGTACGAGGCCCCGGCGAAGCTGCCGCCGGACGTGCTGCGGGCGGTGGAGGCGGACGCCCTGGCGGTGTTCGCGGGGCTGGGCTGCCGGGACGTGGCCCGGGCCGACTTCCGGGTGCGGGACGGGGTGCCGTACTTCCTGGAGGTGAACCCGCTGCCGGGGCTGAGCCCGGAGTCGGGGGACATCGTGTTCCTGGCGTACCGGATGGGACTGACGTACCCGGACCTGGTCGGCCGCGTCCTCGCCGCCGCGACGGCCCGCCTCGGACTGGGTTGACATTTTTTTGGTGCGTCCGGGCGGCGGATTTCGCATGGTGGGGGGAACCCTCACCCGTCGCGAGGTCCGCCCGTGGACGAGAGCGCCGTCTTCGCCGAGGCCCTGGCCCTCACCGACCCGGCCGCCCGGGCCGCGTTCCTCGACCGGGCATGTGCCGGCAACCCCGAACTGCGCCGGCAGGTCGAGGAGTTGCTCGCCGCCCACGGCGAGGCCGGCCACGTGCTCGACCACCCGCCCCAGCCGGGCACGATCCCCGAGTTCACGCACCCGCAGCACTTCATGCCCTCCGCGCCGCCCGCCCCGGCGGTCACGGTCGGCACCGTGATCGCAGACCGGTACAAGCTGCTGGAGCGGCTCGGCGAGGGTGGGATGGGGGCGGTGTGGCTGGCGGAGCAGTCGGAGCCGGTCCGGCGGAAGGTCGCCCTGAAGCTGATCCGCGACGGCCTGGACGGCCGGCAGGTGCTGGCCCGGTTCGAGGCGGAGCGGCAGGCGCTGGCGATGATGGACCACCCGAACATCGCGAAGGTGCTCGACGCCGGCACCACCGACGGCCGGCCGTTCTTCGTGATGGAGCTGGTGAAGGGGGTGCCGATCACCGACTTCTGCGACGCCCGCCGGCTGACCGCCGAGCAGCGGCTGGGGCTGTTCGTGCCGGTGTGCCAGGCGGTGCAGCACGCCCACCAGAAGGGGGTCATCCACCGCGACCTGAAGCCGTCGAACGTGCTGGTGGCGCTGTACGACGAGCGGCCGGTGCCGAAGGTGATCGACTTCGGGGTGGCGAAGGCGACGGGCCGGGCGCTGACGGAGAAGACGCTGCACACGGCGTTCGAGGCGGTGGTCGGGACGCCGGCGTACATGTCCCCGGAGCAGGCGACGTTCAACCAA
>PNKH01000047.1 GCA_013822345.1 Isosphaera sp.
CCCCGCTGGGGAGAGGTCGCCGGCTCTGCCGGCGGGTGAGGGGCGACCACCTGCCGCGAAGTCCGGGTCGCCACCCCGCGCCGTTCGACCGACCGGGCGTCCGTCGACGTGGCTTCCCCTCACCCGCCGGCGAGGCGCCGGCGACCTCTCCCCAGCGGGGAGAGGTGAAAACCAAAGCCCCCGGCTCGCCAAACCCGTCCCCCCGGACCCGCGCATGATCTCCCGGTTCTTCATCGACCGCCCGATCTTCGCGAACGTGATCGCCGTGATCACCGTGCTGTTCGGGGCGGTCGCCCTGTACGGGCTGCCGGTCGAGCGGTACCCACAGATCACCCCGCCGACCGTCCAGGTCGGCACCACCTACCCGGGGGCCAACGCCAAGGTCGTCGCCGACACCGTCGCCGCCCCGATCGAGCAGGAGGTGAACGGGGTCGAGAACATGATGTACATGTCCTCGACCAGCTCGTCCGACGGGTCGTACTCCCTCACCATCACCTTCGAGATCGGCACCAACCTCGAGGACGCCCAGGTCCTCGTCCAGAACCGGCTGAACAAGGCCGAGCCGATCCTCCCCGAGGAGGTCCGCCGGCAGGGGGTGACGGTCAAGAAGCAGTCGTCGAACATCGTCCTGGCCATCTCCCTCACCGCCCCGCCCCCGAAGGGTCAGTTCGACCTCACCCTCGACCCGGCCGCGCTGGCCGGCACCGGGGTCGCCGCCGACCAGGTGCTGGCCGCCGTCCGCGACGCGACCCCCGACCGGCCCGGGGCGGTGCGGGTCGAGCCGCACGCCGGCAAGCCCGGGTTCTACCGCGTCACCGCCCCGGACGACTTCGCCCCGGACGGGCTGGCCGGGGCCGACGCCCTCCGCCGCCTCACCCTCCGCCCGCCCGGCCGGCCGCCGGTCCCGCTGACCGACGTGGCCCGGGTCGACACCCTCCCCGGGCCGTACGACGCCCTGTTCCTGTCGAACTACGCGACGCTGAAGCTGCGGGACGAGCTGAGCCGGGTGTACGGGGTCGGGGACGTGCTCGTCCGCGGGGTCGGGAACTACTCGATGCGGGTGTGGCTCGACCCGGACAAGCTGGCCGCCCGCCGGCTCACCACCCAGGAGGTCGTCGCCGCCCTGCAGCGGCAGAACGTCCAGGTCGCGTCCGGCCAGGTCGGGCAGCCGCCGAACCCGTCCGGGCAGCGGTTCCAGTTGACCGTCACCACGCTGGGCCGGCTGTCGGAGCCGAAGCAGTTCGAGGAGATCGTGGTGAAGTCCGGCGGCGGCGGGCAGCCGGTGTACCTGCGGGACGTGGCGCGCGTCGAGCTGGGCGCTCAGAGCTACGACTCGTTCGCCACCCGCAGCGGGTTCTCGGCGGCGAACATCCTGATCTACCAGCTCCCGGGGTCGAACGCCCTCCAGGTGGCGAAGGGGGTGCGGGAGGCGATGGGGCGGATCAAGCCGACGCTCCCGCCCGGGATGGAGTACTCGATCCCGTTCGACACCACCAAGTTCGTCGACCAGGCGATCACCGAGGTGTACCTGACGCTGGCCGAGGCGGGCGGGCTGGTGCTGATCGTCATCCTGGTCTTCCTGCAGAGCTGGCGGGCCCTGTTCGTCCCGGCGACGACGGTGCCGGTGACCATCATCGGGGCGTTCGCGTTCATGCCGTTCCTCGGGTTCAGCGTCAACCTCCTGACCCTGTTCGGGCTGATCCTGGCGATCGGGATCGTGGTCGACGACGCGATCGTGATCGTCGAGAACGCGAGCCACCACATCGAGAGCGGGCTCCCGCCGCGGGAGGCCACCATCAAGGCGATGGGCGAGGTGACCGGGCCGGTCATCTCGATCACCCTGGTGCTGATGGCGGTGTTCATCCCGACCGCGTTCCTGAGCGGGATCACCGGGCAGATGTACCGCCAGTTCGCCCTGACGATCGCCGCCACCGCGCTCCTCAGTGCGGTCAACGCCCTGACGCTGAAGCCGGCGCAGTGCGCCGTCTGGCTCCGGCCGGTCGGGCGGAAGGGCTGGTTCGGGCGGGCGTTCGACGCGGTGTACCGGCCGGTCGAGCGGGCGTACGCGGTGGCGGTGCGGCTGCTGTTGCGGGTGTGGTGGGTGGTGCTGGTCGGGTTCGGCGGGCTGGCCGGGCTGACCGGGTGGTGGTACGCCGAGACCCCGACCGGGTTCCTGCCGGAGGAGGACCAGGGGTACATGATCATCGCCGCCCAGCTGCCGGACGCGGCGTCGCTGGACCGCACCCGGGAGCTGGAGGTGCGGCTGAACGCGGTCCTGCGGAACACCCCGGGGGTGGAGAACTGGTTCGTCCTCGGCGGGTTCTCGCTCCTCGACGGGACGGCGGCCCCGAACGCCGCCACCGCGTTCGTCGCGTGGAAGGACTACAAGTACCGGAAGTCCCCGGAGCTGCAGCAGGCCGAGCTGAAGCGGCGGATCGACCTGGAGTTCGCCCAGATCCGGGAGGCCGCGATCGTCACCCTGATCCCGCCGTCGATCCAGGGGCTGGGGACGGCCGGCGGGTTCGAGATGCAGGTGCAGGACCGGGAGGCGACCGGGCTGGACGTGCTGCAGGAGCGGGCCCAGGCGATGGTGGCCGAGGCGCAGGCCCGGTCCGGGGCGGTCGGGCGGGCGTTCACCACGTTCCGGGCGGGTGTGCCGCAGGTGTACCTGAACATCGACCGGGAGAAGGCGGAGAAGATGGGGGTGAAGGTGAGCGACGTGTTCGCCACCCTGCAGGCGAACCTCGGGTCGGTGTACGTGAACGACTTCAACAAGTTCGGCCGGACGTACCAGGTGCGGGTGCAGGCGGACGCCGGGTTCCGGGCCGACCCGTCGGTGATCCGCCGGCTGGAGGTGCCGGGGCGGGAGGGGCTGACCGGGCCGGACGGGCAGCCGCTGCCGCGGCCGCGGGTGCCGCTCGGGACGCTCCTGACGGCCGAGGTGCAGGTCGGGCCGCAGTCGATCATCCGGTACAACCTGTACCCGACGGCGCAGCTCCGCGGGGAGACGGCCCCGGGGGCCAGTTCCGGGCAGGCGCTGGCCGAGATGGAGGGGGTCGCGGCCGGGGCCCTGCCGCCGACGATGGGGTACGAGTGGAGCGGGATCGCGTTCCAGGAGAAGCGGGTCGGGTCGGAGGCGTACCTGGTGTTCGGGCTGGCGGTGTTCCTGGTGTACCTGGTGCTGGCGGCGCTGTACGAGAGCTGGCTCTTGCCGCTGGCGGTGATCCTGGTGGTGCCGCTCGGGCTCTTGGGGGTGGTGGCGGCGGTCAACGTGCGGGGGCTGGACAACAACATCTACACCCAGATCGGGGTGGTGCTGATCATCGCCCTGGCGAGCAAGAACGCGATCCTGATCGTCGAGTTCGCCCGGGAGCTGCGGCTCGGGGGGAGGGGGATCCGCGAGGCGGCGGCGGAGGCGGCGCGGATGCGGTTCCGGCCGATCATCATGACCAGCTTCGCGTTCATCCTGGGGGTGGTGCCGCTGGTGTGGGCGACCGGGGCGGGGGCGGCGAGCCGGCAGTCGCTGGGGACGGCGGTGTTCGGCGGGATGATCACCTCGACGGTGCTGGCGGTGTTCTTCGTCCCGGTGTTCTACGTCGCGGTCCAGTCGCTGATCGAGCTGAAGAACGGCCCGCCGCGGCGGCTGCCCGGCGAGGAGGCGCTGGCCGCCGAGGGACAGGGGGCGGACCGAAACGGGGTCGGGCCGCACCGCGGGAACGGGAGGCCGGCGGACGCGAAGGAGGCGGTGCCGGGCGGGTCATGAGTACCGAGTACCCAGTACCCAGCCGGTACCGAGTGCCCGTCGTTCGGTCGTCCTTGCGGTCTGGGTACTCGGTACTCCGCCCTCACTCCGCGGGCACCCGTCCGGCGAAGCACTCGGCGGCCCGCCGGTAGTCCTTCACCAGCTCGTACCCGCGGCCCATCACCGCCAGCACCTCGTCGCGCCCGAGCCCGGGGCTCCCGACCAGCCCGCGGCACCGCGCCACGCACTCCGCCCCGCGCCCGTCGCGGGCGGCCAGGTCGGCGACCCGCAGCCCGGCCCGCGGCCCGTACCCGCGCGGGTCGGTCGCCGCGACCGCCAGGTACCGCTGCCGCGCGGCCGGGCGGACGTCCAACTCGTCGAACCGGGCGGCCGCCTCGAACGTCATCCGCGCCGCCAGCGGCCCGCGGCACGCCTCGGCCGCCGCGTCGTACACCGCGACCGCCCGGTCCGGCAGCCCCAGCTCCCGGTACGCGGCCCCGGCCAGGACCGCCCCGACCGGGCCGAGCCGCCGCCCGTCGTCGGCGGCGCGGACGGCCGCCACCACCTCGTCCCGCCGCCCGCCGGACGGGGCGAGCCGGTACCGCAGCAGGGTCCCGAACCAGTCGGCGACGGCGAGGTGGGCGTCGCCCCACGCCCGGTGGTGCTGGAGGGCGGCCCGGGCCGCCGCGTCGTCCCCGTCGAACAGGTCGCACGCCGCGACCCCGAGCGCCGCCGCCGAGGTCACGTCCTTCCCGGGCTTCGCCCTCGTGGAGACGGCGGTGCGGAACGCGGCCCGGGCGGCGGCCGTGTCCCCGGCGTCGAGGTGGGTGCGGCCGACCCACCACCACCCGACGGCCGGCCACCCGCGGTCGACCGCCTCCAGGAACCGCGCCCGGGCGGCCGGCCGGTTGAACCGCCGCAGCTCCAGCAGCCCGAGGTTGTGCGCCGCGGGCGCGGCGGCGGCGGCGTTCGGGTCGTCGGCCACCTCGCGGTAACCGGCCGCGGCCTCGCGGAGCCGCCCGGCCTCGAACTCCAGGTTCGCCAGGGTGACCCGCACCGCCCCGGCGGCCGGGTGGTCCGGGGCCTCGGCGAGCACCCGGCGGAGCGCCGCGGCCGCGGTCGCCGCGCCGGGCGGGAGCGGCGGCTCCGCCACCCGCACGTCGGCCTCCCCCTTCGCCGGCGACGCGGGCGGGCCGTCCGCCGGGAGCCAGTCCGGGTAGCGCGACGGGTCGGGCTGGAGGGCCGGCCAGGCGAGGGCGTCGGCGTCGAGCGGGTCGGTCGGCCGCGGCGGCCCGAGGGCCAGCACCTCCAGCCGGGCGCGGAGGAACAGGCACTCCCCGGTGACCCGCGGGTCGTCGAGTTGACCGGCCGCGCGGGCGACGGCGGCGAGCAGGTCGCGGGCCGCGGGGAGGTCGCCGGCCGACGCCGCGCACCGGACCCGGCCGAGCGTCGCCCGGGCCCAGGCGGCGGGGTCGCCGTCCGGTTCGGCCGCCCGGCGGTGGGCGTCGGCGGCCTCGGCCCACCGCCCGAGCGCCTCCAGGCACAGCCCCTCGCGGTACGCCACGGCCGGGTCGCCGGGGCGGGACCGGCACCCGGCCAAGGCGTCGGCGAAGTGGCCGGCGCGGATCAGGGCGTCGAGCGCGGCGGGGTCGGCGGCGGCCGGCGCCCGGGCGGCGGGCGGGTCGTGCGGCTCGGCGGCCGGCGGCTCCGGCCGGAGGAGCGAGCCGGAGGTGACCGCCCCGGCGGCGCCCGCGGCCGCGGCCAGGAGCAGGGCGGTGGCGGGCAGCTTCCGCCGGCGGCGGGGCGGGGCGGTCGGGGTGGCGGTCATGGGCGTCGCGGGGTTCGGGGGCGCGGGGCGTCGGCTCCACAGCCTAGCACCCGGACCGGGCGGGCAAATTTCTCCCGGCCGGTTCGATCAGTAGGCTATCGCCCGACGCGACATCCTCGCCCGGCCCCGACCCGGTAACCCGTCATGCGAGTCGTACCCTCCGGCGGCCCGACCCCGCCGCCCCCGCCGACCCCGAGCACCGGCCCGCGGCCGGCCGCCCGGGCGACCGACCCGGCCGAGGCCGAGGAGTTCGCCCCGACCGGCGAGCTGGCCCGCCTGCTGGAGGCCGTCCGCCAGGCCCCGGACGTGCGGGCCGACGTGGTCGCGGACGTGGCCGCCCGACTGGCGGCCGGCGAGCTCGACACCCCGGCGGCGGCCGCCGACGCGGCCCGCGGGCTGCTCCGCGACGGCTGACGCACCCCGATCCCCCCGAACGGCCCGGCGAGCACGGCGGCTCGCCGGGCCGTTCCGCGTTCCCGTGACCACGTCGAGCCGCGACGCGGAGTTTGCGGAGCGGAGCGCGGCGGCACCCCCGCGCTCCGCTCCGCAGACTCCGCGTCGCGGCTAAGCGACCGGGCAATTTTCCCCGCCGGCACTTCGATAACGGGTCCAGACGGGCGGACGCACCGCCCCGCAGCCCGACCCCCGAACGCGGAGCGCGGTTCCCATGGCCCTGTCGATCGTCAACAACGTCTCCTCGCTGAACGCCCAGAACAACCTCGCCCGGACGAACTCGGCCCTGTCGAAGTCGCTGGAGCGGCTGTCCACCGGGCTGAAGATCAACCGCGGGGCGGACGGCCCGGCCGGGCTGGTCATCTCCGAGCAGCAGCGGGCCCAGATCATCGGCCTGCGGACGGCCATCGACAACACGAACAAGGCGGTCTCCCTGGTGCAGACGGCCGAGGGCGCGCTGAGCGAGCTGAACACCCTGCTGAACAAGATCCGCGGGCTGGCCCTGGACTCGGCGAACAGCGGGGTGAACGAGGCCAGCGCCCTGGCCGCCAACCAGGCCGAGATCACCAACGCCCTGGCCACCATCAACACCATCGCCAACACCACCAAGTTCGGGTCGAACAAGTTCCTCCTGAACGGGGCGGCCGGGGTCGGCGGGACGGTGAGCGGGGCGAACAACGCGAACCTGATCGGGGTGACCACCGGGACCAGCGCGACCGCCGGGACGAACCTCGTCGCCATCACCCAGCAGGGCCGCGGGGCGAGCATCACCGCGGCCGCCGCCGGGACCGGGGCCCTGTCCGCCGCCGGCACCCTGACCATCACCGGCGGCGGGCTGACCGCCGGCCAGCCGCTGGTCGTCAACCTGACCGGCGGGGACAACACCGCGTCGGTCGCCGAGAAGGTCCGGGCCGCCCTGAACAACGCGGCGGCGATCGGCGGCGGGCAGGACAAGTTCAACGTCGCGGTCGACGCGTCCGGGCGGATCGCCATCCGCAGCAACATCCTCGGGTCGGCGAACCTGACCGTGACCGCGTCCGCCGGGTCCGGGGCCGGCAGCGTGGCCACCGTCACCGGGTTCTCGACCGCCGGCCAGACCAGCAACGTGACCGACGCCACCCTCCAGGCCGGGGCCGTCGTCGGGGCCGCCCTGGACGAGTTCGAGACCGGCCGGCTGACCATCTCCGGCGGCGGCCTGACCTCGGCCGTGACCGTCAACCTGAACGCCACCAACACCGCCAGCGCGACCGCCATCCGGGACGCCGTCAACCTGGCGATCAGCGGGTCCGGGTTCGTCCCGGCCGGGTCGACGATCGCCGCCAGCGTGGTCGGCGGGCGGATCCAGCTGGACAGCAACGTGGACGGGGCGGCCGGGTTCAGCGTGGCCGCGGCCGCCACCTCGACCACCGTCGCCGGGGCCGCCGCCCCGGGCGCCGCGCTGGGCGCCGGCCTCACCGGCACCCTGCAGATCACCGGCGGCGGGCTGGCCGCGACCGTCACCGTCAACCTGACCGACGCCAACACGGCCAGCGCCGCCGCCTTCCGGACGGCGGTCAACGCCGCCCTCGACGCGGACGCCAACGACACCGGCACCAACGGCGTGTTCCGGGCCGACTTCGACGCCGGCGGGCGGCTGGTGATCCGCAACCTGAGCGGGTTCAACGCCACCGGGTTCAGCGTCACCGCGGTCGCCGGCACCGCCACCCAGGCGGCGGTCGAGACGGCCACCGGGTTCACCCTCGCCCCGCGGACCAGCAACGACCTCGCGTCGGTCGCCACCGCCACCGGGTTCAGCACCTCGGCCGCCACCGTCGGGCTGGGCGACGAGACCGGGCTGGCCGCCCTGGTCACCGTCAACGGGGTCGCCGCCACCATCACCGCCGGGGACCAGGGGCTGAACAACAAGGTCAGCATCGGCGGGGCGAACGGGCTGTCGTTCAACCTCGGGCTGACCAACGGCCGGACCGCCGCCGCCACCGGGTCGGGCACCACCATCAACGTGATCGACAACTCCCTGTCGTTCCAGATCGGGGCGAACGCGAACGAGAACAGCCGGGTGTCGATCGACCAGGTCACCACCGACCGGCTCGGGGCCGGGATCAGCGGGCTGGCGACCGGGGTGACCAAGCTGGCCGACATCGACGTGACCACCTCGGCCGGGGCCCAGGACGCCCTGAAGATCATCGACAAGGCGATCACCGACGTGTCCAGCGTCCGGGCCAAGCTCGGGGCGTTCCAGACCAACTCCCTGGAGTCGAACGCGAACAACCTCCGGAACACCCTGGAGAACACCCAGTCGGCCGAGTCCGTCATCCGGGACACCGACTTCGCCGAGGAGATCGCCGAGTTCACCAAGTTCCAGACCAAGCTCCAGGCCGGGTCGACGGTGCTCGGGAACGCCAACCAGCAGGCCGCCCTGATCGCCCAGCTGCTCCGGGGCTGACCCGGCCGCCGGGTAGTTTTTCGGTGGGGCAGGCATTCCTGCCTGCCGGAGCGCCGGGGCAGGCAGGAATGCCTGCCCCACCGACCTGACCACACCCGCGGGCGGCCCGGCCCCCGCGGGGTCTTCCCACATACCCCGGGTGACCCGTGGCCTCCGTCAACGGCATCAGCAACAGCGGGCTGAACTTCACCGGCCTGGCGACCGGGATCGACACCCAGAAGATCATCGACGGGCTGAACAAGTTCGCCCAGGCCCGGCTCGACACGTTCGCCGCCCGGAAGGCCGACCTGGCCGACAAGCAGGGCACCTTCGTCGCCCTCCAGGCCAAGCTGTTCGACCTCCAGGCCAAGACCAACCAGCTCGCCCGGTCCGTCGGCGGGGCGTTCGACGGCCGCACCGCCACGACCTCCGACGCCGCCGCCCTGACCGCCGCCGCCGGCACCACCGCCGTCCCCGGCACCGCCACCGTCACCGTCAACGCCCTGGCCAAGGCCGCCCAGGTCTCGTCCGGCGGGTTCCTCGACCCGAACGCCGAGCTGAAGACCGGCACCCTCACCCTCAAGGTCGGGACCGGGACGGCCACCACCGTCACCCTGACCGACGCGAACAACACCCTCCAGGGGCTGGCCGACGCGGTCAACGCCGCCGGCGGGGACGTCCGGGCGTCCGTCATCAACGACGGGTCGGCCACCCCGTTCCGCCTCCTCCTGACCTCGTCCAAGACCGGGGCCGCGAACACCCTCGCGGTCACCAACAACCTGACGACCGGCCCCGGGGCGGCGATCAACCCGACCCAGACCACCGTGCAGGCGGCCGCCGACGCGTCCGTCTCCCTCGGCGCCCTGACCGTCACCTCGGCGACGAACCAGGTGAACGACCTGATCCCCGGGGTGTCGCTGAACCTACTCAAGGCGGACTCGACCAAGCCGCTGACGGTGACGGTCGGGAACAACACCGAGGCGGCCGGGAAGGCGGTCCGCGACTTCGTGGACGCGTTCAACGCGGTCCGCACCTTCATCACCGACAACTCGAAGTTCAACACGGACACGAACGAGGCCGGGAAGCTGCTCGGGAACCGGGACGCGGCGAACCTGGCGAACGAGCTGTCGGCGGCGCTGTCGGCCAGCATCCCGGGGCTGGCCGCCGGGGCGAACCGGCTGTCGTCGGTCGGGCTGTCGTTCGCCGCCGACGGGAAGCTGCTGCTCGACTCCGGCCGGCTCGACGCGGCCCTGGGCGGGAGCAGCCCGGCGGCCCTGGCCGACCTGAAGAAGCTGTTCGCCCTGTCCGGCACGTCGGACAACCTCGGGGTGACGTTCGCCCTGGGCGGGCCGAAGACCCAGCCGACCACCGGGGGGGCGCCGGTGCGGGTGCAGGTGACGGCCCCGGCCACCCGGGCGGTGGTGACCGCCACCAGCCTGCCGGTCGCGTCCGGCGGGCCGCCCCCGGTGATCACCGTCTTCCCGTCGAACAACACCCTGCTGCTGAAGCTGAACGGGCTGGCCGCCCGCGGGGTGGAGGTGACCTCCGGGACGTACACGTCGGCGGAGCTGGCGTCGCTGCTCCAGCAGCGGATCAACGCCGGGGCGACGCCGGGGAACCTGGTCGAGGTGGCGGTCGACGCCGGCGGGAAGTTCCAGGTCACCTCGCAGCTGTTCGGCGGGGCGTCGCAGGTGACGTTCGCCGGGAGCGAGATCGGGCCGCAGTCCCTGCTCACCCAGCTCGGGTTCAACGGGACGGAGGTCGGGACCGGGGCGAACGTGGCCGGGAAGTTCGTGGTGGACGGGGTGGAGGAGGCGGCGGTCGGGTCCGGCCAGACGCTGACCGGCAGCCCGGGGAACGCGACCACCGACGGGCTGCAGGTGCGGGCCACGCTGTCCGCCCCGGGCGGCGCGGACCTGACCGTCAGCTCCGGCCTGGCGAGCCGGCTGAACGCGGTGCTGAGCACCTACCTGGACCCGGTCGGCGGGCGGTTCAAGGCGATCACCGACGACTTCCAGAAGCGGACGGCGGACATCGACAAGTCGATCGCCAAGCAGAACGACCTGCTGGCGGCGAAGACGGCCCAGCTCCAGACCCGGTTCGCGGCCATGGAGCGGGCGGTGAACGACCTGAAGGGCCTGCAGAACCAGCTCAGCACCCTGACCGTGAACCGGCCGGCCGACCGGTGACGGCCGGCCCCCGCCCGGGAGGGCGAGGCTCCTGCCGAGCCGGGGGCGCTCGGCTCGGCAGGAGCCTCGCCCTCCCAACACAACGCCGCCCACCCCGGAGCCCGCCATGAACCCGTACCTCGCCTACCGCCGGCACGACGAGCCGGCCGGGTGGACCCGGATGGACATGCTCCTGGCCCTGTACGACGGGGCCCTCTCCCGCCTCGACCGGGCCGAGGCGGCGCTGGCCGCCGGGGAGTCGGCGGCCGCCGCCGGGCTGCTGTCCCGGGTCCAGCTCATCCTCTCGTCGCTGGCGTCGGACGTCCGCCCGGACGTGAACCCGGAGGCCGGGGCGAACATGCTCCGGCTGTACGAGTACGCGGTGAACGAGCTGCGGCGGGCGAAGGTGGAGAACGTCGGGAACGTGCGGAAGGTGCTGAAGACGCTGCGGGAGGGGTTCGAGGCGGTCCGGACCGAGGCGAACGAGCTGGAGCGGACCGGCCGGCTCCCGGCCGCCGCCGCGGCGACCGCCGTCCACGTCACCGCGTGACGGGGCGTCCCCGTACAGCCGCGACCCGGAGTCCGCGGAAGGGAGCGCGACGCTCGCGCTCCCCTCCGCGGACTCCGGGTCGCGGCTAAACGGGTTACCCGGGTCGCGCCGGTTCTGCCGAACGGAGTGAGCGCGGCGGGCCGTCCGGGTCGATACGACCGGCAGGGCTTCTCACCTGTCCGGGGCGGTACGACATGGTCCGCGGGATGTACGCCGCCGCGTCCGGCCTCGTGGCCGCCGGCGAGCAGCAGGAAGTCACCGCCCACAACCTGGCCCACTCCTCGACCCCGGGGTACCGCGAGCGCGGGGTCGTGACCGAGACGTTCGACCGCGTCCTCGGCCGGGCGGTCGCCCCGACCGGGGACCTCGCCGGCACCCGCACCGCCCGGGCGTACCACGACTTCCGCCCCGGCCCGGTCGCCGAGACCGGCCGGCCGTTCGACCTCGCCCTCGCCGACGCCGACCGGTTCTTCGTCCTGACCGGCCCGAACGGCCCGGTCTACACCCGCAACGGCACCTTCTTCCTCACCCCGCAGGGCCGGCTCGTCAGCCAGGCCGGGTATCCGCTCCAGGGGGCCGCCGGCCCGCTCACCGTCCCGCCGGACGCCCGCCTCATCAACGTCGCCTCCGACGGGTCGGTGACCGCCGACGGGGAGCCGGCCGGGCAGGTGCGCGTCGTCCGGTTCCGCGACCCGCAGCAACTGACCGCCGCCGGCCCGACGCTGTACACCGCGTCTGTCGACGCCGGACTGCAGGTCGCCCCCGGGCGGGTGCTGCAAGGGTACCGGGAGGGGTCGAACGTCCAGCCGGCCGACGCCCTGGTGCGGATGCTCCTCGGCACCCGGTACTACGAGGCGGCGCAGAGGTCGCTGCGGACGATCGCCGAGTCGATCCAGCTGAACACCCGGCCGACCCAGAGCTGAACCGAACGCCGGCGAGCCGGGGTTCCCAACGGAGGTGCCGCATGATCCGCGCCCTGTTCACCAGCGCGACCGGGATGAACGTCCAGAGCACGTCGATCGACAACACCGCGAACAACCTCGCGAACGTGAACACCAACGGGTTCAAGCGCGGGGAGGCGACGTTCCAGGACCTGATCTACGTGAACCAGATCGTCCCCGGGTCGGACGCCGCCCAGGGGCTGCAGGTCCCGACCGGGCTGCAGATCGGGAGCGGGGCCCGGGTGTCCGGGATCGCCAAGACGTTCAGCCAGGGGGCCCTGCAGAACACCCAGAACCCGTTCGACATCGCCATCCAGGGCGAGGGGTTCTTCCAGGTGACGCTGCCGAACGGCGAGCTGCGGTACACCCGGGACGGGGCGCTGCGGCTGAACCAGACCGGCAGCCTGGTCACCAGCGACGGGTTCCTGATCTCCCCGCAGATCACCATCCCGGCCCAGGCGGTGTCGTTCTCCGTCGGCCCGGACGGGACGGTGTCGATCACCAACGCCGGGGCGACGAACACCTCGACCGTGGTCGGGCAGCTGACGCTGGTCCGGTTCCAGAACCCGTCCGGGCTGTCGGCCGAGGGGCGGAACCTGTTCTCCGAGACGGTGTCGTCCGGGGCCCCGATCATCTCGACCCCCGGGCAGAACGGGGCCGGGTTCACCCAGCAGTCGTTCCTGGAGCGGTCGAACGTCGAGGCGGTGACCGAGCTGATCAACCTGATCCTGGCCCAGCGGGCGTACGAGTTCAACACCCGGGCGGTGCGGACCTCCGACAACATGCTCGCGGCCACCACCGAACTCATCCGGTAACCCCCATGCGCGCACTCGTCCTTCTCGCCGCCCTCGCCCCCGGCGCCGCGGCGGCCGGCCCGGTCGCGGTCGTGCTCGAGGACCGGGCGACCGTCCGGACGGCGGTGGTGACCGTCGGGGACGTGGCCCGGGTGACCGGCGGCGACCCGGCCACCCGGGCCCGCGTCGCCGCCCTCGACCTCGCCGAACTCAAGGCCCGCGACCCGGCGGTCACCGTCGGCCGGCGGGTGGTCGAGTACCGGCTCCGGCTCGCCGGGGTGGAGGCGACCGAGGCGGTGGTCGCCGGGGCGGACGCGGCGGTGGTGACCGTCGCCCGCCGGCCGGTGACCGCCGACGAGGTGGTGGCGGCCGCCCGGGCGGAGGTGCTGCGGCAGGTCCCGGCCCCGGACGCGGTGTCGGTCGAACTGGCCCAGCCGGTCGCGGTGAAGCTGCCGGAGGTGCCGGCCGGGGAGGCGGTGGCGGTCGCGGCGAAGCCGCACGGCCGGGTGCCGCCGTCCGGCCGGGTGCAGGTGGACGTGGCGGTGTCGTGCGCCGGGGAGAAGCTGATCTCGTTCGCGGTGGTGCTGGACATCAAGCCCGGCGGGCGGCCGGAGGCCGGGGCGGTGCCGGCGGGGGCGAGGCCGGGCGAGGTGCTGGTCCGGGCGCGGGGGCGGGTGACGATGCAGGTGAAGTCCGGGGTGATGACGGCGACGGCGGTCGGGGAGGCGCTTCAAGACGGCCGGCTCGGGCAGACGATCCAGGTACAGAACGTGGACTCGAAGAAGACGCTGACCGCCCGGGTCGTCGGCCCGGGGCTGGTCGAGATCGACCTCGGAGGTGCCCCGTGAGGCGGTGGCTGCTGGCGGCGGTTCTGGGCGGGGCGGCGTGCGCCGCGGCCGCCCGGGCGGACTCGATCTGGGACCGCCGCGACCCGCGGTACGCGAACCTGTTCCAGGACAACCGGGCCCGGAACGTCGGCGACCTGGTCACGGTCGTCGTGTCCGAGATGACGATGGCCAACGACCAGGACCAGCGGCAACTCGGCCGGACCGGGAGCTTCAGCGGCCAGCTCAACTTCTTCGGCGGGGCGGACACCACCTCGACGGCGACCAACACCGCCATCCCCGGGGTGGCGTTCGGGCTCCCCGGGGCGAACAACAACCTGACCTTCAACGGCAACTCGCAGTTCACCGCGAACCGCGTCTTCACCGACCGGATCGCGGCCACGGTGGTCGACCTGATGCCGAACGGGAACCTGGTGATCGAGGGCTACCGGAGCCGGATCGTCGCCGGGGAGGAGCGGGTCTTGCGGTTCACCGGCCAGGTCCGCCCGGCCGACATCGGGGTCGGGAACGCGGTGTCGTCGCAGGCCGTCGCCAACCTGCGGATCAGCTACCTCGGCCGCGGCCCGGCGACCCGGGCGACGCAGGGGCCGATCGGCCGGATCGCGAACCTGGTCGGCCCGCGCTGACCGGACCGCGGCCGTCCCGGCCGCCGCCAACCGCCCCGACCCCGTCCGCTCCCGGGCGGACCGCCGATGTCCCCGCGCCGGGCCGGTGGGGCGGCCGGGACGGCCGCGGTCCAGGCAGCGGCAGCCCCCAGCACAGGGTGACCCATGTACCGCCTGCTCGCCGCCGCCGCCGGGGTCCTGCTCGCCGCCGCGCCGGCGCCGGCCCAGGTGCGGATCAAGGACATCACCGACATCGCCGGGGCCCGGAGCAACCAGCTGTTCGGGTTCGGCCTGGTGGTCGGCCTCGACCAGACCGGGAGCCGGAGCACGTTCACCCAGCAGGTCGCCGTCGACGCGCTGCAGCGGCTCGGGGTGTCGACCCAGATCTTCAGCCAGCTGCCGTCCGAGTCGGTCATCCGGTCGACCAGCATCTCGGCGGTGATGGTGGTGGCCGAGATCGGCCCGTTCGCCCGCAAGGGGAGCCGGCTCGACGTGACCGTCTCCGCGATGGACGACACCCGCAGCCTGCAGGGCGGCACCCTGATCTTCACCCCGCTCCGCGGGGCCGACGGGGAGGTGTACGCGACCGCCCAGGGGCCGCTCTCGATCGGCGGGTTCTCGGTCACCGTCGGCGGCGGGTCGGGGGTGCAGAAGAACCACGTGAACGTCGGCCGGATCCCGAGCGGCGGGCTGATCGAGAAGGAGGCCCCCGGCGAGGTGCTGCAGCACGGCAAGGCCCGGTTCCTGCTGAAGGACCCGGACTTCAACACCGCCCGGCTGATCGCCAAGGCGATCAACGAGCGGCACCCGGGGGTGGCGGTCGCCACCGACCCCGGGGCGGTCACCGTCTGCCCGCCGGCCGACCCGCTCAAGACCCCGGTCCAGTTCCTGGCCGAGGTCGGGCTGCTCACCGTCCTGCCGGACACCCCGGCCCGGGTCGTCATCAACGAGCGGACCGGGACGGTGGTGGCCGGGGAGAACGTGTCGATCGCGACCACCGCGGTGTCGAGCGGGAACCTGTTCCTCGGGTTCTCGGTCAACCCGGTGGTGTCGCAGCCGGCCCCGTTCTCCGGCGGGGTGACCACGGTGGTCCCGCGGCCGCAGGTGGCGACCGCGGAGCAGCCGGCCCGGGTGGTGCTGGTGCCGAAGTCGGTGACGGTGGCCGAGGTCGCCCGGGCGATGAACGCGCTGGGCGTCACCCCGCGCGACCTGATCCAGATCTTCCAGGCGCTGAAGCAGGCCGGGGCGATGCACGCGGACCTGATCATCCAGTAAGGGGGCGTCCTGGACCGCGGCCGTCCCGGCCGCTGCTACCCCGGCGGAGACGCAACACGATCATCCCGAGAGCGACCCGCCGTGCGTCGGCGGAGCGGCCGGGACGGCCGCGGTCCAGGAGAGACAGGAGGTAACCCATGCTCGGGGCCACTTCGCCCTCCGCGGCCCGGCCGGCGGCGGAAACCGGTGCTACGGTGAAGGGCGCGGCCGACGCCCGCCGGGCCGACACGGCCAAGGAGTTCGAGGCCGTCTTCCTGTCGATGCTGCTGAAGGAGATGCGGCAGACCCTCGACCCGGACGGCGGGCTGTTCCCCGGCGACACCGGCGACATCCAGGGCGGGCTGTTCGACCTGTACCTCGGCCGGCACCTGGCCGACTCCGGCGGGGTCGGGATGGCCGCCGCGATCGCCCGCCAGCTCCGCCCGACCGACCCCGGCCCGCCCCATGCCGCACCTCAACTCCCTCCTCCCGCCGCTCCTCCGCTGCCTCGAAACTGAGGGGCACCTCCTCCGCGACGCCCGGGCCGTGCTCGGCGAGGTCCACGCCGCCCTCCGCCGCGGCGACCTCCCGGCCGTCGCCGCCGCCGGGCCGCAGCAGGAGGCGCTGGCCGCCGCCCTCCGGGCCGCCGAGGCCGACCGGGCCGCGGCGTCGGCCGAGGTCGCCCGGGCGGTCGGGCTCGCCGCGGACGGGCCGACCCTCGCGGCGCTCGCCGCCCGGCTCCCCGACCCGTGGGCCGACGAGGTCGCTTCCGCCCGCGCCCGCCTGGCCGCGGCCGCCACCGCCCTCGCCGACCAGCGGGGCCGGAACGCAAATCTGATCCGCCAGCTTCGAGCATTCTTCCGTGGCGTCCTGCCCTCCCTGGCGGCCGGCGCCCCCGGCCGGTACGGGCCGTCGGGGGCCCCGGTGGACCCGGCCGGCGGGGGGGCGATCACGGCCCGCGGGTAACCCATGAACGCGTTCGCGATCGGCACCTCGGCCATCAACGTCGGGCAGAAGGCCCTCGACCTCATCGGCCAGAACATCGCGAACGCCGCCACCCCCGGGTACAACCGGCAGGCGGCCAACCTCACCTCCCGGGTCGTCGGCGGGAGCATGGGGGTCGGGGTCGATGTCGCGTCCGTCACCCGGTTCGAGTTCGCCTCCGCCCGGGCCGCGATCCTCCGGGCGAACGGCGACCAGGCGTCCGACGCCGTCCGGCTCGACGCCCGCCGGCAGGTCGAGGCGAACCTCGGGAGCGGGACCGGCGGCATCGGCGACGGGCTCGAGAACTTCTTCAACCAGGTCACCCGCCTCACCTCCCGCCCGGACGACCTCGCCTCCCGCCGCCCGGTGGTCGCCGCCGCCGCCGACCTCGCCGGCCGGTTCAACGCCACCGCCGGCGAGCTCGACCGGTTCCGCGGCGAGCTCGGCGGTCAGGTCCGCCAGTCCGTCGACCAGGTGAACGACCTGACCACCCGGATCGCCGACCTGAACGTCCGGATCGCCAACGTGGTCCAGGCCGGGAACCAGCCGAACGACCTGATCGACCAGCGCGGCCAGCTGGTCGACGACCTGTCGAAGCTGGTCGACGTGCGGGTCATCCCCCAGCCGTTCAACGTGGTGAACGTCCTGTCGGCCGGGGCGGCCCTGGTGGTCGGCGAGTTCCCGGTCCAGTTCTCGCTGACCGCGACCGGGGCCGGCACCCTGGTGGTCACCGAGGGGGCGACGGCCCGGGTGGTGAACTTCGCGTCCGGCAAGCTCGCCGGGCAGCTGCAGGAGTTCAACACCGACCTGCCGGCGACCCGGGCCCGGCTCGACGCCCTGGCGGGAGAGTTCGTCCGCCGGGTGAACCAGGTGCAGGCGACCGGGCTGGGCACCGCCGGCCCGCTGGCCGCGACCACCGGCTCGGTCGGCGTCGCCGACCCGGCCGCCGCCCTCTCGACCCAGAACCTGCCGTTCGCCCTCGGCACCGGGCCGCTCACGATCAGCGTCACGGACACGGCCACCGGGAACCGCACGAACACCGCCATCGCCATCGACCCGTCCCAGAGCCTGAACCAGGTCGTCGCCGGGCTCGCCGCGGTCCCCGGGCTCGCCGCGTCGGTCGGCCCGGGGAACGTCCTGCAGATCACCGCCCAACCCGGGTTCCGGTTCGACTTCGCCGGCCGCGACACCAACCCGCCGGGCGGCGGCCCGGTCGCCAACTCCGACCCGGCCGGGTTCCTGTCGGCGCTCGGGGTGAACGGGCTGTTCACCGGGACGAACGCGGCGAGCATCACCCTCCGCCCCGACATCGCCGCCGACCCCGGGTTGCTGGCCGCGTCGCGGACCGGCACCCCCGGGGACGCGACCAACCTGGAGCGGTTCGCCGCCGTCCGCGACCAGGCGGTGTTCGCCGGGCGGACGCTGACGGCCGAGTTCGCCGACCAGCTCGCGTCGGTCGGGAGCGACGTGGACTTCCTGGGCGACCAGCAGGACGCCCGGGCGGCGCTGGTGCAGAACCTCTCCGCCCAGGAGCAGGGGGTGGTCGGGGTGAACCTGAACGAGGAGTTGCTCAACCTCCTGTCGTTCCAGCGGATGATCGAGGGGGCGTCGAAGTACCTGTCGGCGGTGAACACCGCCCTGGACTCGATCCTGACGATCGTGGACTGACGGCCGGGGTAGGGTGGGCCGAAGCCGGCGCTTCGCCGGCGAGTCCCACCTCCGCTCAGGGGTGGTGGGACTCGCCGGCGAAGCGCCGGCTTCGGCCCACCCTACAAGACACCACCGGGACTTCGCCATGAACATCCGGGTGACGACCCAGACGCAGACGGCGGCCGCGATGGCCAACCTCCAGCGGCAGTCGTCCGCGCTGGCGAAGTTCCAGCAGCAGCTGTCGTCCGGGCAGCGGGTGGTGCTCCCGTCGGACGACCCGGCGGCGTTCCCGGCCCTGACCCTGGCCCGGGTCAACAGCGACCGGCTCGCCACCTACGCCCAGACCGTGTCGGACGCGACCACGGTGCTGAACACCGGGGTGTCGGCGCTGCAGGAGGTGAACGACACCCTGGTCCGGGCGAAGCAACTCGCGCTGGAGGGGGCGAACGCCACCACCGAGGGGGCGGCGGCCGGGTACGAGGCGCTGGCGGCCGAGGTCGACGGGCTGATCGACCGGGCGGTCCGGGCCGCGAACGTCGAGGTGGACGGGCAGCGGCTGTTCGGCGGGACGGCGGCCGGCACCACCCCGTTCCGGGCGGTCACCGACGCCCAGGGGAACGTCACGGGCGTCGCCTACGACGGGACCGCCGACCGGAGCCGGGTGCTGATCGGGCCCGGCCAGACGGTCGACACCCGGTACGCCGGCAGCGCGGTGTTCCAGCGGCCCGGGGCGGACGTGTTCCAGGCGCTGATCCAGCTCCGCGACGACCTGCGGAACACCACCCTGACGCAGTCGCAGAAGGCGGCCGCGCTGAACGGGCGGGTGGCCGGGCTGGACGCCGCCCGGGAGGCGGTGTCGGAGGCGACCGCGGAGCAGGCGTCGGCGCTGGCGCAGCTGGAGGCGGTGCAGGCCCGGGTCGCCGACCTGAAGCTGACCGCGGACATCCGGATCGGGGAGGTCGGGGCGACCGACTTCGCCGAGGCGGTGGTGAAGCTGAAGGAGCAGGAGACGGTGTTCCAGGCGGCGCTGGCGGTGTCCGCCAACATCCTCCAGCCGAGCCTGCTGGACTTCATCCGGTGACGCCCCGACCAGCCCGCGGCGCGAGCAAGGGCTTTGCCGAGCCCTTGCTCGCGCCGCGGGCTTGTAGCGGTCACGGCGCCCCGACGACCCGGGCCAGGGCGTCGGTCGCGGCCCGGCGGACGTCCGGGTCCGGGTCCGCCCGCAGGGCGTCGAGCCCCTCCGCCGCCAGCACCGCCGGCGGCCCGATCCGGCCGAGCGCCCGCACCGCCACGAGCCGCACGTTCGGGTCCGGGTCGGCCAGGTCGGCGGCGATCGCCCGGATCAGCGGCTCGGTCGGGCGGACCCCCGGGAAGACCGCCCGCAGCGCCGCGACCGCCCCGCGGCGGACATCCCCGTCCGGGTCGGCCAGGGTCGCGGCCAGGGCCGGCCCGGCGACCTGGGCGGCCGGCCCGAGCAGGGTCAGCGCCTTCGTCGCCCGCAAGCGCACGCTCGGGTCCCGGCTGGTCAACTGGCGGGCCAGGGCGTCCACGTCCCGCTCGTCCGGGGCGGCCAGGATCGCGTCCGTCGACCGCTTGATCGCCTGGTCGATGTCGACGCTCCGGTTGGCGGTCCGGGCCAGGGCCGGCAGCGCCGGCTTCGCCGGCGCCCCGATCTGCCCCAGGGCGTCGACCACCGCCTCCTGCAGCGGCTCCTGCTCCGGCCCGCGGAACCGCCCGAGGAGGGCGGCCAGGTCCGCCGCCGCCGCCCCGCCGCGCGGCCCCAGCTTCCCGATCATCTTCGCCGCCTCGACCCGCGACCAGACCGACAGCCGGGGGTCGCGGACCACCCCGGCGAGCTGCCGGGCGAGCTGGTCGTCCCCCTCGTCGGCCCGGGCCGGCGCGGCGGCGAACAGGGCGGCGGACAGGACCAGCAGCCGGCGCATCGGCGACCCCCTCCGGACGGTGCTACGGTTGATTCGGCCCCCGGCGGCACGCGCCGGCCCCGGGGACGCAAAAACTTCGCGCCGGGTTCGATCCTACCCCCGGCGGAATCGGTACGGCCGCACTCCTCGCACCCGGGTGGCCCGGTGGTCGTCATTGCCGGCGCTGGTCTGGTCCTCGTCGCCGTCATGGTCGGGTTCACCATGGCCGGGGGGAAGCTCGGGGCCCTCCTCCACCTGTCCGAGTTCATCACCATCGGCGGGGCCGCCCTCGGGTCGCTGATCGTGATGTCCCCGAAGAAGGTGATCCGGGACCTCATCCGCGGGGCGGTCCAGACGGTCAAGGGGTCGCCGTACGGGAAGGCGACGTGCGTCGAGCTGCTCGGGCTGCTGTACGCCCTGGCCCGGCTGGTCCGGCAGGAGGGGCTGCTGGCCCTGGACAGCCACGTCACCGACCCGGGCGAGAGCGCCCTGTTCCGCCAGTACCCGCGGGTGGCGAACAACCCGCACGCCCGGGCGTTCCTGTGCGACGCCCTGGCCCTCATCATCGACGGCACCGTCCAGGCCGACCAGTTGACCGAGTGGCTGGAGGAAGAGATCCACGTGATCGAGCGGGAGCACCACGCGGCGGTCGGGGCGATGACCAAGACGGCCGACGCCCTGCCCGGGTTCGGGATCGTGGCCGCGGTGCTCGGGATCGTGGTGACGATGCAGTCGATCGGCGGGCCGGTGGACGAGATCGGGTACAAGGTCGGGGCGGCCCTGGTCGGGACGTTCCTCGGGATCCTGATGGCGTACGGGTTCTTCGCCCCGCTGGCCGGGCGGATGGAGGCGCTGGGCGAGCAGGAGGCGATCTTCCTGCGGGCGGCGGCGACCGGGGTGGTGGCGATCAACGAGGGGGCGAGCCCGAAGGACGTGGTCACCCGGGCCCGGCGGTCGATCGCCACCGACTGCCGGCCGGACCAGGCCGAGCTGAAGCAGCTGTACGGGTGACCGGCGGCGAGCCGGGAGCGTGAGCGACCGGAGGAATGCACCTCCGGTCGCTCACGCTCCCGGCTCGCCACGGGCTCGAACGGAGGATGTCATGGCGAAGGGCGGCGGGGGGTCGTGGAAGGTCGCCTACGCGGACTTCGTGACCGCGATGATGGCGTTCTTCCTGGTCATGTGGATCGGGGCCCAGGACCAGAAGATCCGCCAGTCGGTGGCCAACTACTTCGTCGACCCGTCCGGGGTGGCCAAGAAGCCGGCCCAGACCGGGGCGACGTTCGACTCGATCGTGTACGGCTCACTCCCGGCGAACGAGAAGGTGGACATGGGGAAGGGCCGCCAGCCGTACGAGCAGCCGAAGCCGGGCGAGCCGAGCCCGGCCACCCAGCTCGTCAACCGGTGGCTCCACGCCGACCCGGCCCGGTACCGGTACTGGCTCGACCAGGCCCAGCGGTCCCGGGAGGGGGCCGCCGCCCTGGACGCCCGGGACGGGTCGGCCGCCCGGGAGGTCGCCGCCCGGGCCCTGTCCGCCCAGCTCCGGGCCGAGGTCACCGCCGGGCTCCCGGCCCAGGCCCGCGGGGTGTACGAGGACCTCCTGGTCGCGTCGCTGAACGAGGTGAACTGGACCCAGCTCGCCGAAGACCTCTTGACGAAATAGCCCGGCCCCGGGTAGTGCGGCCGGCCCGGGTCCGGTAAGGTGATGTCCATGCGTGTCGCGGTGCGGCGGATCGCGTTCGTCCTCGCCGCCGTCCCCCTCGTCGGGGTGGCGGCCGTCGCCCAGCTCCCGGCCCCGGGGCCGTACCCGGACGCGGACCGGCTGAAGGCCGACACCGCCGCCCTGGCGGCCGAGCGGCGGGCCGCCGCCGAGCTGGGCACCGGCGAGCGGGCCGTCCTGATCGACCGGCTGAACGCCATCCTCGACCGGATGAAGTCGCTCCCGCCGGCCCAGCCGCTCCCGCCGCCCCGCCCGCCGGCGGCCGTCCCGAAGGTCGGGAACGGGTCCCGCCCGGTCGACGCCCTCGGGCTGGCGATGAACCTCGCCCGGGACGACGAGTTCGAGGCCGCCCTCGGGGCGTTCCGGCAGATCGACCCGGCGACCCTGGCCCCGGCCGACCGGGCGTTCGTCCGGTACATGACGGCGAGCTGCCTGCGGCGGCTCGGGCGGACGACCGACGCCCTGGTGGCGTACCGGGACGTGGCCGAGGCCCCGCAGGACGACGAATTCCTGGCCGGGTGCGCGGTCTGGCAGGTGTCGATGATCCGGTCGAACCAGGAGCTTCAGGCCCAGCTCGAACAACTCCGCGCCCGGGCGAAGGGGCGGTAGCCCTTCCGCCCCGGCCGGGACTTTTCTACGGCCCGGGCCTCCCGGCCCGGCGGTTCCCATGCTACAAGACTTTCGGGTCGCGGTTCGGGCCGCGGCCGACCTCGCCGCCGAGGTCGGGCTGCGGTTCGAGCTCGGCGACCCGGCCGACGACCTCCTCCCGGCCCTCTCCGCCCGGCTGGCCGAGGTCGAAGGGCTGGCCGGGACCGACCCGCCGCCGGAGGCGCGGGCCGAGCTCGACCGGCTGCTCGGGCTGATCCGGGTGGCCGTCGGCGGGGGCGAGGACTGGCTCCGCCGCCCGTTCGGCCTCGAACTTGCGTCGCAACACCTGAGGGCCCGCGTCCGCCGGGCCTACGGCCTCGCGGCCGTCCGCCCCACCCCGTCCGACCCACCCCCGGTGTGATGGCCACCCCGATCTCCAGCGTGACCGTCGCCCCGCCGCCCGCCCCGGGCGCCGGCGCGACCGCACCCGCCGCCCCGGCCGACGACGCGTTCGCCAACCTGTTCCGGTCGGCCGTCGCCACCCTGACCGGCGAGGTCACCCCGGCCCGCGACGCCGCGGTCGCCGCCGCCGGCGAGTTCGAACCCGGTGCCGGGCTGGTCGACCCCGTCGTCGTGCCGGACCTGGTCGCGGACGCCGCCGTCACCGGGCTGATCGGGTTGGCGATCCCGACCAGCTTCGCCGACCCGGCGGCCGCCGTCGCGGCCGAGGGGGCGCCCGAGGCGATCGCGGTCGGGGTCCCGGTCGAAGACGCGGCGAGCCGGACGCAGGAACTCCGGTTCGGGTTCGCCGGCGGGCCGGCCCCGACCCGCGGGCTGACCGTGACGAATCTCCCGACGCCGCCGGACAACCCCGACCCGACCCCGCCGGTCGCGGCGACCCCCGCGGTGCCGGAGGCGCCGGCCGAGGCGGTCCCGGCGCCGGTCGTGCCGCGGACCGCCCCGACCGCCGACCCGAACCGGCTCGCCACCCTCGTCGCCAACCGGCTGATCCCGGCCCAGGTGCCGGTCGAGTCGGTCCCGAACCCGACGGTGCCGGCCGGCGGGGTGCTGGTCGACCCGACCACGGTCAACCCGGTGTCGGCGGTCGGCGGCACCGCCGCAGCCCCGCCGGTGTCGGCGGCGAGCGGCGACCGCCCGGCGACCGCCGGGGACTCGTTCGCGGCGGTCGCCGAGGCCGGCGCCCGCCTCGCCGCCACGTCCGCCCCGCCGCCGGACGCCCCGGCCGCGTTCGCCGCGACCCTGGCGACGCAAGCCCCGGACGCCGCCCCGGTCGCCCCGGCGGCGACCGGCCCCGTCGTCCCGGCCGACGTGCCCGCGCCGAGTTTGCTCACCGACGTGACCCGCCCGGCCGGGAACCCCGCGCCGGTGACCGTCCCCGGCGCCGCCCCGGTCGCCACCCCGGAGGCCGTCGCCGCGCCGGGCCAGGTCCGCGACACAGCGACGACGACCGCACGCACGAAGCCCGCGCCGGTCGCCGAGCCACCGGCCGAAGCCGCCCCGGACGACGCGGCCGCGCCGGCCTTCCTTCTCAAGCCAGCCGTCACGGCGGCGCCGAACCAGCCCGTCGTGACGGCGCCGACCCCGGCGCCGGTTGAGCCGCCGGCCGCCGCGGTCCGGGTGAAGGCGGCGCCGGAGGCGGAACCCAAGCCCGACCTGCCGACCCCGGTCGCAGCCGCGGCGGCCCCGCCCGCCGCTCCGCTGGCGGCTCCGTCGTCAGCCCCCGCAGCCCCGGCCGCCATCGCCCCGACACCGGCCGCCCAGATCGCCGGCGAGATCACCGTTCAGGCCCGCACCCTCGACCGGGACGGGACGGTCGAGTTCCGGATGCAGCTCGACCCGCCGGAGCTGGGCCGGGTCCGGGTCAGCCTGGTGTCGGCCGGGGACGAGGTGCGCGGCCAGATCGTGGTCGCGGACGACGCCGTCCGGCGGGTGGTCGAGGGCCAGTTGCCCGAACTCCGGCAGCGGCTGGAGGCGGCCGGGGTGACGGTCCAGGGGTTCGACGTGACGACGGCCGACCCGGGCCCCGGCGGGTCCGGGGCCGGGTACCGGGAGGCGGCCGAGGACGTGCCGGTCGGGCGGGCGGCGCCCGGTCGGCCGGGGCCGGCCCCGGCCCGGGCGGCCGCGGGCGGGCTGGACGTGCTGGCCTGACGGTGGGAGGATGGGGTTCGGAAGCCGCATTCACCGGAGGACGACGATGACGCCGTCGGGGACCGTGGCCGGGATCGGGACGGACCAGTTCCTCCAGCTCCTGGTCGCCCAGCTCCAGAACCAGGACCCGCTCGACCCGGTCAGCGACCGGGACTTCATCGCCCAGCTGACCGCGCTGAACACCCTGCAGGGCGTCCAGGACCTGAACGCCACCTTCTCGGAGGTGCTCCGGCTGCAGGAGCTGACCAACGGCACCAACCTGATCGGCAAGACGGTCCAGTTCACCCCGACCGGCGGCGGCCCGCTCGCGACCGGGACCGTCGACTCGGTCGGCGTCCGGGACGGGCGGTTCGTCCTGCAGGTCGGCGGGCAGGCGGTCGGGCTGGACCAGATCTCGACCGTGGGCGCATGACCCGGGGTGCGGCCCGCCCCGCGGGGCGGGCCGCACCCCCCGACCTTCACCACACCTTGACCGACACCCGAGGAGTCCCGCCCGATGGCCCTGAACGCGCTGTTCACCGGCTCGACCGCCCTCCAGACGTTCTCGTCCGCCCTCGACGTGGTCGGGAACAACCTCGCGAACCTGAACACCACCGGGTTCAAGGGCCAGCGGACGGTGTTCAAGGACCTCGTGTACCAGACCCTGGTCCCGGGGTCGGCCCCGTCCGGCGGGCTCGGCGGGACGAACCCGACCCAGTCCGGGTTCGGGGTCGCGGTCGGGTCGGTCGACACCCTCACCCTGCAGGGCGGGATCACCCCGACCGGCCGCGACCTGGACGCCGCCATCGACGGGAACGGGTTCTTCGTCCTGGCCGGCGGGTCGTCCACCGTGTTCACCCGGGCCGGGTCGTTCGCGGTCGACGCGGCCGGGTTCCTGGTCGACCCGAACACCGGGTTCCGGGTCCAGCGGACCGGGACGATCGGGGAGGGGGCGGGCGGGTTCCAGGTGACCGGGAACAACGACATCCGGGTGCCGTTCGGGGCCGGGGCGGCCGGGGTCCCGACCGCCAACGTCCAACTCCGCGGCAACCTGAGTGCGAACCTGACCGCCGGGCAGACGGTGACCAGCGCGATCCAGGTGTTCAACTCGCTGTCGAACCCGCGGGTGCTGAACCTGACGTTCACCAAGACCGGGCCGAACGCGTTCGCCCTGAGCGCGGACATCGGCGGGGTGGCCCAGGCGGTGTCCGGCGGCGGGGCGTTCACGTTCAGCACCGCCGGGACGCTCGCCACCCCGGCGTCCGGCACCCTGACGGTGACCGTCGCCGGTGTCCCGGCCGAGGGGACGGTCGACACCACCGTCGCCATCAACCTCGGGACGGTCGGGCAGACCGGCGGGCTGACCCAGTTCGGCGGGGTGTCGACCGCCGCCGCCGTCACCCAGGACGGGTTCTCGTCCGGCACCCTGACGGACGTGGCGTTCGACCAGGCCGGGCGGGTGAGCGGGCGGTTCTCGAACGGGCGGACGGTGCCGATCGCCCAGCTGGCGATCGCCGCGTTCAACAACGAGGCCGGGCTGATCCGGACCGGGAGCAACTTCTTCTCGACCTCGGCCGCGTCCGGGGAGGCGCTGATCGGGGTGGCCGGGGACGGCGGGCGGGGGACGGTCCAGGGGTCGGCGCTGGAGGGGTCGAACGTCGACATCTCGGCCGAGTTCGCCCGGCTGATCATCGCCCAGCGGGGGTTCCAGGTGAACGCCCGGACGATCAGCGCCGCGAACGACACCCTCCAGGAGCTGGCGTCGATCCTGCGGTAAGGTGGCTGGCGAGCCGGGAGCGTGAGCGACCGGAGGACGTCCTCCGGTCGCTCACGCTCCCGGCTCGCTCAGGCTCACGTCGAACGGCTCGGACAGGACCACGATCGCCCGCACCCCGGTCGCGTCCGTGGTCACCGCCACCTCGTGCCCGTCCGCCCGGATCAGGTGGACGGAGCACCGCCGGTCCAGCACCAGCGTCCCCTCGTGCCGCAGCCGCCCGGCCTCACCGGTCGGGGCGGCCGGCCGCCCCGCCCTCCGGGCCACCCACGCCACCAGCCCGCACAGCGTCAGCAGCCCGGCGGTCAGCCCGACCAGCTTAGTGACCAGGCCGGTCACGTCCGGCGCCGCCGGCGGGGCGGGGGCGGTGTACGCCAGCCCGGGGTCGGCGACGGCGAGTGCCAGCAGCGACAGGGTCATTCGCCGGCCCGTCCGGAGCGGGGCGGGAGGAGGGTCTTGATCCGGACGGCGAAGTGGTCGTCGACGACCACCACCTCGCCGGTCGCGAACGGCACCCCGCGGACGGTCAGCTCGACCGGGGCCCCGACCGACTCCTCCAGCTCGACCACCGCCCCGGGGCCGAGCCGGAGGATCTCGGCGATCGGCAGGACGGCGTGCCCGAGCCGGGCGGCGACGGTGATCGGCACGTCCCGGAGGGAGTCGAGCGGGGTGCCGGCGGCCGGCGCCCCGCGCGGGTCGAGTTGCGGGAACTCGGGCTGCCGGGCGACGACCGGCGGGGCGTCGGCCTCGGTCTCGGCGGTTGGCATGGGTGCGGCCTCTCGTGGGGTGGGTCAGTCGGCGGCGGCGGGGGCGTCGATCCGGACGGCGGCCCGGGACCCGACCGCCCCGGGCCAGACCCGGAACTTCCGGGCCCCGGCGACCATCCCGTCGAGCGGCTGGGTCACCTTCCGGCGGAGGACGAGCACGTCCCCGGCCCGCAGCCCGGCCAGGTCCCGCATCGACAGGTCGGCCGTCCCGAGGACCACGTCCAGGTCGACCGGCATCTCCCGGACCAGCGCCTCGATCCGCTCGCGGTCGGCCGGCGCGGGGGTGCGGGTGACCGGCTCCGGGAGGGCGAGCCGCTCCCACCGCCCGGCCCGCGGCACCAGGAGGAACACCGGCGTCTCCCCGAACGGGGCCGCCACGGTCGTGCCCACCAGCAGGGCCGGGTCGCCGGCCGCCCCGGCCCAGGCCGCCCGCGGCGGGGTCGCCGGCCCCGGGGCGAACTCCGGCGGGTCGGCCGCCGCCCACCCCTTCTCCAGCGGGCCGAGGAACAGTTCCTTCGCCAGGTACCCGACCAGCGACGCCTCGACCTCGGTCGGCTCCCGGTCGGCCGGCAGCGCCGCCGGCGCCTCCCCGACCAGCCCCGCGACCAGGGCCAGGAGCAGCGGCCGGCGGACGACGACCACCACCCCGCCGTCGGCCGGGTCGGCGGTGGCGGCCCGGACCGCGACCGCGTCTTCCGGGAGGGCGGCCAGGGCCGCGGCGGCGGTGACCGCCTCGACCGGCCCGGGCTTCCACTCGGCCGGGTACGGCAGGAGCCTGGCCCACGGCCCGCCCGCCCGCCGGCAGGCCAGGGCGACCCACGCCTCGGTCCGGCGGACGAGTTCGCCGGGCGGCGGCTTCCGGAAGTCGAACGCGGCGGGGGGCGCGGTCATTGGACGACGTAGTCCTCGAACAGCACGGTCCGGATGCGGCTGTGGCCGTCCGGGTACAGGACGTCTTCGAACTTGTCGAGCAACTCCCGCTGCAGCCGGGCCACCCCGACCGACCCGCTCACGTCCTTCAGGCTCTTCCCGGCCAGGTGGCCGATGATCTTGCTCTTCACCGCCGCCTTCTGCTTGGTCAGGTGCTCGGTCACGTCCTTCTCGGCGTCGGCGTCGACGGCGATCGCGATCTTCACCCGCAGGTACCGCGACATCCGCTCCTCGGACAGGTTCACCACCACCTCGCCGAACGGGACGATGGCCGTCTTCCCCTCGCCCTTGTCCTTCGGCTTATCGCTCTTCCCCTTGGCGAACAGGGCCGGGACGTCGACCACCATCGGGAACGCGGCCCCGGCGGCGATGAACACGACGCAGACGGCGGCCAAGACCAGCTTCCGCCCCTTCTTCGGGGCGGCGGTCTCGGGGGCGGCAGGGGCGGCGGACATGGGCGGACTCCGTGGTGTAGGGCGTCGCGGGCGGCGCGTCCTTGCACCTCGGGTCGGTCCTCGCCGGGACGAGGTTGTAACTTCTGCCGGTCCGGCGGGCAAGGCGGGTTCGGGGCCGCCGTTCGTCCGGTCCGAGCCGGAAGCGTGAGCGACGGCCAGGCTCGACCGTCGCTCACGCTTCCGGCTCGGACGGAGGGGTCACCGGGCCGGCGGCTTGTCGGTCGCCGGGGTCGGCGGCGCGGCCGGCGGCGCACACCCCTTCCCCGTCTTCCCGCCCGTGCCGTTCGCCCCGTCGGCCTGGCCGGGGTCGGCTTCGGCGACCAGCGGGACCGGCAGCCCGAGGAGCGTCAGCGCCGCCTCCCGGCAGACGAACCGCTGGAACAGGGCCGGCGACTCCAGGGCGAGGTCGGCGGCGAAGCTGTCGTCCCGGGCGATCACCCGGTTCCGCACCCACGGCGGCCGCTCCGGGGTCTGCCGGAAGTACACCCGGGCCCGCTCGGCGACCGCCAGGTCGGTCGAGTCCCACAGCCCGTCCACCGACGACACCACCTTCGCCCGCTCCGGGCCGACCGCCTGGAGCACCAGCCCGAGCCGCGGCCGGGGGTACGGCGAGTACTGGGTGACGGTCCCGTGGACGACCACGTCGGCCCGGGCCAGCCGGGCGATCTCGAGCATCACCGCCTCGTCGAACCGGCCCCCGCGGTGGACCACCGCGGCCAGCACCGCGTGGTCGTCCGGCGGGGCCGCCACCACCTCGAACCGGCCGAGCTTCTGCAGCTCCGACCGCAGGGCCGCCGCCACCTCCTCGTCCGCCCGGGTGTACGCCGACTCGTTCAGGAACGGGAGCACCACCACCCGGTTCACCGCCCCCCACTCCCACCCGTCCAGCAGGTACCGGCTGAACGTCGGCCCGTCGATCGGGACGGCGGTCCGGCCGCGGAGGCGGTCCGCGACCGCCCCGCCACCGCACCACAGGGTGCCGCACCCGGCGGCGAGGGCGGCCGCGACCACGGCGGCGGCGCCGGCGAGCCTGGTCATCAGTCCCTCCGGCCCGGGGGAAGGAGGCGGTCCAGGGCCGCGATGACCGCCCGGAGGGTGGCCACGTCCTCCTCCTCGAGCTGCCGCAGCTTGGCCCGGAGGGTCGCGATCTCGGCCGACATCGCCCGCAGCTGCTCCCGGGTCCGGGCGACCTCCGCGGCCGCCGCCTCGGCCTCCCGGAACGCCTCGGCCAGCGCCTGTTCCCGGCCGACCCCCAGCCCCTCCAGCTCGCGGATGCGGCTCTGCAACTCCTGGTGGACGGCGGCGGCCGCCTCCAGCTGCCGGGTGAGTTCGACCACCCGGTCGGCCGGCACCTCGTACGGGGCCAGGTTCAGCCGGGCCCCGGCCGCGGTCGGGAACGCCCGGACGTGCGGCCCGGCCGGCTTCCACGTCGGCCCGCCTTGGCCGCCCGGCCCGGGGTCGGACGGGGGGAGCGGTCGCGGCGGCTGCGGCGGCGGGCCCCCGCCGTTGGCCGGCGGCTGGACCGGGCCCGGTTGCCCCGGCGGGGTCATCGGCGGCACGGCCGGGGGGACCATCGGCAGTTGCAGGAAGGCCGGCGTGACCCAGGACGATTCGGCCGCCTCGGGCTCGACCGTCACCACCGGCAGCGGGACCACCGGGGCCGGCCGGTGGGTCACCGAATGATCGATCGGGTCGGGCGGGGATTTGCCCTCGGCCGGGGCCGGCCAGTCGGGGCGGCCGCCGGCCGGGGCCGGGGCCGGGGGGAGCGGGGAGACGGCCTCGGGCGGCGGCCCGGCCGGCGGCAGCGGGACCCGGCCGGTCAACGTCCCGCACCCGGCCGCCAGGCACGCGACGAGGGGTCCGAAGCCCCGGGCTAGTAACGTCCGTGTGGCCACCGCCCCCTCCCGCGGACCGTCAGTTGTACTCGCACCGGACCCGGACCACCTCCCCGCACGGGCAGGTGACCTCGATCGCCCGGACCACCCCGTCCTCGCGGACCAGCCGGACCCGCGGCTCCCCGCGCCCGCCCGGCGGGTCGGCCCCGCCGACCCGGACCGCCTCGTCCGACACCCGGACCCGCCCGGCCGGCAGGACCGCCCCCCCGGGTCGCCCGTCGCCCATGCCAACCCCTCCGCGCCCGACCAATCCGGCCGACCAGTATCGTCACCCCGGCCGGGCCGGCATCACCCGATCCGCACCACCCCGCGCCCCAGCCGGACCCGCAGGAGCTCCCCCAGCTCGAACGTCGCCTTGGTCAGGATCCGCGAGATGCGCGACGGGGACAGCCCCATCACCTCGGTCATCTCCTTCAGCCGCAGGTCCTCGCGGTAGTACAGGGTGACGGCCAGCCGCTCGACCGGCGGCAGCGCCTCGATCGCGTCCGAGAGCTGCTGGAGCGTCTCCCACCGCTCGACCGCCTCGTGGGCCGCGTCCCCGTCGGTCGCCGGCTCGGCCCCGCCGGCCTCGGCCGCCCGGTCCCACGACACCACCCTCCCGACCCGCTCGGCCGCGAGCGCGTCGGTCACCTCGTCCGGGGTCAGCCCGGTGGCCTCGGCGAGCGCCTCGACGGTGACCGGCTGGGGGAGGGACTGGGCGGCCCGGCGGACCGCCGCCACCCGGGCGTGGACGTGCTGCGGGAGCGGGCTGTTGCGGCGCAGCTCGTCGACGATCGCCCCGCGGACCCGCGGGTAGGCGAACGTCTTGAACTGGGCGTTCCGGGACGGGTCGAACTTGGCCGCCGCCTCGACCAGGCCGAGCACCCCGGCCCCCTCGAGGTTCTCCGCGTCGGCCCCGGCCGGGAGGTCGCCGAGGAGCCGGCCGATGACGTGCTTGACCAGCGGCAGGTGCGACAGGATCAGTTCGTCCCGCCGGGCCCGGTCGGCCTGCCGCTGGTACGTCTGGACGCTGCCGCTGGTGCCGCTCATGGTGCTCAAACTCGGGGGGCGAATCACGTCGTCGTGGTCGTAGGGTGGGCCGAGCCGGCGAGTCCCACCACCCCTCAGCGGCGGTGGGACTCGCCGGCGAGGCGCCGGCTCGGCCCACCCTACCGACCGGACGCCGGCTACGGCCCGACCGGCTGGCCGCCGCCGGTCACGTCCTCGGGGCGGATCACCGCGACCGGCTCCATCAGGGTGTCGGTCGGGATCTCCTGGTACGCGATCACCGCCAGGTCGTGCAGCGCCCGGGCCAGCGAGTGCCGCAGCGCCCGCCGCAGGCTCGCGTCGCACAAGAGCGCCACCTCCTGCCCGCGGGCGTTCGCCCGCCGCACCTCGGCCGCCAGCCGGAGCGTCAACTGCTCCAGCCGACCCGGGTCGATGAGGAGCTGGTGCCCCTGTGCCGCCCGCCGCAGCTCGACCTCCAGCCGCGGGTCGAGGACGACCGCCCGGATGCGGCCGGCCGGGTCGCGGAACCGGTCGACCACCGCCCGCCCGATGTCCGCCCGCACCCGCTCGGCCAGGTCCGCCGGGTCCTTCACCTGCGGGGCGTGGACCGCCAGGCTCTCCAGGATCCGCGACAGGTTCGACACCGGCACCCGCTCGTCGAGCAACAGCGTCAGGACGCGGTGCAGGGTGCCCATCGGGACGACGGCCGGGATCAGCTCGTCGACCGCCGCCGGCGACGCCTCCCGCACCTTGTCCACCATCGCCTTCAGGTCCTCGCGGCTGAGCAACTCGCCGGCGTGCCGCCGCACCACCTCGCCCAAGTGGGTGATGACCACGCTCGGGGCGTCGACCACCGTGTACCCGGCGACCTCGGCCCGGTTCCGGTCGGCGTCGGTGATCCACCTCGCCGGCAGCCCGAACGCCGGCTCGCGGGCCTCCTCCCCGGCGAGCGGGATGCGGGCCGTGCCGCCCGGGTCGATCGCCAGCCACAGGTCCGGTCGGGTCTCCCCGCGGGCCACCTCACGCCCCCCGATCAGGACGCGGTACGCCTGCGGGTCGAGCTGGATGTTGTCCCGCACCCGCACCGCCGGCACCCACAGCCCGCTCTGCTTGGCCAGGTCGCGGCGCAGCCCGCCGATCCGGTCGAGCAGCCCCGGCCCGCGGGCCGTCGACACGAGCGGGATCAAGGCGGCCCCGATCTCCAGGCTGATCCGGTCGGTCAGCAGGAAGTCTTCGAGATACCCCTCGATCGCCGGCCGCGGCGCGGCGGCCGGCGCACCGGGCGTCCCACCAGCAGCCGTCGCACCCGCGGCCGCCGCGGTCGTCGCCACCGCCGCCGCCACCCGCCCGGACAGGAAGAACAGCAGCCCGCCGAGGACCAGGAACGGGACGGTCGGCATCCCCGGCATCAGCGACAGCCCGAGGAGGATGTACGCCCCGAGCCGGAGCGGCCCGGCCGACGCGTCGAACTGGTTGCCGATCTCCCGCCCGAGGCTGCTGCCGGAGGTCGCCTTCACCACCAGCAGGCCGGACGCCGTCGCGGTGATGAGCGCCGGGATCTGGGCCAGCAGCCCCTCGCCGATGGTCAGGACGGAGTACGTCCGGACCGCCTGGGCGATCGGCATCCCCTTCAGCAGCCCGATGACGATCCCGCCGAGCAGGTTCACCCCGGTGATGATGATCGCCGCGATCGCGTCGCCCCGGACGAACCGGCTGGCCCCGTCCATCGTCCCGTAGAACTCGCTCTCGCGCATCAGCGACTGGCGGCGGCGGCGGGCCTCCGCCTCGTCGATCAGCCCGGCGTTCATCTCCGCGTCGATCGCCATCTGCTTGCCGGGCATCGAGTCGAGGGTGAACCGGGCGGCCACCTCCGAGACCCGACTCGCCCCGCGGGTGATGACGATGAACTGGATGACGATCAGGATCAGGAAGATCACCATCCCGACGACGAGGTTCCCGCCGACCACGAAGTTCCCGAACGCCAGCACCAGCTCCCCGGCGTTCCCGTTCAGCAGGATGAGCCGGGTGGTCGCCACGTTCAGGGCGAGCCGGTACAGGGTCAGGAGCAGCAACAGCGACGGGAATGTCGAGAACTCCAGCGGCTGGCGGACGGTCAGGGTGACGAGCAGGAGCAGGATGGTGGCGCTCAGGTTCAGCGCCAGCAGCAGGTCGAGCAGGACGGTCGGCAGCGGGATCAGGAACACGACCAACAGGCCGAGGAGGGCGATCGAGAGGAGCAGGTCGCTCCGCTGGAGGCCGGTCCGGGTCGCGGTCGGGGGTTCGGTAGCCATTCGGGTCCGTCCGCTCGGCGACACTGGGATGTAGAACGCGGCCGCCCCGGCCGCCCCGCCGGGGGTCCGGAAATCCGTCAGTCGGGGGCCGGCGGTTCCGCCCGCGGCGGAGGTTTCGCCCGCGGCCGTAGCCGTAGGGTGGGCCGAGCCGGCGCCTCGCCGGCGAGTCCCACCACCCTCAGCGTAGGGTGGGCCGAGCCGGCGCCTCGCCGGCGAGTCCCTCCGGAGCGACACGTGGTGGGACTCGCCGGCGAGGCGCCGGCTCGGCCCACCCTACCCGGGACTACCCGGGACCCCCGCCCCGCACCCGGTACACGAACGCCAGCACCTCGGCGACCGCCCGGAACAGCACCCCGGGGATCGCCTGCCCTTCCCTCAGCCCGTGCAGCGCCCGGGCCAGCGGCGGCCGCTCCAGCACCAACACCCCGGACCGCCGGGCCAGGTCCGCCACCTGCTTCGCCACCACCCCGGTCCCCTTCGCCACCACCACCGGGGCCGCGTCCCGCTTCGGGTCGTACCGCAGGGCCACCGCGTAGTGCGTCGGGTTGGTCACCACCACCGTCGCCTTCGGCACCTCGGCCAGCATCCGTCGCCGCGACCGCTCCCGCTGCAGCTGCCGGACCCGGGCCTTGATCTGCGGGTCGCCCTCGTCCTCCTTCAGCTCCCGCTTCAGCTCCTCCTTCGTCATCCGCAGGGACCGCTCGAACCGCCGCCGCTGGTAGACGTAGTCGAGGAGGGCGACGGCCACCACCGCCGCCGTCAGGTACAGGGCCAGCCGGAGCACCACCTCCCACGCCGCCTTCGCCGCCGCCGGCACCGACGCCCGGTCGAGCGACAGGATCACCCCGGCCCGGCCCGACACCACGAAATACCCGACGCCCGCAAGCGCCGCCACCTTCAGGAGCGTCAGCCCGCCGCGGACCAGGGCCGCCACCGAGAACAGCCGGCCGAGGCCGTTCGCCGGGTTCAGCCGGTCGAAGTTCGGGGCGAGCTTCTCGGTGTTGAACTGGAGCCCGACCTGGACGACGCTCGCCAGGAACCCGACCGCGACCAGCAGCCCGAAGAACGGGGCCAGGGCGACCACCCCGCGGACGATCGTCGCCCCGATCAACTCCGCCGCCTCGGCGGTGCCGAACTCGGCCCGGTACGCCCGCGGCAGGTCGGTCCGGTACACCGCGGTCAGCCCGTCCCAGACCTTCGGCCCGAGGTACGTCAGCCCGAGCACCCCGGCGAGGAGCACCAGGCTGCCGACCAGCTCGGCGCTGAACGGCACCTGCCCCTGCTTCCGGGCCTCCTCCCGCCGCCGCGGCGTCGGGTCCTCGGTCTTCGACTCCTGGTCGACCTCTTCCGCCACCGTCGCACCTCGTAGGGTGCCGTCGAGGCCCGCGCTTCGCGGGCCGACGACGCACCGCCTTCACGTCCGCGTCGGGTGGTGCGTCGTCGCCGGGCGAAGCGCCCGGCTCGACGGCACCCTACAAGCCCGGTCAGCGACCCCGCAAGAGGTCGGGGATCGTCTGCCCGGCGTGGGCGGCGAACGCGGTGGCGGTGCGGGCGAATTCCGGCAGCAGGAACAGCCCGCCGACGAGCACCACGATCACCTGCAGGGTGAACCCGATCGAGTAGATGTTCAGCTGCGGGGCGGCCCGGGCCATCACCGCCAGGCCGACGGCCAGGAGGAACAGGCACGCGGCCAGCGGTGCGGCCAACAGCACCCCCATCTCGTACGCGGTCGCCAGGCCGTTCACCAGCGGCCCGGCGTCCGGCAGCGTCGTCCCGCCGAGCGGCAGCAGGGAGAACGACGCGTGCAGCGCCGAGAGCAAGATGTGGTGACCGTCGGCGGTGAGGAACAGGAGGCCGGCGGTCGCCTCGAACACGGTCGTGACCGGGCCGGCGGACTCGGTCCCGGCCGGCCCGGCCTGCGGGGTGATGTTCAGCCCGACCTGCTGGGTGACGAACTCCCCGGCGACGCGGGCCGGCAGCAGGAACAGGCCGAACGCGAACCCCATCGCCGCCCCGATCAGCGCCTCCCGGGCCAGCACCACGGCGTACCGCAGCGGGCTGACGTCCGCCGCCTTGCCGATCAGGGTCGGGTCCCAGTCCGGCGGCGCCGACCCGAGGTAGAACGCGGCCAGGGCGAGGGCGAACCCGGCCCGGACGAGCCGCGGCGTCCGCCCGGCGAACGGCGGGGCGACGGCGACGAACGCCCCGACCCGGGCGAGGACGAGCCCGGCGTACACGGCGACGGCGGCGGTCACGACCCGGCCCCCGCGGCGTACCCGATCATCCGCCGGGCGAACGCCGTCGCCTGCTGGAGCGAGAACCCGAGCGTCGCCACGATGACGAGGCCGACCAGGATGATCCGCGGGACGTAGCTGAGGGTCTGGTCCTGTACGCTGGTGACCGTCTGGAAGATGCTCACCGCCAGCCCGACGACGAGGCTCACCACCAGCGCCGGCAGCGCCACCAGGAGCGCCACCAGGAACAACTCCTGCACCACGCTGATGACCTGCTCGGTCGACATCTCGCCTCCGTGGCGGCCCGGCCCCGGCTCACCCGTAACTCAGTGCGATGGCGTAGGTCACCAAGTGCCAGCCGTCGGCGAGGACGAACAGCAGGATCTTGAACGGCGCCGAGATGGTGATCGGCGGCATCATCACCATGCCCATCGAGGTCAACACGGACGACACCACGAGGTCGACCATGAGGAACGGCAGGTAGATGCAGAACCCCATGATGAAGGCGGTCTTCAACTCGCTGACGACGAACGCCGGCACCACGGTGAGGAACGGCGCCTGCTCCGGCTCCGTCACCGTCTTGTTCCCGGACAGGTGGAGGAAGAGGCTGAGGTCCTGCTTGCGGGTGTGGCGGAGGAGGAACCGCTTGTGGACGTCGAGGCCGGTGCGAAGGGCGTCGGCCCCGGACAGCTGCTTCGCCAGGTACGGCTGCAGCGCCTTCTGGTCGATCTCGTTGAACGTCGGCCGCATCACGAACAGGGTGAGGAACAGGGCCAGCCCGGTGATGACGAGGTTCGGCGGGACGGCCTGGGTGCCGAGCCCCTGGCGGACGAACGACAGCACGATGACGCAGCGGGTGAAGCTGGTCACCGTCATCAGGGCGGCCGGGAGCAGCGCCGACAGCCCGAGCAGCAGCGCGACCTGGACCGGCGGGGACAGGTTCTGGAGGTTCAGCCCGTTCGGGTTGGTCAGGAGGTCCGCGAGGTCGTTCACCGGTCGCCTCCGGGGTCGGGAGGCGGGGCTTACCCGGAACCCGGCGGGGCGTCAACCCGGAGGGGCTGCGCGGGCCCGGGCGAGCAGGGCGAGGACCCCGTCCCCGTCGGGGACGCGGGCCGGGCCGACCACGACCGCCGCGGGCTCCGGTTCGGCGGCCGGCTCGGGCGGCGGGTCGGCGGGGAGCGGCGGGAGTTCGACCAGCGCCTTCACCCCGGACGGGTCGGTGCCGACGAGCAGCCGGCGGCCGCCGGCCCGGACGAGGTGGACGGTGCACCGCGCCCCGATCGGGAGCGACGCGATGACCTCGGTCGCGCCGGCCGGCGGCGGGGTCGGGCGGCCGGCGAGGTAGCGGGTGGCGAGGACGCACAGCCCGCAGACGACGACCAGCCCGCCGGCCAGGCGGGCGAGGGCCGGCAGGAGCGCCGGGGCCGACGGCGGCGCGGCCGGTTGCGGGGCGGGCGACGGGGCGGGCGCGAGCTGCGGCAGGCCGAGGGCGACGGCGGTGACCAGGACGCCGGCGCCGATCAGGATCGGGGCCGGCTTGCGGGACGGGGGCGGGGTTGGGTCGGGCATCCTGCCACTCCGGGTGCGACGGTGCGGGTCACGGGACCAAGTCTTCCCGTAGGTGGCGTCCCCTCACCCGGCCCCGGCGGAGCGCCGGAGCCGACCTCTCCCCAGCGGGGAGAGGTGGGGGTGGCAGGCCGCCCCCGTTAGTTACCCGGGTCGGTGTGCTTGAGAGGGGCCGCCGTGCCCCCACCTCTCCCCGCTGGGGAGAGGTCGCCGGCGCCCCGCCGGCGGGTGAGGGGCAACCACCTCAACGGACACCCGGGGGCGTCCGCGCCTCGGCGACTCACGGCGCCGGCGGGACCGGCAGCGCCGGGACCGGGACCGGCGGCGGGGCGGTCCGCAGCCGCAGCATCCGGTCGGTCAGCTGCGTCGCCAGGGCGGTGTCGCCGAGCGCGGCGAGCACCTGGGCGGCGTTCCGCGGCTTCATCCGGGCCAGGATCTTCACCGCCGTGTCCAGCTGCCCGGAGTCGGCCATCTGCCGGAAGATCGGGGCCGCGCTCTCGGCCGCCATCGTGTCGTACCGGGCCGCCATCTCGCCGATGTTCTTCGCCTCCGACAGCTCCACCTCGGCCAACTTCTTCTTCAGATCGGCGGCCTGGCCGTCCAGCTCCCCGGTCCGGGCGGCCACCGCCTTCAGCTCGGAGTTCACCTGCCGCAGCGTCGCCTCGACCGCGTCCCGCTGCGACTGGATGTCCTTCATCACCAGCTCGACCTGGGCCGACCGGCGGGCGAGCCGGGCCTCCCGGTCGCTCAGGATCGCGGCCGAGTCGGCCCCCGGGGGCGGCGGCTCGGCCTTCGGCAGCGGCTTCGGCTCGGGCGGGTCCTTGGGGTCCGGGGCGCGCGACTTCGGCGCCGCCTTGTCGGCCGGGTCGGGGGCGTTCCGGGACTGGTTCAGCCACAGGGAGAGGGCGGCCGAGACGGAGAACAGGAACAGGGCGAGGAGCCCGAGGATGAGGAAGTTTTTCATGCGGGTGCCTGCGGGCCGGCGCCCTCGTCCCGGGCCGCCTGCCAGCGGCGGAGGCCGAGTTCGTCCAGCCGGTCCTGGTCGGCCCTCTGGGCTTCCTGACGCCACCGGTCCCACTGCTGCCGGCGGAGCGTGGCGAGGGCCTCCACCTCGGTCGCCACCTGGGCCCGCTCCTGGGCCGCGGCCGCCAGCTTCCGCTCGGCCGCCGCCGCCTCGTCCTCGGCCGCCCGGATCCCGTCCCCGAGCCGCTCGGCCAGGTCCGACGCCGACCCCCACTGCTGCGGGGTCATCGCCGACCCGACCGCCGCCGCGAACCGCTCCGAGACGCGCGCCAACTGCTCCCGCAGCCCGCGGAGCTTCTCCCGCGCCCGCTCGACCGCGGCCGCCGCCCGCTGCTGCTCCAACTCGGCCAGCTTCTCGAGCTGCCGCTTGATCGTGAGCAACCGGTCCAGCGAGAACTCGAACCGCTTCACGGCCGCCCCTCTTCGGTGGCCGGGTTATGGCAGACGGCGGCGGGCGAGTCAAGGTGGAGCGGGCGGCCCCTGGACCGCGGCCGTCCCGGCCGCTGCCACCTGGCCCGACCGGTCCGCCCCCGGGCGGACCGGTGATGTCCCCCGCGACGGGTACGTGGGGCGGCCGGGACGGCCGCGGTCCAGGGGCCGGTCAGAACGGCCACGCCGCGGCGATCTCCAGCAGGGCGGTCCGGGTCTGGGCGAACGTCGACCGCTCGCCGATGTCCTGCCGCAGGAACTTCTCCACCCGCGGCATCAGCTCGATCGCCGCGTCTACCTGCGGCATCGACCCGCGGGCGTACGCCCCGATCCGGATCAGATCCTGCACGTCGGCGTAGGTCGCCATGACCGCCCGCAGCTTCCGGGCCGCGACCGCGTGCTCCCGGTCGGCCACGTCCGTCGCCACCCGGCTGACGCTCCGGGCCACGTCGATCGCCGGGTAGATGCCGCGCTCCGCGATCCGCCGGTCGAGCACGATGTGCCCGTCCACCAGCGACCGGACCGAGTCGCTCACCGGCTCGTCCAGGTCCCCGCCGTCGACCAGCACGGTGAGCAGCGCCGTGATCCCGCCGACCGCCGCGTTCCCGAGCCGCTCGACCGTGTTCGCCAGGAGCTGGAACACGCTCGGGGTGTACCCGCGGGCGCTCGGCGGCTCGCCGAGCAAGAGCCCGAGTTCCCGCTGGGCCATCGCCAGCCGGGTCAGGCTGTCGATCATGAACAGGACGTTCGAGCCGCCGTCCCGGAAGTAGTCGGCGATCGCGATCGCCGCCTGCGACGCCCGGACCCGCATCAGCGGCGTCTGCTCGCACGTCGCCACGACGATCACCGACCGGGCCATCCCCTCCGGCCCGAGGCAGTCCTCCAGGAACGGGGCGACCTCGCGGCCGCGCTCGCCGATCAGGGCGATCACGTTCACGTCCGCCAGCGACCCCTTCGCGATCTCCCCGAGGAGCGTGCTCTTGCCGACCCCCGACCCGGCGAAGATGCCGACCCGCTGGCCGCGGCCGCAGGTCAGGACGGAGTCGATCGCCCGGATGCCGGTCGCGAACGGCTCGCGGATCCGCTGGCGGTCGAGCGCCGGCGGGGCCGGCCGGTTGACCGGCCGCATCGGGCACCCGGCGAGCGGGCCGAGGTCGTCCATCGGCCGGCCGAGCCCGTCGATGACGCGGCCGAGCAGGTTCCGCCCGGTCGGGACCTTCAGCCCGGTCCCCTTGCGGACCACCGGCATCCCGGGGCGGAGGTTCTCGGCCCGGTCGAACGGGACCATGTAGGCCAGGTCGTTCTCGAACCCGATCACCTCGGCGAGGACGGGCTCGCCCTCCCGCGGGAGGATGGCGCAGTGGTCCCCGACCGCGGCCGGGAGGTTGCACGTCATCAGCCCGGTGACGCTCCGCAGCCGCCCCCCCGTCCGGTACAGCGGGGTGGTGGTGATGCTCTTGTTCATCGACGGCATGTCAAGGCCGAGCATGGGCGATGCTCCGTAACAGTTCGTCTCGGATCTCTTGCAACTCGCGGGACACGTCGGACAGGAGCATGGCCTCCCGCCCCTCGACCCGGCACTCGCCGCGGCCGAGTGAGTCGTCCGGGACGAACTTCGGGTCGTCCCGCCCGTCGTCCAGCGACCCCCCGGCGAGTCGGGAGGTGAGGGCGGCGAGGTCGGCCGGGTTCAGCCGGACGGTCAGGGCCGCGTCCTCGCCCAGCTGGGCGACCATGTCCCGGACCTTGGCCTCGATCGGGAACTCGCCGGACGCCACCCGCTCGTGCAGCAGCCGGGTGGCGATCGTCAGGGCGAGCTCGACCGCCGCCCGCTGCCAGTCCCGGAGCCGCCCGGCCTGGTCCTTCCGGTACTCCCCGACCGCGTCCCGGACCTGACTCAAGGCGGCCTCGACCCGCTCCCCGTCGACGTCCGGCTCGGGCGGTCGGGGGTCGGGTTCGACGAGGACCGGGGTCGGCGGCGGGGGTGGCGCGGCGGGGGCGGGCGCGGGGGGCGCCGGCGGGGCCGGGTCGTCGCCCGGCGGGACCACCGCCGCGCCGGTCAGGCGGGCGTGGAACCGGACGGTGAACTCGGTCGGCCGGCGGTCGGCTCCCGGTGCGGTTCGCATCACAGCTCACCCCAGGATGGCTCACGTTCGCCCGCGGTGCCCGGCCGGCGGCCGATTTTCCGTCACACCCGGCCGCCGGTTCGGGCCGGGGTGTCAGACCCGCGGCCGGGGCGGAACCGCGGTGCCGACGCGGCCGGGCGACTCGGTAGGTGGTTTCCCCTCACCCGGCCCGGCGGGGCGCCGGGCCGACCTCTCCCCAGCGGGGAGAGGTGGGGCTCGTGCGGCCGCTCCGAACGTCACCGACCCGCCTCGCTGCGGAGAGGGCCGGTGGCCCCCACCTCTCCCCGCCGGGGAGAGGTCGCCGCCGCGCCCCGCGGCGGCGGGTGAGGGGCGGGCACCTGCCGTGAAACCCGGCCGCGCCGACCCGTCGCTCACGCGTCCGGCTCCGACGGAAGGACCCGCCCTCACTCCTCCAGCACGATCTCCCCGTCCTCCTCGCCCTTCTTGACCAGGGCCATCACCTTCCCGCGAGCCTCGTTCACCCGGGCCGCGGGCACCTCCCCGAGCAGCTCGGCCTCCTCGTTCAGGGCGTTCCGCGACCGGCTCGACATGTTCGAGGTGACCTTCTCCCGCACGTCCGGGCTCGCGTTCTTCAGGGCCGTGGCGATCGTCCGGGCGTCCAGCTTGCCGAGCAGGAGCTGCACCATACGGTCCGGGATGCGGAGCAGGTCCTCGATCCGGTACAGCTTCTCCAGCACCTTCGCGGCCAGCTCCGGGTCCGTCTCCTCGATCTTCCGGATGAGCGGCATCCGCTCCGCCCGGGGGACGGCCCGGAGCATGTCCGCGAGGTTCACGATCAACTCGTCGGCGGTCGGCTCCGGGGGGAGGTCGGCGAGCCGCTTCGCCTTCTCCACCACCGCCCCGGCGAGCTGCCGGAGCAGGGCCGGGTTGCGGTTCCCGGGCCGGGTCATCCGGACCGCCACCTCGGCCCGGGCGTCGGCCGGGAGCCGCTTCACCACCTGCCCGGCGGACCGCGGGTCGAGGCACGACAGGACGAGCACCACCGTCCCGGGCTGCTCCCCCTCCAGGGCCCGGGCGAGCCGCTCCGGGGGGAGGGCCCGGGCCGCCTCGACCGGGTCGTCCGGCAGCTCGGGGGCGATCGGCAGGTTCTCGTCGGCGGCCGGCGGGGCCCGGTCGGCGATCCGCTGGAGGTCGAAGAACTGGGCCAGGGCGTCGTCCAGCTCGTCCCCCGGCGGGGGGTCGGGCGGGGCCGCCCGGAGCAGCAGGCGGAGCCGCCCGGCCGTCTCCCCGTCCAGCTTCCCGAGGACGAGCTCGGCCGCGTCCGCCGGGAGCGCCCGGAGGAGCGTCGCCGCGGTCTCGTCGCCTGAGCGGGCCGGCATGTTGCTCTCCGTGGTGTCTCGTCAGCGCGCCGGGCCGCCGACCAGCAGCCGTAGCACGTCGGCCACCCGGTCCGGGGCCGCCCGGGCGAGGTCGGCCAGTCGGTCGACCCCGGCCGCCCGCCGCCCCTCCCGCCGGGCCTCGTCGGCCGCCGCCGGGGCCGGCTCCGCGGGCGGCGCCGCGGCACGCCGGCGGACCAGCAGTAGCCCGGCGATGGCCACCACCAGGACAACCCCGAGGGCCAGGCTGACGTTCCGGGCCAGCCCGACGTACGCCTGGATCCGCCCGATCTGGGTGAGCGTCTCGTCCGGCTCGGCCGGCCCGGCCGGGCCGGTCAGCCGGACGTTGCTCACCTTCACCTCGTCCCGCCCGGTCCGGAACCCGATCGCCCGCTTGATCACGTCCTCGACATCGCCCGCCGCGATCACCGCCGCGCCGTCGGCCCCCGGGGCGAGGTCGACCAGGGCGGCGATCGACAGCCGGGTGACCGCCCCGAGCCCGTCCTCCAGCTCGCGGACGGTGCGGGGGACAACGTAGTCGGTTTCGATCCGCTCGTCCTTCGAGTTCCCGCCCCCGCCCCCGGACCCGGACCCGCCGCCGAGGGTGCCGCCGGCCCGGGCGACGTTGCTCACCGCCCCGACCACCCCGCCGGACCGCACCCCTGTGCTGGTGCTGTTGAGGATCCGCTCGGCGATCGCCACCCGGGAGTCCGGCGGGAACGTCTCCTGCCGCTCCCGCACCTTCTGGAAGTTGATGTCCGCGCTCACCTGCACCACCGCCCGGCCCGGCCCGAGGTGCTGGGACAGCATCTTCTCCGCCTTCGACGCCAGGTACGTCTCCAGCTTCTCCCGGTACTCGAGCTGCGGGGTCGGGAGGCTGTCCCGGTCGGCCGCGTGCGGGTCGGACAGGACCCGCCCGCCGCCGTCGATCACGGTCACGTTCTCCGGCTTGAGCCCCTCGACGCTCCGGGCCACCAGCGACACCACCCCGGCGGCGCCGGCCCGGGACATGGTCGCCCCCGGCTTCAGTTTCAACACCACGCTGGCGGTCGGCGGCCGCTGGTCCCGGAGGAACGGGGTCGGCTCCGGGCGGGCGATCAGCACCCGGGCGCTCTGCACCGCCTCCAGCTGCCCGATCGACCGGGCGAGTTCCGCCTGCAGGGCCCGCTGGTAGTTGACGCTCTGGACGAACGGGGTGGTCATCAGCGAGGTCTCGTCGAACAGCTCGTACCCGCGGCCGCCGCGGGACGGGAGCCCGCCGGACGCCAGCGCCACCCGGGCCTCGGCCAGCCGGTCCTCGGGGACGAGGATGGCGGTGCCGTCGCGGGACAGCTCGCTCGGGATGTTCTGGCCGGCGAGGAGGGTGCGCATCGCCCCGGCCTCGTCCGGGGCCAGGTCCTTGTACACCGGGACGCGGGTCGCGGACTGCGACAGGTAGGTGAACACCCCGGCGGCGAGGACCACCCCGACGGCGGCGGCGGCGAGCGCGACCCGCCGCGGCAGGCTGAGCCCGTTGAAGAAGTCGCGGAGCTGGGCGAAGAAGCGGCGGAGCGCGTCCATGCGTTAACCCGGTCCGGTAGGGTGGGCCGAGCCCGGCTCTGCGGGCGAGTCCCACCTCCGCCACGCTGAGGGTGGTGGGACTCGCCCGGCGACGCGCCGGGCTCGGCCCACCCTACGATCACCACGGCCCTTACACCTGCATCCGGGTCACTTCCTGCAGGGCGTCGCCGAGCCGGTTCCGCAGCTCCAGGATCAGCCGGAACGACACGTCGGCCTGGGCGACCGCGAGCGACACGGTGTGCAGGTCCTGGGCGTTCCCGGTCGCCAGGTCGCGGACCGCGGCGTCGGCCGCGGCGTTCGCCTGCTGGTTGCCGGCCAGGAGGCCGTTGAGCACCGTGGCGAACCCGCCGGCCGGCGTCGCCGCCTCCGGGGCCTGCGGCGCCAGCGGTTCGAGTCGCCCGAGCGGGGCGAGGCGGGAGGTCGAGATCGCGTCGATCGGCACGGGTCACCCCCGGAGCAGGGCCAGGGCCTGCTCCTGCATCTGGCGGAAGGTCTGGGCCGCCCGCAGGTTCGCCTCGTACGCCCGGGCGGCGGTCAGCAGGTTCACCATCTCGATCGGCAGCTGCACGTTCGGCAGCAGGACGAACCCCTCGGCGTCGGCGTCCGGGTGGCCGGGCTGGTACACCCGGTTCAGCGGGGACGGGTCCTCGACCAGTTCGACCGCACGCACCCCGCGGAGGTCCGCGAGGCCGCCCGCGTCGCCGAGCACCTCGGCGAACACCACGTCCTGGCGGCGGAACGGCCCGCCGTTGGCCGACCGGGTGGAGTTGGCGTTCGCGATGTTGTTCGCGATCACCTCCATCCGGAGCCGCTCGGCGGTCATCCCGGACCCGCTGATCGAGCCCGCCCCGAGCAGGTCGTTGAACGGCATCGGTTCCCCCCGGTCGGGTGGGCCGGGGTCCGCTCCGGACCGAGTCCCACCACTTTGGTAGGGTGGGCCGAGGCCGGCTTTGCGGCCGAGTCCCACCACCCCTCAGCCCCGGTGGGACTCGCCGGCGAGGCGCCGGCTCGGCCCACCCGACCGCCACACTACCGGCCGGTGATCGCGGACCGGTAGGTGGCGACCCGGCTGCTGACGATCTGGGCCGCCGCCTGGTACAGCAGGGCGTTCTTCGCGAGGGCGTTCATCTCCTGGTCGATGTCCACCGTGTTCCCGTCGACCCGCTCCGGGCCGTCGGCGACGACCACCTTGGGGGTCGCCGGCGGGCCGCCGGGCGAGGCGACCTCGCGGGCCAACTCGGCCTCGAACGCCACCTCCCGGCGGCGGTACCCGGGGGTGTTCACGTTCGCCACGTTCTGGGCGATCACCCGGTGCCGCAGGGCGGCCGCGTCCAGGGTGCGGGCGAGCAGGCCGAGGCCGGGGATGGCGGTGTCCATGCCGGATGTTATCGGAGTGCCGGGCGGGCAACTTGACCGGATCGTGACGGTCGTAGCGGCTGCGGACCATTCTACCCCGCCGCCGGGCGGCGGACCGGCGGGTGAGCTAAAGTGGGGGGTATGAAGGTGGTGCCGCCGGACCTCGTCGTCCCGCCGACCGCCCCGGCCGCGGGGCCGACGTCCGTCCGCGTCCTGAGCGGCGACCTGTCGCTGTTGCCGGTCGGGTCGCTGCTGGCCGCGACGGTCACCCGCCCGGGGGTGCGCGAGGCGGTGCTGACCGTCAACGGCCTGCAGCTGGCGATCCGCCCGGGAACGACGCTGCAACCCGGGACGGTGCTGGTCGTCCGGGTGCCACCCGGATCGAAGGCCCCGGCGCTCGAACTGGTCGGCCAAGCCCCGGCCCCCGAGTCCGGGCAGCCCGGCTCCCCCGTCGCCCTCGCCACCGGCACCCCCACCCCGCGGGCGTCGCCCGAGGTTCCCGCCGCGACAGAGCGGACCGTCCGGACGACCACCCCGACCGCCGACCGGGTCCCCCCTTCCGCGAACCCGGCCGCGGTGTCGGTCGCGGACGTGCTGACCGTCCTCCCGGACGGGCGGGTGAGGGTGCGGATCGACGGGGCGGAAGAGGTCGCCACCGCGGCCGGGAAGCTGGTCCCGGGCGGTCGGTACGTCGTCCGCGTGGAGCGGACGCCCGAAACGGTCTTCCTCCGCCCGGCCGCCGACACGCCCGACCTGCCGGTGGCTCTGGCCGGGGCGGTGCTCCGCGGCGCGCCCCCGCCGAACCTCGCCGCGGCACTGCAACCGCTCCTCACGGAACTCGTGGCACTCCGGGCGGACGACGGGACGCTTCCGGCGAAGGTGCGGGAGGCGGCGGCCGCGGTCCAGGAAACGCTCCGCACCTTCCTCCCGCCGGACGGGCGGCCGCCGGCCGCGGGCGAACTCCGCAACCTGGTCGAGAACGGCGGGCTGCACTTCGAGGCGAAGCTCGCCCGGCTGGTACTCGGCGACGCGGCCCCCGACGCGCTCCCGGCCGCCGACCGCCCCGGATCGGCGGCGCTCGCCCCGACCCCGGCCGACGCCCGCGAGGCGGCCGTCCGCGAGGCGCTCCGGGCACTCCTGCCGACCGCCGCGAAGCCGGTCGACGCCACCGCACCCCGTTCCCCCACCGAACCGCCCGCGCCGCAGCCGGACGCGAAACCGGTCCGCTCCGAACCGGCTCCCGCGGAACGTCCGCCGCCGGCCGATGCCGCCCTGCCGCGGGCCGTGCGCGGGCCGGTCGGGTCGGACCTGAAGGGCGACCTGTTGCGGCTCCTGCAGGCGGTGCAGGAGGTCGGGACCGCGGTCGCGCCGGCGCCGGCGGCCCGGGCGGCGCTCGACGGGATCGAGGCCCAGCAGGCGGCGAACGTCGTCGCCCAGTCGACCGGCACCCCGTACTTCCTCCAGGTCCCGTTCCCGGACGGCGGGGCGTGGCGGACCCTCCACCTGGCCCTCGAACCCGACGCCCGCCGCGGCCGGCAGGGCGAGACCGGCGACGGCGGGGTGCGGCTGTTGATGCACGTCCCGCTCGCCGAACTCGGCGACACCTGGGTCGACGCCGGGGTGTCCGGGGAGCGGTTCCGGGCGGTCCTGTACCTGGAGGCGGCCGAGACGCGGAACCGCGTCCGGGCGGAACTACCCGGGCTGCGCGACGAGCTGCGGGCCGACGGGTTCGCCGAGGTCCACCTGGATGTCCGGGCGACCGCCGACCTCCCGGCCCGGCACCGCAAGCAGGGCGCGGCGATGGTCGCCGGCCGGCCGGACACGGTCACCGTCGTCGACGTGAGGGCGTGACGTGGCGGACAAGCCGCAGCAACGGCGGGCGGTCGCGTTGCGGTACGACCCGGCCCGGGACACCGCCCCGAAGGTGGTGGCCAAGGGGAAGGGCCGGACCGCCGACCAGATCATCGCGCTGGCCCGGAAGAACGCCGTCCCGGTCCGGCCCGACCCGGCGCTGGTGCAGGTGCTGAGTCGGCTGAACCTCGACCAGGACATCCCGCCGGAGGTGTACCGGGCGGTCGCCGCGATCCTCGCCTTCCTCTACCGGGTGAACCGGCCGGTGGGGTGAGGCGCTCAGTCAATTCCCCGCCGCTTTCCGGTGGACTCGGCAGGTGGCTTCCCCTCACCCGCCGCCCGTCGAGGACTCCGGGCGGCGACCTCTCCCCAGCGGGGAGAGGTGGGGGCGGTGCGGCCCCACGAACCGCATCCGACCCGGGCACGCACAGAGGAGGCCGACGGCCCCCACCTCTCCCCGCTGGGGAGAGGTCGCCGGCGCCTCGCCGGCGGGTGAGGGGCGCCACGCACCGAGACACCCGGAAGCCGACCCCGCGCCCCGTCAGTCCGCCTTCCGCCGCTCGTCCCGGAGCCGGCACCACGCCCCGAACCGGTCCGCCAGCCCGAGCCGCTCCAGGTACTCACGGTCCGGCCGGGTCCCGTCCTTCGCCCGCAGGACCGCGTCGGCGGCGTGGACCGCGGTCAGGGCGGTGAACGTCGTCCCGGGGCACCCGGACGGGGCGTGGTGCCAGGCGACCGCCTCGACGATCGCGTCCGGCAGCCCCCACAGCCCGAGCAGGTACGCCCCGACCTCGGCGTGACTCGTCCCGAACACCCGCCGCTCGGCCTCGGCCGCCGTCACCTTGTCCGTCCGGATCAGCCCGAGCACCTCCCGGTACGGCCCCGGCAGTTGGCTCGCCAGCACCAGCCGGCCGATGTCGTGGAACAGCCCGGCGAGCGCCGCCTCCCGCACCACCCGGTCCGGGGCGCGCTCCTCCGCCGCCACCGCCCCGGCCAGCTCCCCCACCGCCTGGCTGTGCTCCCACAAGACTTCGATCGAGAACGGCTTCAGGGCCGCCGGGTTGTACCGGCTGAACAGGTCGGCGGCGAGGACGAGGGTCCGGGTCAGGTCGGCCCCGAGGATGCGGACCGCGTGCGACGGGGTGGCCGCCGGGCGGCGCAGCCCGACCAGCGCCGAGTTCGCCATCTGCAGCACCTTCGCCGCGATCCCCAGGTCCTGCGCCACCAGGTTGCCGACGGCGGCGAGCGAGAAGTCCGGGAAGGTGAGTTGGTCCGCGATCTGGGCGTACAGGGTGGACAGCGCCGGGACGCTCCCCAGGCGACTGACCACCGCCACCAGCGACGGGCTCTCGAGCAGCTCCCGCAGGCACCGGACGCGGTGGACCGCCCCGCGCAGCTCGGCCGGGTCGCACGGCTTGGGTAGGACCCGGTGGGCGAGCGACACCAGGCGGACGGCGTTCCCGTGGTCCCCGGGATCGGACAGGGCGATCCGGGCGGTCATCGGCTGCCGCCGGCGGACCTCGGCCAGCAGTTCGCCGCAGTCGGCCCCGGACAGGCGGGCGTCGGCGACCAGGACGTCGAACGGCGGCTCGTCCAGGCGCGCGAGGGCGTCCGGCCCGCCGCGGGCGGCGTGCACCTCCCACTCCCGCGGGGGGTCGAACGCCTGCCGGACCGACCGCTGGAGGGTCGGGTCGTCGGCCACGAGTAGCACCCGGAACGGCATCTCCGGCGACTCTCCGGGGCGGGTCAGGCGACCGGACTTCGCGGCAGGTGGTCTCCCCTCACCCGCCGCTCCGCGGCGACCTCTCCCCGGCGGGGAGAGGTCGGCCCGGCGCTTCGCCGGGTCGGGTGAGGGGGACCACCTTCACGGTCACACCCAACAACTACCCCGCCCCGGTGCGCCCCTCCCGGGCGGCCCGCCCGGCCTTCGTCCGCCCGACCGCCCGGACGGCCACCCGCAGCAGGTCCGGCGGGCTGAACGGCTTCGGCAGGAACACCGCCCCGGGGACCTCGTCCAGCCGGTGCGGGTCCGGGGCGTACCCGGAGATGAACACCACCCCGATGTCCGGCCGGGCGGCCCGCACCTTCGCGGCCAGCTCCCGCCCGTCCAGCCCGGGCATCACCAGGTCGGTCACCAGCAGGTCGAACTCGCCGTCGGGGCCGAGGTGCCGCAGCGCCGCCTCCGCCCGGTCCGCCTCGACCACCGCGTACCCCTGCCCCTGGAGCGTCAGCCGGGCGACGTTCCGGATCCGCTCCTCGTCCTCGACCAGCAGCACCCGCCGCCCGGCCCCGGTCGCCGCGTCCGCCGCCGGCGCCCGGGTGACCGCCGACGGGGCCTGGGCCGCGTCGCACCACGGCAGCCGGATCCGGAACGTCGTCCCGACCCCGACCGCCGAGTCGACCTCCACCCGCCCCCCGGCCTGGTCCACGATCCCGTACACCGTCGCCAGCCCCAGCCCGGTCCCCTTGCCGATGTCCTTGGTGGTGAAGAACGGCTCGAAGATCCGGGCCTTCACCTCGTCCGTCATCCCGCACCCGGTGTCCGCGAGGGTCAGCACCGCGGCCGGCTCCGGGCCGTCCGCCCGGGCGGTCCCGATGGTCAGCGTCCCGCCCCCGGGCATCGCGTCCTTGGCGTTCACCGCCAGGTTCATCACCACCTGCTCCAGGTGCCCCTTGTCCGCCCGCACCCGGACCGGCAGCGGCGCGAACTCCGTCTTCACCGTGATCGTCTCCCCGAGCAGCCGGCGCAACAGCCCGGCCAGCCCGGACACCGTCTCGGTCAGGTCGATCACCTCCGGCCGGCTCGGCTGCTTCCGGCTGAACGTCAGGAGCTGGCGGGTCAGCGACGCGGCCCGGTCGGCGGCGTCCCGGATGTCGTCGACCAGCTCCCCGAGCCCGTCGTCCCCGGGCGGGAGCTGCTGGATCAGGTGGACGTTGCACGAGATGATGGTGAGGAGGTTGTTGAAGTCGTGGGCGACCCCGCCGGCCAGCCGGCCGATCGCCTCCATCTTCTGGGCCTGGCGGAACTGGGCCTCGAGCTGCTTCCGGTCGGTCACGTCCTGGTACACCCCGAGCACCCCGACCACCTTCCCGGACTCGTCCCGGGACGGCACCCGGCTGGTCAGCAGGATCGCCTTGCCGCCGTCCGGCCGGGTCAGCGCCTCCTCGACGTTCAGGAGCGCCGTCCCGGTCTCGATCACCTGGCGGTCGCTCGCCCGGTGGCCATCGGCCTCCTCGGGGGCGACCAGGTTGTCGTCCGTCTGCCCGACCACCTCCCCGGGGGCGGCCAGCCCGCGGTCCCGGGCGAACTGGTCGTTGCACCCCAGGTAGATCGACGCCCGGTCCTTCCAGAACACCCCGCACGGGATGTGGGCGAGCAGGCTCCGGAGCAGGGCCTCGCGCTCCCGCAGCGTCTCCTCCGCCCGCCGCCCGCCGGTCGTCTTGGTCGCCACCGCCAGCCGCACCACCCGCCCGCCGACGACCACTCGGGACACCACCACCTCGGCCCCGAGCAGGGCCCCGGACGCGGCCCGGTGCCGCCACGCCACCGGCTCCCCGGGCGGGCCGGCGAGCCGGTCCGCGTCCTCCGCCGGGCTCACGTCCCGGACCGTCATCCGGAGGAGTTTGGCCCGGGTGTACCCGTACCCGCGGACGACCGCGTCGTTCACCGCCAGGAACCAGAGCGTCTCCTCGTCGAACACCCACACCGGGGCGGGGTGGACATCGAACAGCGCCCGGTACGGGTCGCCGCCGGGCAGCCCCGGGCCGGGCGGGTCCTTCCCGTCCGGCAGCGGGGACGCCATCACCGCCGACTCGGTCTGGTCGGTCGGCGGCGCGGGCCGGGCCGCGACCGGGGGGCTCGCGACCGGGACCGGCACTGGCCCGGACGGGGCGGGCCGGAGGTTGCGAGCCAGGCCGACCGCCGCGACGCACCACGCCGCGGCGGCGGCGGCGGCGACGGCCCATGCGGCGGCCGACCGGTCGGCGGGGGCGGCCGCGTGGGCGACCCCGAGGACGGCGACCACGGCGGCGAGGGGGTAGGCGGCCGGGCGGAGGGGCGGGTGCCGGCGGCCGTTCGCCCACAGCAGGGCGGGGACGGCGACGCACCCGAACCAGGCGAAGGCGGCGAGCGGGGCGGGGGGGCCGGGCATGCGGGCACTCGGCGGGGGCGGTCGGGGTGGTGGATTATCGTTCAACCCCGGGCGGATTTTCCCCGGGTCCCGGTGTCCGGGGAGCGGCCGGGTTTACCCCTCGCCCCCGACAGGAGGAAGGGCGTCCGGAGCTGACCGGGGGCGTGGACCTCGCCGGCCGCCCGCGGACGTGGCTTCCCCCTCACCCGGCCGGTCGCTCCGCTCCCGACCGCCCTCGCCCCCCGTCGGGGGCGAGGGGAAGACCCGGCCCCTCCGCGACCGGAAATTCGCCCCCGCCCGGCGGCGGCGAGCTACACTTCACCCGGTCCGCTCCGCCCCGGACGCCGCGAGGCCCCGATGTCCGTTTCCCCGGCCCAACCCATCCGCACCGCCGACCCGGCCACCCCGGCCCCGTCCGAGGCCCTGCTCGCCCGGCTGAACCGGCTGGTCGAGCAGTGGGTGGTGCTGCCGGAGGAGTGGGACGAGCTGCCGGCCGCCGTCCGGGACGACATCCTCCGGCCGACCCGGGGCGAGGACTTCCTCGACAAGCTGGTCCGCAACCAGCTCCTGACCGAGTACCAGGCGGACTCCGTCCGGGAGGGGTGCGAGGGGAGCCTCGTGCTCGGCCACTACCGGGTGCTGGACGTCCTCGGGCACGGCGGGATGGGGACCGTGTACCGGGCCGAGCACCTCCACCTCCGCCGCCCGGTCGCGGTCAAGGTGATGACCCGGAGCGTGGAGACGAACTCGCGGCTCCTGCACCGGTTCTACGCCGAGGCCCGGGCGGTCGCGAAGCTGCAGCACCCGAACATCGTCGCCTGCACCGACGCCGGCCGGCACGCCCGGGCCGGGCTCCCGCCGCGCGACTACTACGTGATGGAGCTGATCCCCGGGCAGGACCTCCACTCCCTGGTCGGGGACGGCGGGCCGCTCCCCCCGGGCCGGGTGTGCGACCTGTTCCGCCAGATCGCCGACGCCCTGGCCGAGGCCCACCGGCTCGGGCTCGTCCACCGGGACATCAAGCCGTCGAACATCATCGTCACCCCGGACTGGCAGGCCAAGCTCCTCGACTTCGGCCTGGCGCTGCAGCCGTCGGCCCGGATGACCGAGCCGGGGACGCTGCTCGGGACGGTCGGGTACATGGCCCCGGAGCAGGCCCGGGACTCGCAGGCGGTGGACCACCGGGCGGACCTGTTCAGCCTCGGGGCGGCGATGTACTGGGCCCTGACCGGGCACGAGCCGTACCCGGAGACCGGGAACGTCCTGTCCGACCTGACCGCCCGGGTCACGTCCCCCCCGGTCGACGTCCGCCGGGTCCGCCCGGAGCTGCCGGAGGAGGTCGCGGCGCTCGTCTCCAAGCTCACCGACACCGACCCGGACCGGCGGTACCAGTCGGCCCGGGCGGTGGCCGCGGCGCTCGCCGGGATGGGCCGGTGGGCGACCCGGGTCGAGGACGCCGGGGCGAAGGCCAAGCCGCGGGTGCTGGTCGCCGAGGACGACCCGCGGCTGCGGAAGCTGGTCACCAACCTGCTCCGGGACTGCGCCTGCACCGACGTGGGCGACGGCCAGGCGGCGTGGGCCGAGCTGGAGAAGGCCCCGTACGACCTGCTGGTCCTGGACGTGAACCTGCCGGTGCTGAGCGGGCCGGAGCTGCTCGCCAAGCTCCGGGCCGACGCCAGGCTGCGGGAGCGGACGAAGACGCTGGTGATGTCCGGGGAGCTGACCAGCGAGTCGTTCGGCGGGCTCCTGATGAGCGGGGCCGACGACTACCTGGCCAAGCCGTTCAACCCGCCGGAGTTCCAGGCCCGGGCCCGGGCCCTGCTCGGCCGGGCCGCCCCGGACGCCGCCGGGAAGGCGCAGCCGGTGGACCGGACCCCGCCCCCGACCCGGCGGGCGGAGAAGGCCGAGGTGCCGCCGGCCGCCCCGCTCGCCCTGACCGTGACCCGGTTCCTGGAGGAGATCGGGCAGGCCGCCCCCGGGTATCACCGGCGGGCCGGGCGGTACGTCAAGGCGCTGGCGGCGGCCGCCCCGGACCGCGGGGAGTACGCCCGGCTGAAGGACGCCGCGTACCTGGACATGCTGGCCGGGGTGGCCGCCGTCCACGACGCCGGGATGCTGATCCTCCCGCCGGACATCCTGCTGAAGCCGGAGCGGCTCGGGCCGGAGGAGCAGGCGGTCCTCCGGCAGCACCCGGTGATCGGGGCCCAGGTGCTGGCCGACGTGGTCGGGCGGCTGCCGGGGGTGGTGCCGGCGCTGGGCGTCGCCGAGGAGGTGATCCGGAGCCACCACGAGCGGTGGGACGGGGCCGGGTACCCGGACGGGCTGACCGGGGACCGGATCCCGCTGGCCGCCCGGGTGGTCGCCCTGACCTCGGTGTACGAGTCGCTCCGGACCCGCCGCCCGCACCGCCCGGCGTTCAACCGGAACCAGGCGTTCCGGCTCATCTCGGCCGAGGCCGTCGGGCAGTTCGACCCGACCCTGGTGGAGGCGTTCGTGGCCGCCGCCGCGGGGTTCGACGAGGTCTTCCAGGCGGGGGTGCGGTGACCCGCCGGACCGCCGCCGTCGTGTTCCCGTTCGACCTGTTCGGCGGGGCCGGGACCGGGGCCGGGGCCCGGCTCCTGGGGGACGCCGTCCGCGAGATCCTCGACGACCTGGAGGAGGAGACGCGGCCGTGCCGGGCCGACGGCCTGCGCGGGGCGGTGGACGTGCGCGAGTTCGCGTTCGAGACGCCGGCCCAGGTCCGCGACTGGCGGGCGACCGGGCGGCGGTCGGCGCGGCGGGCGCGGAAGGCCGGCGACTTCCTCCTGTGGCTCGGCGGGAACCACCTGAGCGTGCTGCCGGCGCTGGAGGAACTCGGCCGGGACGCCCTGGTCGTCCAGTTCGACGCCCACCTCGACGTGTACGCCTTCCACGACACGACCGCCGCGCTGTCGCACGGCAACTTCCTGAGGCACTTCGACGCCCCGCGGCCCCGCCTGGTGAACGTCGGCCACCGCGACCTGTTCCTGACGCCGGCCGAGGTCGGCGAGACGTTCGAGGCGGTGTACCCGGCGGAGGACGTGGCGGCCGA
>PNKH01000048.1 GCA_013822345.1 Isosphaera sp.
AGCCAGTGGCCCGTTGCCAGTGGCCAGTTGTTTGGCAACCCGAACCGGGCTCCTCGCCGGACGACCGCGGACGTGGCAGATTCGAGCACCCCCTCAACTGGCAACGGGCCACTGGCAACGGGCAACCCATGATCGAGTGCCGCGACCTGACGAAGAAGTACAACGACCTGTTCGCGGTCGACCGGCTGACGCTGAAGCTGGACCGCGGGGACGTGTACGGGTTCATCGGCCCGAACGGGTCGGGCAAGACCACCACCATGCGGATGCTCGCGACGCTGCTGAACCCGAGCTGGGGCGAGGCGAGCGTCTGCGGGTACTCCATTTACACGGGCAGCAAGGAGATCCGCCGGGCGATCGGGTACATGCCGGACTTCTTCGGCGTGTACGACGACATGAAGGTGACCGAGTACCTAGAATTCTTCGCCGCCGCGTACCGGATCACCGGCCCGGACCGCCGGAAGAAGGTCGACCAGGTGCTCGACCTCGTCGACCTGCAGTACAAGCGGGACGCCCTCGTAACGAGCCTGAGCCGCGGGATGACGCAGCGGCTCGGGCTCGCCCGGGTGCTGTTGCACGAGCCGCAGGTGCTGCTGCTCGACGAGCCGGCGAGCGGCCTCGACCCGCGGGCCCGGATCGAGATGCGGGAGCTGATCAAGGAACTCCGGCGGATGAACAAGACGATCATGGTGTCGTCGCACATCCTCCCGGAGCTGGCCGACATCTGCAACAAGATCGGGATCATCGAGCGCGGCAAGCTGATCTACAACGGGACCGTCGACGAGGCGATCCGCCAGGTGCGGGGGAACTCGGTGTTCACGGTCGCGGTCGGCGGCGGCCGGACGGAGGAGGCGGCGGCGGCCGTGCGGGGGTACTCGGAGGTGGAGTCGGTGAAGCTCGACCCGAAGGCCGACGCCCTGGACGTGCGGCTGCGGGACGGGCACGAGGACGGCAGCTTCCTCCCGGACCGGCTGGTCCGGGCCGGGTTCCGGCTGCGGGCGTTCAAGGAGAAGGAAGTGAACCTGGAGAACGTGTTCATGGAGATCACCAAGGGCATCACGTCGTGACCGGGTAGCGGACGGACGGCGCCACGAGGAGGAGCGATGAAACCGACCCGCGGGGGGCTTTGCGTGGTCGTTCTCCCGACCCTGCTGCTCGCACCGGGGTGCGCGGCCGCCCCGGACGACCGGCCCCCGCCGCCGCCCGCCGAGCCGGTGGTCGCCGTCCTCGGCGCGATGACCGTGGAGGTCGAACTGCTGGAGCAGGAACTCGCGGACAAGAAGGAGCGGACCGTCCAGGGGGTCCGGTTCGCGACCGGGACCCTGAAGGGGAAGCGGGTCGTGCTCGCCCACTCGGGGATGGGGAAGGTGAACGCCGCGATGGCGGCGGCCCTGCTCCTCGAGGGGTTCGGGCCGACGCACGTCCTGTTCACCGGGATCGCCGGCGGCCTCAACCCGGACCTCCGCCCGGGCGACGTCGTGATCGGCACCAAGGCGGCGTTCCACGACTACGGGGAGTGGGCCGCGGGCGGGTTCCGCGTCGGCCCGACGGTGGACCCGTTCACCGGCAAGCCGAACCCGCTGTTCTTCCCCGCCGACGCGGGCCTGCTGAAGGCGGCCGAGGCGGCGGCGGCGGACCTGAAGCTCGCGGCCGTGAGGACGGCCCGGGGCGAGCGGGTGCCGCGGGTGGTCCCGGGGGTGATCGTGACGGGGGACGCGTTCGTGGCCTCGGCGGCGAAGCAGGAGGCCCTGCGGAAGGAGTTCGGGGCCGACGCGACCGAGATGGAGGGGGCGGCGGTGGCCCAGGTCTGCTGGCAGCGGCGGGTGCCGTGCCTGGTCCTCCGCAGCCTGAGCGACGACGCCGGGGCGAAGGCGCCGGACGACGAGCGGCACTTCGAGAAGACCGCCGCCCAGAACTCCGCCCGGCTCGTCACCGGCGTGGTCGGGCGGGTCGGGGCGAAGTGACCCCCCGCCGACCCCGCCGGGTTGAACGGGCGCGCTCACCCGAACGTAACCGCCAGCCAGGCCATGACCAGCACGGCCGCCGCGGCCAGCCCAATCAGGATGAGCACGGCGGCCGCGGCCAGGCCGAGTAACCCCCCGGCGCACCCGCCGGCCGCGGCCCCCCGGTACGCTCCCCGCTCCCGCCCGCCGGCGGGGGCCCGGCGCCAGCCCCGGGCGGCCCCGACCGCAGCCCCCACCCCCGCCCCGCCGACCGGGGCCGACAGGATGAGCAGGGTTACGACGAAGGCGGCCAGCAGGAAGCACGCGAACCCGATGAGGGCGAGCAGCATACTCGACCCTCCGCGCGGGGACGGACGGGCGGCCCGCCCAGCTAACCGCCGGACCGACACCCGGGCAACCGCCCTCCCGGCCGCGCCCCTTCCGCGTTCGGCGGGAGGTCGGGAGCCGTCCGTTGTCCGTCGTCGGTCGGGCGAGACAATTGATCTTGGGTCGCCGGGGGGTCCGGCTGACCACTGACCACTGACCACTGACCACTCCCCCATGCGAATCCTGGTCACCGGCGGCGCCGGGTACATCGGCAGCCACACCGTCAAGCGGCTGCTGGCCCGCGGGCACGACGTCACCGTGTTCGACAACCTGTCCGCCGGGCACCGGGCGGCCGTCCCGGCCGACCGGCTGGTGGTCGGCGACCTCCGCGACGCCGACCAGGTCGACCAGCTGCTCGTCGACCGCCGCATCGAGGCGGTCGTCCACTTCGCCGCCTACTGCTACGTCGGGGAGTCGGTCAAGGAGCCGGCCAAGTACTACGCGAACAACCTCCAGTACGCCCTCAACCTGCTCGACCGGTGCCGCCGCAACGGGGTCGGGAAGTTCGTCTTCTCCAGCACCTGCGCCACCTACGGCGTCCCGACCGCGGTGCCGATCACCGAGGCCGAGAAGCAAGCCCCGATCAACCCGTACGGGAACACCAAGCTGGCGGTCGAGTACGCCCTGTCGGACTACGCCGGGGCGTACCCGTTCGGGTTCTGCGCCCTGCGGTACTTCAACGCCAGCGGGGCCGCCCCGGACGGCACCATCGGCGAGGACCACGACCCGGAGACGCACCTGATCCCGCTCGTCATCCAGGTGGCGCTCGGCCAGCGGTCGCACGTCGAGATCTACGGGACCGACTACCCGACCCCGGACGGGACGTGCGTCCGGGACTACATCCACGTCGACGACCTGGCCGAGGCGCACATCCTGGCGCTGGACAAGATCGGGCCGGGGGCGCAGCTGAAGTACAACGTCGGGATCGGCCGCGGGTACAGCGTCCGGGAGGTGATCCGGACGGTGGAGGAGGTGACGGGGAAGTCGATCGCGGTGAAGGAGGCGCCGCGGCGGGCGGGCGACCCGCCGGCCCTGGTGGCGAACGCCGACAAGGTCCGCCGCGAACTCGGGTGGGCGCCGAAGTACGCCGAGCTGCGGGCGATCGTCGAGACCGCGTGGAACTGGCACAAGGCCCACCCGGACGGGTACGCGGATTGAAGTAGGGTGGGCCGAGCCCGGCTCTGCCGGCGAGTCCCACCGGGACAGCGGGTAGGGTGGGCCGAGCCCGGCTCTGCCGGCGAGTCCCACCGGGACAGCGGGGCGGTGGGACTCGCCGGCGAAGCGCCGGCCTCGGCCCACCCTACCAACCCCCACGGCCCGCAAAATCGGCTCAAGTCCGCTTCGGACCGAGTCCCACCGCCTTCCGTTCGAGGCGGGACTCGCCGGCGAGGCGCCGGCTCGGCCCACCCTACCAACCTTCGCACCCCGCAAAATCGGCTCAAGTCCCCCGCCCGGCCCGCCGATGTAACGATCGGGGGAGATTGCCTACCGGGGGGGCGGGGCGATGAGCGACGCGCGCGGGCTGCTCGACCGCATCACCGCGTTCCGCCAGCGGCTCGAGTCGGTCCCGTACCTGATCCCGGACGCCATCCCGGTCGACCCCGGCGCCGACCGCGGGATCGTGTCCGAGTCGGAGGCGTTCCGCGCCCGCCTCCGCCAGATCGTCGAGGCCCCGCACGTCCCCGAGGGCCCGCCGCCCCCGCAGCTCACCGACCGCGCCCGTCGCCTGCTGGCCGCCGCCAAGAGCCTCCTCGACCGCCAGCGCACCTTCGCCGCCGACCCCCTCGCCGCAGCGCTCCCGGCGTCCGACGTGCTCGCCGCGTACCACGCCGAGACCGCCGCCGTCCTCGACTCGGCGATCCGCCTGGCCCAGTCCTTCCCGGACTCGCCGGCCGCCCAGCTCAAGCAGTGCAACGGGTTCGACGGCCTCATCGGCGTGGTCGCCGAGCGGCTGACGGTGCAGGAACGTGCCCTCGCCCTGCGGAAGGCCGACGCGGCCCGGGTCGACCGGCTCGCCGCCGTGTACGCGGCGATGGCGGGGTCGGCGCCGGTCGGGTTGCCGACGGTCGCCGCGCTGGCCGAGGAACTGCTCGAAGAGGCCCGGCGCGGGAAGCCGCTGCGGTTCGTCCACGCGGCGGCGGAGTCGGTGGCCGCGCACCCGGGCGCGGCCGAGTTCCCGGCCCCGGTCCGGCACCTGGCGGCGCACGCGGTGAACGTCGCCCAGGTGGTCGCCCGGGTCGCCCCGGCCGACCCCGAGTGGGGCGGGCGGCCGCTCCTGGCGGTGGTCGCGGCCCTGCTGGTCGACTGCGGGATGACGGCGGTCCCGCCGGCGGTGGTGGCGAAGGCCGACGGGCTGTCGCCGGGGGAGCGGCGGCTGGTCGAGGCGCACGCCCAGGTGAGCGCGGAGTTGGTCCTGCGGTGCTTCCCGGAGGTGGCCCCGCTGGCCGCCGCGGTCGCCGCCCACCACGAGCGGACCGACGGCACCGGCTACCCCGCCGGGTTGAGGGGCACCACCGCCCCGTCCCTCGGCCGGCTGCTCGCCGCCGCCGACGTGTACGCCGCCCTGTGCGCCCCGCGGCCGCACCGCCCGGCCCGCGACGGCCGGGCCGCGCTGACCGAGGTGCTGCTGCTCGCCGAGCACGGCCGACTCGACCGCGAGTACGCGGCGCTGCTGGTGCGGCTGTCGTTCTACCCGGTCGGGACGGTGGTGGAGCTGACCGACGGGCGGGTCGGGGTGGTCGCGGCGAACCACCCGGACCCGGCCGACCCGCGCGCCCCGGGCCGGCCGGTGGTGGCGGTCCTGGCCGGGGCGGACGGCGTCCTGCTGTCGCACCCGGAGCACGTCGACCTGGCGGCCGCCGACCGCGGCGGGGTGCTGCGGGCGGCTCCGCCGGACCGGCGGCGGGCCGTCCTCGGGGGGCGTTACCCGGAGCTGGTGTGAGGGCGGTCCGGGGCGGGATCGGCCGCCGGACTTCGCGGCAGGTGGTCGCCCCTCACCCGGCGGCGAAGCGCCGCCGACCTCTCCCCGGCGGGGAGAGGTGGGGGTGGTGCGGCCCCTCGGGAGGTCACCGAGCCGGAAAGCTGTGGAGGAGGCCAACCGGCCCCACCTCTCCCCGCTGGGGAGAGGTCGGCCCCGCGCTTCGCGGGGCCGGGTGAGGGGCGCCACGTCCGACGGCCACCCGTCAGCCGACCCGCCCCGTTCCGCCCGTTGCCGCCCGGACAGTCGGAACCGCGCCCCGCGACAGTTCGCCGGTGACGCCCGCCCGCCGTGGACTCCGGCCGGCCGGTGGGGGATGGTTGGGTCACGGCCCGACCCCGCGACCAACCCCGGCGACCGCCCATGCCCGGCTACCTCTCCGCCACCCGCCACCCGTGGGCCTGCCTCCTGTTCCTCCTGCCGCTGCTCACCGCCTACGAACTCGGGGTGCTGTGGCTCGGCGGGGACCACGCCGAGCGGCTCCGCAACGGGGCCGACGCGTGGCTCCGGTGGGGCCTCGACCTGTTCGGCGTCGGCCAGGCGTTCGCCCCCCTTGCCGTCATCCTGGTGCTGCTCGCCTGGAGCTGGTGGCGGTGGTCCGACCGCCCGCGCGACCCGGTCACGGCCGCGTTCGGGATGGCGTTCGAGAGCGCCGTGTTCGCCGCCGGGCTGTGGCAGTTCAGCCGGAACTTCGGGCCGCTGCTGGACGGCCTCGGGGTGCGGCTCGACGTGGTCGTGCGGGCCGCCCCGGAGCAGATCCTCACGTTCATCGGGGCCGGGATCTACGAAGAAGTGCTGTTCCGGCTCGGCCTGTTCGGCGGGCTGTACGGGCTGCTCCGGGTGCTCCGGCTGCCGGCGGTGGTCGCCCTGGTGCTGGCGGCGGCCGCCGGGGCGGTGGCGTTCGCCGCCGCCCACCACGTCGGCCCGTACGGGGAGCCGGTCCGGGCCGACCACTTCGCGTTCCGCACCTGCGCCGGGCTGTACTTCACCGCCCTGCTGGTGCTCCGCGGGTTCGGGGTCGCGGTCGGGGCCCACGCCGGGTACGACGTGCTGGTCGGGGTGGGCGTCGGGTGACCGGTCACCAGCTCCCGCCGACCGCCTCGCCCCCGTTGCGGGTCTGCACCGCCGCCCACACCGCCGGGTCGACGGCGTTCGCGATGCTGTGCACCGACCCGTCCCCGAACAGGCAGTTCAGCCCCTGCGGGTGGCGGCTGTAGAAGTCGTCGATGTGGGCCGACGGGCTGTTCGGCTCGTGGTCCCCGCGGCCGAGGACCAGCAGGAAGTGCCCCTCCACCTGGGCCGGGTCGGAGGCCAGCGGCACCTCCGCCCCGGGGACCGCCCCGGCCCACGTCGCCAGGGCGATGGTCCGGCTCCGCTCGCCGACGACGTAGGTGCCGCTCAGCCCGTCCCGGACGTCGGCGGTCCGCACCCGGCTGTTCCGGAAGAACACCCCGTTGCCGGCCCCCGGGTCGTCCTCCATCTCGTTCGTCCCGAACACCCCGACGTAGTTGGCGTGGGCCACCTCGACCGCGACGGTCGTGGTGGTGAACGTCCCGACCGGCGGGTCGGACGGGCAGAGGAAGACCGGCAGCACCTGCCGACGGGCGGCGGCGTGGGCCGCCGCCCCGATCGGCACCGCGGTGTTGATCTGCCGGCGGAGGGGGCCCTGTTCGAGGTCGTCGAGCAGGAACGCCGCCCACCCCCAGCCCGGGCCGGTGTCCGACCCGTCGGCCGCGACCCCGCTGGCGTACCCCGGCGGGAACGCCCCGACCCGGTCGTGGTAGGCGTGCAGGGCCAGGCCGACCTGCTTCAGGTTGTTCTTACACTTCGCCCGGCTCGCCGCCTCGCGGACCTTCTGGACGGCCGGGAGGAGGAGCCCGACCAGCACCGCGACGATGGCGATCACGACCAGCAGCTCGATCAGGGTGAACCCCCCTGGACCGCGGCCGTCCCGGCCGCCGCTTCCCCGGGCGGGGTGCCGAACGGTCGGCCCGGCAGCAACGGGAGCTGGGCATGTGGAGCGGCCGGGACGGCCGCGGTCCAGGAACGGCATGAAGGCGCGGGCCACGGGACATCCTCCGGTGCGGGCGGGGCCACACCGGCAGGATATCAACTCGTAATGCGAAGTAGAACGGAATCCGAAAAACGTGACCGTCGGCGGGTCGGGGTATGACGCGGTATCGCGGCCCTACTCGGCATCCTCCAGGGCCTCGCCGAGCACCTGCTCGCTGACGTAGATCGGCACCTTCGCGGTCACCGCCACCGCGATCGCGTCGCTCGGTCGGCAGTCGACCTCGGTCAGCTCCCCGTCCTTCCGCACCCGCAGCTTGGCGAAGTACGTGTGCTCCTCCAGGTCGCTGATGACGATGTCCTGCACCTCCCCGCCGAGCTGCTCGACCACCGCCGCGATCAGGTCGTGGGTGAGCGGCCGCGGGGACGGCAGCCCCTTCACCCGCCGGTCGATGCTGGTGGCCTCGAAGATCCCGATCACGATCGGGAAGCTCCGCTCCCCGTCCACCTCCTTCAGGATGATCACCTGGTGGTCGTCCACCTCGCTGATGATGATCCGGCGGAGTTCCATCTGAACGGGCACGGTGCGCTCCTCAGCGGGTCCGGGTGTCGGGCCGACGGCCGCGGCGGGTTGGGCTCGCAATTCTACCCGCCCGGCGGGAGAATCCGGCCCCCGGGCCGCCGGCCCCGAAACCCGGAACTTATCATACCATGCCGCCCACCGTTCTCCTCAGCGCCCCGCCGGGCGGACCGGCGGACGACCTCCGGGGGTGGCTCGCCGCGGCCGGGTTCGCGGTCCGCCCGCACGCCCTCGGGTCGGCCCCGGCCGTCGACCTCGCCGCGGCGGCGGCCGCCGTGGTCGACGCCGCCGACCCGCCGGCCGCCGCCGCCCAGACCCGGCGGTGGCGGGCCGAACTCGGCGACGACCTCGTCCCGGTGGTGTGGGTGCTCCCGGCCGCCGACCCGGACCTGGCCGCCCGCGGGCTGGACGCCGGGGCCGACGCGGTCCTGGCCCGGCCGCTCGCCGCCGGGGTGTTCGTGGCGCAGGTGCGGGCGGCGGCCCGGGCCCGGGCCGCCGCGGCGCGGGTCGCCGCCCGGGCGGCCGAGGGGCGGCTGCTCGGCGACCAGTTGAAGAAGGCCTACGCCCAACTCGACCGCGACGCCGAGGCGGCCCGGCGGGTCCGGCTCGCGTTCCTCGGCCGCCCGCTCCCGGCCGTCCCGGGGGCCGGCCTGGCGGTCAGCCACCGGCCGCGCGCCCGGGACGGCGGCGACTTCACCGCCGCCCACCCGGCCGGCCCGGGCCGGGTCGCGTTCCTGGTCGGGGACGTGCTCGCCCCGGCCCCGGCGCTGCTCGGGCGGTTCGCCGCGGAGGCGGCGGCCGCGGCCGACGGCCCGGGCCGGATGCTGGCCGCGGCGAACCGCGAACTGCTCCGCCTCGGGTGGGACGACCAGCCGCTGGTCGGGATGCTGGCCGGGGTGTTCGACGCCACCACCGGGGAGTTGACCGTCGCCCGGGCCGGGCTGCCGGCGCCGGTCCGCGTCCCGGCGGACGGCGACCCGGAGGCGTGGGCCGTCCCCGGGCCGTTCCTCGGGACCGCGGAGACGACGTACCCGACCCGGACCGCGGTCCTCGCCCCGGGCGACCGGTTCCTCGTCGGGACCGACGGCACCCGGCCGGACGGCGCCCCGGGTCCGGGCGGCGGGTCCGGATTGGCGGCGGCCGCCGCCCGCCACCGCGGCCTGGCCGGACAACTGTACGTGGACGCCGTCGCCGAGGAACTCCTCGCGCAAGTCCGGCACGAGGACGACTTCACCTTGTTGTGTCTGGAGTTCCTGCCGGGCCGCAGGGGTGACGGACCGGCGCCGGCCGTAACATCCGGGCCGACCGACGCGGGGCCGGACTCGTGAGGAAATTCACTTGCGTCGGTTCCGGCTGCCTGTGGTACACTTAACTCATCCCGCCCGAGTGTCCGCGACCGGTCCGTGTCGCCCGAAGTGCCCCGGACCAGGTGGACGGCAGGACGGCCGCTTCGGATAACATTCACGCCCCCTCTCACCCCCCCGGGCGGGGCGGCGGTCGGGTTGTTCGGACCGGCGGCGGGTGGATAGAATATGGTCGCGACGGCAGCCGACGGCGGACCACGCCCATGAACACCTCTCCCCCGATGACCGGACCGACCCCGACGCGGGCCGACTGGCCCCCGCCGGTCACCACCAAGAGCGTCCACACGGAGTGCATCGAGGAGGAGAACCGGCACAAGTGGATCGAGAGCGAGAAGGCCGGGTACGACCTGGGCGAGGGGTGCATCCGGCAGTGGGTGAAGAAACACTGGCAGGGGTACCTGCGGGCCCGGTGGGTCGAGCACCTGCAGGGGAAGTGCTTCTGGGTGGAGCTCGACCGCGGCGACTTCGGCCTGTTGCAGCGCGAGTTCAAGGACCAGACGGACCTGCTCGACACCATCCTCGACCAGCTCAAGTCCGGCAAGGAAAACCTGCACGTCATCCTGTGGGCGATCGAGAACCGGGTCCCGACCGACTCCGTCCACCGCATCCTCGACGCCCTGGACGTCAACGCCCGCCGGCTGGAGCACCGGTTCGGCCTGGCGTGACGCGCCCGGCCGCTTGCGGCGTTGCGGGCGGTGCGCCCGCAACGCCGCAAGCGGCGACCCCCGGTCGGTCAGTCGTCGCGGAACTTGTTGTGGCAGTCGCGGCAGGTGGTGTCGAGGGTGTTGAGCATCTTCACCAGCGCCTTCTCGTCCGCCTTCTTCCCCTTGGCCGACTCGGCGATCAGCTTCTGGCTGGTCCCGATCATGTCCTTGGTCCACTTCTCCCACTGGGCCTTGCTGGCGGTGTTCACCGTCGCCTTCTCGTTCGGGAAGTGGAGGGTGTACTCCCCGATCACCGCCGTCCGGGCGGCCAGCACCTCGACCGCGGCCGGGTCGACCGGGACCGGGGCGTCCTTCTTGAACGCGTCCCGGATGTCCTTCTCGATGTTCAGCCCGCCGACCTTTCCGCCGCGGAACGGGGACATGACCTCGGCGAGGTCGTACTTGTGCATCTTGTGCAGGTCGCCCGCCGCCAGCGGCTTGCCGCCGGCCTTCACCGCCAGCTTCTTGGCCTCGGCGTCGGCCGTCTTGTAGTCCTTCTTGGCCAGCGCCTCGGCGACCTTCAGGGCCTGGTCCGTCAGCCCCTTGTCCCCGGTCGCCTCCCCGTACGCGGCCAGGAGCATCGCCACCGACTTGGCGGTCGGGCCGTACCGCTTGGCGTCCATCGGCTCCTTGGCGATGTGGTCCAGGTGCTTCTGCAGCTGGGCGACGTCGGCCTCGGCGGCCTTCTTGTAGGTTTCGGGCGGGAGGACCGGGGCGGCGGCGGCCCCGGACAGGAACCACAGGCCGGCGGCCAGGGCGGCGGCCCCGGCGGTCAGGCGGAGTCGGGTGGTCACGAACGCGTCTCCTTGTGCGGGGAAGACAGGGTGCGGTCTGGGGTGGGTGCGGGCCGGGTCGGGCGGCGGCCACGCCGGGATATTATGGCACCGCCGGCAAGGGTTGCCAGGGACCCGCCGGCCGGGTTCAGAACTCGAGCGGGTCCGGCCAGGCGAGCGGGACGACGAACACCTTCCCGTCCCCGATCCGCCCGGTCCGGGCGACCCGCGGCAGGGCGTCGGCCAGCTCCGCCGCCTCCGCGTCCGTCACCCACACGGTGATCTCCACCTTCGGCAGGTACGCGGCCCCGTACTCCGACCCGCGGTACCGGTCCAGATACCCCTTCTGCCGGCCGTACCCCTTCGCCTCCCGGACGGCGCACGCCGTCACCCCGAGTTCCGCGATCACGCGCAACACGGCCTCCGCCCGGAACGGCTTCACGACGATGGTGAGCTGCTTCATGAGCGCCGCGAGGCAGGAGTGCCTCGCCCACGAGCCCCTGGTGGGCGAGGCACTCCTGCCTCGCCTCCGCTCAAACCCACCCGCCGGTGACCGGGAGGACCTGGCCGGTGATGTACGCGCTCTCCTCGGTCGCCAGGAACAGGACGGCGTTCGCGATGTCGTCCGGGGTGCCGAGCCGGCCGGCCGGGATCTGCTTCAGGTACTCGGCCATCACCTCCGGCTTGATCTCCCCGAGCATCGGCGTCTGCACCACCCCCGGGGCGACGGCGTTCACCGTGATGCCGCGGCGGGCCAGCTCCTTGCCGAGCACCCGGGTCAGGCCGATCACCCCGGCCTTCGCCGCCGCGTAGTTCGCCTGCCCGTGGAACCCGACCAGGCCGGCGACCGACGCGACGTTCACGACCCGCCCGCCGTCGCGCAGGATCTCCGCCCCGTACTTGCAGCAGTGGAAGACGCCGTCGAGGTTGGTGCGGAGGACCGCGTGCCACTCGTCCGGGGTCATCTTCTTCAGGGTGCGGTCCCGGATGACGCCGGCGTTGTTGACGAGCACGTCCAGCCCGCCGCACGCCTCCTTCGCCTGCCGCATCAGCGCCTCGACCTGGCCGCCGTCCCGCACGTCGGCGGCGAACACGTGGACCGCCGGCGACCCCGGCAGCGCCCGCAGCTTGGCGGCGAGGGCGTCGGCGTCCGTGCGGTTGGCCCCGTCCGGGTCGTCCCAGTAGTGGAGGACGCACGTCGCCCCGGCCTGGGCGAACGCGGTCAGCACCCCGGCCCCGATCCCGCGGCTGCTGCCGGTGACCAGGGCGACCTTGCCGGCGAAGTCGTAGCGGATCATGGGTCGAGCGCGGAACGCGGAGTGCGGAGCGCGGAACGAAAGACCGCTGTCGCCCGTCGCGCCTCGCGATAGCCTACACCCATCGGTTGTATTCCCCGCTCCGCGTTCCGCACTCCGCGTTCCGCGCTATGGCCGTCCGCCTCGCCCACTTCTCCGACCTGCACCTGTCCGCCCGGCCGCTCGGGTGGGCGGTCCGGGACGTGTTCGGGAAGCGGGCGACCGGGTGGGTGAACCTGACGTTCCTCGGCCGGGCGGCCCGGTTCCGCCACGCCCCGACCGTGGCCGCGGCGCTCCGCCGCGACCTGGCGGGCCGCGGGTTCGACCACCTCGTCTTCTCCGGCGACGCGACCATGATGGGGTTCGCGTCGGAGACGGCGGCGGCGGCCGCGGCGCTCGGGGTGGGGGACCCGGCGGTGCCGCCGGGGACGGCGGTGCCGGGGAACCACGACGTGTACGTCGCCCGGGCGGAGCGGGGGCGGGTGTTCGAGGCGGCGTTCGCGGCGTGGCAGGCGGGGGAGCGGGTCGGCGGCGAGCCGTACCCGTTCGCCCGGAAGGTCGGCCACCTGTGGCTGATCGCGGTGAACTCGTCGCGGTCGGTCCCGTGGCCGTGGGACGCGAGCGGGCGGGTCGGGGAGGCGCAACTGGGGCGGCTCCGGGAGCTGACCGCGAGGCTCGACCCCGGCCCGCGGGTGGTGGTGACGCACTACCCGATCCTGACGGCGAACCGGAAGCCGGAGCCGCACTTCCGCCGGCTGCGGGACTGGGACCGGGTGCGGGACGTGGCGGCGGAGTGCGGGGTCGGGCTGTGGCTGCACGGGCACCGGCACGGGTGGTACGTGCTGCCGGCCGGGCCGGACCTGCCGTTCCCGTGCGTCTGCGCCGGCAGCTCGACGCAGACGCGGCGGTGGGGGTATCACGAGTACGTGATCGACGGGTGGAAGCTGGCCGGGCTGCGGCGGGTGTACGACCCGGAGGCCGGGGCGTTCGCCGACGCCGACCGGTTCGCGCTGGAACTGGCCGGCAACGGCGCTTGAACCGCGGCACCACCCGGGCTACAACCTCACCCAACCGATGCGGGCTCGTTCAGCTCGTCGCTCCGCGACAGGACGATGTTGCGTCGTCCGAGAGCATGGCTTGCCGCGCGACCCGGGGAAGGCTGTTCCAGGACCGCTTCCGCCACCTGGTGGAATTCTTCTTCGCGGGCCTGGGACAACCCCGCCGGTCGTGGTTCCCGCGAAGAAGAATTCCACCAGGTGGCGGCGGTCCCGTGAGCCTTCCGCGTCACAGGTCCGGTAGTGGACGCGCCCGGGTCGGTTAACCGGAACGCCCCGAGACGGTTGTCTCGGGGCTTTCGGTTTTCCCAGGAGGACGGCAATGGTGAAGCGGATCGACTGGATGTACCACCGCAAGGGGTGAGTGACGTGCCAGAAGGCCCAGGGGTTCCTTGGGCAGGGCGCGGTGGCGGTGGCCGAGACGGTGGACGCGACGAAGGTGCGGTACGCGGCGGCGGACGCCCTGAAGTTGCTCGACGGGGTCGCGACGCTGGTCGCAGCGAAGGGGAAGCGGCTGGAGGTGTTCGACCTGAAGACCGCCAAGCCGGACGACGCGGTGCTGCTGGCGCACCTGCTCGGCCCGACCGGGAACCTGCGGGCGCCGACGGCCCGGGTCGGGGCGGTGCTGGTGGTCGGGTTCGGCGAGGAGGCGTACCGGCGGGCGCTGGGGTGACCCGTGCGGACGAGCCCGCAGCGCGAACAAGGGCGTGTGGGCCTGCCCTTGCTCGCGCTGCGGGCTCGTCCCATCTCACCCGAGCCGCGGGAACAACGGCCTCGGCTTGCCATCGACCAACTCGGCCGTCACCCGCAGGTCGGCGGCCGGCACCTCGGGCGAGGCGGCGTCGGCGTACCGCACGTCGGCCCACGGCTTGGCGAACGAGAGGGCGGCGTACACCGTCTCGGCCGACCGCGGGATGAACGGCTTGAGGAGAATGCTCGCCGCCCGCAGCGGCTCGGTCAGGTTGAACAGGATGCGGCTGGCCGCGGCCGGGTCGGTCTTCACCACCGTGAACGGCTTGGTCTCGTCCACGTACTTGTTGGCCGGGTAGAGCACCTTCTGCATGACGGCCGCCAGGGCCTGGTTGTACCGACAGTTCTCGACGTGCCCCCGCACCTCGTCCACCAGGGCCGCCGGGTCGAACCCCGCCGCCACCGGCTCCGGGGGCCGCCCGGCCGTGCCCGGGAGCACCCCGCCGAGGCTCTTGGCCGCCACCGTCACCACCCGGCTGAGCAGGTTCCCGTAGGTGTTCCCGAGGTCGGTCGTGTACACCTCCTCGTACCGCTGCCCGCTGTAGTCCCCGTCCGACGGGTACGGGCACTCCCGGAGGAAGAAGTACCGGTAGGCGTCCGCGTTCGACCGGGCGATGATCTCCATCGGGTCGACGATGTTCCCGAGGGTCTTCCCCATCTTCTGGCCGTTGTTGTTCACGAACCCGTGGCTGAACACCTTCCGCGGCGCCTCCTCCCCGGCCGCCCACAGCATCGCCGGCCACAGCGCGCAGTGGAACCGCGTGATGTCCTTGCCGATGAAGTGGGTGTCCGCCGGCCAGTACCTCCGGAACGTCGCCTCGTCGTCCCCGTACCCGATCCCGGTGATGTACGTCAGCAGGGCGTCGAACCAGACGTAGATGGTGAACTCCGGGTCGAACGGGACGCGGATGCCCCAGTCCTCCCCGGTCCGCGAGATGTTCACGTCCCGCAGGCCCTCCGTCTCGATCAGCGAGATCATCTCGTTCCGCCGCGACTCCGGCTGGATGAAGTCCGGGTTCGCCTTGTAGTGTGCCAGGAGCCGGTCCTGGAACGCCGACAGCTTGAACAGGTAGCACGGCTCCGCCCGGCGGACGAGCGGGCGCCGGTGCGTCGGGCAGTTCCCGGCGTTCTCGGTGTGGACCTTGTCGCTCTTGAACTCCTCGCACCCGTCGCAGTACCAGCCCTCGTAGCTCCCCTTCTCGATGTACCCGTTGTCGTACACCTTCTGGATGAACTTCCGGCAACACGCCTTGTGCCGCTCGCTGCTCGTCTGGATGAAGGTGTCGTAGCTGATGTCGAGGGCGTCCCACACCTCGCGGAACTGCCGGGCCATGCCGTCGCAGTACGCCTGGGTGTCCTGGCCCAGCTCGGCCGCCCGCTTGCTCACCTTCACCGTGTTCTCGTCGTTCCCCATCAGGAAGAAGACGGCGTACCCCTCCATCCGCCGGTACCGGGCCTGGACGTCGGCCCCCACCTTCTCGAACGCCGTCCCGATGTGCGGGCGACTGTTCGGGTAGTCGATGGCGGTCGTCTGGAACCACTTCGGCTGGTCGGGCACGGGCTCCTCCTTGCGGGGCGGGCCGCCCCGAGTCTTCTTTAGCAGAGGTCCGGGGGGCGGGCGAGGTTCGGGCACGGGAGGTGCGGAATCGACCCCGGCCGGCCGCCGCGGGCTATAATCGCGGTGACGGCTCGCACCGTCGTATCCGCACGTCATTTCGCCCGGAGTCCATCCCGTGTCCCACCCTCCCCCCCGCCGGCGTGCGTTCACGCTCATCGAACTGCTCGTGGTCGTCGCCATCATCGCCGTGCTCGTCGGCCTGCTGCTCCCGGCCGTCCAGAAGACCCGGGAGGCGGCCGCCCGGGCCAAGTGCCAGAACAACCTCCACCAGCTCGGCGTCGCCCTGCACCACTACCACGACGCGAACGGGTTCCTGGTCTTCAGCCGCGGCCCGACCCAGCCCCGGCAGGCGAGCGGGGCGGCCCACCGCCGCAACTCCGACCCGCGCGGGAACGAGGACACGATCAGCGGGCTGGTGTACCTCCTCCCGTACCTCGAGCAGGGGCCCCTGTTCGACCAGATCAGCGGCGGCACCTTCATGGACGGGACGGTCCCGATCCTGCCGTTCGGCATGCCCCGGGACTTCGCCCAGCAGTACCCGCCGTGGCAGGCCCGGGTCCCGCTGTTCGAGTGCCCGTCGTCCCCGCGGAGCCCGGAGTACCCGGACCGCCGGCCGTACAACGGGCGGCGGAACTACGTCCTGAGCTTCGGCGACCGGATCCAGAACAACCACACCTCGACCGCCCACCGCGGGGCGTTCGGGTTCAACTCCCGGACCCGCATCACCGACATCACCGACGGCACGAGCAACACCGTCCTGATGAGCGAGCAGGGCGGGAACGCCGACGCCGCCGACTTCCACGGGCTGGCGGCGAACAACCGGAGCGGGATGAACACCAACCCGAGCAGCTGCCTGGCCACGGTGACGAGCGGCCGGTACACGGTGCCGGTCATGTCGGCCCGGCCGATGACCTCGCTGTGGCACAGCGGGCTGGCGTCCCACGTCGGGTTCAACACCGTGCTCCCGCCGAACAGCCCGAACTGCATCAACGAGAACTGGGGCGACGGGTGGGGGCTGATGAGCGCCACCAGCTACCACGCCGGCGGGGTGAACGTGCTGCTCGGGGACGGGAGCGCCCGGTTCGTCCCGAACGGGATCGATGTCGGGAACTCGTCCGCCCCCGAGCCGGCGACCGGGCCGAGCCCGTACGGCGTCTGGGGCGCCCTGGGCACCCGCGCCGGCGGGGAGACGGTCGGCAGCTATTGAGAGGCCGTTCCGGAAGGGGTGGGAGGGCGAGGCTCCTGCCGAGCCGGGGCCCCGGCTCGGCAGGAGCCTCGCCCTCCCACCCCACCCCCTTCCGCCCTTCCGGAACGGCCTCTGACGCCGTGAGCTACGGTTCCGTACCGCCCGTTCCCCGCGGAGACCCGCCCGTGACCGCTCTCGCCCGCCTGTCCGTGCTCCTGACCGCCGCCGCGGGCTGCGGCGGCGGGCCGGAGTACGCCCCGGTGTCCGGCACCGTCACCCTGCGGAAGCAGCCGCTGGCCGGGGCGACGGTGGTGTTCTCCCCGGACGGGGCGGCCGGCGCCCGGCCGGCGACCGCGGTGACCGGGGCGGACGGGACGTTCAAGTTGCAGACCAACCTGCCCGGAGGGGTGACCAAGGACGGGGCGGTGGTCGGGGCGTACAAGGTGACCGTGTCGAAGTTCGTCCCGCCGAAGGGGATGACCGAGGCGGAGTACGCGAAGAAGGTGGCGGCCCAGGACGGGACCAAGCCGCACTCCCCGGACTCCGACCTGCCGCCGCGGGTCGAGGCGGTGCCGAAGGAGTTCTCGGACCTGGCCGTCACCTCGGTGACGGTCACGGTCACCGCCGCCGGGCCGAACGAGGTGCGGATCGACATCCCCTGACCGGCCGGTCACCCGGGCCGGAGGGCGGCCCCGAACCGCCTCAGGAACCGCCGCCGCACCCCGCGCGACAGGTGGCGCACGTCCGCCTGGTAGAGCCCCCGCAGCCGGTCCAGGTACGGGGCGGCGACGAGCACCTCGGCCGCGGCCTCGGTCAGCCGCCCCTCCAGGGTCAGCTCGCGGAGCGGGGTGAGGGCTGCCAGGGCCGCCCCGTGGGCGACCAGCCTGTCGACTTCGAGCCGGAAGTACTCGACGAACCCGCGGCGGAACACCCACCCGCCCCACTCCCCGGGCCGGCACCCGAGCACCTCGGCGAGCGGCCGGACCCAGTCGGCGTCGTGGGCGACGAGGAGGTCGCGCTGGCGGACCTCCAGTTCACACCGGCGGCCCCGGTCGACGACCCCGCGGGCGAGTTCGAGCTGCACCCGGACGAACTCCGCCCGCGGGGCGTCGTCGTGCTCGTCGAGCCAGTCGGCGAGCGCCAGCCGGAGGGTGTCGTCGTCCGGGTCGGCGAGGAGGGCCCGGAGGAACGGGTCGTCGGGCGACATCGGGTCACCCCGGGCGGCGCGGCGTGGTGCTCATCCGACCCCCCCTGCCTCCGGCTGCCAGAACCCGGCCCACGAGTCCCCGAACAGCGGGCGGAGGCCGGCCTGCTCGCCCGGGGAGATCGGGTTGCCGCGCAGGTCGACCCGCACGCACCCCCGGCCGCGGCCCCACCCGGCCAGCCGCTCCGCCCCCCGGGCGGTGATCCGATTGTACCCGAGGTACAGGACGTGCAGCTTCGGGTGCCGACCGTCCGCCGCGGCCAGGGCGGCGGCCGCGTCGCCCGTCAACCCGTTGGCGACCAGGTACAGCACCTCGAGCTTCTCCGACAGGGCCCCGGACATCAGGGTGCGGACGCCGGCGTCGGTCACCCCGGTCGCGCTCAGGTCGAGCTCCCACAGGGTCGCCGGGAGCGGGCGGGCGGCCAGCACCGCCGCCCCGGCGTCCCCGAGCGGGTTGCCGCCCAGCCACAGCCGGCGGACCCGGTCCACCAGCCGCGACCGGAGGAGGACGCCCAGCCCGGCGGCCGTCAGGCCGTTCGCCGTCAGGTCGAGGACCGAACGGATCGGGTCCTCGTGGAGCCGGGGGAACCGGCCGGCGTCGGCGGCCGCGGCCAGGGCCGCCGCCCCGGCGTCCCCGACCCGGCCGCCGGCGAGGAGGAGGGTTTCGAGCCGCACCAGGGTCGGGTTGTCGGCCAGCGCCGCGGCCCCGCCCGGGCCGATCTCGCTCGGCCGGGACGCGTAGTGCCCAGGGTACTCCGGCCGGCCCTGACCGAGGTCGAGTTCCCGGACCGTCCGGAAGTGCGGCAGCCGGAGGACGCCGGTCGTCCGCGGGGTGAGCCGGGCGAACCGGACGTACCGGGCCGGGGTGAGGGAGAACGCCCGGGCGGCGTGGTCGGCGAACGCCCGGGCGGTCGGGAACTCGGCGTCGTCGTAGAACCCGCGGTCGTACCGGCCCGGCCAGTCCGGGTGCGGCCACTTCACCCGCGGGACGGCCCGGAGCGGGACGACCCACTCGCGCCAGTGGTCCCGGACCAACTCCTCGACCCGGTCGTACAGCCCGGACCAGCGCGGGCCGGCGGATGTCCCGATCGTGGCCTGCATCTCGACCATCGACCGGATGAACTCGGCCCGGGCCGGCCGGTCGTGCTCGTCCAGCCAGTCGGCGTAGGCGAGCCGCGGGGTGTCCTCGTCCGGGTCGGCGCACACCGCGGCCAGCAGCGCCGCCTCCTCCGCCGGCAGCGGCGCGGCGCTCACCCGAGCACCACCCGGTCCCCCGGGGCCGGGACGGCCACGTCCGGGAAGCCCTCGCCCCGCAGCGTCGCGGCCAGCGCCTCCGCCTGCTCCCGCTCCCCGTGGATCAGCCGCACCTTCCCCACCTTCCCGGCCACCGGCCGCAGGTACGACAGGAAGTCGTCCTTGTCCGCGTGCCCGCTGAACCCGTCCAGGTGCACCACCTCGATCCACTTGTTCCAGTCCCGGCCCTGGAACCGCACCGTCGGCTTCGGCTCCAGCAGCTTCCGCCCGACCGTCCCGGTCGCCTGGTAGCTCACCAGCACGATCGTGCACCGCGGGTCGTCCACCAGCTGCTTCAGGTGCTGCTGGATCCGCCCGGCGTCGCACATCCCGCTCGACGCCACGATCACCGCCGGCCCCGGCCGGGTGGCCAGCAGCGCGCTGTGCTCGAACTCCCGGACGTAGGTGACCCCGTCCCCGCCGAGCAGCCCGTGCCCCTCCTTCAGAGCCTTCGCGATCTCCGGCGAAAGGATGTCCGGGTGCGCCCGGTACACCTCCGCCACCTCCGCCGCCAGCGGGCTGTCCACGTACACCGGGACCGGCGGCACCCGCCCCTCCCGCAGCCCGACCTGCAACAGGTGCACGACCAGTTGCGTCCGGCCGAGGCTGAAGGCCGGGACCAGCACCTTCCCGCCCTTCGCGATCGTCGCCCGGATCGCCGCGTACAGCTGCTCCACCGTCTCCTCGAAGGACCGGTGCTTCCGGTTCCCGTAGGTGCTCTCGCACACCAGCACGTCGGCCGGCGGCACCTCCCCGGTCGGCTTCAGGATCGGCAGCCCGCGGCGGCCCATGTCCCCGCTGAACGTCAGCGTCCGCTCCCGGTCCGGCCCGGCCGCGGTCAGGTGGACCATCGCCGACCCGAGGATGTGCCCGGCCTCGATGAACCGGAACCGGACCGACCGGGTCACGTCCGTCTCCCGCCCGTACGGCACCTGCACCACCTGGCGGAGGGCCCGGTCGACATCCGGGTGGGCGTACAGCGGCTGCACCCACGGCTCGGCGTAGTTCCGGGCGATGTTCAGGTGGGCGGCGTCCTCCTCCTGGATCTTCGCGCTGTCGGCGAGCATCACCCGGAGCAGGTCGCGGGTCGGCGGGGTGCAGAAGATCGGGCCGTTGAACCCCTGCCGGACGAGCGTCGGCAGGTTCCCGCAGTGGTCGATGTGGGCGTGGCTGAGGACGACCGCGTCGACCTGGTCGGGGTGGAACGGGAAGTGCCCGTTCCGCCGCCGGGCCTCCTCCCGGCGGCCCTGGTGCAGCCCGCAGTCCAACAGAATCTTGTGGTTCCCGACCTCGACGAGGTGCATCGACCCGGTCACCCCGCCGGCCGCCCCCCAGAACGTCAGGGTCGGCTCGGGCGGGTGTTGGGCGAGGGTGGGCTCGGTGGGTTTCATACCACCATTCTAACCCGACCCGGCGGGGTCGGCGGAAGTCGGGGTTTCCGGTGGGCGAGGCACTCCTGCCTCGCAGCCGGGCGGTGCGAGGCAGGAGTGCCTCGCCCACGGTGCCGGTCACTTCCCGGTGACGAACGCCAGGAACTTTTGCCGGAGCGGGTCGGCCGGGTCGACGAGGTTGACGACGATGCTGATGTGGTTCCGCCGCTCGCACACCACCAGGTCGCACGGGGACCCGGCCTTCCGCAGGGCGGCGTGCATGTTCCGGGCCATCTCGTCCAGGTGCCGGTAGTCGTCGTCCGCGTAGGCGAGCAGGAACGGCGGGTGCTTGCCGTTCGCGTGGGTCAGCGGGGACGCCTTCCGGCACACCGCCTCGTCCGTCCCGAACGCCGGGTGGAACACCTTCTCGGTGTGGACGACCTGGTACACCCCGCTGATCGACACCACCCCCTTCACCGCCGCCGGGGTCAGCTTCTTCGCCCCCAGGTAGCACGGGTCGGTGGCCAGCAACGACACCAGGTGGCCGCCGGCCGAGTGCCCGCTGACGAACAGCTTGTCCCGGTCCCCGCCGTACCGGCCGATGTTCTCGTACGTCCAGGCGAACGCCCGGGCCACGTCCTCGACGTGCCCCGGGTGCTGCACCTTCGGGCTGAGCCGGTAGTTGCAGATGACCGTCCCGACGCCGTCCCGGGCGAACGCCTCGCCGAGCCCGGCGTACAGGCTCTTGTCCCCCCACTCCCACTTCCCGCCGTGGACGAACAGCACCACCGGGAAGGCCGTCTTCCCCTTCGGGCAGTACACGTCGAGGGTGTGCCGCACCTTGTCCGCCCCGGGCCAGGGGTGGTAGGGGATGTCCCGGTGCCGCTCGAACCCCGCGGCCGGCCGCGGGGCCGGGGCGGCGTCGGCCGCCAGCCCCGGGCCGGCCAGCCCGATCAGGGCGGCCACCGCCCCGACCGACAGTTGTCCCGTGCCCACCGCTTCGCCCTCCCCGAGGATGGTGCCGAGTGCCGACCGCACCGCTGTACTACGGAGAAGCCGGTCGGCGAGAAGGCGGGCGCCGGCGTCCCCCGCCGCCAGCCCGGCCAGCAGGTCGCCGACCGCCGCCGGGTCGAATGGTCCGTCGCGTCGCATACCCGGTTGGAGGGGCCCGGCCCGCCCGGCGGTTCGCCGTTGCGTCCGCCCGGGGCCGGGTTACACTCGGGGGATGACCCACCCCCGCCTGACGACCGTGGCCCTCGCCGTCTCCGCCGCCCTCGCCGCCGGGTGCGGCGGGGGCGGGCCGGACCTGCCGGAGCTCCACCCGGTGAAGGGGACGGTCCGGCGCGGCGGGCAACCGGTCACGGCCGGGTCCGTCCAGTTCGCCACCGACCCGCCGAACGACCTGATGGTGACCGGGGCGGTCGGGCCGGACGGGACGTACACCCTGTCGACCGCCCGGATGACCGACAAGACGCCGGAGCGGAAGCCCGGGGCGCCGGCCGGGGTGTACCGGGTGACGTACACCCCGCCGCTCGGGGACCAGACCGCCGGCGGGGACCAGGGCCCGATCCCGGCCGGCCTGGCGACGGTGACCGCCGGGCCCAACGACATCCCCGTGGACGTGCGGAAGTAGCCGGGCGGCGCGGTTTTCGTCTGGCGATCGGCCGCCGGGCGTGTACACTCACGTCCACTCGCGCCCGCTCCGCCGCCTTCATCTCACCGCCGGAGTCTCGCCATGTGGGGTCCGTCCTCGTCCCGCCGCCGCGGGTTCACGCTGGTCGAGTTGCTGGTCGTCATCGCGATCATCGCGATCCTGATCGGGCTGCTCCTGCCGGCCGTGCAGAAGACCCGGGGGAGCGCGGCCCGCACCCAGTGCGCGAACCACGTCAAGCAGATCGCGCTGGCCGCCCACGCCTGCCACGAGGCGGCCGGGGTGTTCCCGCCGCTCGTCGCCCCGAGTTCGGGCACCCCCCTTTCCTTCGCCCCGGGGTACAACGGGGCGGTCGGGTTCACGGTCTTCACCTGGCTCCTCCCGTACGTCGAGCAGGGGCCACTGTACGAGGCGTCGAACCGGAACGTGAACACCGCGGTCCCGGGGTCGCCGGGGGCCGGGACCGTCTACTCGACCCCGGTCAGGGTGTACCGGTGCCCGGCCGAGCCGACCCCGGTCGGGCCGCTCGGGGACGGGATGGGGGCGACGCTGACCGGCAGCGCCCACCGGTGGGCGATCGGGAACTACGCGGCCAACTACTTCGTGTTCGGCAACCCGACCGCGGACACCGCCGTCAAGCGGCAGGAGGGGGTGAGCCGGATGCCGGCGGTGTTCCCGGACGGGGCGTCGAACACGGTCATGATCGCCGAGCGGTACGGCACCTGCGGCAGCTCCGGCGACCCGAACGCCGGGTGGGCCGGCCCCCCGGCCAACACCAGCACCCCGCCGACCTACGGCAACCTGTGGTCGGACTCGAACAGCGTCTGGCGGCCGGTGTTCTGCATCGCCAACGTGAGCAAGTCCCCGTCGGCCGCTGGGTACCCGGCGTGCCCGATGTTCCAGGTGCAGCCGAACTGGGTGGGCGGGTGCGACTCGACCCGGCCGCAGGCCGGGCACCCGTCGGGGATGAACGTCGGGCTCGGGGACGGGAGCGTCCGGTTCCTGACCGGGAGCCTGTCGCAGACGACCTGGGAGCAGGCGTGCGACCCGCGCGACGGGGCGCCGCTCGGCGGCGACTGGTGAGGCAAGGGTCGCCGCTCGCGGCGGTCGTGTCTCAGGTTGGTGGGTGGGGCAGGCATTCCTGCCTGCCTGCCAGAGCCCGGCAGGCAGGAATGCCTGCCCCACCAAACCGAGACACGCCGCGAGCGGCGGGTCACTTCCGCCGCTTCTTCTTCCGGTCGCGGTCGCGGCGGTCCGGGCCGCGCCGCGGCGGGCCGCCGCCGTCGGGGCCCGGGGCCGGGCCGGGGCCGTCCTTCTCGTTGCGGATCTGACGCCGCGACTGCTCGTCCGCCTGCCGCTGCATCTCCTCCATCCGCTCCCGCACCCGCTCCTTGAGCCGCCCCAGGAACCCCTTCGGCTTGTCCGGCGGCGGCGGGGCCGCGGCCCCGTTCGCCGACGGCGGCCCCCCCGGCGTCGGGCCGGTCCCGAGCTTCGACACGTCCGGGGTGCCGACCACCCGCCGCTCCACCAGCGCCCAGACGGTCCCGATGATGAAGTACAGGGCCAGGCCGGCGGCGAACTTGAAGAAGAAGATCGGCATCATGACCATCATCATCTTCATGATCGTCCGCTGCTGCCGGGACTGGTCGTCGGTCGCCGGCGGGAGCATCAGGAGCTGCTGGCCGATCATCAGCCCGACCGCCAGCACCGGCAGCACGTTCAGGTACGGCCCCAGGTAGAGGATCCCGCCGAGGTTGTCCGGGCTGGAGATGTACGGGATCTTCTCGGTCCACCACAGGGTCATGTCCGGGGCGGAGAGGTTGTCGATCCACAGGAAGTGCTCGAGCCGGAAGAACACGCTCTCCTGCAGGCAGAAGTACAGCCCCATCATGATCGGCATCTGGGCGAACAGCAGCAGGCACCCGCCGAGCTGGGCCGCCGGGTTCACCCCGTTCGCCAGCATCAGCTGCATCTTCGCCCGGTTGTACCCGTGGAAGTCGTCCGCGTACTTCTTCTTCAGCTCCTCGAACTGCGGGGCCAGCCGCTTCTGGATCTCCATCATCCGCAGGTTCATCCGCGTCTGCTTCTTGCTCGGGTACATCAGCACCAGCCGGACGACCAGGGTGAGCACCACGATCGACAGGGCCCAGTCCGGGACGACGGTGTGGATAGCGGCCAGCAGCCAGTGCATCAGGTTGGTGAACGCGACCACCAGGTCGGTCCAGTAGATCCAGCTGGCGAACGACCCGAGCCAGGTCGGGGACTGGTAGTCGGTGACCGTCTTCAGCCCGCACCCGTCCCGGTACCGCTTCACCAGCCCCTCGTCCACCGCCCGGTCGCCCTCCATCAGCCCGAGCAGGGAGACCTTGGCCGGGCCGTTGTACAGCAGGTACTTGTGCTCCACCCGGTCGCCCGGGGCGAGGTCCAGGATGTCGGACGCGGCCCGGACGGTCACGTCGTCGAACTGCGGCTGGTTCGGGTCCTGCTTCTTGCCGAACGGCAGCTCGGTGGTCGCCCGGACGTACGCCCACGGTTTCTTCGCCGACCCCTCGGCGGTGTCGTCGATCGCCACCCCGGAGAAGAAGTACTGGTTCGCCACCCCCATGTACTTGAACGTGTTCCCCGCCCCCTGGACCGCCTCCCCGCCGCGCTTCGCCGCGACCTCGGCCGCCGTCTCGTACTGCCGCTGGGCGGCCCCCTTACTGTTCTGCCACCCGACCAGGGCGACCCGGTAGGTGGTGGTGTACCACTCCCCCTCGACCGGCACCCCGCGCGGCCCGGACAGTTGGAGCCGCAGTTGGCCCTTCCCCTTCGCCGCCCCCTCGACCTTCTTCTTCTCGACCTCGACCTTCAGCCCGACGTGGTAGTCCCGCGGCCCGAGGGTGTACGTCTTGCGGAACTTGACGAAGTACGGGTCGCCGAGTTCGGCCTCGAACACCACCTCGTGGGTGCCGTTCTCCAGCACCTTCGCGGCCGGGTTCCCGGCCGCGTCCCGGTACCCGTCTGGGACGGCCCACTCGACCTCCGCGAGCCGCGGGTCGGGGTGCTTGTCGTCGGGGGTCGGGTAGTGGGTGAGGGTGAACGCCGGGTCGGCGAGGGCGGTCCCGGCGGGCACCTTCCCGACCTTCAGGTCGGGGATCGGGAAGTCGTTCTTCAGGTACCGGAACTGGGGGTCGCCGCGGTCCCGCGGGATGCCCGGGATGAGGTACAGCGGGGTTTTCGGGACCTCCCGCCCGAGGCGGTCGGCCTCGGCGAACTTCGGCAGGACGACCTGCTGGACCCCGCCCCCCTGGGTGCTGAGCAGCACCCGGTTGTAAAACCCGTCGTCGCCCAGCGCGATGAGGGTGGGGTCCGGCCGGGGGGTGACCTTCGGGGGCTCCGGCTTCGGGGCGGGCGGGACCGCCTGGGCCGCGACGGCGGCCGCCCCGGCCGCGGCCGACGCGGCGGCCTTCCGGTCGTCGGCCGCCTTCCTGGCGTCGTCGGGCGTCGGGTCGGACTTCTTCTGCTCCCGCGGCGGCGGCTTCGGGAACCAGTTCTGCTCGGCGTGGGTGTAGAGGAAGTAGAGTCCGACCGCGATGGCGAGGAAGAAGGTGACGTTCAGGACGTTATTGCGCATGAGGCGGCCGTGCGGTGCGGGCTGCGGGCGTCGGGTGGGGGTATCTTACGAGATCGGACGTGCAACAACCGCGCCCGCCGCTCGCGGCGTTGCGTCGCCGGCGACGCAACGCCGCGAGGGGCGGACGCGCGAACCGGGGGTGGCTTCACCGCCCCTCGCCGAGGCGGTCGCCGAGGAAGTTGTCGAGGTCCGGGATGTCGTAGATCTTGTCCCGGGTCTTCTGCCAGTCGTACTCGACCCGGCGGAAGGTGATGGTGTCGTTGGCCAGGGTGACGTAGCACGGCCGCCAGTTCCCGTCCCGCGGCTGGCCGACCGAGCCGACGTTGCACAGGGTCTTGCGGCCGTCCAGCTTGTACACCTGCTCGGTGTCCTCGGGGCTGAGGAACTGGAGGTTCTCGGTGAACACCCCGGGGACGTGGGTGTGGCCCTGGAAGCAGTACCGGTCGACGAGGGCGAAGATCCGCTCCATCTTCCGCTGGTTGTACACGTCCTCGGGGAAGACGTACTCGTTGAGCGGGTTGCGGGCGCTGCCGTGGACGAACAGGTGCCCGTTCTCCCGGTGGCTGCGGGGCCGCTCGGACAGGAACTCCCACCGCTTCTCGCGGGTCTGCCGGCTCTCGGACGCCGACTCCAACTGCTGGCGGGTCCAGAAGATGGCCCGCTCGGCCGACTGGTTGAACCCGTCCGGGTCGAACATAGCCCCCTGGTCGTGGTTGCCGAGCAGGACGAGCTTGCAGTCCATCACCAGGTCGATGCACTCCCGCGGGTTCGGCCCGTACCCGACGATGTCGCCCAGGCAGTAAATCTCACGGATCCCTTGGGCCCCGATGTCGGCCAGGACCGCCTGGAGGGCTTCCAGGTTCCCGTGGATGTCGGAGATGATCGCCTTCACACCGGGGTCTCGCAGCGGGCCGGGCCGGGACGGTCCTCAACCCCCAACTATATCTGACGAATCCGCCCCGGTAAACAGCGGAACCCGGCGGGCCGGGAGCGTGAGCGACCGGAGGAGGTTACCTCCGGTCGCTCACGCTCCCGGCCCGCCGGGGTCACCGTCACCAGTCGGCCCCGAGCGGCACCCCGTCGCCCGGCAGCAGGGCGGCCGTCCAGGTCCCCTGGGAGACGTTCGCGGACACCAGCCGGACGCTCCCGTCGGCCAGGGCGACGTGCATCCCGGCGGTGTGCCCGGACTGGGCCCGCCAGTTGTCGCACTCGGACACCGGCGGGGCGGTCTGGAACATCAGGGTGTTGGCGTTCTGGTCCCAGTCGAACCCGAAGTTGTGGTACGTCCACGAGTACAGGGCGATCCGCCCGATCCGGTCGCAGTCCCGGTACCCCTCCCCGAACAGGACCACGTTCGAGGTCCCGTCCTGCAGGGCGGCGAACTTCGTCGCCTGCCGCCACAGCCCGGTCCCGCGGCCGGCCCAGGCGTTGAAGTTCGCCAGGTAGTTCGTCGCCCCCCACCCGTTCACCGACACCCCGGTCCGGTTCGACGGGTCCGACCGGCACTGGAGCACCTTGTACGCCACCGGCCGGACCTCCGGGATCCAGATCCCGTGCGGGGTGTACCCGCTCCCGCCGGTGCTCCCGGTGGAGGTCCGCGAGTGCCCCCCGTTGTACGTGGTGGTGGTCGTCACCCCGGTCGAGGTCGGCGGGACCACGTAGGTCGGCTCGTTCATCCCGGTCGCGGCGATGTTCGCGGTCGCCAGGTCGTGGACCGACGACTGCTCGACGTACGGCAGCAGGTGGGCGAACCAGCTGCCGTACAGCAGGGTCCGGTTCGTGGCCGGGGAGCCGGGCCGGGGGTTCGACGGGTTGGCGACCCCGAAGTACGGCGGGAGCCGCCCGGTCGCCGCGTGGTAGTCGTGGACGGCCGTCGCCAGCTGCCGCAGGTTGTTCTGGCACTGGGTGCGGGCGGCCGACTCCCGCACCTTCTGGACGGCCGGGAGGAGTAACCCGATCAGGACCGCGATGATGGCGATCACGACGAGCAGCTCGATGAGCGTGAACGCACGCCTGGTGGCGAGGGGCGGCATGAGTGGCTCCGGCGGGATGAGAAGCAGGCAGGACTGGTAGCCTACCGCGCGACCGACGGCCGCGGCAACCGGAAACCGGAAAGACGGTCAAGGCGTCGGGGGTGTCGGCCGGCGGCGGGCGAACCGGCTGGCCCCGAACACCCCCAGCCCGACGCCGAGGGCGGTTAGCGACCCGTACAGCAGGTACCGGTCGGTCGGGTCCACGGCCGGCGGCCCCGGGGGCTCCGCGGCCGCCCTTTCGGCCGCCACGTCCGGGGCGTCGCCGACGACCACCAGCTGCCCGGGGGCGTCGACCGGCATGTCGGTCACGCTCTTGAAGTGGCGGACCGTCCCGGTCGCCCGCACCACCTTCCGGAAGTAGTGCGCCTCGATGTCCGCGACCCCCGCCCGGCGAAACGCCTCTTGGGCGTCGGGGGTGAACACCAGCGTGAAGTTCTGGTTGGACCGGAAGTTCTCGTGGGTGTTCAGGAAGACCAGCCCCTCCTTGCGGCTCCGGCCGGTCGACCGGACGGCCAGTTCGACGGTGACGGTCCGGCCGACGTGGTCGCGGGCCTGGGCGGCCGGGACGACCGGCGGCGGGGCGTCGGCCCGGGCGGGGCCGGCCAGCACGGCGGCGGCGAGGCCGAGGAGCCGGCGCATCGGTCACCCCCCGTCCCGGGCGTCCCGCCGCCGGTTCCGCTCCCGCAGGACGTACCAGGCGGCGAGCAGGACGAGGCCGGCGGCGACCAGGTAGTACGGCAGGTACGACGGCGGGCGGGGGTCGAAGTCGTCCGGCACCGGGTCCGGCGGGGGCGGGGCCTCGAGCGGGTCGCGCGGCGGGTTGGGGTTGGTCACCGCCAACTTGTCCGGGCCGGCGCGGACCCCGGGGCCGTTCTTGAACGTCTCGATCCTCCCGGTCACCCGCACCTGCTTCCCGAGGTAGAACTTCTCCAGCCCCTTCGCCCCGCCGGGGAACCGGCCCGCGTCCGCCGCCTCGATCACGGCCGCGAAGTTCCCCTCCCACGTCGGGTTCGGGTGCGAGTTCAGGTACAGCCGCCCGTCCTTGGTCTTCGGGCCGGTCGACTTGACGACGAACTCGACCGAATGCGCCTCCCCGACCTTCCCGACCGCCTCGGCCGGGGTCAGGGCGGGCGGGGGCTGCGCCGCGGCGGCCGCGGCCCCGAGAGCTACCCCGACCGCCCCCCACGTCCGGCGCATGACGCCCTCACTCCACCCGGGCCTCGCCCCCGGCCCGGGTGCTCAGGTTCCGCAGCACCTCCGGCGGGGTGCTGTTCGCCAGGAACCGGACGCTCCCGTCCGCCATGCACACGTTCACCCCGCCGGGGTGCCCGCTCCCGTAGGCCGACAGCCGCAGGTCCTTGAACGCGTAGGTCGTCGCCCCGACCGCCGCGGCCGGGGTCTGGTAGTTGACCGGGGCGGCGGACGACGCCAGGACGTGCCCGGCCCCCTTGTAGCTGCCGGAGAACGACCACGCCGCCCACATCCGGATGTCGTACTCCCGAACTTCGACCGGGATCCGGTCGAAGTTCGGGTCGAAGTGGTACTTCTCCCCGAACAGGATGGTGGTGCTCGTCCCGTCGGTGATCGCGGTCAGCCGGACCGGCTTCGGCCCCGGGAGTTGGCGGAACACCCCGCCGACGATCTCGAACGACCCGAGGGAGAAGTTGAACTTCTCGGTCACCGTCAGCACCCCGTCGGCCCTCCCGCCGGCGTCCCACAGCCAGTTCCCGGTCCCCTGGTTCCCGGCGTAGCTGGTCGCCCCGTAGAACCCGTAGAGGGTGGTGTGGCTCCAGTGCCCGCCGTCCGCCGTCCCACCCGGGGGGAGCGGCAGGACGAACGGGTTCTCCCGCAGCTGGTCCGACGGGCAGACGTACGACTTGATCACGGCGGCGCTCTCCGAGTTCGGCCGGGGCGGCCCGCCGTTGGTCCCGCTCGTCCCGTCGAGGACCATCAGGAACGGGTCGTCGTACGTCCACCGGGACGCCAGCGCCCCCTGCTCCATCTGCGGCAGGAGGAACGCGAACGCGCTGTTCCCGCGGTACCGCGCCCCCCGGCTGAACTCCTCGTACCCCGGCGGCAGGGTGCCGCGCTCGGAGTGGTAGTTGTGGGCCGCGGTCCCGAGCTGCTTGAGGTTGTTCTGGCAGGTGGCCCGGGCCGCCGCCTCCCGCACCTTCTGCACCGCCGGGAGGAGGAGTCCGACGAGGATGGCGATGATCGCGATGACCACGAGGAGTTCGATCAGGGTGAACCCTGGACCGCGGCGCGGAGCCCGGCGAGGGCGTGCGCCGCGGCGGCGGGGAGGTCGCAGTCGGCACCGCGGTGGGCGTCGGCGGCGAGTTGCACGGCGGCCGCCCCGGACCAGGCCGCCGGGGGCGCCGGCCCGTCCGCCACCGCCCGGGCGAACGCCCCGACCGGGTCCGCCTCGCCGGTGTACCTCCGCACCCCATCCCGCGCGTGAACCACCGCCGACCGGCCGTCGCACACCAGCCGCCCGGCCGACCCCTCGACCACGACCCCGGTCGCGACCCCGTCGGGGAGCGGGCCGGGCACCGACGACTGTTCCAACAGCAGGACCGCCGGCCCGTGGTCGAACGCGGCGACGGCCGTGTCCGGCAGGGCGGCCGCCGGCCGCGGGGCGGTGTCGAACCCGGCGGTCCGGACGGCCGCCGGCGGGCGGTCGCCGAGCGCCCAGACGGCGAGGTCGACGGACCGCACCACCCGCGCCGACCACCCGGCCGAGCCGAACGGGTCGGTGGCGTCGCCGTCGGCCCGCAGGCACACCGCCCGGGCACACCGGACCGTGCCGATCGCGCCGGACCGGACGGCGTCGAACGCCTGCCGGAGGGCGGGGTTGGTGCGGTGGGCCGGGGCGAGGTGGACGACCCGGCCGCGGGCCCGGGCCGCCGCGGTCAGTTCGGCCAGGTCGGCGGCCGCGTACCCGCGGAGGGCGTCGAGGTACACGTCCTTGCCGTGGTCGACGGCGGCGAACGCGTACCGGAGCGGCCACGGCCCCGGGACCGACACCGCGACCGCCCGGACGGCGGGGTCGGTGAGGGCCTGCGCCGCGGCCCGCTTCCAGTCCGACCGGCGGGCCGACGTCCGCCCCACCCGGACGCCGGCGACCACCGGGACCGTCACCCCGGGGTGGCGGGCGAACGCGGCGGCCGTCCGCTCCCCGGGCCGGCCGCGGGCGATGACCGCGACCGGCAGCGGCGGCGACGCGCCCCCGCCGGCGGTCGCGGCGGCGCCGGCGCCGACCAGCGCCAGCGACCCGCGGACGAACTCGCGCCGACTCGGCAGTGACATGGCGTGTCTCCCGGCGTCGCTCCGGCGGGGACGGCCCCCGGACACCCACCATGATTTCCGCCGCCGGTCGGCCGCGGCAACAGTTTTCCCCCGCCTTCATCGATTCCACACATCGAACGTGCCCGAGCCGATCATTCCCGTCGCCGGCCACTTGCGGCCGGCCGGGGGGCGGTTACCATGTGGGTGTTGCCGGACGAGGCAACCTTTTGCCGGACGAGGCAAAGAGAACGGCCCGGGGTCCGCCCCGGGCCGTCTTCGTTCCCCCGCCCGCGGACGGACCGACAACCCGCTCGGAGGTCGTGTCGTGTGCTACGCCGGCATGCTCGTGGCGGTCCTCGCGCTCGGCCCCGCGGCCGGGACGGCCCCGCCCGGCGGCAAGAAGAAGGAGTGGGTCGCGGTGGTGCTGACCATCGGCAACGGGAAGGTGACCGAGGCCAAGTCGGTGTCGGACACCCACCTGCACGTGGACCCGAAGGGGCGGGTGCGGCTCGGGAAGTGGCTCGTGTGGGTCGATCCGGGGGAGTACGCGGCGGCGTGCCTGAAGGACCAGGACTTCGCGCACATCATCGTCGAGCTGGACTTCCCGGACGAGACCCCGGCCCCGGTCGTCCTCCGGGTGATCGACCAACTGAAGCGCGGGGTGAAGGACGGCAAGCGGGTCGAGCTGACGATCAGGTACCTCGCCACCCCCGAGAAGGGGTGATACGCATCCCGGTGGGAACGGCCGGGTGCCGGGCGAACCGCGACCGTCAGGGAGCGGGTGTCCCCCGGCCGGCGGGCGCTGCCGGGTAGCCGGGTGCCCCCCGACACCCGCTCCCTGACGGTCGCGGTTCGCCCGGCGCTGTTCCCCGGGACCCGTATGAGCGGTAACCCCGTGCAAACGAGAGCGGCCGGGGGTCATCCCCGGCCGCTCGTCGTTCGGCGGACCCTTCCGCGGGTCAGACGATCAGGTCGGTGAACGGCTTCGCCTTCTCGACGATCTGGATCGGGCGGGCGGTCGGGGTCTCGTTCTTCTTCGTGTAGTCGATCCCCATCAGCTCGCACACCGTCGCCAGGTAGTCCTGGGCGGTCGTCGGCCGGTCCACCACCGCGGCGCCCTCCTTGTCGGTCTTCCCGACCACCGCCCCGCCGCGCATCCCGCCGCCCCACATCGCCAGGCTCCACGCCCGCGGGTAGTGGTCGCGGCCCGGCTTCGCCCCGCGGGCGTTGATCCCCGGGGTCCGGCCGAAGTCGCCCATCCACACCACCAGGGTGCTGTCCAGCAGGCCCCGCTCCTTCAGGTCGGCCACCAGGGCCGCGATCGGGGCGTCGATCTGCTCACTCAGGCTCTTCACCCGGGTGAAGTTGTCCTGGTGGGTGTCCCACCCGCCCAGGCTGACCTCGACGAACGGCACCCCGACCTCGACCAGCCGGCGGGCCATCAGGACGCCGTCGGCGAACCGGCCGGTGCCGTACTTCCCGCGGGCGCTCTGCGACTCCTGCGACAGGTCGAACGCCTTCGCCTCCCGCGACTGCATCAGCTTCACCGCCCGCTGGTACGTCGTCGCGTGGTCGGTGATCGCGTCCGCCTGGTACTCCCGGTGGAACGCCTTCTCCATCTTGTCCAGCAGCCCGACCCGGCTGTCGAACTGGCCGCCGGCGACCGCCGCCTGCAGGTCCTCGACCCCGCGGGCCGGGTCGGTGATCTGCAGCGGCTGGTGCTTCGGCCCGAGGAACCCGGACCCGTAGCTCCGCCCGCCGATCGACACGAAGTTCGGCATGCTGGCGTCCGGCCGGCCCTTCTCCTTCGACACCAGCGACCCGATCGACGGGTAGATCAGCCCGCCCTGGCCCTCCCGATACCCGGTGTGGCCGTAGTACTTGGCCCGCTGGTGCGCCCCCTCCGGGGTGCTCATCCCGCGGACGATCGTCCCGTGGTTCATCACCCCGGCGATCTTCGGCAGGTGCTCGCTGATCTCCACCCCGGCCGCGGCGGTCTTGATCGGCTTGAACTCGCCGGCCCCCTTGCTGTCCGGCTTCAGGTCGAACGTGTCCTTGTGGCTCGGGCCGCCGTCCATCCACAGCAGGATCACCGACTTCGCCTTCCCCTTGCCGCCGGCCGGGGCGGCCGCGGCCAGCACCGGGAGCCACCCGGACAGGGTCGGGGCGAACACCCCGGCGGCGGACAGCTTCAGGAAGTCGCGGCGGGTCTTGTCGGTCATGGCGGCCTCGGGTGGAGGGGTGGTGTTTCGTGTTTCGTTTAGCCGCGACCCGGAGTCCGCGGAGGGGAGCGCGCCGTACACCTCGCGCTCCGCTCCGAAGACCCCGCGTCGCGGCTAAACGGTTGGTTGGTGGTTACCGGACCAGGGTGAACTCGCTGCTGTTCAGGACGGCCCACAGGATGTCGGCGTACCCGGTCGCCGGGCCGCCGGCGGACGCGACGTAGGCGGTCAGGTCCTTCGTCTCGGCCGCCGTCGGGCGGCGGGACAGGGCGGCCAGGTAGATCCGCTCGACCGCCTCGGCCGGGGTCGCCGCGCTGCCGACCACCGCCTTCGCCGCCGCCGGGTTGTTCATCACCGCCGAGTTCATCAGCCGCAGCGCCTGCGGGATGCCGGCCTCGTACTCGACCGGGCTGGTCTCCTCCGCCCCGGCCAGGAAGAACGCCACGAACCGCTCCCGGCCGCCGGCCGGGAGGCCCTTCCCCTGGCCCTTCGCCCGCGGCTCGGCCTTGCCCACCCCGGTCACCTGGGCGAGCGAGTCGTACAGCTGCTCCGGCGACAGGACCTTCACCGTCATGTGGCTGAACAGCAGCTTGTCGGCCTTGTTCGCCGGGGTCGGCTTCGCCGTCCGCTGGTAGGTGTCGCTCAGACAGACCGCCTTGACCAGGTACTTCAGGTCGAACCCGCCGGCGGTGCCGAGGTGCCGGGCCAGGGCGTCCAGGAGCGCCGGGTGCGATGCCGGGTTCTCCTCCAGCATGTCGTCGACCGGGTTCACGAACCCGCGGCCGAACAGGTGGGCCCAGGTGCGGTTGACGATCGCCTTGGCGAAGAACGGGTTGTCGGCCGAGGTCATCCACTTCGCCAGGGCCGGGCGGTAGGCGGCGTCCCCGAGGCTCGGCTCCGGGCCGCCGAGGAACTTCGCCGGCACCGTCTTGGCCGACTCCGGGAAGAAGTCCTTCCCCTTGGCCCGGCCGGCCCCCTCGGTCACCCCGATCTTGGTGTTGTCCCCGCCCTTGTTCGCGTTCTTCGGGTTGTCGACCCGCACCTTCGAGTAGAAGGTCGCCATCCCCCAGTACTCGGTCTGCTTCCAGCTGGTGAACGGGTGGTTGTGGCACTGGGCGCACTGCAGCTGGATGCCCATGAAGTGCTGGGCGGTGGTGTCGGTCAGCTTGTCCACCGACCGGTTCGCCAGGAAGTAGGTGACGGCCGGGTTCTCCTCGACCGTGCCGGTCGCCGCGACCAGGCAGGTGACCAGCTTGTCCCACGGGGTGTTGGCGTTGAACTGGCCCTCGAACCACTTGTACAGCGGCTCCTTCAGGACGAACCGGTTGCCCGAGTCGACCGGGAACAGCTTGGCCGTCCAGATGTCGGCCATCCGCCGGCCGTAGTGCGGGTCGGCCAGGAGCTCGTCGAGGAGCTTCGCCCGCTTGTCCGGGTCCTTCGAGTCGAGGAACTCGCGGGCCTTGTCGGCGGTCGGGATGACGCCGGTGATGTCCAGGCAGGCCCGGCGGAGGAACTCCTCGTCGGAGCACCGGGGCGAGGCGTCGACCTTGGCGGCGGCCAACTCCTTGGCGACCTCGGCGTCGATCAGCCGGGCGAGGGCGGCCGCGTCCTTCTTGGCCGGGACGGGGGCGGCGGTCGGGAGGGCCTTGGTCGGGGCGGCCGGCTTGGCGGCGGCGACCGGGGCCGGCTTGGCGGGGGCCGGGTCGGGGTCGGCCTTCTTCGCGAGCTTCGCCGCCTTCTTCTGGGCGGCGGTCTGGGCGTCGACCGGGCCCACGTCGCCGAGGGTCACGGCGAGGCCGGCGGCCAGGGCGAACAGGGCCAGGGGTCGGAGGCGCATCGGGTTTGCCCTCATCCGGTTGCGGTCGTGTCGAGGTGCGGGACGCGGGGCGAGACCACCCGCACGGTAAGTCATCCAACCCGGCACCCCCCGGCAGGTTTCGGGGGAGGGGGATTTCTCACCACCTCGGGGGCAGTTTACGCGGGCGGCGCAGAAGTGAGGGAACCGACGGGACCGCCGCTTGCGGCGTTGCGGGCGCACCGCCCGCAACGCCGCAAGCGGCGGTCCCGACACAAATCAGTCCTTGATCCAGTACCGGACGATGCAGTACAGGGCCTGGAACGCGTCCTTCAGCCCGATCTTCTTCCCCTCCTCGTAGGTCCGGCCGCTGTAGCTGATCGGCACCTCGTAGATCCGCCACCGGCTCCCGTCCGGCTTCTTCCGGGCCATCTTCGCCGTCACCTCCGGCTCGAACCCGAACCGGTTGCTCTTGAGCGTCATCCCCTGGATGACCTCCCGGCGGAACACCTTGTAGCACGTCTCCATGTCCGTCAGGTTCAGGTTGGTGAACCAGTTCGACAGCATGGTGAGGGCCTTGTTCGCGACCGAGTGCCAGTAGTACAGCACCCGGTGGCTCTCACCGATGAACCGGCTCCCGACGACCACGTCCGCCCGGCCCTCCAGGATCGGCTGGATCAGCTTCGGGAACTCGGCCGGGTCGTACTCCCAGTCCGCGTCCTGGACGATCACCAGGTCCCCGGTGCAGTGCTTGAACCCCTCCCGCAGGGCCGCCCCCTTGCCCATGTTCTTGGGCTGGTGGAACACCCGGACGTTGTCGTACTGGTGCTCGATCTGCTTCAGGATGGCCGGGGTGCTGTCGGTCGAGAAGTCGTTGACGAGGATCAGTTCCTTCGGGATCGGCACCACCTGGACGCGGCGGACCAGCTCGGCCAGCCACCGCTCCTCGTTGTACACCGGGATGACGACCGACAGCTTGAACCCCGGCGGGATCGGGTAGATGCCGAGATTCCGGCAGGCGGGGACGCCGAGCAGCTTCTCCAGCACCTCGACCCGGCGGGTCGGGTCGGCGGCGAGCCGGTCGACCAGGGCGGCCAGGTCGTCCGGCCGCGGCTCCGGCCTCTCCGCGGGCTTGTCCACGGCGCGCGCCTCCGGTGCGTTCGCGACGGTCATGTGTTCGCGGCCTCCTTGACTGGGCGCCCCGACTCTAGCACGCCCCCGGCCGGCGGGGCCAGGGGACTCCGCCGGCGGTTCCGTCGGCCGGCGAAAGGGGTGATATCCTCCCGAAGTCCGGGTGGCGGGTCAAGGGCGATGCGGGCTCGTCGCGCCCGCCCGGACACGGCGTCACGGCAGGGCGATGGTCTTCAGGTCGCCGCCGACCAGGATGACCGCCCGGGTGTCGTCCAGCTTGTCCAGCTGGGTGACGTTCTGGAGCGACGCGACCGTCTCGTACGGCACCCCGGACGGGATCTTCCCGGGCCGGGCGGTGATCGCCTCGGCCTTGTCGAACCCGGCGGTCGGGATCTTCATCACCCCGCGCTTGGTGTTCGTCACCAGCAGGTAGTCCTTCCCGTCCTTGGTGTACGGGATCATGTCCAGCGGCTGGTTGCCGTTGCCCAGCTCGGCGATCGTCGTCCCCTTCACCTTGGCCCCCGGCTTCAGGTCCGAGACCGGGATCCGGACCAGCGGGGTGCAGGTGTACGACGCCATGATGTTCTCCTGGGTGCCGATCTTGTACGGGGTGAACGTGCGGATCGGCGACTTCGTCTCCAGCTTCCCGTGCGCCCCGTGGAAGATCTCGATCCCGGTCCCGCCCTTCACCTCCTTGAACGGGTACGGGACGGCCCACAGGGTGCTGGCGAAGTCCTCGCTCGACAGCCCGGCGACGAACACCTTCCCGTCGGCGTACCCGAGGCTGGTGAACGACTGGGCCTTCCCCTTGTCCTGCCCGGGCAGGACGGCCTTGTCGAACGTCACGTCCTTCATCCCCAGCGGCTCGACCGACCCGTCCCGGCCGACCCGGATGATCGCCGGCTGGCCGGCCCCGGTGCCCCGCTTGACGGCGACGTACACGTTCCCGGACGCCGGGTTCACCTTCACGTCGGTGACCGAGATGTCCTGCTCGGTGGCCCCGAGCTTGGCCGCGATCTGGCTGCCCAGCTTCTCGACGTTCAGGTCCTTGGTCCCGGCCGGCTTGGTGTCCCCGGTCTCGACCGCGAACACGGTGGTGGCGGCCGAGTCGCCGACGAACAGGACGCCGTTCGGGCCGAACGCCAGGGCGGTCGCCGACTTGAGGTCCGGGGTGCCCTTCTGCGGCCCGTCGGCCGCGGTGGCGGTGACGGCCGCCGCGAGCAGGGCGGCGGCCAGCAGCTTGGTGCGCATGGCGAGTTCCTGGGGTGGGAGGGGCGAAGCGGGGGGGTGCCCCGGAGGTGCATCTTCCGGCGCGGCCCGGCAAGAGCAAGGAGAAAGTGGTGAGAGCCGGCCGGGCCGTCACGCGGCCGCCGGCTGCGGGACCGGGCCGATCATATGGACGAGGATGCCGAGCACCCGGTCGACCTGGGCCAGGTTGTACTCGGTCAGGTCGACGGTCAGCTCCGACCCGGCGAGGCGCAGGAACTTCCAGTTCGTGCCGGTGGTGACGCACCCGTAGATCGGGTCGATCGGGCTCCCCTGCCGGAGGTTGAACCGCTGGGCCCCGACCATCCCGGCGACGCACTGGCCGAGCCCGTCCGGGATGCTGTCCCGCTTCGCCTCGAAGATGACCAGGACGGGGGCGGTGACCTGCGGCCGCTGCGGGCCGCGGCCGACCACGAAGTCGCAGTACCCGGTGAGCCGGGCGGCCGGGTCGGCGTCGAACTCGGCCCCGGCGTTCAGGCACACCCGCCCGCGGTACCGGACCCACAGGTCGCTGAGTACCGGGCCGACCATCCAGATCATCCGGGCGGCCTCGGTGTGGGCCCCGGTCCCGAGTTGGATGCCGGCCGGGAGGGCCGCCCGGAGGGTCTCCCCCGGGGGGACGCCGGGGACGCCGGCGAACAGGTCCGGCTCCGTCTGCTCGGTCAGCCCGAGCTGGCCGACCACGGCCGGGTAGGTGAAGTCGCGGAACGCCATGGGCGGCTCCTCGGAGGGGTCGGGGGCATTGTACCGCCCGCGCCCGCCGCGCCCGGCCGTTCTATAACCTCCTCGGGTCCCGTCCGACATCCACGAGGCACACACTGATGGCCGACATCCGGGCGTTCCGCGGGTTCCGCTACGACCTCGGCCGGGTCGGGTCGCTGTCCGACGTGGTCGCCCCGCCCTACGACGTGGTCGACCCCGCCCTGCAGCAGAAGCTGTACGCCGCCAGCCCGTACAACGCCATCCGCCTCGAACTCACCAAGGACGAGCCGGGCGACGCCGAGGCGGCGGACAAGTACACCCGCGCCGCCGCGACGCTGCGGGAGTGGGTCGCCGCCGACGTGCTCCGCCAGGACACCGCCCGCGCCCTGTACGTGTACGAGCAGGAGTTCGAGGCCGAGGGGACGACCTACACCCGCCGCGGGTTCTTCGCCCGGGTCCGGCTGGAGCCGTTCGGCCAGGGCAAGGTGTACCCGCACGAGCAGACCATGTCCGGCCCGAAGGAGGACCGGCTGAGGCTGTACCGGGCGACCGGGTTCAACCTGTCCCCGGTGTTCGGCCTGTACCCCGACCCCGACGGCCAGGTGGCCCGCGTCCTCGACCCGTTCACGCTGAAGTCCCCGCCGGTCGTCGCCACCGACCACCTCGGGGTGACGAACCGGCTGTGGGTGGTGACCGACACCCAGGCGGTCAGCGCGGTGACCGGGCTGATGGGGCCGAAGCCGGTGTACATCGCGGACGGCCACCACCGGTACGAGACCGGGGTGAAGTACCTGGAGGAGCGGCGGGCGGCCGGGGACGTGCCGGACGACGAGGCGGCCGCGAACTTCACCCTGATGATGCTCGTCGGGATGACCGACCCGGGCCTGGTCATCCTGCCGACGCACCGGCTGATCTCCGGGCTGGAGTCGGTGTCGGCGGCGGAGCTGGAGAAGGCGCTGGCCCCCGCGTTCGACATCGTCGAGCGGTGCGGCCGGGACGCGAAGGCGGCGTGGGACCACGTCCAGATGGACGGGTCGCAGGCGGTCCTCGGGTTCTGCCCGGTGGAGGACGGGACCTGGGTGGTGGCGAAGCTGCGGGACGCGGCGGCGATGGAGAAGCTGGCCCCGGAGCACAGCCCGGACTGGCGCGGGCTGGGGGTGAGCGTGCTGCACCGGCTGGTGATCGACACGCTGCTGCGGCAGCACCTGGGCGGGACGCCGGTGTGCCGGTACGTCCACCTCGTGAGGGAGGTGGCGGACGCGGTCGCGGCGAGGGGGTGCCAGGTGGCGACGCTGGTCCCGCCGGCGACGATGGGGCACGTCGAGCGGATCGCCGGGCACGGGGAGAAGATGCCGCCGAAGTCGACGTACTTCTACCCGAAGCTGCTCACCGGGATGGTGTTCCACTCGCTCAAGAAGGACTGATACCGAGTCCGTAGCGCGCCCCCGGTTCGCCCCGCGGGGTTGGTGTGCCCGCCGTGCCGGAAGCAGCTCCGGCACCCGGCCGGGCCGAACCGGTCCGGCAGCCGCCGACGGCCGACCACAGCCCGTCGGCCGCCCGCTCGGCCGCCGACCGCAGCAGCCGCTTGGGCTCCGAGAGGTGGGCGAGTGTCCCGAGGGTGCGGAGCAGGTCGGGGTGTGCCCGGGGTGTCATCCCGTGACCCGGATGTGGAGGACGCCGATGGTCGTGGCCACCCCGCCGAAGCGGACGGCCGAGGAGTTCTTCAAGCTCCACGGGAGGTCACGCCGGAACCGGTGATCGAAGTCCGGTCGCCGTCCGACCTGCGGACCGACGCCCTTGGTAAGATGCTCGATTACCTGCGGACCGGTGTCCCCGTCGTGAGTCTCGACCCGAAGACCGAGGCCGCGTCGGTGTTCCGCTCCGGAGCCGACCCGCAGATCGTCGGGAAGGACCAGGCCCTCACCCTCCCCGACGTGCTGCCGGGGTTCGAGGTCCCGGTCGCCCGGTTCTTCGAGGAGTAACCCGTCACGCCAGGATGCCGTCGACCGGCCGCCCGCCGAGGTTCACCGACACCGGCCGGCCCGTCTTGTCCGGCACCATCAGGTCCGGGTCGATCCCCAGGCACTTGTAGATCGTGGCGCACAGGTCCGCCGTGCTCACCGGCCGGTCCTTCACGTAGGCGGCTTGCGCGTCGCTCGCCCCGTACACCGTCCCGCCCTTCACCCCCGCCCCGGCGAACACCACCGAGTAGCAGAACGTCCAGTGGTCCCGGCCGCCGTTCTTGTTGACCACCGGCGTCCGCCCCATCTCGCTCATCACCACCACCAGCGTGTCGTCCAGCCGGCCGTCGCGGTCCAGGTCTTCGAGCAGGGCCGTGAACGTCTGGTCGAAGTGCGGCAGCTTGTTCTCCCGCAGGATGCTGAAGTTCTTGGTGTGCGTGTCCCAGGCGTCGTAGTCGACCTTCACCCGGTCCCAGAACAGGTCCCACGTCACGTTCACGAACCGCACCCCCTCGTCCACCAGCCGGCGGGCGATCAGCGTGCTGTGCCCGAACAGCGTCCGGCCGAACCGGTCGAGCCGCTTCGGGTCCTCCTTCGCCAGGTCGAAGCAGTCGCGCAGCCGGGACGAGGTGAGGAGGTCGAACGCCCGCCGCTGCGTCTGGTCGTACCCGCCGGCGGCGCCCCGCGCCTCGACCCCGCGCACCTGGTCGTCGAACTGCTCCAGCAGGGTGCGGCGGGTGTTCAGCCGGTCGAGGGTGAGGTCGGCGTCGAACGCGGTGTTCGGCAAGAGCGGCGTCCCGCGGACGACGCTCGGCTTGCCCGGCACCGGCTTCTCGCCGGGGTCGGCGTGGGGCTGGCACTCGGTGGTCAGCCCGTTGTACCGCTGGCCGAGGAACCCGGCGTACGGCCCGGCCCGGCGGAACGCCTGGCCCCACCCGAGCCAGCACGGCATGTACACGTAGTCCGGCAGCTCGCCGCGGCCGCCGCGGAGGAACTCGCACACCGCGCCCATGCTCGGCGGGTCGGACTCGCGCGGGTGCTGGTCCGGCATCGGCGTCTCGAGGCCGGTGTAGCTCGGCAGGCAGTTGTGGCACCCGGCCTTGTGGTTCACGCTCCGCACCACCGCGGCCCGGTGCATCCACCGCGCCGTCCTCGGCAGGTGCTCGCAGATCCGCACCCCTGGGACGTTCGTGTCGACCGGCTTGAACTCGCCGCGGACCTCGGCCGGGGCGTCCGGCTTCAGGTCCCACATGTCCTGCGTCGCGGCCCCGCCGAGCAGGTACATCAGGATGACGTTCTTCGCCTTACCGGGGCGCTCGGCCGCGGACTTGCGGGACTCGGCCGCGAGGAGCGACGGCAGGTCGAACCCTGTGCCGAGGAACGTGAGGGCGCCGGCCGCGAGGGTTTCCCGCCGGGTGACGCCGTCGCACGTCCGCCGGGGGCTGCCGAGGAGGGTGAGCATGGGGGCCACGGGTGGGGAGGGAACTGGGGTGGGAACCCGAGTGTACCCGGGGATGCGGGGCGGGGGAAGCGCCGGCTTCCCCCGCTTGCCCCCCCTTCCACCTGCGGTTGAAACGCCCGCGGCCCCCGCTATCCTCCCGCGGCCCCGTCGTCCCGGAGGGAAGGCGTGACCGCCGGTCTGCTCGCGCTCGCCCTCGCCGCCCCGCCGCCCCCGGCCGGGTTGCAGAAAGGCGACGAGTTCACGTTCAGCGGCACCGTGGCCGAGGCGGTCGACCGGCCGACCGACCGGTTCCGCCGGGCGCACGCCCTGGAGCTGCGCGTCCTCGTCCTCGACCGCCAGGAGAACTGGGCGGACGCGGTCGTCCTCACCCGGCTGAAGCGGGCCGACGACGCGGTCGCCGGGGCGGTCGGGGCGGTCACCGGGGCCGGGCCGGCGAAGGCCGACCCGCCGGCCGTCCGGCTCGACCTCGTCCGCGTCCACGCCGACGGCACCGCCCACCTCCTCGACCCGACCCGCGGCCTCCCGCCGGTCCCGCTCGACACCTTCCCGGCGTCCGAGTTCGGCGTCTTCCCGCCGCGCCCGCCGCGGACCGCCCCCGACGACCCGTGGGCGGTCGGCGGGGCCGCCGGCCGGCCGAGCGAGACGTGGCAGGCGAAGGGGACCGAGTTCGTCAACGCCGAGCGGTGCCGGGTGCTGGTCATGAACCAGCAGTCGGCGGACTGGGCGAAGCCGGTCGGCGGGGAGGTGTCGTGGCACCGGGCGGACGCGGTCTGGGTGTCGACCCAGGACGGCACCGCCCGCCGCGTCCACCGGGTGATCCGCCGGCGGCTCGGGCGCGAGGAGGTGCCGTCGGCGTGGGTCGAGGTGAAGTACGAGCTGACGGACCAGGGCCGGCTCGCGGGGCGGGCGTTCGACCGGGCCCGGCGGGACGCCGACGTGGCGCTCGCCGCACTGGCCGACGCCGACGCGTTCGCCGCCAACCCGGCCCGGCTCGGGGCGCGGGCGCTGGCCGCCCGGATCGACAGGCTCGACGCCCAACTCGCGGAGGCGGACCCGGCCGGCCCGTACCGGGAGGTGATGGCCGCCGCCCGCCGCGCCCTCGACGCCGCCCGCCGCAGCGAGGCCGCCCCGGTCCCGGTCGCCCCGCCCGCCCCGCCGCCGGTCGTCCGCACCGGGTGGCCCGAACCCGGTCAGCCCGCCCCCGACTTCGCCGCCGGCACGTTCCGCCTGGCCGAACAGAAGGGGAAGCCGGTCGTGCTCGTGTTCTTCCGGCCCGGCGGCGAGACGGCCGACCCGGCGCTGGCGATCGCCGCCGCGGTCGACAAGCGGTACGCCGGCCGGGTGGCGGTGGTGCCGCTGGTCGTGTTCGGGGACGTGGCCGCCGGGGAGAAGCACCGCGACGGGCTGAAGCTCACCCTCCCCGTGCTCGACGGCAAGGCGGGCGGGGCCGCGTTCGGGGTGGAGACGGCCCCGCGGTTCGCCCTGGTCGACGGGGCCGGCGTGGTGCGGTGGACGTTCGCCGGGGTCGGCGGGGAGACGGGGTATCTGCTGAAGGAGGCGGTCGACCGCCTGGTCGCCCCAGCCTCCCCCGCCGGCGCAGGCGGTACAACCCCCGCGCCCGGCACCCCGACCCCGCCCGCGACCCGGCCGCGGTGACTGTCGGCGGCCGGCCGGCGGGGTACGATTCGGTGGGCAACCCGCCGTCCGAGCCGGAAGCGTGAGCGACGGGTCTTGGTGGTCCGTCGCTCACGCTTCCGGCTCGGACGGCCTCGGGCAACGGAATGACCGAGTACGACATCGGCGGGCCGGGGCGGGTGTGTGCGGCGACCGGGCGGCCGCTGAACCCGGGCGACGCCTTCCACGCCGCCCTGGCCGACCGCGACGGGAAGCTGGTCCGCACCGACTTCGCCGCCGACGCGTGGCCCGGCCCGCCGCCCGGCGCCGTCGCCCACTGGTCCGGCCGCGTCCCGGCCGCCGACCGGCCGCGGAAGCCGGTCGTGAACGACGACCTGTTGCTCGACTGCCTCGACCGGCTGAAGGGGTCGGCGGGCGCGGACGGGCGGAACTTCCGGTACGTCGCGGCGCTGCTGCTGATGCGGCGGAAGCGGCTCCGGTTCGAGGACGCGGCCCGGGACGCGGACGGGCGGGACGTGCTGATCCTCCGGGACGCGAAGGGCGGGGCGGTCCACCAGGTGACCGACCCGCGGCTGACCGACGCCGAGGTGGCCGCCGCCCAGGCCGAGGTGTTCCGGGTGCTCGGGTGGGCGTGAGGATTTCAGATGTTCGATTTCAGATTTCAGATTTGAAGACAAGGCGTGGTCACCGCACCGGTGTCTTTCAATCGTCAATCACAAATCACAAATCTGAAATAGAGGTCGCCCATGTCCCGCCTCCCGCTCACCCTCGCCGCCTGCCTCCTGGCCCCGTCCGCCGGGTGCGAGTCGATCCGCGACTGGGTCCGCCGCACGCCGCGGCCGCCCGGCCCCACCGGGGCCGTCCAGAAGGTGTCGGCGGAGCAACTGGTCGGGTACCTGAACGACCACGCCGGGCGGCTCCAGTCGCTCAGCTACGGGGACGTGACGGTGACGGTGAGCGAGGGGGACGGGTTCCGCGGGGCCATCCAGGAGCAGGCGGCGCTGCGCGGCAGCCTGTTCGCCCAGCAGCCGCGGAAGTTCCGGATGAACGTGTCCCGCGGCGGGCTGGTCGACGCCAAGGTCGACCTCGGGTCGAACCCGGAGCAGTTCTGGGTGTACTTCCACGTCCCGTCGGTCCAGCCGATGTACGTGTTCGCGTCCCACGCCGACTTCGAGGAGGGGAGGGCGAAGCTCCCGGACGGCGTCCCGTTCGAGCCGGACTGGGTGATGCAGGCGCTCGGGATGACCACCTTCCCGCCCGGCCCGGCGTACCAGGCCCGGACGGACGAGAAGGCCCGCACCCACACCCTGTTCTGGGACGCCCGGACCCCGGCCGGGGTGCCGGTCCGGCGGGAGGTGGTGTTCGCCGCCGACGACGCGGACCCGGCCCGGAGCCAGCCGCAGGTCCGGCGGCACGTGCTCCGCGGGGCGCCGGACGCGAAGAACCCGGACGGGCGGGTGATCGGGCTGGCCGAGGTGAAGGCGGCCCGGACGGTGTCGGTCGGCGCGCAGGCGGTCCAGTACCCGACGGAGATCGAGCTGCGGGGCGAGGACGCGAAGGCCCGGATGGTGCTGAAGCTGAGCGCCGCCGAGGTGAACGCGATCTCCCCGCAGAAGGCCCGCGGCTACTTCGAGCGGCCGAACATCAACGGGGTGCCCGCCGTCGACCTCCGCCACGCCGAGTTCCGGGCGCCGGGTCGGTAGTTTCGAGTTCCACGTTCCAGGTTTCAAGTTGAAGGCTGACCCGACCCACGGGTTTCTTCAACTTGAAACCTGGAACGTGGAACTCGAAACTACTGCCCGAGCATCCCGACCTTCCGGGCGTACGGGAACAGCCCGCCGGCCTCGACGATCGGCCCCACCTCGCCGAGCGGCAAGAGGTCGAACCCCTCCCCGCTCGTCTCGTCCGTCAGCTTCCCCGCCGCGATGTCGATGACCACCCGGTCGCCGGTGCAGACCCGGTCGATCAACCGGGCCTTCGTCTCCAGCGGGACCAGGTACCCGCCGTTGACCGCGTTCCGGTAGAAGATGCGGGCGTAGAACTCGGCCACCACCGCGACCACCCCGGCGGCCGCCAGCGCGATCGGGGCGTGCTCCCGGCTCGACCCGCACCCGAAGTTCTTCCCGCCGATCACGACGGTGTACGGGGAGACGAACTCGTCCGCCCCCGGCGGGTGGAACGGGACGTGCCCCTTCGGCAGCCCGGCCTGGTCGTCCGGGACGCCGCACAGGGCGTACTTGCCGAACATCTTGTACTCGGCCGGGATGGCCGGGTTGTACGTCAGGTAGTGGGCCGGGATGATCTGGTCGGTGTCCACGTTGTCGCCGAGGACGTAGGCCAGCCCCTCGATCCGGGTTCGCATGTCGGCCCCCTTCGCCGCCCGCGGCGTTGCGCCGCCCGCGGGCGGCGGAAACGTCACCCCCGTCACCCTACCCGACGCGCCCGGCCGCGGTAACCCCTCCGACCGATTCGCGTGCTACAGTTTCCGGCGACCGCCCGGCCCGCCAGGAGTCCCCGCCGGACCATGACTGCGCGACTGACCCTGGAGGGCGGGGACTGCGTCCCGCCGGCCCTCGACCTCGACCCCGCCCACCCGGTCACCCTCGGGCGGAGTCGGGACAACACCGTCGTCCTGCGGGACGAGCTGGCCAGCCGGCTGCACGCCAAGATCTACTTCGAGGACGGCCGCTGGCACCTCCGGGACTTCGGGCTCAACGGCACCAAGGTGGACGGGGCCCGGGTGAGCGGGGCGGTCGAGCTGGCCGACGGGAAGCGGATCCGGATCGGCGAGGTGGTGCTGCGGTTCGCCGCCGACGCGAAGCCGGGCGGCGGGAGGCCGGTCACCCAGACCCACCCGGCGGCCCCGGCCCCGCTGACGGTCCCGGCCGGCCCGCGCCACCCGCCCGGGTCGGTCCCGCCCGAACTGTTGCACGGGAAGACCAAGGTGCAGGAGGTGCCGGCCCCCCGGGAGGTGCCGGCGGACGCGGGCGACGACCCGGCCGGCCGGTTCCGGGTGGACGAGCTGACCGCCCTGTGCACGTTCATGACCCAGGCGGTCGAGACCCGCGACCCGCACGACCTGGTCGCCCTCGCCCTCCGGGCCGTCCTGACCCAGACCGCCGCCCGCCTCGCCGGGTACCTGGCCCTCGACCCGGACGACCCGGCCCCGAAGGTGGTGCTGCCGGAGTCCGCCGCCGTCGACCTGCCCCTCAGCCGCCGGCTGACCGCCCAGGCCCAGACGTGCGGGAAGACCGTCTGGCTGTTCCCCGACCTGACCGCCGCCCACCCCCCGACCGACTCCCTGTCCGCGTTCGCCGACGCCGTCTGCGTCCCGCTCCGGGCGTCCGGCAACCCGTTCGCCGCCCTCCACGTGTACCGCAGCGGGCGGGCGTTCGCCGACCGGGACGTGCGGTTCGTCGAGGCGGTCGCCGGGTTCCTCGCCCACGGGCTGGAGATCCACCGCCACCGCCGGACGCTCGAGGCCGAGAACAGCCGGCTCCGCACCCACACCCCGGCGGCCGACGACATCCTCGGGACGAGTGCCGCCGTCACCACCCTGCGGCAGCAGATCCTGAGGGCCGCCCCGCAGCCGTTCACCGTGCTGGTCCACGGGGAGAGCGGGAGCGGGAAGGAGTTGGTCGCCCTGGCCCTGCACCGGAACAGCCGGCGGGCGGACGGCCCCTTGGTGGTGGTGAACTGCGCCGCCATCGCCCCGACGCTGCTGGAGGCGGAGCTGTTCGGGTACAAGAAGGGGGCGTTCAGCGGGGCCGACCGCGACCACCCCGGGCTGTTCCAGCAGGCGGACGAGGGGACGCTGTTCCTCGACGAAGTGGGGGAGCTGTCGCTCGACTGCCAGGCGAAGCTGCTGCGGGTGATCGAGGGGAAGGCGTTCCGCCCGGTCGGGGCGACGGCCGATGTCAAGGCGGACGTGCGGGTGGTGGCCGCGACGCACCGCGACCTGGACCGGGAGGTGAAGGCCGGGCGGTTCCGGCAGGACCTGCTGTTCCGGCTGAAGGTGATCCCGATCCGGGTGCCGCCCTTGCGGGAGCACCCGGAGGACATCCCGGAGCTGGCCGGGTTCTTCCTGGCGAAGGTGTCGGCCGAGTGCCGGCGGAACTTCAAGCTGACCCCGGCGGCGGTGCGGAAGCTGCAGGCCCACCACTGGCCGGGGAACGTCCGGCAGCTGCGGGCGGCGATCGAGAGCGCGGCGGTGATGGGCGAGGCGGACACGATCGACGCCGACGCCCTGCCGCTGGCCGGGGTGAGCGAGCTGCCGACCGGGGTGGGGGCGGCGACCCCGCGGCCGGCGGCCGACGTGCCGGCGAGCCTGGACATGGACGAGATCGAGACGTGGGCGATCCGGCGGGCGCTGCGGCAGACCGGCGGGAACGTGAGCCACGCGTCCAAGCTCCTGGGGATGAGCCGGGACACCCTGCACACGAAGCTGAAGAAGAAGGGGATCGACCGGGAGTCGGTGGCGGCCGCCCCGGCCGCGGCGGAGTGACGCGGCCGGGTGACCCGTCGGGTCGTGCCCCTCACCCGGAACCGCGAAGCGCGGTTCCGACCTCTCCCCAGCGGGGAGAGGTGGGGGCCGCCGGCGTCCTCGACAACTGTTCGGGTCGGGTGGCCGGAGAGGGGCCGGTGTACCCCCACCTCTCCCCGCTGGGGAGAGGTCGCCGGCGGCGCCTCGCCGCCGGCGGGTGAGGGGAAACCACCTGCCGAGTCGCCCGGCAACCGACCGCCCCCGCGTCACTTCTTCTTGCAGTAGCTGAGCGACAAGAGGGCGAACGCGGTGGCCAGCTGCGGCACCCCCTCCAGGAACGCCGGGTTCTCATTCTGCCAGCTCCCGTCCGCCTTCTGCTTCTTCTTCAGCTCGTCGAACAGCTCCTGCCGCCAGTCGTGCTTCGCCCCCTTGGCGTCGACGAACGGCTCCTCCCCGAGGGCGTCCATCGCCTTCGCGAAGGTGTGGTAGTAGTAGTACAGCCCGCTCTGCCCCTGCCCGGGGTTCTCGGTCACGCTGTAGTGCGCCTTCACCCAGGCGACCGCCGCCTTCACCCGCGGGTCGTCCTTGCTCACCCCGGCGTACAGGAAGCTCTTCAGCCCGGCGTACGTCATCCCGCCCTCGCTCCGCAGCCCGCCCTCGGCGGTGATCTTCGGCGACTTCGGGTTCGCCTGGTCGGCCGGGTTGTACACGAACCCGCCGGCGTCGTCCTTGCTCGTCTTCGTCGCGAACGGCTGGTCGTTGAACTCACTCTTCAGGTTCTGACTCCGGCTGACGTACACCAGGGCCTTCTTGATCGACGGGTCGTCCTTGCCGACCCCGGCGGCGAGCAGCGCCTCGACCAGGAAGTGGGTGTTCGACAGGTCCGGCCGCTTCGGCCCGTCGTACCCGACCCCGCCGTGGTCGAGGCCCTTCGGGTCGGTGTCGTTCTGCAGCCCCTTGACGAACTTCGTCGCGGCCTCGATCACCTTGTCGTACTTCCCGCCGGCGTTCAGCTCCTTGAACGTCATCAGCCCGAGGCAGGTCATGTAGTTCGCCTGCCCCTGCTGGTACACCCCGCCGTCCGGCTTGACGTGCTTCTCCAGGTACGCGACCCCCTTCTTGACCACCTCGTGGTCGGCCGGCACCCCGTTCCGCAGCAGGGCGGCGACCGTCAGGGCGGTGAGGCCCGGCTCCGCGAACCCCTCCTTCGGGAAGAAGTCCCCGGCCGGCTTCTGCGCGCCCTTCAGGTATCCGACGGCCTTCTCCACGACCGCCTTCAGGTCGTCGGCGGTCGGGGCCGCGGCGGCGCGGCCCGGCAGGGCGAGGGCGGCGGGCGAGGCGGCGGCGGCCTTCAGCCAGGCGCGGCGGGTGAGCGCGGACATGCGACCTCCGGATGCGGAGCGGGAAGGGGCTACCGGCAGCGTAACGGCGGGAGCGGGCGGCGGGAATGGGCAATCGGTGCCCGCGCGGGGGCAGGATTTGGCCGCGCCGCCCCCTCGCTGGCGCTCGGGCTCGGACGCGGACCCTACACCGTCAGGACGCGGTCGCGGGCGGCCACCGCCCATCGCCCGACCACCTTCCCGCCCTCGGCCACCAGCACGTCCCGGTGCAGCGCCACCGTCGGGCAGACGTGACCCGGCAGCGCGAACACCACGTCCCCCGGGGCGTACTTCGCCGCCCCGGCCGTCTCCACGATCAGGTGCTCCTCGTTGTGCCCGACCGTCCGGTACTCGGGGAAGTCGAGGAGCGTCACCCGCTTCTCGAGCGGCGGGTCGGGTGCGACCGCCTTCGTCCCGAGGTCGAGGGTGACCCGGTCCGGGGTCGGCCGGCTCACCACCCGCGTTACCAGCACCGCGGCCGGGGTGATGCCGGCCAGGTCGGCGTACTTCGACCCGTACCCGGCGTCGTGCAGGACGAACGTCCCGGGCGAGCACTCGACCCCGGGGATGTCGGTCAGGGCCGCGTGGACCGGGAAGCTCGGCGTCCCGCCGCACACCAGCCGCGGGACCGGCACCCCCGCCGCCTCGACCTTCGCCCGCAGCTCCAGCACCGGGGCCAGGAACTCGCGCACCCCGGCCTCGCGCGCCGCCCGGTCCGGCTGGTTGTTGTGCCCGTCGTACAGCTGGAACCCGGCCGGGACGAGCCCGGGGAGCGACGCCGCCAGCTTGTACAGGTCGGCCGCCGCGTCGCCGACCGGGACGCCGGTCCGGTGCTGGCCGACATCCAGGTCGAGCACCGCCCCGACGGTCACCCCGGCCGCCGCCACCGCCGCCGACAGCGCCCGGGCCGACGCCGGGTGGTCGACGAGGGTGGAGAAGGTCGTGCCGGGGAACCGGCGGGCGAGTTCCGCCAGGCGGCGGGTGTTCGGGCCGACGAGCGGGTAGGCGACGAGCACGTCCGGGGCGCCGGCGGCGGCGAGCATCTCGGCCTCGGCGACGGTCGCGCACTTGTGCCGGGTGACGCCGGCGTCGAGCAGGAGGCGGGCGATCTCCCGCGTCTTGTGCGTCTTGACGTGCGGCCGGAGGCGGTGCGGCCCGCCGGCCATCTCGACCACCCGGGCGACGTTCCGCCGGATCAGGTCCGGGAAGAAGACGAGCGCCGGGCTGAGCACGGTCGCCGCGTCGGACAGGGCGTAGGCGGGGTGCATGGTGGTGGGGTGGTGGGGTGGTGGGGTGGTGTCTCCGTCCGAGCCGGACGCGTGAGCGACGGGCCGAGCAAACCCGTCGCTCACGCGTCCGGCTCGGACCTGCGGTCCTTACTCCTTGGCCACGAACTCGGCGATCCGGGTCTCCAGCGCCGCCAGCGCCTGGCCGGCCTTGTTCGCCGACGCGATCGCCTTCGCGTCGGCCGCCGGGTCCAGGGCGGCGACGTACTCGCTCAGCTTCGCCAGCGCCCCGCTGAACACCGTCAACAGCTTCCGCAGGCCGTACCGGTCGCCGGCCTTCAGGCACACCTCGACCTCCGCCTCGACCCGCTTCAGGCTGTCCTCCAGCTCCGCCGGCGGCAGACCCGGCCACGTCCGCAGCAGGTACTCGCGGGCGGCGGCGTGGGCCGGGCCCTTCGGCGCCCAGTCGGCCTTCAGCCTGTCCCGCCGGGCCTTCACGTCCGCGTCGGTCGGCAGCACCTGGATCAGCTGCTCGTAGGCGACCAGCGCCTCGTCCACGTCCCCGCGGCCGAGCAGGAAGGTGATCCGGGTGGTCAGGTTGTGGGCCTGCAGCTCGACCGCCGCGACCGTCGGGTCGTTCTCCCGCCGGACCACCTCGGTCAGCGTCTTCACGTGGGCCGCGAGCTGCTCGTTGACCTTCCGCAGGGCGGCCAGCTGCCCCTCGACGTGCTCCACCAGCCTGGTCGCGTTCGGGCTCGGGCTCGGCAGCTCCCGCAGCCGGGCCAGGTCGTCGGACAGGTTCTTGTCGGTCGCGTCGGCCGCCTCGAACCCGCCCTTCGCCCGGGCCAGGGCGTCGGCGTTCTTCTGCCGCTCCACCAGCCGGGCGGTCGCCTCGAAGCAGATCGTCTGGGCCACCCGGGCGTCGGCCACCCGGGCGCTCGCGGCCAGCACCCGCCGGGTGTACTCCGCCTCCACCTCCGCCTTCGGGTCGATCTCGAACGGCAGGGCCACGGGGTCCGGGCCGAGCACCGGGAGCGGGAACAGGGCCGACCGGGTCGGGCCGTGCGACACGGTCACGCAGGCGACGTTGGCCAGCGGCCGGGGCGACCGGAACACCCCGTCCTTGAAGTCGAACACGTCCTTGGCGTCGGCCGGCCCGAACCCGGCCTCGCTCGCCCGGACGCTCACCAGCCCGACCGACTTCTGGTACGCCGGGTCGGTGGTGACCAGCCGGACCGCGACCGGGGACTCGACCGTCCCGAGCCGCAGGCACCGGTACCCGACCACCTTCTTGTCGGCCGTCGGCAGGGCGGTTTCGAACCGGGACAGGGCGGTACACCGGAGGACCCCGTCCCGGCCCACCCCGGTCACCCGGAGCAGGGTGAACGGCCGCGGGGCGGCGGTCAGCCCGGGCGGCGGGACCGACCCGGGCGGCGGGGCGACGATCTTCCCGGTCGCGGTGCGGACCGGCGGCGGGGCCGGGCGGTTCGTCTTGAACACCTGCGACACCGCGAACACGTCCCCGGCCTTGACCACCTTGTCGAGCGGCCCGAGCTGCCCGCCGCGGACCGTCACCCGCACCTCGTCCTTCGACCCCGGGACCGGCTCCGCCGTGCCGGCCAGGCCGAAGTCGCGGTCGAGCATCAGCCCGGCCGTCCGCCCGACCAACTCCGGGGCGCGGACGGTCTGGCTGCGGACGACGGGGGAGGCGAGGCCGGAGAACCCGTCGTGCTGGCGGGCGGCGAGGTGGTACCGGCCGTCGCGGTAGTCGAGGGTGAGGAAGTGGGTCTTCGCCCCGGTCAGGTCGCGGGACGCCTCGACCGCCGGGAACCCCTTGTCGTCGAACTGCTGCCACAGGGCCTCCCACCGGTCGCGCGGGAGGTCGGCGAGGTCGATCACCTCGACCGCCCCGAGCGGGCCGAGGGCCGGCTGCAGGGCGGCCGCCAGGTCGCGCCGGAGCTGGTCGCGGAACGCCGGGGTGAGGAGCGGGTGCGGGGCCGCCTTGACCACCACCCGCCACAGGTACGGGGCTTTCGGCTCCGGGTCGAGCTGGGCCCGGGCCGGGCCGGCGGCGAGCGCGAGGGCGACGGCGGCGAGCGCGAGGCGGTGCATCGGCGGACTCCGGCGGACGCGATCGACAATGCCCCACACCGCGCGGGGAAGCACCCCGGGCGACTCCCGACGCCGCCCCTCACCCGCCGCCCGGGGCGAGGCGCCCCGTCCGGCGACCTCTCCCCCGAGTACGGGGGAGAGGTGGGGGTGGTGCGGCCCTCGACAGGCGCCCGGCGCGGGAAGCTGCCGAGGAGATCCGAGGCCCCACCTCTCCCCCGTACTCGGGGAGAGGTCGCCGGACGGGGCGCCTCGCCCCGGGCGGCGGGTGAGGGGGCCACGCTCACGGTCGGGCCGGGGCGTCGGCCCCTCCACCCGCCCGGGCCGCGGCAGACATCTTACCACCCGGGCCGCCGCGCGGTATCGTCGGGGGTGATCCCGCACCCACGGGCCACCCCATGCGCCTCCCGTCCCGCCTCGCCCTCGCGGCCGCCGCCTTCGCCCTCGCCGCCGCCGCCGCCGCCGACCCGGCCCCGCTCCTCAAGCCGGTCGCCCCCGGCCCGGGCCAGGTCCGCGTCCGCGTCCCGGTCCTCGAGGACAAGACCACCTTCATGCAGTTCAAGGCCGTCCTCCCGACCCCGAAGGGCCAGGCCAGGTCGGCCGAGGTGACGGTCATGCTCGACACCCTCCCGCTCACCCCGGTCGTCACCCTGAAGACGTGGGAGGGGTGGGGGTTCGAGGTGCCGGCGAACCGGACCGGCGTCATCCCCGAGCTCGTCATCCCCGCCGGGCAGCTCCTCCCGAACCCGCCGAAGGGGCGCGACGCGGAACTCCGGCTCACCAACCTGAAGGTCGAGATCCGCGACCCGGGGATGGGGCAGGACCCGACCTGGGGCCACGACCTCCGCCTCTCCCTCCGCGACCTGACCCGCGGGGCGGACAAGGCGGCCGAGCCGCGGGTCTACTTCTCCGACCGGTTCCTGGAGCTGACCGCCCCGGCGGCGGCGGTCAAGCGGCTCGACACCGGGGCCGACCCGCTCCCCGACCCGAAGGTCGACCTCGACCCGAACCTGGTCCCCGTCGTCGGCCCGCACACCGCCCAGACGCAACAGTTGCCGCCGGTGTTCGCGTTCGCGTCGGTGAACGGCCACACCTCGTACAAGACGCCGGCCGGGAAGACGGAGACGGTGAACGCCGGGGTGGCGAGCACGTTCAACTGGTGGGGCGGGTCCGGGGTGATGGTGACGATGAGCACCGCCCGCGGGTGCGGGGTGGAGCTGACCGACGAGAAGGCCGGGGCGGAGGACGGGAAGGACGTG
>PNKH01000049.1 GCA_013822345.1 Isosphaera sp.
GGCCGGGGCGGACGGGGTTTCCGCCGGGACGCGAACATCTCAATTCCCGCCGACCTCCGGCCCGCGCCGGTTGCCACGCCCTCACCCGCAACCTACGGTTCGGGCGACCCCCGTCGGCGATCCGAGACCCCGACCGATGGCCACCAACTTTCTGACCCGGGAAGCGCCGGCCGCCCGGCCGAACCGCCTGTCCGTGCGGGAGGCCGTCCTGCGCGAGCTGGACCGGGTCGAGGCGTACCCGACCCTGTCGGCCACCGCCGTCCAGGTGATCGCGCTGTCGGACAACCCGGACGCGTCGGCCGGGACGGTGGCCGGGCTGGTCCGGCGGGACGGGGTGCTGGCGGCGGCGGTGCTGCGGGCGGCGAACTCGTGGGCGTACCGGGGGAAGACGGCGGTCAACGACATCCAGCAGGCGGTCCTGCTGCTCGGGCTCCAGGAGTGCAGCCGGCTGGTCAGCGCGCTGGGGGTGAAGGCGACGTACGCCAAGCACCCGCCGGCCGTCCGGGAGCGGTGCGACGTGCTGCTGCGGCACTCGCTGTTCGTGGCCCGGCTGGCGGCCGGGGCGGCCAAGCTGACCGGGGTGTCGAACCCGGGGGCGGCGTTCGCCGCCGGGCTGCTGCACGACATCGGGCGGGTGGTGGCGTGCGTCCGGTGCCCGGACGCGTTCGCCGAGGCCGACCCGATCGACTTCGCCGAGGACGACGGGACGCTCGGGCGGGAGCGGGACGTGCTCGGGATCGACCACTGCGCGGTCGGGTTCCAGTTCGCCACCAAGAACACCCTGCCGGAGGGGGTGGCCCGGACCATCCTGAACCACCACCGGCCGGCCGAGGAGCATCTACAGCGGGGCCTCGTCACCCTGGTGACGGTCGCCGACCGGGTGGCCAACCACGTCCAGCGGGAGCACCAGATCGCCGGGTACGACCTCGGGGCCTGCCCGTTCTTCGCCACCCTGGCCGAGTCGTGCACCGGGAGCCAGGAGAAGGCCCTGCGGGCCGGCCTCCCGAACCTGGTCGTGAAGGCCATCCGGGAGACCCGGGCGCTGCTCAAGTCGACCGCCTGATTCACCGGCGGGCCGGTCAGATGATCTCCTTGATCGGGTCCGCCCCTTCGACCCCGACCAGCTTCTGGTCCAGCCCGCCGTAGAAGTACGTCAGCCGGTTCGGGTCGAGCCCCATCTGGTGCAGCACCGTGGCGTGCAGGTTCTTGACGTGGAACCGGCCCTCCACCGCGTTGTTCCCCAGCTCGTCCGTCTTCCCGACGCTCACCCCGCCCTTGACCCCGCCCCCGGCCATCCAGGACGTGAACCCGTAGGCGTTGTGGTCCCGGCCGGTCCCCTGGGCGTACTCGGCGGTCGGCTGCCGGCCGAACTCCCCGCTCCAGATGACGACGGTGCTGTCGAGCAGCCCGAGCCGCTTCAGGTCCTGGAGCAGCCCGGCGATCGGCTTGTCGGTGGCCCCGGCGTGCAGGGTGTGGTTCTTGACCAGGTCGCCGTGGGCGTCCCAGTTGTGGTCGTTGTGGTTCCCGCCGCTGTACACCTGGATGAACCGCACCCCGCGCTCGACCAGCCGGCGGGCGAGCAGGCACTTCCGCCCGAAGTCGTCCGTCTTCGCGTCGCCGATCCCGTACAGGGCCTTCGTCTCGTCGGCTTCCTTCGAGAAGTCGACCGCCTCGGGGGCGTGCTGCTGCATCTTGAACGCCAGCTCGTAGCTGGCGATCCGGGCGACGAGTTCGCTGTTGTCGGCGCGGGCGGCGAGGTGCTCCTGGTTCTTCTCGCGGAGCCGGTCGAGGAGGTCGCGCTGCTGCTCCCGGGTGGTGCCGGGCGGCAGGGCGAGGTCGTGGATGGGCGTCTTGTCGGCCCGCACCTGGACGCCCTGGTACGCGGCCGGCATGTACCCGCTGGACCAGTTCTTCGGCCCGTTGATCGGCCCGCCGGAGTTGTCGAGCATGACGACGAACCCGGGGAGGTTCTCGTTCTCGCTGCCGAGGCCGTAGGTGACCCAGGAGCCGAGGCACGGGCTGCCGCTGAGGAGCCGCCCGCTGTTCATCATCAGGAGGCCGGACCCGTGGATGGGCGACTCGGCGTACATGCCGTGGAGGAAGGCGATGTCGTCGACGCACCCGCCGACGTGCGGGAACAGGTCGCTGACGCGCTTGCCGCACTGGCCGTAGTTCTTGAACGCGAACTTCGGCCCGACGACCCGGCCCTGGTTCTTGTGCCCGCCGCGGCCGAACGTCTTGACCGGAATCGTCTTTCCGTCGAGGCGGGCGAGTTCGGGCTTCTCGTCGAACGTGTCGACCTGGCTCGGGCCGCCGTACATGAAGAGGAAGATGACGGCCTTGGCCTTGGCCGGGAACATCGGCTTCTTTGGGGCCATCGGGTTGACGAACGTGGTCGCCCCCTTCGGCGCCTCGGGGGCGGCGGCGAACGCGGGGTCGTGGGCGAACAGTCCGGTGAGGCCGAGGGCGCCGAACCCGGCGCCGGCCTCCCAGAGGAGTTCGCGGCGGGTGCGGCGGCAGAACTGGTCGGCCGGGTGGGGGGTCATGGGGGTGGGCCTCAGTTGGCGGCGGGGGGTTGGGGCGGGGTGAGGGCCTGGCGGAAGGCGTCGAGCGACGCGCAGGTGACCGCCACGCGGTTGATGTCCTTCAGCCGGTCCTCGTCCTTGACGACCCGGACGGCGGCGGACACGTCCGGTGGGACCGGGCCGAACTTGGCGTCCAACACTTCGAGTATGACCGCCTGGCGGGTCTCCACGTCGCGCTGGCGGAACCACTTCTCGAGCACGGGTGACTCGATCATCGCCCCCTCCACCCGGAACAGGGTTTCGAGCATCGTCTCGTCGAACCGTAGGCCGGCCAGGATCTGGGTGACCCCGAGCAAGTTCCCTCGCTTCCCCGCCGGCGTCACCGTGTCGATCACGTCCTTACACTGTTGTAACACCGGCTCGGGTGGGCCGTCGATCCTCATCAGCGGCACCCACGGGGCCAGCCCGGGATCGGTCAGCGGCAGGAAATCGGCGGCGCTCAACTCCCACAGGTTCACCACCCGCCACCCGGCTTCGAGTCGGGCGTGGCCGAGCGGGCTGTCCAGCCGCACGCCTGGGGCGACCCGCACGTTCCCTTTGTCGCTGAGGGTGATCGCGACCACCTCGGGCACCACCCGCCGGTTCAGGTACGTCAGCAGCAGGTCGTCGAGCAGTTCGCCGCCGGCGGCCTTGTACGAGTAGGTGTTGACCTCGATCAGGCACAGCACCGGGTCCGGGCGGTCGGCGAGCCGCACCTCGACCAGCCCGTCCGGCAGCTGGCGGGACTGCACCAACTCGGCCGGCAGCGGGCGGGCGCTCGCGACCGGCCCGACCCCGGCGACCCGCAGCAGTTGGGTGGCAAACGTCTCGATCAGCCACTTGCTGCCGACGTCGTACCGGTTCCGCAACGTCACGGCTTCTCCCCGGTCACCTCGGAGAGCAGTTTGAAGAACGCCCTCTTCCGCGGGCTGCTGATCCCCCAGTTCACCGGCACGCTCTGGTACCCGTCGTCGAACCCCTCGCCCGCCATTCGGAAGTCGAAGTACCCCCACGACGCGTACTCCCCGACCGCCGCCAGGAAGTTGTTCGCCGGCTTGTCGAAGTCGAAGTGGTCGTCCTCGTTGAACAGGATCGGCATCGGCCGGTAGCCCGGCACCTTCCGGGTCTGCTGGACCATCTCGGCGATCCGCTTCGGGTCCTGCACGCCGTTGCCGTGCAGGAGCAGGAAGTCGGACGCCTTCACCACGTTCTCCTTCGGCACCGTGTTCCCGCCGTAACTCGTCCCGGCGAGGAACTTCCCGCGGTGCTTCCGTGCCCGCTCGATCAGCTCGTGGACGCGCTCCGGCTTCAGGACCGCGTGGTCGTACCGGACGTTGCACTCGTTGTTCACCTCCACCAGCACGTTCCGGTAGCCCTTGCCGGCGAGCCAGTCGAGGGCGTTGTCGAGCCCCCGCTTCACCGCGTCCTCGTCCTTCAGCCGCTCGTCCTGCCCGAAGTAGAAGACGCCGAGGATGACGACCATGCCGAGGTCGTCGGCCTTGTCGAGGACGGTTTCGAGCCGCTTCAGGTACTCGGGCCGCAGCGCCCCGTCGGCGGTGAGAGCCGAGTTGTGCCACGGCTGGTCCTTCGAGTACCCCTGCGGGCTGCCGCCCTGCAGGTTCAGGGTGACGGCGAGCAGCCCGTGCTTGCGCCACTCCGGCATCGCGGCGACGAACTCGCGGGTGTTCCGGTCCGGGTCCCACTTCTTCGTGTCGGGGTACGCCCACTTGCCGACCGTCTCGGGGTTCAGGTCGTCGAACGTGGCCTGCACCATCCGGCTGTTCAGCAGCAGCCCCTCGACCTTCTTGCCGTTCCAGCTGCGGCCCTTGTACGTCGGCTCGCCGTTGATCAGGAAGGCGTCGCCCTTGACCGACACGGCCGTCTTGCGGGCCGGGGCCTTCGCCGGCTCGGCGGCGGGGGCGACGGCCAGGGCGAGCGGCAGCAGGAGGACGGTTCGCATGACGTTCCCCCGGTCAGGTCCACACGTCCAAGGTGAGGCCGGGCACCCGGGCGTAGTCGCGGGCGTTGCGGGTGGCGAGGGTCGCCCCGTGGACGATACACGTCGCCGCGATCCGCAGGTCCCGCGTCCCGACCCGGACCTTGGCCTTGCGGAGGGCCTGCACCAGCCGGTCCGCCGCGGCGGTGTAGGGCAGGATCCGGAAGGCGGACACCGCGCGGAACGTCTGCTCGAACAGTTCGTAGGCTTGCGGCAGGTCGATCCGCCCCTTACCGGCCTCGGCCTGCCGGATCGCCGCGAACCGGCCGCGGATCGTCTCCTCGGCGACGACCGCGGGGACGTACTGCTGGGCCGGGTCGACCTGCGCGGCCCGCGCCAGGACCGCCGGCACGGCCCGCAGGATGTCCGACAGGACGTCCGTGTCGAACGCGGTCATTCCGGGAACTCCGCCGCCTTCTCCGCGTCACGCTCGCGGTAGATCTCCTTCACCATGTCCTCGAGTGTCGGGTCGTCCTTGAACAGCCCGGCGAAGTCGGTCACGGCCCGGTACGGGACGTCGAGGAGCACCAACTCGCCGCTCGCCAGCCGCTGGTGGATGCTCGTGCGGAGCGCGGTCAGCGCGTCTTCCTTCGTCGCCCCGTCCGCGGCCATCGCCGGCGACCCGAGCACGGACGCCCGGAACCGGCCGTCGTGCGGCTGTAACAGGATCGGGAAGTTCATGTCTTACCCTCCGCCGCCATCGTACCGGCCGCCGGTCAGTCCAGGTACACGAACTCGTTCGCGTTCAGGCACAGCAGGGCGTATCGCGTCAGCGCCGCGGCGTCGTCCAGCCCGTGCTTCGCCTTCATCGCCGCGACGAACGCCACGTCCTTCTTCACCTCGTCCGCCGACGGACTGCGCCCGGTCGTCAGCCGGGCCGCCCGCGCCACCTGACCGGCGAGGTCGCCGGGCAACTCCTTCCGCAGCCGGGCGGCGAACGCCGCCGCCTGCTCGTTCGCGAACTCCCCGTTCAAGAGGCCGAGCGACTGCGTCGGCACCGTGGTGACGTACCGGACCGGGCAGCTCGAGTCCGGGTCCGGCTGGTCGAACCCGACCAGCACCGGCACCCGCAGCGCCCGCTTGACGTGGGCGTACACGCTCCGCCGGTTCGCCTCGTCCGGCGGCGAGGTCGGCCACCCCTCGCCCGGCCGCGACTGCCCGGCCAGCACCTCCTTCGGGATCTTCGGGTAGGTGCTCGGCCCGAACGCCTTCAGGTTCAGCGACCCGCTCACCGCCAGGATCGAGTCCCGCACCTCCTCCCCCGACAGCCGCCGCATGTTGAACCGCCACAACAGCGCGTTCGACGGGTCCGCCTTCAGGTTCGCCGCGTCGGCGGCCGCGGACAGGCGGTAGGTGCTCGACGTCATGATGAGCCGGTGCAGCCGCTTCAGCGTCCACGGCTCGCCGCCGTCCGACGGCTCGGCGAACTCGGCCGCGAGCCAGTCGAGCAACTCCGGGTGCGTCGGCGGCTCGCCGAGCTTGCCGAAGTCGTTCGCGGTCGGCACGATCCCCCGGCCGAAGTGGTACTGCCACACCCGGTTCACCATCACCCGCGCCGTGAACGGGTTGTCCTTCGACGCGACCCAGTCGGCGAGCACGGTCCGCCGGCCGCTCGACCTGGCCCCGGGCTTCGGGTCGGGGACGGCCGGGTCGGGGAGCCCGAGCACCTCGGGGAACCCGGGCTTCACCTCCCTCCCCTTGGCGTGCGGCGACCCGCGGACGAGCAGGTGCGTCGCCTGCGGCCGGACGTCGCAGTTGTTCACCGACAGGGCCAGTTCCTGCCCCGGCGGGGCCGGCTTCTTCGACAGCTCCTTCCGCTCGGCGTCGAGGGCGGCGTAGTCGTCCTTGACCTTCCCCTTCAGCGCCGGCACCACCTTGTTCCGGACCACCTGCGGGCGGTCCGGCCCCTCGGAGGCGCGCTGGTCCTCGGCCGGGAGCGTCTTGATGACCTCGTCCTCGACCGCCTCCATCGCCTTCCGGATCTCGGCGAGTCGGGCCTCGCGCTTCTTCAACTCCGCCTCGTACACCTGCCGCTGGTTCGGCGGGGAGATGTCGGTGAGGTTGAACGCGGACCGCACGTCCCGGTTGTTCGAGTACGGCTTGATGTCGCGGAAGAAGGCGACGAGCTTGTAGTAGTCGGCCTGCGGGATCGGGTCGGCCTTGTGGTCGTGGCAGCGGGCGCAGTTAAAGGTGGTGCCGAGGAACGCCTGGCCGGCGGTGGCCACGATGTCGTCGTACCCGTCGAACAGGGCCTGGAGCGGGTCGGCCGGCTCGTCGTCCCAGATCCCGAGGCGGTAGAACCCGGTGGCCGTGACGGCGTCCGGGTCGTGCCCGGGCATCTCGTCGCCGGCGAGTTGCTCGCGGACGAACCGGGTGTATGGCTTGTCGGCGTTGAAGCTCCGGATGACGTAGTCGCGGTACCGCCAGGCGTAGGGCTTGGGGCCGTCGCGCTCGTACCCGTTCGTCTCGGCGAACCGGACCACGTCGAGCCAGTGCCGCCCCCACTTCTCGCCGTAGTGCGGCGACGCGAGCAGGGCGTCGATCAGCTTCTCGTAGGCGTCGGGGGCGGGGTCGTTGACGAACGCGTCGAGCTGCTCGGGGGTCGGCGGGAGGCCGAGGAGGTCGTAGTACGCCCGGCGGGCGAGGGCCGCCTTCGCCGCCGGCGGCACTGGCTTCAGCCCCTTCGCCTCCAGCTTCGCCAGGACGAACGCGTCGATCGGGTTGCGGACCCACCCGGCGTCCTTGACGGCGGGCGCGGCCGGCCGCTTCACCGGCTGGTACGCCCAGTACCGCTTCGCCTCCTCGGTGACGACCCCCTTCGGCCTGGCGACCTCTGCCCCGAGGCGGTCGGCGGTGACCGGCAGGCCGGCCGCGACCCACTTCTCGAGCACCGCGACATCGGCGTCGGGGAGCTTCCCCTTCGGCGGCATCCGGTACGCCTCGTCCTTGTAGTGAACGGCCTTGAGGAGGAGGCTGTCGGCGGGCTTGGCGGCGTCGAACGCGGGGCCGGTGTCGCCGCCGGCGAGGGCGCCGGCGCGGGTGGACAGGTTCAGCCCGCCCTTGAGCTTCTCCGGGTCGTCGCCGTGGCACTTCAGGCAGTGCTGCTTCAGCACCGGGAGGACGTCTTTCTCGAAGAACGTGACCTGCTCCGGGGTGAACTTCGGCGGGTCGGCGGCCGGGGTGCGGAACGCGAGCGCCGCGGCGGCGAGGGCGACGGCGGCGAGCACGCGGACGAAGTGCGGACGCATGGCGGGACTCGCGGGGCGGGCGGCGGGGCGTCCCGTTTAGCCGCGACGCGGAGTCCTCGGAGCGGAGCGCGCCCGAGGCGCCGCGCTCCGCTCCGAGGACTCCGCGTCGCGGCTAAACGGACGATCTACGGTTCAGATTACGGCGTCTCGACGGTCACCGCCACCACGATCGGTGCCGTCCGGTCCGGGCCCTTCACGAACTCGATCGCCTTCAGGGCGGCGTCCGGTCGCTTCGGGGTGACCGCCAGGTACCGCACCTGCTGGCTCCGCACCGCGAACGCGAACTTCGACCCCGGCACGTCGTACCGGCCGATGTAGTCCGCGAAGTGGACGCCGTTCCGCAACTCGTGCTCCTCCGCCGCCCCGTCCTCGTACGTCAGCCGCACCACTACCGACACCGTCCCCTTCGGGTTCGGTTGCTGCGCCGACCACCCGCCGACCCCGCTCAGCAGGTGGATCGCCTTCGCCTTCCCGCTGTACGGCAGCGACACCGACTTCGGCATCGTCGGCGGCAGCTTCCCGTTCGGCCCGTTCAGCAGCACCACGTTCTTCACCGCGTCCTTCTGCGGGTCCACGAGCACGAACGGCACCCCGTCGAACACCTTCGGCTTCCAGTCCGGGAACACCAGCCGCTCGGCCGTGCCGCCGGCGTCGAAGAACATGTTCTTGGTGCTGACCACGGTCGCCACCTTGTCGAGCGGGAGCGGGACGAACTTCCCCTTCTGCGTCAGGAACTCGAGCAGGTCGGCCAGCTCCGCCGGCTTCATCACCTTCTCGAACCCCTCCGGCATCAGCGACTTGTCCGTCTCCTTCAGCGACGCGATGTCGTCCCGGGACAGGGCGTGCCGCTTCGCGTCCCCGTCGATCACCTCGACCGACGTGCCGGTCTGCGCCCCGAGGATGCCGAGGATCGTCCGCTCGTCGGTGGTGACCACCCGGTACGCCTTGAAGTTCCCCTCCACGCTCCGCGACGGGTCGAGGACGTGGATCAGGATCTCCTCCTTCGGGTGGACGGCGAACCCGGTCAGGTCCGGGCCGATCGCCTCGCCCTCGCCGGCGTACTTGTGGCACTTCGCGCAGTGCTGGGCGAACATCTTCTTCCCGTTCGCCACGTCGCCGGCGGCGGTCAGGACGGACTTCAACTCCTCGATCACCTTCTGCCGGTCGGCGTTCGGCAGCCCGCCGCCGAGGGCGAGGAGCTTCTTCGCCCGGTCGGCCAGGCTCCTGTCCGGGTGCGACGCGAGGGCGGTCCGCTGCTCCAGGGCGAGGAGGTCGAACCGGAGCGCCCCCGTCTCGACGGCGTCGAGGAACGCCTTGGCGGAGTCGGCCTTGGCGAGCACGAGCCGCAGGGCCGCGGGCCGGGCGGCGGGTTGAAGATCCTTCAGCTTGCCGACGACCGCGGCGCCGACGCCCTTCGCCTTGGACTGCGACAGCGCTTCGAAGATGCCGGCCGCGAGGACGGGCGACGCCTTGTCGGTGACGGCGTCGAGCAGGGCCTTCGCGGCGTCCTCGCCGTCGGGCTGGAACTCGACCACCTGTTGCGCCGCGGCGACCCGGGCGGCGTCGGCGGCCTTGGCGTCGGCGAGGGTGGCGAACGCGGCCTTGGTGATCTCCACGAGCTGAGCATCGACACCCTTCACCCCCCACACCGACGCGAGCTTGAGGAGCCGGCCGCGGGAGGCCGCGGGAAGCTTCTTGAGCAGTTGCCCGATGGCGGCCTCACCCTCCTCGGTGAGCTTCGCGGTCTTCCCCGAAGGCCACCCGGCGGCCAACCCGCTGACGACCGCGTCGGCCAGGAGCGGTCGGCCATGCCCGGTGTGTCGGAGAACGTCGGACAGCAACTCGTCTCCCCCACCCTGGGCGTACAGCCGGGCGAGCAACTCGGTCGCGCCGGCCGCACCGGCCCCCGGCTCGGCCTCGCTCGCGGCCGGCAGTTCGCGCAGCACGAGTCCGGGCCGCCGGCTCGCGGCCGCCAGCAGCGCGACCCGCAGGTTCGGGTCCGAACCGAGTTCGTAGATGCGCCACCCGAGTACCTGGTTCAGCCGGCCGTCGGGAATGTTCTCGACCTTGGTGGTGAACGGCAGCTCGGCGGCGGCCAGCGCGCCCGCCAGCATGAGCCGCGGGTCGCTGCCGCCACCCGCCCCGGTCGCCGTCGCCGTCCGCGCCTCCACCCCGAGCCGCTCATCCAGTCGCGCCGGGAACGCGGCGAGACTGGCAACCCACGCCGGCCGCGACGGGTGCCTGAAGGCCGCTTCCGGGCACTTCTGATCCAGGCCGGCTAGCGTCCAAACCGCGTGAACCGCCCCCGCGTTGAGGCCCGTTTCGTCAACGGACTTGTCTTGGATCAGCTTGGTGAGCGCCGGGACCACGTCCGGCTTGCCGCGGTCGACCAGCAGCCGCTGGGCGTGCAGCCGCCACGTCATATTCGGGTGCTTCAGCGCCTCGACCAACTTCTCCGGCGTGGCGTCCTTCAGCGTGAACGGCTTCTCCGCCTTCGCCTTCGTGTACACGACGCGGTAGATCCGGCCGTGCGTCTTGTCCCGCAGCGGCGTCTCGTACGCGTTCCCCTTGCCGTTCACGAAGCCGGCCGGCGTCGGGTTGTGCTGCACGATGAAGTTGTACCAGTCGAGCACCCACATGTGGCCGTCCGGCCCCACCTGCGCGTCAATCGGCGCACACCACTCGTCATCACTGGCGACGAGGTTCCATCCGTACCGGGCCTTGTACGAGGCTCCGTCTTGATGCAGCGTCATCGCCGCGGTGAGGTGGCCGGTCGGCTCCGAGATGAAGGCGGTGCGGTTCCAGTATTCGCGCGGGTATGTACGGGCGGTGTAAATCGCAATGTTCGACGCGGCCGTGAACCCGCCGTGCCAGTCCACCTGCCGCACCTTGTCCGTCACCGGCTCGAAATGGTTGTCCGGCGCGATGTTCGGTAGCACCGTCGGCGTCAGCCCCTTCACCTTCTCGTAGTACCGGTTCGGGATCGGCATGTGGACGATCGGGCACCCGTTCGCGGTGCTCCCGAACAGCTCCCCGCTCTCGTCGAAGCACAGCCCCCAGGTGTTGTTCGACGTGCTCCGCAGGAACTCCAGCTTCGTCACCTTCAGCGGGGCCTCCGGTCGCTCACGCTCCCGGCTCGCCTCGACCTTGAACCGGTAGAACCCCTGCTTGAAGCTCATCTTCTCGCCGGCCACGACGCCGTTGAACCCGGCGTACCCGACCGCCCCGTACACCCAGTTGTCGAACCCGTAGCGGAGGTTGCTCGGCCCGGCGTGCGTGTCGTACGTGCTCCACCCGCTGAACAGCACCTGCCGCACGTCCGCCTTCCCGTCCCCGTCGTTGTCCTTCAGGAACAGCGTGTGCGGGGCCTGGTGGACGATCACCCCGCCGGCGTACGGCAGCAGGCTCGTCGGGATGCTCAGCCCGTCCGCGAACGTCGTCACCGTGTCGCACGCCCCGTCGCCGTCCGCGTCCGCGCACACCACGATCCGGTCGCGGCCCTTCCCCTCCAGCTTCAACTCGTTCGGGTAGTCGGCGGTGACCGACACCCACAGCCGGCCGCGCTCGTCCCAGGTCATCGCGATCGGCTTCCCGCCCAGCTTCTCCTCCGTCACGAACACCCGCACCTCGAAGTCCACCGGGGTGACGAAGTGCTTCAGGCTCTCCTCGACCGAGAGCGGCTTCTGCATCTTCCCGAGCGGCCCGCCCTTGCCGCCGCGCGGCGGGTAGAACGGGACCTTGGCGTCGACGTACTCGAACGGCTTCACGTCCTTCCGCGGCGGGGTCATCGCCGGCTTCTCGAACCGGACCGGTTCGGCGTAGGGGCCGGCGGCGGCCGGGTCCTGGCCGCACGCCCACCGCAGCCCGCGCTCGACCAGGTTGAGGAACCCCGGGTGGCCCCACGTCCGCTGGTCGTGGCCCCAGGCGGTGTAGAAGACGCGGCCCTTCCCCTGCGTCCGCACCCAGGTCCACGGCTCCTTCAGGTCGCCGTCCGTGCGGACCTCCAGCACCGTCCGGTCCTTCTCGTTGTGCTTCGTGTGGACGTAGGTCTCGTCCCACGAGGTGAAGGCGTGATACCCCTTCATCACGTCGTGGTCGGGCTTCACCACGTCGGTGCGGAAGGTGCCGGTGCCGTGGCTGCGGAACTGGGCGCCGACGAGGTCGACGTACTTCGGCGAGTTGAGGAAGCAGTAGCTCGCGCAGTGGAGCGGGACGAACCCCTTGCCGCCCTCGACGAAGTCGAGCAGCGCCTTCTCCTGCTCCGGGGTGATCTTGGTGTGGTTCGCGTACACCACGAGCGCGTCGTACCCGGCGAGGGTCTTCGCGTTCAGGTCGTCGAGTTTCTCGGTGTACGTGAGTGTGATGCCGCGGGCCGCGAGCACCGGCGCGAGGTCCTTGAACCGGTCGGCCGGCTTATGGTGCCCGGCGTCGCCGAGGAACAACGCCTTGAGTTTCGGCGGGTCGGCGGCGGGCGCGGGGGCCGCGGCGGCCGCCAGCGCGAGGGCGGGGAGGAGGTGGCGCATGGTGCGGTCCGGGGAGGGTCAGTTCGTCTTCAGGTCGAAGTTCAGGTTCAGGTTATCCGCGGTCGCGTCGGCCGGGAGCGCGGGGCGGCGGTACTTCTCCGGGATCAGGTCCTTCCGCCCGACCGAGCTGGGGGCGTTGAACGTGCTGTCGACCGGGCCGCTCGTCGCCCCGCCGTCCACCCCGGAGGTGAACGACGCCCGGTAGCTCCCCTGCGGGACCTCCGCGGCCAGGTACTTGCCGTCGACCACCGGGGCGGCGACCGGGCTGCCGCCTTCCCGGTCGGCCGGGTGGAACATCACCGTCCCCTGCGACAGCACCTTGCCGTCCAGGGTGACGGTCCCGGACAGGCGGACGGTCGGCCGGTCCTTCGGCCCACCCCCGCACCCGGCGACGGCGGCCGCGGTCAGGAGCACGGCGAGGCGGGCGGGGCGGGCCATCGGACGCACCTCGTGGGGAGGGGTGGGCCGCCACGGAGGGCGGCCCCTACCGGACACCGGCTGGTCGGGGCCGCCCTCCGTGGCGGCCCGGCCGGTCAGTCGTTGGTGTTCGGCTCGTTCCCGCGGGCGGTCGACAGGTTCCGCCACACCTGCCGGTCGATCGAGTCGCGGTAGAACCGGACGCTGCCGTCGCACAGGGTGGCGTTCACCCCGCCGGGGTGCTTGCTCCGGGCGGCCATGCTGCCGTTCTCCATGAACGACCCGATGGTCCCGCAGTCCCCGTTCGGGGCGCCGGACGCCCCGCCCGGGCGGCCGTTCCGGGCGACCGGGTCCGGGTAGTACCGGGCGACCTCGTCGCACCCGCGGAAGTTCGGCGGGTAGAACCCCTGGAACGTGTGCCCGCCGGTGGCGATGGTGATGTCGCTGAGCGGCCCGCCCCACCCGGTCCAGGGGCCGACCACGATCTGCTCCGACAGCATCAGGGTACTGCTCGTCCCGTCGGTGACGTCGGTCAGCTTCACCCCCTTGACGAAGGTGAACGGGGCCCCGCCGAACCCGACGGTGGCGCTCCCGTCCGCCTTGTTCGTCTGCCCGACGTTGGTGTTCCCGTAGTTCACCACGTAGTTCCCCCGGACCCGCGACCAGGTCGCGCTGGCCCACTCGTTCTCCTGCAGCCCGACGTCCGTCGGGCACTCGAACGTCTTGACCTTCACCCGCCGGGCGGCGGCGTTCCGGGAGTGGCTGAGCGACACCTTCAGGTCGTACGCGGTGTACGCGCTCTGCTGCTCGACGAACGGCAGGACGGACACGTACCAGGAGTGGTCGTTGAACCACTCGTTCGGCTGGGCGGTGCCGTCGTTCGGGACCGACTGGCGGAACAGGTTGGTGTTCGGGCCGTCGTACGACCGGGCCCCCGGCGGCAGCTCCTTGAGGGTGTCGTGGTGGTTGTGCATGGCCAGCCCGAGTTGCTTCAGGTTGTTCGTGCAGGCGCTCCGGGCGGCGGCCGACCGCACCTTCTGCACCGCCGGCAGGAGGAGGCCGACCAGGACGGCGATGATCGCGATCACGACCAGCAACTCGATCAGGGTGAACGCCGAGCGACGGGACGGTGGCATGACACACCCGGGAGAGGGGATGAGGCGTCCGCGGCCGGGGCCGGCGCGCGGCGCGGGCGCCGCCGGGCGGCGGCACCGTCTACTTCTCCCACCCGGCCCACGCCCGCACCATGGGGAATTGCGCAGAAGTTCTGCACGATTTGACCGCCGGCCGGGGGTAGCACCCCCCCGGTCGCGTCTCCGTTTCGCCGCTCGCGGCGTTGCGCCACCCCGGGCGCAACGCCGCGAGCGGCGAAACGGAGACGCCCCGTCACTCGAACGAGACCGGCTGCCGGTCGTTGCGGACGCACAGCCGCATGAACATGACCGGGGCGATCTGGTATCGGACCTGGCGGACGGACCCGTCGGCCAGGACGACCACCACCCCGCCGGGGTGGGACGACCCGAACCGGTACTCGTCCCGCATCGCGATCGCCTCCGCGTCCCCGGGCCGGTTGTGGTCCGGGGCCGGGGTGAACCAGGACGACCCGCTCGGCTTCGCCCCGCGGATGATGTCCGCGGTCGGGTACCCGGGGCCGGCCCACGCCTCGTTGTCCGAGTGGTCCTGGGGGTTCCGCCCGGCCATGGTGGCGAAGTTCAGCCGCTTCTCGCCCAGCAGGATGGTGTTCGACAGCCCGTCCGGGATGTCGTCGGTCAGGGACACCTTCGGGGTCCCGAACTTGACCACCGGCCCGTCCTGGGAGTCGGACCCGAGGCGGGTCCCGCCGTTGGCCGCGTAGTCGTTCATGGCCTTGCCGTTGTACAGGACGGCGGCCCGCTTGCTCGGGCAGTGGTAGACCGGCAGGACGGTCCGCCGGACCTCGGCGTTGTCGGCGACCATGCGGACGCTCCCCTGCTCCAGCTGCGGCAGGATCTCGTACGTCCAGCCCCAGTCCCGGCGGTCCGCCGGCGGGTTCCCGGACGTGTTGCTCCCGGCCGTCGGCAGGTAGCGGAAGGTGGTGTCGTAGGAGGCGAAGGCCAGCCCGATCTGCTTCAGGTGGTTGGTGCACTTCGCCCGGGACGCGGACTCGCGCACCTTCTGGACGGCCGGCATCAGCAGGGCGACCAGGAGCGCGATGATCGCGACCGTCACCAGCAACTCGATCAGGGTGTACGCCGCGCGGCGGGACGGGGACATATCGGTGTCCGAGTGGGGTCCGGGATGATCGGGGCCGGGCCAGGCCGCGACGGGGGTGCCGCCGTGCGAGTTCGGCGACACAGGTATTATTCTCACCCGCCTCTCGCCGGCACCCTAGAAAATTGCGCAGAAGTTCTGTACGTCTCGACCGCCCCCCGGAAGACCCGTCGTGACCCCGCCGCGCCGCGTCGCCCTCCTGATCGAGACCTCGAACGCGTACGGCCGCGGGCTGCTCCGCGGGGTGATGGGGTACGCCCGGCGGCACGGCCCGTGGACGTTCACCCTGACCGAGCACGGCCGCGGGGAGGTGCGGCGGAACGAGTTGGCCGGGTGGGCCGGGGACGGGGCGATCGCCCGGGTCGAGAACCGCCGCGTCGCGGCCGCCCTGCGCGGGTTCGGCCGGCCGGTGGTGGACGTGAGCGCCGCCCGGCTGCTGCCGGCGGTGCCGTGGGTGGAGACGGACGACGCGGCGATCGCCCGGGCGGCCGCCGACCACCTGCGCGGCCGCGGGTTCCGGCACTTCGGGTACTGCGGGGACGGGCGGTTCAACTGGTCGCGGTGGCGGCGGGCGGCGTTCCGGGAGTACCTGGCCGCGTCCGGGCTGGGGTGCTCGGACGCGCCGGACCGGGCGGACGCGCTGGCCGGGTGGGTGCGGGGCCTGCCGAAGCCGGCGGGGGTGTTCGCGTGCTACGACATCCGCGGGCGGGAGGTGCTGGACGCGTGCCGGCGGGCCGGGGTGCGGGTGCCGGACGAGGTGGCGGTGGTCGGGGTGGACGACGACGAGCTGCTGTGCGAGCTGTCCGACCCGCCGCTGTCGAGCGTGGTCCCGGACGCGGCCCGGGCGGGGTGGGTGGCGGCCGAGTTGCTGGACGCGCTGATGGCGGGGCGGGAGGTGGCGGCGGTCGAGCACCCGATCCCGCCGCGCGGGGTGACGACGCGGCGGTCGACCGACACGCTGGCGGTGGACGACCCGGACCTGGCGGCGGCCTTGCGGTACATCCGGGAGCACGCGTGTGACGGGATCGGGGTGGGGGAGGTGGTGGCGGAGGTGGCGGTGTCGCGGCGGGCGCTGGAGGGCCGGTTCCGGCGGGCGCTGGGGCGGACGCCGCACGCGGAGATCGCGCGGGTGCGGCTGGAGCGGGCGCGGGAGCTGTTGGGGCGGGGCGGGCTGACACTGGAGGCGGTGGCCCGGCGGAGCGGGTTCGGGCACGGGGAGTACCTGAGCACGGTGTTCCGGCGGGAGTTCGGGATGACCCCCGGGGAGTACCGGGCGCGGAACGCCCGGTAAGGGGGGTCGGCTTCCGCCGCCGGCCCGGCGGCGGGTACAATCCGCGGGGTCACGACTCACGAGGGCGACGCATGACGCCGAAGCCGCCGGTCGATCCAAAGCTGCGGGAGTACCTGGACGCGGAGGCCGACGCCTACCTCGAAGCCCTGCCGCTGAGCCACTTCATGGAAGCCACCACCCAGGCGACCCAGCGGAAGATCACCCTGGAGAGCTTCGACCTGGTCCACGCCGCCCGGCCGGAGGTGCAGTGCTTCAACGAGTTGCTGATCCAGTACCGGCGCGGCGGGCGGAAGAAGGTCGGGAAGGTCGTCCCGGACAACTTCGTGGTCGTCCACCCGGAGCCGATCGACGCGCTCAAGAGCTTCGACCTGCAGACCCAGACGGCCCGGCCGCTGCTGGTGCTGGAGTACGTGTCGAAGGAGACCCGGCGGAAGGACTACGACGAGAACTTCGAGAAGTACGAGGAGGAGCTGAAGGTCCCGTACTACCTACTGTTCTACCCGGACAACGACGACCTGACGCTGTTCCGGCTGGGTGAGAAGGGGTACGCGGCGGTGCCACCGAATCAGGCCGGGCGAGTCGCGATTCCGGAGCTGGAGTTGGAGGCCGGGCTGCTCGGCGGGTGGGTGCGGTTCTGGTTCCGCGGCGAACTGCTGCCGCTGCCCGGTGACCTGCTGATCGAGCGCGACGCGGCCCGCGAGCAACGGGACGAGGCGAAGCAGCAGCGGGACGAGGCCCGGAAGGAGCGGGACGCCGAGCGGACGGCACGGCTCGCGGCCGAGGCCGAGGTGGCGAAGCTCCGCGAGGAGCTGGCGCGGGCGAAGGGGACGGGGTCGACGCCATGACGCCCACGCCCACGACCACGACCGGGTGGCTGGCGCTGGTTTGGGGCGCGGGCGTCGTGCTGCTGCTCGTGGCGTGGGCGGCCAACACCACCCGCGTCAACCTGTCTCACGGCTCGCTCAACCTCCTCCACACGTTCTCGCAGAACCTCTCGGCCGGGCCCGCTTTCTTCCTCTGGCCCCTCGCGCTCGCCGCGGTCATCGGGTACGGGGCCTACCTCGGCGTGCGGTGCCTGACCCGCGCCCTCCGTCGGGCGGGGGGCTGACATCGGCCGCTCGCCTCCGTTCCCCGCCCGCCTTACAATCTCGGCACGCTTCCCCGTCCTCTTCCGGGAGACCGCCGTGCCGACCAACGCCCCGCTCAACCGCAAGCTCCGCATGGGCCTCGTCGGCGGCGGCCAGGGGGCCTTCATCGGCCGCGTCCACGCCACCGCCGCCGTCCTCGACAACCGGGCCGCCCTCGTCGCCGGCGCCCTCTCCTCCGACCCGGCCAAGGCCAAAGCGTCCGCCCCCGACTACGACATCCCCGCCGACCGCGCCTACGCCTCCTACCAGGAGATGGCCGAGGCCGAGAAGAAGCGGCCCGACCCCGTCGACTTCGTCTCCGTCGCCACCCCCAACCACACCCACTTCGAGATCGCCAAGACGTTCGCCGAGGCCGGCTTCAACGTCGTCTGCGACAAGCCGCTGACGTTCGACCTCGCCCAGGCGGAGGAGCTGCTGAAGGTCGTTGAGAAGAGCGGCGTCGTGTTCGCCGTCACCCACAACTACACCGGCTACCCGCTCGTCCGCCAGGCCCGCGAGATGGTGCTCAACGGCGAGTTGGGCGAGATCAACGCGGTCCGGTCGTGCTACATCCAAGGGTGGCTCCGGACCCGGCTGGAGAGCGACGACCAGAAGCAGGCGAAGTGGCGGACCGACCCGAAGCAGAGCGGGGCGGCCGGGTGCTTCGGCGACATCGGCACCCACGCGTACAACCTCGGCCGGTTCATCACCGGCCTGCAGCCGAAGGAGATCAGCTGCCTGCTGAAGGTGTTCGAGGGCGGGCGGGCGCTGGACGACTACGGCGTCGCCGCGGTCCGGTACGAGAACGGGGCGCTCGGCACCGTCACCGCGTCCCAGATCAGCCACGGCCGGGAGAACGACCTGTTCGTCGAGGTGGACGGGACGAAGGCGGCGCTGGAGTGGCACCAGGAGGAGCCGAACAAGCTGATCGTCCGGAAGAACGGCGAGCCGCACCGCATCTACACCCGCAACGGCGGGCCGTACCTCGGCCAGGCGGCGGGGGCCAGTTCGCGGCTCCCGAGCGGCCACCCGGAGGCGTTCTTCGAGGCGTTCGCGAACGTCTACACCGCCGCCTACGACGCGATGGTGAAGCGGGCCGGCAAGGAGAAGTTCGAGACGACGGACACGATTTACCCGAACGTCTACGACGGCGTCGAGGGGATGCTGTTCATCACCCAGTGCGTGGCGAGCAGCAAGGACAACGGCGGGTGGGTGCCGTTCCGCCACCCGAAGAGCCGGAAGTGACGGGCCGTCTTCCTGGACCGCGGCCGTCTCGGCCGCTGCACCGACGCGCGTGGCAGCGGCCGAGACGGCCGCGGTCCAGGAAGACGCCCGTCCACCGGCGGGGCGGTCGTCCGAGAATTGTGGTGCGGCCGACGCCCCGCCGGGTTACGATCCACTTCCCGCCTGCTCTCCCGACCCGGGAGCCGCGCCGATGCTCCTCCTCGCCCTCGTGCTCTCCGCCCCGGAACTGCGGGCGGCCGACTTCGACCGCGACGTGAAGCCGGTGCTGGCGAAGCACTGCGTCTCGTGCCACGGGCCGGACAAGCAGCGCGGCGGGCTGCGGCTCGACCGCCGGGCCGACGCCCTCGCCGGCGGCGACACCGGCAAGGCGGTCGTCCCCGGCAAACCCGCCGACAGCCCGCTGCTGCAGCGCGTCGCCGCGACCGACGACACCCGGATGCCGCCGAAGGGCGACCGCCTCACCGCCGCCGAGGTCGCCGCCCTCTCCGCGTGGGTCGAGGCCGGGGCGAAGTGGCCGGCCGACGGGTCGGCGGCCGCGAACCCCGCCGACTGGTGGAGCTTCAAACCCGTCCGCCGCCCGGCCGCACCGGCCCCCGGCCACCCGGTCGACGCCTTCGTCCGCGCGACGCTCCGTGACAAAGGGTTGTCACCGAACCCCGAGGCCGACCGCCGCACCCTGATCCGCCGCCTCTCCTTCGACCTGATCGGCCTGCCGCCGACGCCCGAGGAGGTCGAGGCGTTCGTCGCGGACAAGGCCCCCGACGCGTACGAGAAGTTGGTGGACAAGCTGCTCGCGTCGCCGCACCACGGGGAGCGGTGGGCCCGGCACTGGCTCGATGTCGTCCACTTCGGCGAAACCCACGGGTACGACAAGGACCAGCCGCGGCCGAACGCCTGGCCGTACCGCGACTACGTCATCCGGGCCCTCAACGCCGACAAGCCGTTCGGCCGGTTCGTCCGCGAGCAGGTCGCCGGCGACGTGCTGTACCCCGGCACCCCGGACGGGGTCGAGGCGCTCGGGTTCCTGGCCGCCGGCCCGTGGGACCTGATCGGCCACGTCGAGGTGCCGGAGACGAAGACCGACGGGAAGGTCGCCCGGCACCTCGACCGGGACGACGTGGTGGCGAACACGGTCGGCACGTTCATGGGCCTGACGGTCAGCTGCGCCCAGTGCCACAACCACAAGTTCGACCCGATCACCCAGGAGGACTACTACCGCCTCCAGGCGGTGTTCGCGGCCGTCGACCGCGTCGACCGGCCGTACGACACCGACCCTAAGGCCGGCGCCCGGCGGGCGGAGTTGGAGGCGCGGAAGAAGGCCGCGGCGGCGAAGGTGGCGGCGGCGGTCGCGGCGGCCGGGCCGGAGCTGGCCGGGGTCGAGAAGCAACTGGCGGACGCGGCCCGGGCGACGCCGGGGGCGAAGCCGCCGGAGTTCGGCTACCATTCGGCGCTGTCCATGATGCAGGACGCGGCGAAGTGGGTGCAGGTCGACCTCGGGGCCGGGGCGGCGTTCGACCGGGTGGTGCTGCGGCCGTGCCACGACGACTTCAACGGCATCGGTGCCGGGTTCGGCTTCCCGGTGCGGTTCAAGATCGAGGTGAGCGACGATCCGTCCTTCGCGACCGGCGTGTCGCTGATCGCCGACGAGACGGGGAAGGATTACGCGAACCCCGGCGCCGTGCCGTACACCGCGACGGCCGCGAAGGCCGGGCGGTACGTCCGGGTGACGGCGACGAAGTTGGCCCCGCGGCAGAACGACTACATCCTCGCGCTGGCCGAGCTCGAAGCCCACGACGCCGGCGGGAAGAACGTCGCGGCCGGCAAGCCGGTGACCGCGCTCGACAGCATCGAGGCCCCGATCCGCTGGCGCCGGTCGAACCTGACCGACGGCAAGTACCCGGCCGGCCCGAAGCTCGCCCCGGCGGACCTGGCGAAGCTGCGGGAGCGGCGGGCGGCGCTGCTCGGCGAGAAGGGCGCCGCCGAGGTGGCGGCCGCGGAGGCGGAGGTGCGGGCGGTCGAGGCGGAGTTGGGGAAGCTGCCGCCGCGGCGGGCGGTGTACGCCGGGACGGTCCACACCGGGACCGGGAACTTCGCGGGGACGGGCGGGAAGCCGCGGCCGATCCACGTCCTGTCGCGCGGGGACGTGACGAAGCCGGGGGTGGAGGTCGGCCCCGGGGCGGTGGCAGCGGTCCCCGGCGTGAACGGCCGGTTTTCGCTGCCGCCGGGCCACCCCGAGGGCGCCCGCCGGGCGGCGCTGGCCGACTGGCTCGCGTCCCCCGACAACCCGCTGACGTGGCGGGTGATGGCGAACCGCGTCTGGCAGTACCACTTCGGCCGCGGGCTGGTGGACACCCCGAGCGACTTCGGCAAGATGGGGCAGCTTCCCACCCACCCGGAACTGCTCGACTTCCTCGCCGCCGAGTTGCGCGAGCATCAGTCGCTGAAGAAGCTCCACCGGCTCATCGTGACGAGCGCCACCTACAAGCAGACCTCAACGGCTAACGATGTCCACATCAAGATTGATGCCGACAATCGTTACCTGTGGCGGCAGAACCGGCGGAAGCTGGAGGCGGAGGCGGTCCGGGACGCGATCCTGTCCGCGGCCGGGAAGCTCGACCTGACGATGGGCGGGCCGAGCTTCCGGGACTTCGTGGTCGAGCGGCCGGAGCACTCGCCGCACTACCAGTACCACCTGCACGACCCGGAGGACGCGAAGGCCCACCGGCGGGCGGTGTACCGGTTCGCGGTGCGGTCCAAGCAGCAGCCGTTCCTCGCCGCCCTGGACTGCGCCGACCCGTCGCTCGCCGTGGACAAGCGGAACCAGACGCAGACGCCGCAGCAGGCGCTGGCGCTGTTGAACAACCAACTCGCCCTGGCGATGGCGAAGCACTTCGCGGCGCGGGTCGAGAAGCTGGCCGCGGAGGACGCCGGGCGGGTGGCGGCGGCGGTCCGGCTGGCGCTCGGCCGCGACCCGACGGCGAAGGAGGCGGAGGCGCTGACCGCCTACGCGAAGGAGCACGGGCTGGCGAACGCCTGCCGGGTGGTGCTGAACCTGAACGAGTTCGTGTTCGTGGACTAACTGGACCGCGGCCGTCCCGGCCGCACCACGTCCGCGCCCCGGTGACCGATGGACCCCCGCCCCCACGCCCCCGCCCCCCGGCCGCCGCGCGGCTGGCACGACCGCGGCTACCTGCCGCACTTCGACGCGGGCCGGGAGTTCACGCAGTTCGTCACCTTCCGCCTCGCCGACTCGGTGCCGCGGCGGGTCATCGACCGGTGGCTGGAGGAGTTGGGCAACCGACCCGAGGCCGAGCGCGAGGCCGAGCTGTACCGGCTGGTCGAAGCCTACCTCGACACCGGGTGGGGCGCGTGCCACCTCCGCGACCCGCGGGTCGGGGACCTGGTCGAGGGGGCGCTGCTGTTCTTTGACACGGCCCGGTACGACCTGCACGCCTGGGTGGTGATGCCGAACCACGTCCACGTCCTGTTCACCCCCGCCCCCGGCCGGAGCCTGTCCGATATCCTCGGGTCGTGGAAGTCGTTCACCGCCAAGGAGGCGAACAAGGTGCTCGGACGCACCGGGCGGTTCTGGCAGGAAGACTACTTCGACCGGTACATCCGCACCGAGCGCCACTTCCTCGACGCGGCGGAGTACACCGAGGCAAACCCGGTCGCCGCCGGTCTGTGCAGGACGCCGGCGGACTGGGAGTTCGGGAGCGCCCGCCGGAGGGGCGTAGGTGGAGCGGCCGAGACGGCCGCGGTCCAGGAGAAGACATGAACCGCCGCGACTTCCTCTGGCACTCCGGCGGCGGGCTCGGCGGCGTCGCCCTCGCCGCCCTCCTCGGCGCCGACCGCCTCTTCGCCGACGCCCCCGCCCGGCGCCCCGACGGCGGCCTCCACCACAAGCCGAAGGCGAAGCGCGTCGTCCAGCTGTTCATGGCCGGCGCCGCCAGCCACCTCGACCTGTTCGACTTCAAGCCCGAACTCGTCAAGCGCCACGGCCAGCCGGCCGACTTCGGCGAGAAGGTCGAGGCGTTCCAGAACGGCCTCGGCCCGTGGCTCCGCCCGGTCTGGGACTTCAAACCGTACGGCCGGTGCGGCAAGCAGCTGAGCGAGGTCGTCGCCCCGCTCGGCGACGTGGTGGACGAGATCGCGTTCGTCCACAACATGGTCGGCAAGACCGGCGTCCATAGCCAGGGGACGCTCCTCCAGACCACCGGGTTCAACCGCCCCGGGTTCCCCGGCATGGGCTGCTGGGCGAGCTACGGCCTCGGCAGCCTGAACGAGAACCTGCCGACGTTCGTCGTCCTCCCGGACCACCGCGGCCCGGCGTCGAACGGCACCAAGAACTGGGACTCGGCGTTCCTCCCCGCCCACCACCAGGGGAGCGCCATCTACCCCGGCAGCAAGACGCCGGTGGAAGACCTCTTCCCGGACGAGCGGGCGACGTTCGTCACCCGCGCCGGCGACGCCGCCGGCATCGACCTCCTCGCCAAGCTGAACCGCGACCACGCCGTGACACGGCCCGGGGACGAGCGGCTCGACGCCCGGATCCGGAGCTACGAGCTGGCGGCGAAGATGCAGCTCGCCGCCCCCGAGGCCCTCGACATCTCGAAGGAACCCGCCCACGTCCTCAAGCTGTACGGCCTCGACCACGGCAAGACGGCGTTCGACAAGGAGATCAACGAGGTCGAGGAGACGGACTACTTCGGCCGGAAGTGCCTGGTCGCCCGCCGGCTCCTGGAGCGCGGGGTGCGGTTCGTGCAGGTGTGGAGCGGGAACGACAACGGGTTCCCGCGGCGGAACTGGGACAGCCACGAGGACGTGAAGCGGGACCACGGCCCGCTCGCCCTCGGCATGGCCCGCGGGGCCGCCGCCCTCCTCACCGACTTGAAGCGGCTCGGCCTGTTGGAAGACACCGTCGTGCTGTGGACGACGGAGTTCGGGCGGATGCCGTCGTCGCAGGGCGGGAAGGGCCGCGACCACAACCCGTACTGCTTCACCAACTGGCTCGCCGGCGGCGGGGTGAAGGGCGGGATCAGCCACGGCCCGAGCGACGACTTCGGGTTCAAGCCGGCCGACCGGAAGCACCCGACCGAGGTGTACGACGTGCACGCCACGATCCTGCACCTGCTCGGCATCGACCACACCAAGCTGACCGTCCGGCACAACGGCATCGACCGCCGGCTGACCGACGTCCACGGTCACGTCATCACCGAACTGCTGGCGTGACCTGGGGCGCGGCCGTCCCGGCCGCTCCTCGGATCGCAGTCGAAGAGCGGCCGGGACGGCCGCGCCCCAGGAGGCGCTCGTGCTCCACCCGCCCGACCACGCCGCGCTGCTCGCCCGCCGCGACTTCGTCCTCCCGCCCGGGGACGAGTTCACCCCCGGCGAGCGCGACCTCCTCACCCGCTACGGCCGGTGGCTCGAAGCCCTCGCCGCCGGCACCGTCTCGCCGACCACTCCCGGGCAGGAGGAGTTCGTCCGGTCCGCCCGCGGGGGGCGCGAGCCGGAGACCGAGTTCGAGAAGGCGTGGGCGAAGGTGGTCCGGGCCCGGGAGCGGGCGGACGGGACCGGGCGAGCGTTCGACGCCCTGGCCCGGGCGCGGGCCGACCGGGCGGCGGCCGAGGCGGAGTACGGGGCGGCCCGGGCGGCGGTGCTGGCGACGGTGCGGGACCAGCTCGACGCGGTGGACGCCGCGTTCGCCGACCGCCTGGCCGAGACGACCGCGGCGGCCGTCGCGGCCGAGGCGGAGCTGCGCGAGTTGGTCTTGCGCGCCCGGAGGAGCGCGTCGGCCGGCGGGGTCAAGGCGGTGTACACCGCCGGGCGGGTGACGTGGGACACCCCGGGGCTGGCCGCCTACGCCGAGCATCATCCCGAGGTGCTGGCGTTCCGCAAAGTCGGGAAGCCGTTCGTCGTCCTGCGGTTCGCGGACCAGGCGGGCGGCCCCGGCCCGGCCGACCCGCCGGCGGAGCGGGCGCCGTCCGAGCCGAACGCGTGAGCGACGGGGCGTCCGGTTCGACGGCCGGCCGAGAGGCCGCACGGCCCCCACCTCTCCCCGGCGGGGAGAGGTGAAGACACCGACCGCTCCGCTCACCGCACCCGGCGGTAGAACCGGTTCGCCACCACCCCCTCGGCGGCCAGCAGCAGCAGCACCAGGATCAACAGCCACGGGAACAGGTCGACCGGCTGGTCCAGGATCACCGGGATCACGTCCCGCAGCTTCACCCCCTTGTCCAGCGGGAACACCGTCCCCTTCCCGGTCAGGTCCTCGACCGCCTCCGCCGGCACCTTCTCCAGCGCCCCCTCCTCCGCCGGCACGTTCAGGCTGAACCCGTCCCGCCACTTCAGCGCGTCCGCGTCCACCTCCAGCTTGAAGTTCCCCGGCTGGTTCGTCTTCGGCGGCCCGACCGGCAACTCCGTCTGCCGGTCCCCCACGTCCAACAGCGACTCGGCCGACGGGATCCCCGGCCCGCTGATCACCACCCGCTTCCCCCGCGGCACCCCGCCCTTCGGCAGCGGCACCGTCACCACCTGCCCGGCCGGGAAGTTGAAGTTCGCGTCCGCCACGTCCCCGGCCAGATACCGGCACACCAGCCACGGGAACACCGCCCCCCACGACGTCTCCGACGCCCAGTAGTTGTGCCAGTTCTTCCCCTCGTCGGTCACGTCCGTCGGCTCCAGCTTCGTCGTCAGCAGCACCACCCGCCCGCGCACCTTGCCCGGCTCCTTCGGGTCCGCCACCCCGCGCTCCAGCACCGCCGGGCTCCGGTCCGCCTCCTTCTCCGCGTCGTGGTACCGGACCACCACCGCCCCCTCCGGGGCCTTGTCCACCGCCCAGTACCGCCACGCCACCCGCGGGAACTTCACCACGTCCACGTTCCCCTTCGCCCGCCACTCCTGGAACGGCCGGAGCATCGGGTGCTGCACCACCTTGTCGTCCAGGAACCACGTCACCCCGTTCTTCCCGGGCCGCGCGGCCGGCCACCCCGACCCCGACGGCAACTGGTCCGGCAGCGGCCGCCCGACCTTCCCGGTGTCGACCACCTCCTTCAGCGTCGCCGGCATCAGGTCCCCGCCGGCCGCGTACTCCTCGGGCGGGGCCCGGTCCCCGGGGATCACGACCAGCTTCCCGCCGCCCAGGACGTACGACCGGAGCTTGTCCCACAGGGTGTTCCCGGCCGGCCGGTTCGGGGTCTCGACGCTCAGCAGGCAGACCACGTCGAACTCCTGGAGGTCCTGCTCGAGCGGCTTGCCGCCCGGCTTCTCCGGGTCGGGGAGGTCGACCACCGTCCGCCCGCCCTCGGCCGTCCGGACGGCGGCCGGGGTGACCGCCACGGCGGTGAACAGGTCCCGCCGGGCCCCGAGCCCGGCCTGCCAGTACAGGGCCGCCTTCGGGTCGTCGGTGACCGTCAGAACCCGCTTGGCCTCGCCGACCTTGAAGGTCAGGAACCGGAAGTTGTCGAACATCAGCTTGTCCCGCGACTCCAGCTCGAACTGCACCTGGTGCAGCCCCGGCTTCAGCCCGCGGAACTCGAACGTCACCGCCTGGGACTGGCCGTACCGCATCTTCACCAGCTTGCGGTCTGCGACCTTGTCCGAGCCGTCCAGCTTCGCCAGCACCACCGCCTCGAACGGCGGGAGGTCGGGCGGGCCGGCGGCGGCGACCGTCACGGTAACCGGGGCCGGCTGCCCGGCGGTCACCACCTGCGGCTTCATCTCCGCCCCGGTCAGCCCGACGTTCACCGCCGCGTCCGCCCCGACGTCGACGACCGCGTGGGCCGGCTTCGGGTCCGGGACGGCGTCCCGCAGCTTCTTCAGGTCGTCGGCCCGCCCGGGGTCCCAGCTGGCGGCCGCCCGGTCGGTGAACACGGCGACCAGCTTCGGCAGCGCCTCGCCCCCGTCCCCGTCCCGGGCCTCGACCGCCGACAGGAGGCGGTACGCCTGGGCCAGGGCGGCGGTCACCGGCTGGCCCCCGCCGCGCGGCTGGTCCAGTTGCTCGACCAGCTTCCGGGCGTCGGCCAGGTCCTGCCAGTACCCGCCGCCCGGGTCGTCGGTGGTGACGACCGCGACCGGGGACTTGTCCGGCAGCTCGTCGAGGAACTCCAGGACCCGCCGGCGGGCCTCGTCGAGCCGGGTCTTGTCGTTGGCCACGAACCCCATGCTCGGGCTGGTGTCGACGACCAGGACGGTGGCGACCGGCTGCTCCCCGCGGATGTTCAGCCGGTCGCTCTTGAGGGTCGGCTGGTACAGGGCGAGGCAGAACAGGGCGATCAGGAGCATCCGCAGGGCGAGGAGGATGAGGTGGCGGACGCGGAGCTTCCGCTGGTTGGTCTTGAGCTTCTGGGTGAGGAACCGGAACGCCGGGAAGGTGAGCCGCTTCGGCTCCTGCTTCATGATCAGGTGGAGGAGGATCGGCAGCCCGACGAGGGCGGCCCCGGCGATCAGGATGGGGTGCATGGGGGCATTGTAACCCGGTTTAGCCGCGACGCGGAGTCCTCGGAGCGGAGCGCGGCGTCTGGCTCGCGCTCCGCTCCGAGTACTCCGCGTCGCGGCTAAACCGGGTGGTCCGGGTTTTGGCACGCGACGTGCAAATCATCTCCCCGTTCTCGCGGCCGGCGGGACGGACCTGGTGACCCGCCGGCCTTCACTCCCACCACCGTTCGGAGGGCTACCGATGCTCCGCTGGTCGCTGATCTTCCTGGTCGTCGCCCTGATCGCCGCCCTGTTCGGGTTCAACGTGGTCGAGGGGTACTCGCTCCTGGCCGCCAAGATCACGTTCTTCGTGTTCCTGGTCCTGTTCGTGGTCTCCCTGCTGGTCGGGGACCGGGGGACGACCCGGGACGCGATCTGACGCCCGCCCGGCCCCGGCCGGGACTCGCCGGAGCCCCGGGGATCCCCCGGGGCTCCGTCTCGTTGCGGGGGTGAGCCGATGACGGTCCGAGACGCCTGGCCGCTGCTGAAGGACGCCGGGAACAAGTTCATCGACGACAAGGCCCCCCGGCTCGGGGCGGCCCTGGCGTTCTACACCGTCCTGTCGCTGTCCCCGCTGTTGCTGGTGTCGGTGGCGGTGGCCGGGCTGGTGTTCGGGGAGGAGGCCGCCAAGGGCGAGATCGTCGCGCAGCTCGGGGGGACGATCGGCGGGGAGGGGGCGGCGGTGGTCGAGCAGCTCGTCGCCAAGAGCGCGGCGACGACCGGGAAGGGGCTGATGGCCGGGGTCGGGTTCGCCGTCCTGTTCTTCGGGGCGTCCGGGGTGTTCGTCGAGCTCCAGGGGGCGCTGAACACCATCTGGCAGGTGCCCGGGAGGAAGTCCGGGGGCGGGATCCTGGCGCTCGTCCGGGAGCGGCTCCTGTCGTTCTCCCTGGTGTGCGTGATGATCTTCCTGCTCATCACCTCGCTGGTGGTCAGCGCCGCCCTGTCGGCGGTGAACGGGTACGTCGCCGGGTGGATGCCGGGGCTGGCGGTGCTCGCCCAGGTGCTGAACTTCCTGGTCACCTTCGCCTTCCTCACCCTGCTGTTCGCGGTCATCTACCAGTGGCTCCCGGAGACCGACCTGGCGTGGTCCGACGTGTGGGTCGGGGCGGCCGTCACCGCCGGGCTGTTCTCGGTCGGGAAGTACCTGATCGGGCTGTACCTGGGGACGGCCGCGGTCGGGTCGGCGTTCGGGGCGGCCGGGGCCCTGGTGGTGCTCCTGATGTGGGTGTACTACTCGACCCAGATCCTGCTGTTCGGGGCCGAGCTGACGTTCGTGTACGCCCAGAAGCACGGGTCCGGGCTGAACCCGCGCGAGGCCGCCGGCAGCCCGGCCGAGCCGTCCCCGGCGATCTGACCGGCCCCGGCCCGCACGACCGCACCGAGCCGCGCCCCCCGGTGGGGTGTTTGGGTCCCGACGTGGGACCCGGACGCCCCCCTTACCATTAGGATGAGATCGCACCCGCCGAGACCCACCCGGAGTCCGCCCATGCCGCTCGCCAGGCTGCTGTCGAACCTGATCCCGTACCCGATCCGCGAAATCTTGCGCGGCCGGCACTCGGCGAAGGCCGAGACGGCCAAGGCCGGGATGGGCGCCATCCCGCACGAGGCCGGGGTCGCGTTCCGGGTGTGGGCGCCGCACGCCACGGCGGTGTCCGTGGTCGGCACGTTCAACGGGTGGGACAGGGCGAAGCACCCGCTGACCCGGGAGAACCCGGAGGGGTACTGGTACGCGGACGTGCCGGGGGCGAAGGCCGGGGACGAGTACCGGTTCGCCCTGTCCACCCCGTGGGGGGAGCTGTCGAAGATCGACCCGTACGCCCGGGAGGTGACCAACTCGGTCGGCAACGCCGTCGTCCACGACCCGCACTTCGACTGGGGCGAGAAGTACCTCCCGACCCCGCCGTGGAACGAGTGGGTGATCTACGAGTTGCACGTCGGGACGTTCCACGACCCGAACCCGAACGAGGACAGGCCGGGGACGTTCCGGGACGTCGTCCGCCGGTTCGACCACCTGAAGCGGCTCGGGGTGAACTGCCTCCAGGTGATGCCGATCGCCGAGTTCGCCGGGGACCGGAGCTGGGGGTACAACCCGGCCCACATCTTCGCCGTCGAGAGCGCCTACGGCGGGCCGCGGGCGTTCAAGGAGTTCGTCCGGGAGGCCCACCGGAACGGGTTCGCGGTCGTCCTGGACGTGGTCTACAACCACTTCGGCCCGTCCGACCTGGACCTGTGGCGGTTCGACGGGTGGAGCGAGAACGGCGGCGGCGGGATCTACTTTTACAACGACTGGCGGAAGCAGACCCCGTGGGGCGACACCCGCCCGGACTACGGCCGCCCGGAGGTCCGGCAGTTCATCCGGGACAACGCCCTGATGTGGGTCGAGGACTACCACGTCGACGGGCTGCGGATGGACATGACCCTGTACATCCGGAGCGTCCGGGCGGACGGGGAGCCGAACCTGCCGGACGGGTGGACCCTGCTCCAGTGGGTCAACGGGGAGATCCGGGAGAAGCACCCGAACACCCTGACGATCGCCGAGGACCTGCAGAAGAGCGACTGGATGACCAGGCCGGTCGGGGAGGGCGGGGCCGGGTACGGGAGCCAGTGGGACGACCAGTTCGTCCACCCGGTCCGGGAGGCGGTCATCACCGCCAGCGACGACCACCGGTCGATGGAGAAGGTGGCGCACGCCATCACCCACCGGTACAACGCCGACGCGTTCCAGCGGGTGATCTACTCGGAGAGCCACGACGAGGTGGCCAACGGCCGGGCCCGGGTGGTGCACGAGATCGCCCCGGACGACCCGAACAACTGGTTCGCCCAGAAGCGGTCGACGCTGGCCGCGGCACTCGTCTTCACCTCCCCGGGCATCCCGATGCTGTTCCAGGGGCAGGAGTTCCTGGAGGGCGGGTGGTTCCGGGACACCGTCCCGGTCGACTGGGACAAGCAGGAGGCGTTCCGCGGGATCGTCCGGTTGTACCGGGACCTGGTGCGGCTCCGGCTGAACAAGGGGGGGCAGACCCGGGGGCTGACCGGGCAACACGTGCAGCTGATCCGCGTGGACGACGCGAACAACGTGATCGCGTTCCGGCGGTGGATGGACGGGGGCCTCGGGGACGACGTGGTGGTGGTGGCGAACTTCCACCGGGACCGGCGGGAGAACTTCCGGATCGGGTTCCCGGGGGTCGGGGCATGGAAGTTGCACTTCAACAGTGACTGGACGGGATACAGCCCGGCGTTCGGGGGTTACCCGTCCGGTGACGTGACCGCGGAACCCGGCGAGTACGACGGACTTCCGGCTCACGCCGCCGTGAACATCGGCCCGTACAGCGTGCTGGTGTTCTCCCAGGTCCGGGGGTGACGTGGCTGGTGGCACGGGTCTCCCGACCCGTGCTGCCGGCACGGGTCGAGAGACCCGTGCCACAAGACCACCAAGCCCGGCCCCGAACCGCAACGAGGACGCGACATGACGAGCAACCGGACCGCTGCCGGGAACGGGAAGACGACGTGTTCGAGGACGGGAACGCTGGAGCAGCGGGTCGCGTGCCTGGCCGACGCCGGCCCGGAGGCGATCGAACAGCGGCTGGCCGAGCTCGACCGGGAGTGGACCGCCGGGCGGGCGACCAAGGCGGTGATCGGGGTGCTGATCGTGGTCGGGTTCGGGCTGACCGCCCTGCTCGACCCGTGGTGGCTGGTCCTGCCGGCGGTCGGCGGGGTGTTCCTGCTCCAGTACCTGTTCAGCCGGTCGTCCTGGCTCGGCCGGGCGTTCCATGAGATGGGGTTCCGGACCGGGTGGGAGGTGGACCAGGAGAAGATGGCCCTGAAGGTGTTGCGCGGGGACTTCCGGAACCTGCCGACCGTCCTCGACATCGAGAGCCGGGAGGACATCAGCCGGCTGGAGGGCGAGGGCGGGATCGCGGTCGACCCGGACGACACCAAGGTGGCCCCGCTGGACGCGGCCAAGAGCGCCCTGGACGCGGCCAAGAGCGGCACCCGGCTGCCGGTGGTCAAGGCCTGACCCGGCGGGGGTGACGAGTGCGGGGCCGACCGGGGGACCGGTCGGCCCCTCTTCGTTTCGCCGCTTGCGGCGTTGCGGGCGCAACGCCGCAAGCGGCGACCCCTAAGCGGCGCCACTTGGCACGCCCCGTGCATCGCCTCGGGCGTGTCCGTGTCCTTCCGAGGATGGCGACCATGACCGACACCGAAGCGCGTCCGGCGGACGCCCCACCCCCGACCCCGCCGGCCGTCGCCGGGACCGTGACCGGGCTGGTCAGCGGGATCGTGGACGACGCCCAGAAGCTGCTCGGCCAGCAGGTGCAGATGCTGAAGGCCGAGGTGAAGGAGGACTTCCGCCGGTCGAAGCGGGCGGCCGAGTTCGGGGCCGCCGGCATCGTCCTACTGACGGTCGGGTTCCTGGCCCTGGTGTTCGCCCTGGCGCACTTCCTCCACGAGAACCACCACTTCTCGATGTGGGCGTCGTTCGGGATCACCGCCCTGATCTTCCTGGGCGTCGGCGGGGCACTGGCCGTGACCAGCTACATCCTGCTCGAGCGGTTCAACCCGCTCCCGGACAAGACCATGGGGGCCCTCAAGGAGAACCTGACGTGGAAAACCAGCTAACCCCGCCGGACGACAAGACCCCGGAGCAGATCGAGGCCGAGATGGCCTCCACCCGGGAGTCGATGACGGAGAAGATCGCGGCCCTGGAGAACAAGGTGGTCGGGACCGTCGAGACGGCCGCCGACACCCTGTCCGGGACGGTCAACTCGGTCAAGAGCCTGATCTCCGACGCCCCCGGGGCGGTCGGGGACGCGGTCAAGAAGGCGGCGACCGCGGTCCGGGAGGCGTTCGACATCCCCGGCCACGTCCGGAGCCACCCGTGGGCGGCGATGGGGGTGTCGGCCGGGCTCGGGTTCCTGACCGGGGTGTTGGTGTTCCGCGGCCGCGGGTCGCTCGGGTACTCGACCGCGGTCGCCCGCCCGGCCTACGCCGGGGCCCCGACGGCGACGAGTCACGCCCCCGCCCCGGAGCCGGCCGCCCCGTCCCGCCCCGGCATGTTCGGGGAGCTGTTCGCGATGGTCGGGCGGAAGCTGCGGGAGGTCGCCGAGCAGGCGATCGACTCGGCGTCGCAGGCGGTCAACCAGAACGTCCGGGACGGGGTGCCGAAGCTGGTGGACGCGGCCGCCGACCGGCTGACCCCCGGCGCCGCGGCGGCCGGCGGCCGGTTCCGGTACGGGGACGGGTCCGACTACACCGGGTGAGGAAGAGTGGGGGTGAAGGGGTGAGGGGGTGAAGGGGTGACCAAGACGAAGACAACTCCGGTCTTGGCCACCCCTTCACCCCCTCACCCCTTCACCCCCACTCTTCCGAGGGGGGCGGAGTGATGCGGTTCGTCGGGGCGGTGCTGATGCTGTTCGGGGCGGTCGCGCTCGGGTATCAGGGGTTCACGTACGGGGCGCGGACGGCGGCCGTCGGCTCGGCCCGGTCGGAGGACCGGGAGCGGAGCGTGTGGGCCGCCCCGGTGGTCGGCGGGGCGGCGGCGGTCGCGGGGTTCGCCCTGCTGGCGGCCGGCGGGCGGCGGTCCGGGTCCGACCCCCCGGGCCGGGCGGGGTCGGTCTGAGTACCAGTACTCGGTACCCGGACCGAACCCGTACCGGAGCGCGACATGGACTGGCAACCCTGGCTCCGCCCGGCGGCCGAGGACCCGGCCGCCCGCCCGGCCACCGCGGCCGACGCCCTCGCCCGCCTGGCGGACGGGAACCGGCGGTTCCGGGCCGACGCGGCGGCGTGCGGGGGCGTCGTCCCGGGGGCGACCGCCCCGCCCCGGCAGGCCCCGTTCGGGGTCGTCCTCGGGTGCTCCGACGCCCGGGTCCCGTTGGAACTCGTCTTCGACGCCGCCCCGAACCAGCTGTTCGTCGTCCGGGTCGCCGGGAACGTCCTCGGGGACGAGTGCCTGGGGAGCGTCGAGTACGCCCTGCACAGCTTCCGGGAGTCGGTCCGGCTGGTGGTGGTGCTCGGGCACACCGGGTGCGGGGCGGTGGCCGCCGCCGTCGACACCTACCTGAGCCCGAAGCACGCCGCCGGGATCGCGTTCAGCCGGTCCCTGCGGACCGTGGTGAACCACATCCTGGTGGCCGCCCGCAGCGCCGCCCTGTCGCTCGAGCAGGTCCACGGGACCGACGTGCTGGAGGACCCGAACTACCGGGCGGCGCTGGCCGAGCTGACCGTCCCGCTGAACGCGGCGGTCACCGCGTACCAGTTGTCGGTCGAGTTGGGGACCCGCGAGGCCGGCGGGCCGGCGGTCGCCTACGGGGTGTTCGACCTCCTGTCCGCGACCGTCGCCGGCCCGCCGGACCTCGCGGCGGTCGGCCTGTCGGCGGCCCCGACCGCCCCGGAAGACCTCGTCGACCTCGGGGTCCGGCTGGCCGGCTCTCCGCTGGTCACCCGGCACCTCCACCTGATCCCCGGCCCGTTCTCCGAGTAGGGTGGGCCGAGCCGGCGCCTCGCCGGCGAGTCCCACCAGTAGGCGGTGGTGGGACTCGCCGGCGAGGCGCCGGCTCGGCCCACCCTACGACCACTTCCCGGTCACGTGACGGCGGGCTCGCCCGCCGCTATATGACCTGCATGCCCGAGCAAACCCTCCGCAGCGTCCGCCGCGCGTTCCGGTTCCCGGTCCTGGGCCGGCTGTGGAAGTTCCTGGCCGCGGTCGCCGCCTACTCCGCCCTGGTCGTGCTGTTCGGCGGGTGGGTGATGCCGGACGGCCCGCCCCGGGACCGGTCGGACGAGGCGATCCTGGCCGGCATCCTGTTCGGCTGGCTCCTGAGCTTCCGCACCCAGACCGCCTACGCCCGGTGGTGGGAGGGCCGCAGCCTCTGGGGCCAGCTCGTCAACGAGACCCGCAACCTCGTCCTGAAGGCGGCCGCGTACGTCCCGGACCCGGCCGGGCGGGACAAGCTCGGGGCGGCGCTGGTGCGGTTCGCGGAGGTGCTGCGGGACCGCCTCCGCGGCCCGAAGCGGGCCGCCGGGCCGCACCTGCCGATGGCCGCCGCCGGGGAGGTGTTCGGGATGATCCGCGGGTGGCACCAGGCCGGGACGGTCGACGGGTTCGCGTTCCTGGCCCTCGACCAGCACGCCCGCGGGCTGATGGACGTGTGCGGGGCGTGCGAGAAGATCCGGGCGACCCCGCTGGCCGCGTCGTACCGCGGGCTGCTCCGCAAGGGGATCACCGCCTACCTGCTGCTGCTGCCGTGGATGGTGAACGACGACCTGGGGTGGCTGACCGTGCCGGTGGCGATCCTGGTCTGCTACGCGGTCGTCGGGCTGGAGCTGATCGCGACCGGGATCGAGGACCCGTTCGGGTACGACGGGGACGACCTGCCGCTGGAGCAGATCGTCGAGACGATCAAGGCGGCGGTGGTGTCCGGGGCGGGCGTCGGGGCGTAAGCCCGACGTGCCGGGACCAATCACGTTGGCCTTACGGACCGACGCCCGCGCCCGTCACTCCTTCTTGAACTCTTCCTTCTTGATGTCGTAGTGGGCGATCTTGTCGGTGATGCTGCGGCGGGACAGGCCGCTGATCTCGGCGCACTTGCCGACGTGCCCGCGGGTCTTCCGCAGGGCCTTCCGCAGGTACCGCTTCTCGAACGCGGCGGTGATCTCGGCCAACTGGTCCGGGAGGTGACGGGACAGGTCCACCTGGAACGGGTGCGGCTTCCCGCCGGCCCGCCGGCCGACGTCCCGGGGCAGGTTCTTCGGGGCGATCACCCCGTCCCGGGCCAGGGCGCAGGCCATCTCGATCGCGTTCTCCAGCTGCCGCACGTTCCCCGGCCACGGGCACTTCAGCAGCACGTCCATCGCCTCCGGGGTCGGGGCCGGCGGGGCCTGGCCGGGGCGGGCGAACTTCTGGCAGAAGTGGCTCACCAGCACCGGGATGTCCTCCGGCCGGTCCCGCAGCGGCGGGATGTCGATCCGGACCACGTTCAGGCGGTAGTACAGGTCCTCCCGGAACTTCCCGTCCTTGACCAGCTTCTCCATGTCCTGGTGGGTGGCGGCGATCACCCGGACGTCGATCTCGATCGGGTCGGACCCGCCGACCCGCTCGAACCGCCGCTCCTGGAGCACCCGCAGCAGCCGGATCTGCATCGACATCGGGACGTCCCCGATCTCGTCGAGGAACAGGGTCCCGCCGTGGGCCAGCTCGAACCGCCCGACCCGCTTCCGGTCGGCCCCGGTGTACGACCCCTTCTCGTGCCCGAACAGCTCGCTCTCCAGCAGGTTCTCGTTCAGCGCCCCGCAGTTGACGGCCACGAACGGCCCGGCCCGGTGGGTGGCCGACGTCTGGTGGATGGCCCGGGCCACCTGCTCCTTGCCGGTCCCGGTCTCGCCGCGGATGAGCACCGTGCTGGTGGTGTCGGCGATCTGCCCGACCAGCTCGAACACGTCGTGCATCCGCGGGCTCTTCGAGAGCACGTTCTGGAACGCGTGCTGGCCGCCCAACTGCTTCCGCAGGGCCAGCACCTCGTCCTGCAGGGCCCGGTTCTGGAGGGCCCGCTTGACCAACAGGCACAGGTGCTTCGGGTCGGCCGGCTTGGTCAGGAAGTCGTAGGCGCCCATCCGCATCGCCTCGACCGCGTCCTCGATCCGCCCGTTCCCGGTGGTGACGATGACGGTGACCGGGAGCTTCTCGGCGACCACCGCCTCGATCAGCTTCATCCCGGACACCTTCGGCATCCGCAGGTCGGTGATGACCAGGCTGTACGGCCGGGCCCGGAGCAGCTCCAGACCCTTGGCCCCGTCCTCGGCCGTGTCCACCTCGAGCCCGAGGCTCACGCGGATCAGCTCCTGGAGGGAGTCGCGCTGGTCCTCCTGGTCCTCGACCACGAGAACCCGCTGGACCGGTCCGGCTGGCACCGGATGTGCAACAGGGGGGTGGTTGGGCATAACAGTCCCCAATTCGGCGGGCAGTACCCGCCATTCTACACCCCCCGCGGCGGCCGCGGGAGCGGATTCACCCGCCCGGCGGTGGGCGCCGGCCGGGGTCCGTGCCCCCGGCGGCGGGTATAACTGCCCCGCCGGGCAGCCGGGTTCCCGACACCGACACTCCTTCTTCCCGACCGGTCCTTCCGTCATTCCCGGTCTGACCCCGCTCCCCACGGGACCACCATGATCGAGTTCGCGGCCCGGCTGTTCGACACGTCCGGGTTCGTCCCCCGGGCGGAATGCGGGCAGTGGACCCCGGGCCTGGTCGGCCTCCACCTCGTCAGCGACTTCCTCATCTGGGTCGCGTACGTCTCCATCCCGATCGTGCTGCTGGCGTTCGCCCGCCGCCGCGACCTGCCGTACCCCCGGCTGTTCATCCTGTTCGCCGCCTTCATCCTGGCGTGTGGGACGGTCCACCTCGTCGAGGCGGTCATCTTCTTCCGCCCGGTGTACCGGCTGTCCGGGGTGGTCAAGGCGGTGACCGCGGTCGTCTCCCTGTGGACGGTGGCCGCCCTGATCCCGGTGGTCCGCCGGCTGTTCGCGGTCGAGCAGGGGAAGTTGATGGCCGCCCTGGACCAGATCCGGGGCGGGGGGTTCGGGGAGCGCGGGGTGTCCGGGTGGGTGACGGTCGCCTGGGGGGTGGCCGCGGTCGGGGTGGTGACGAGCGTCGCCGTCTCCAGCTACCACACCAACGCCCTGATCCACAACGACGCCCGGGAGACCCGGACCCGGGAGGTGAAGGCCGAGGTGAGCGGCCTGTTGTCCGACCTGAAGGACCTGGAGACCGGGTACCGGGGGTTCCAGATCACCGGCCGGGAGGACTTCCTGGACCCGTACCACCGGGCGGCCGAGTCCGTCCGGGACCGGCTCGCGAAGCTGGACGGGCTGCTGGCCGACGACCCGGAGCAGGCGGCCGACTACGCCGAGCTGAAGGGGCTGGCGGCCCGCAAGTTCGACGACGTGACCCGGGGGATCGAGGTCCACCGCCGGGACGGGAAGGAGGCCGGCCAGGCGGAGGTGCTGAAGGCCACCGGGAAGGCGATCATGGACGACGCCCGGGCGGCGGCCGCCCGGGTGGACGGGCGGGAGGACGCCCGGCTGACCGGGCAGCGGGAGGCGGCCCGGGACACGTTCGCGGCCACCACCGCGAACAACCTGGTCGGGGGCGGGCTGGCCCTCGGGATGCTGCTGCTCGGGTACGGGCTGATCCGGTGGGAGTTCGGACGGCGCCTCAAGGCCGAGACCGCCCTGTCCCTGCGGGAGGAGGAGTTGCGGGTCATCACCGACGCCGTCCCGGCCCTGATCTCGTACGTCGGGGCGGACGGGCGGTACCGGTTCGTCAACCGCCAGTACGAGGTGTGGTTCGGCACCCCCCGCGAGCAGGTGGTCGGGCGGCACCTGCGGGAGGTCGTCGGGGACGAGACGTACGCCGCGCTGCGGCCGAACGTCGAGCGGGTGCTGGCCGGGGAGCGGTTCGAGTTCGAGACGTTCGCCCCGTACAAGGACGGCGGGGGCCGGCACGTCCACGTCGACTACGTCCCGCGGTTCGACGGCGGGCGGGTGGTCGGGTACTTCGCCCTGGTCGCCGACATGTCCGAGCGGAAGCGGGCGGAGGAGGCCTTGCGGCGGAGCGAGGCGACGCTCCGGGCGTTCTACGACAGCTCCCCGCTGTGCATGGGGGTGGTCGAGCCGCTCCCGGGCGACGTCCGGCACGTGTACGACAACCGGGCCAGCTGCCGGTTCTTCGGGGTCGAGCCGGAGCAGACGGCCGGGAAGCGGGCGACCGAGCTCGGCACCCCGCCGGAGGTGCTCGCCCGGTGGCTCGGGAAGTACCGGGACAGCGCCGCCCGCGGCGGCCCGGTCCGGTTCGAGTACGACTACCCCGGGGCGGACGGCCGGCGGTGGCTGTCGGCGACCGTCGCCCCGCTGGACGCGGCCGCCGACCGGTTCTGCTACCTGGCCGAGGACGTGACCGACCGGAAGCGGGCGGAGGAGGCGGTCCGGGAGAGCGAGGAGCGGCTCCGGGCGGTGTTCGACCAGGCCACCGCCGGGGTGGCCGAGACCGACCTGACCGGCCGGTTCGTCCGGGTCAACGCCCGGTACGCCGAGATCGTCGGGCGGCCGGCCGCCGACCTGTACGCCCTGCGGATGCAGGACCTGACCCACCCGGACGACCTGCCGGGGAACGCCCGCCGGTTCGCCGCCCTGGTGGCCGGGACCGGCCCGCCGTTCGTGGTCGAGAAGCGGTACCTCCGGCCGGACGGGTCGGCGGTGTGGGTGAGCAACAGCGTGTCCCTGGTCCGGGACGCGGCCGGGGCCCCGCGGACGGTGGTCGCGGTCAGCCAGGACGTGACCGCCCGGCGGCGGGCGGAGGAGGAGCTGCGGGAGAGCGAGCGGCGGTTCCGGGAGACGGCGGACGCGGCCCCGGCCATGCTGTGGGTGACCGACCCGGCCGGGGCGTGCACGTTCCTGTCCCGCGGGTGGTACGAGTACACCGGGCAGACGGAGGCGGACGCCCTCGGGCTGGGGTGGACCGACGCCACCCACCCGGCCGACCGGGCCGAGGCCGGCCGCGTCGTCCTGGCCGCCAACGCCCGCCGGGAGGAGTTCCGGTTCGAGTACCGGCTCCGCGGGCCGGGCGGGGCGTACCGGTGGGCCCTGGACGCCGGCCGCCCGCGGTACTCCCCGGCCGGGGAGTACCTGGGGATGGTCGGGGTGGTGATCGAGATCGACGACCGGAAGCGGGCCGAGGAGGCCCTGCGGGCGAACGAGGAGCGGTACCGGACGCTGACCGAGGCGATCCCGCAGGTCGTCTGGAACGCCGGGCCGGACGGGGGGGTCACCTACCTGAACCGCCGGTGGCGGGAGTACACCGGGTTGCAGTTCGACCGGGCTGCCGGCCGCGGGTGGCTGGCCGCCGTCCACCCGGCCGACCGGGACGGGGTGCTGGCGGACTGGCAGGAGACGGCCGACCAGGCGGCCGCCGGGTCGGCCGACCGGTTCTCCCGCGAGCTGCGGCTCCGCCGGGCCGGGACCGACGAGCACCGGTGGTTCCTGACCGTGGCCGTCCCGCTCCGCCACCCGGACGGGTCGGTCGACCAGTGGATCGGGTCGATGGCCGACATCCACGACCAGAGGACGGCGGCCGAGCGGGTGGCCGAGTCGGAGCGGTTCCTGGCGGCCACCATCAACGCCCTGACCAAGCACCTCGCGGTGCTGGACGAGGCCGGGACGATCCTCCGGGTGAACGAGGCGTGGCGGCGGTTCGGGGAGGCGAACGGGCTGGCCGGCGGGGCCGGCGCGGTCGGGACCGACTACCTGGCGGCGTGCGAGGTGCCGTGCCCGGGGGGCGACGGGGCGTCGTTCTCCGACGCCATCCGGGCGGTCATCCGGGGCGACCGGCAGACGTTCGCGGTCGACTACCCGTGCCACTCCCCGGCCGAGCGGCGGTGGTTCCAGATGCGGGTCAGCCGGTTCCCCGGGGTCGGCCCGGTCCGGGTGGTGGTGACGCACGACGACATCACCGCCCGGGTGCTGGCCGAGGAGGCGACCCGGGAGAGCGAGGCCAAGTTCCGGTTCCTCGACGCCCTCGGGCAGGCCACCCGGGAGGCCGACCCGGGCGAGGTGATGGCGGTCACCGCCCGGATGCTCGGGGAGCACCTCGGGGCCACCCGGTGCGCGTACGCCGAGGTCGACCCGGACGCCGACCGGTTCCACATCCGGCACGACTGGACGGACGGGGCCGCGACCACCGTCGGGGCGCACTCCCTGGACGCGTTCGGCCCGCGGGCGGCGGCCGACATGCGGGCCGGGCGGGTGCTGGTGGTCCGGGACGTGGGCCGGGAGCTGGCCCCGGCCGGCGGGGCGGGCGCGTTCGCCGCCATCGGGATCGGGGCGATCGTCTGCTGCCCGCTGGTCAAGGGCGGGCGGCTGACGGCGATGATGGCCGTCCACCAGGCCGGCCCCCGGGACTGGACCGCGGCCGAGGTCGGGCTGGTCCGGGAGGTGTGCGAGCGGTCGTGGGCGCACATCGAGTTGCAGCGGTCCGAGGCGGCGGCGGCCGAGACCGAGGACAAGTTCCGGCTGATGACCGACTCGATCCCGCAGCTCGCCTGGATGGCCCACGGGGACGGGCACATCTTCTGGTACAACCGGCGGTGGTACGAGTACACCGGCTCCACCCCGGCGGAGATGGAGGGGTGGGGCTGGGAGAAGGTCCACGACCCGGCGGTGCTGCCGGCGGTGAACGAGCGGTGGCGGGCCAGCCTGGAGACCGGCGAGCCGTTCGACATGACCTTCCCGCTGAAGGGGGCGGACGGCCGGTTCCGCCCGTTCCTCACCCGGGTGGTCCCGACCCGGGGGGCGTCCGGGAAGGTGGTCCGGTGGTTCGGGACGAACACCGACGTGACCGACCAGCGGGAGCTGGAGCAGGCCCTGCGGGACGCCGCCGGGCGGTTCCGCACCCTGACCGAGGCCGTCCCGCAGCTGGTGTGGACGGCCGACCCGCGGGGCGAGCCGACGTTCTTCAACCGCCGCTGGCACGAGCACACCGGCCTGCCACTGACCCCCGGGGAGGCCGAGCACTGGATCAGCGCGGTCCACCCGGACGACATCGACCGGTTCCGGGCCGAGTGGCAGCTGGCGGTGGCCGGCCGGCCGGACCGGTTCACCAGCGAGTTCCGCCTCCGCCGGGCGGCCGACGGGGCGTACCGGTGGATGCTGTCGACCGCCGTCCCGCTCCGGGACGAGGCCGGGGCGGTGGCCGAGTGGGTCGGGAGCATCACCGACATCGACGACCAGAAGCGGTACGCCGAGGTGCTCGAGGACGTGGTCCGGAAGCGGACCGCGGCCCTGGCCGAGGAGGTCGAGGAGCGGACCCGGGCGGAGGCCGAGGTGCGGGAGCAGCGGGGGTTCCTGGACGCCATCCTGGCGAACGTCGCCGACGGGATCGTGGCGTGCGACGCGGCCGGCACCCTGACCCTGTTCAACCAGGCGTGCCGGGAGTTCCACGGGCTGCCGGCCGAGCCCCTCCCCCCGGACCGGTGGGCCGACCGGTACTCGCTGCTCCGGGCCGGCGGGGGCGCCCCGCTCGCCCCGGACGAGATCCCGCTGGCCCGGGCCCTGGCCGGGGAGCGGGTCCGGGACTTCGAGTTCGTCATCGCCCCGGCCGGGCTGCCGCGGCGGACCGTCCTGGCCAGCGGCCAGCCGCTGGTCGCCGACGACGGGCGGCAGCTCGGGGCGGTGGTGTCGATGCGGGACGTGACGGCGATGAAGGAGGCCGAGCGGAAGCTCAAGGAGGCGAACGCCGAGCTGGTCCGGAGCAACGCCGAGCTGGAGCAGTTCGCCTACGTCGCCAGCCACGACCTGCAGGAGCCGCTCCGGAAGATCCAGGCGTTCGGGGACCGGCTGACCACCAAGTTCCGGGCCGCCGTCCCGGACGGGGCGAAGGAGTACGTCGACCGGATGCAGACCTCGGCCGGGCGGATGCAGCGGCTGATCAACGACCTGCTGAACTACTCCCGGGTGACCACCACCGCCCGCCCGTTCTCCCGGCTGAACCTGACCCGGCTGGTCCGGGAGGTGGTGTCCGACCTGAGCGTGCGGATCGAGGCGACCGGGGCGGACGTGCGCGTCGGGGAACTCCCGGACATCGAGGCCGACCCGACCCAGATGCGCCAGTTGTTCCAGAACCTGATCGCGAACGCGGTAAAATTCCACCGGCCGGGCGTGCCCCCGGTGGTCGAGGTATCCGGGGCGTGGGTGATCGACCCGCCGCCCGCCGGCCCGGCCGCCGACCCCGCCCCGGTGTGCCGGATCGCCGTCCGGGACAACGGGATCGGGTTCGACGAGAAGTACCTGGACCGGATCTTCCAGGTGTTCCAGCGGCTGCACGGCCGGGACGAGTACGACGGGACCGGGGTCGGGCTGGCCGTCTGCCGGAAGATCGCCGAGCGGCACGGCGGGTCGATCACCGCCCACAGCCGGCCGGGGGACGGGGCGACGTTCGTCGTCACCCTCCCGGCCCGGCAGGTCCCGCCACCCTTAACCCCGCCCCCGGGGACCGGCTGACCGCCGGCCGGGGGGCCCAGAAACGAGGACCCGCCCCCCGATGCCGGACCACCCGAAGAAGCCCGTCACCATCCTGATGGCGGACGACGACCCGGACGACCGCCAGCTGACGCGGGAGGCGTTCGAGGAGAACCACCTGGCGAACGACCTCCGGTTCGTCGAGGACGGGGAGGAGTTGCTCGACTACCTGAACCACCGGGGGAAGTACGCCGACCCGGCGGCCGCCCCGCGGCCGGGGATCATCCTGCTCGACCTGAACATGCCCCGGAAGGACGGCCGGGAGGCCCTGCAGGAGCTGAAGCAGGACCCCCGGTTCCGCGGCATCCGGGTGGTCATCATGACCACCTCCAAGGCCGAGGAGGACGTGGTCAGGAGCTACGACCTGTCGGCCGCGTCGTACATCACCAAGCCGGTGACGTTCGAGCGGCTGGTGGAGGTGGTGCGGACGCTCGGGAAGTACTGGCTGGAGATCGTGGAGCTACCCCCCAATGGAAACGGAACCGGCCCCGCCCCCTGACCCGGCCGCCGACACCCCCCCGCCGGCGGGCAACGGCCCCCCGCCCGTCCGCGTCCTCCTGATCGACGACGACCGGGACGACTACTTCCTGACCCAGGACCTGATCGCCGACGCCCCGCGCGGGCGGTACACCCTGGACTGGGCGCCGACCTACGCCGAGGGGCTGGACGCCCTGTGCGGCGGGACCCACGACGCGTACCTGCTGGACTACCGGCTCGGGGCCCGGACCGGGATCGAGCTGCTGCGGGAGGCGGCCGGGCGGGGGTACGCCGGGCCGGTCATCGTGCTCACCGGGCAGGGGCAGAGCAAGACCGACCTGGAGGCCCTGGACGCCGGGGCGTACGACTACCTGGAGAAGGGGCCGGGCCTGACCCCGGCCCTGCTGGAGCGGGCCATCCGGTACGCCATCGCCCAGCGGGCGTCGGCCGCCGAGCTGGAGCGGAAGGTGCGGGAGCGGACCGACGAGCTGGCCCGGGCGAACGAGGCGCTGCTGCTGGCCGACCGCCGCAAGGACGAGTTCCTGTCGACCCTCGGGCACGAGCTCCGCAACCCGCTCGCCCCGATCCTGAACGGGCTGGAGATCATGCGGCTGGCCCCCGACGACGCGGGGTCGGTGGCCCGCCAGCGGGAGCGGCTGGAGCGGCAGGTGGCCCAGATGGTCCGGCTGGTCGACGACCTCTTGGACGTGTCCCGGGTGGTGACCGGGAAGCTCCGGCTGGCCCCCGACACGGTCACCCTCCGGGACGTGCTGGACGCCGCCCTGGACCTGAGCCGGCCGCACCTGGAGAAGGCCCGGCTGGACCTGGCCGTCGACCTGCCGGCCGGCCCGGTCCGGCTGAAGGCCGACCGGGTCCGGCTCGCCCAGGTGTTCTCCAACCTGCTGAACAACGCGGCCAAGTACACCGAGCCGGGCGGGCGGGTGTCGCTGACGGCGGACCTCGGGGCGGCGGCCGGGGCGGGCGGGCCGGTCGCCGACTCGGCCCTCCAGCCGGCGCTCGGGGCGCTGACGGCCGGGGTGGTGCGGGTGCGGGTCCGGGACACCGGGGTCGGGATCCCGGCGGACGTGCTGCCGCACATCTTCGAGCTGTTCACCCAGGTGGACCGGACGCTGAACCGGTCGCAGGGCGGGCTCGGGGTCGGCCTGGCCCTGGTCCGCCGGCTGGTCGAGATGCACGGCGGGACGGTGTCGGCCCGGAGCGGCGGGCCCGGGACCGGGACCGAGTTCACCGTCGAGCTGCCGGTGCTCCAACCCGAGTAGCCGCCGCTTGCGGCGTTGCGGCCTCCCGCAACGCCGCAAGCGGCGACCCGGTCCGGCGCACTGCACTTCCCGCGCCGCGGCACCCGTTTGCCGCCCGGAACGGCACCCCGGTTGCTCACTTCCACCCGGCTCGATCCGTCCCGAACCGGCAGGCCCCTATGCCCAACGACTGGCAGCGGTCGCTCGTCACCCTGACCGCCACGGTGGTGACCGTGGTCCTGGTGGCCGTCCTGTACTGGGCCCGGTCGGTGTTCATCCCGATCGCCCTGTCGATCTTCCTGGCCTTCGTGCTCGGCCCGGTGGTCGCCCGGCTGCAGCGGCGCGGGCTCGGCCGGGTCCCGTCGGTGATCCTGACGGTCGGGCTGGCGGTGGTGCTGACGGCCGGGGTCGCGGCCCTGGTCACCCAGCAGGTGGCGAACCTCGTGGCCGACCTGCCGAACTACGCGGAGCAGATCAAGGGGAAGGTGGCCGCCGCCCGGGCGTGGGTGGTCGGGGACGGGAGCAGCAGGCTGGGGCAACTGATCGACGACGTGGGCGGGGTCATCTCGCCGAAGCCGCCGGCCCGGGACGACGGGCAGACGGTCGTGGTCCAGCAGCAGCCGCCCGGGCCGCTCTCGTCCCAGATGTCGGCGGTCCTCAGCCCGGCGGCCGAGGTCCTCGGGCAGGCGGCGTTCGCGTTCGTCCTGGTGGTGTTCTTCCTGATCAAGAAGGAGGACCTGCGGAACCGGGTGATCCGGCTGCTCGGGGACGGGAAGGTGACGACCACCACCAAGGCGGTGGACGACGCGTCCCAGCGGATCAGCCGGTACCTGTTCATGCAGCTGCTGCTGAACGCCGGGTTCGGGGTGGTGATCACCACCGGCCTGTTCCTGGTCGGGCTGGACTACGCCCTGCTGTGGGGGCTGATCGCCGCCCTGATGCGGTACGTCCCGTACCTGGGGACGTGGATCGGGCTGATCCCGCCGGTCCTGTACTCGTTCGCCACCGCCTCCGGGTGGGGCGAGCCGCTGGCCGTGCTGGCCCTGTTCGTCGTCCTGGAGGCGGTCTGCAACAACGTGTTCGAGCCGTGGCTGTACGGCAAGAGCATGGGCCTGTCCGAGGTGGCCCAGCTGGTGGCGGCCGGGTTCTGGGCGTTCCTGTGGGGGCCGATCGGGCTGATCCTGTCCGGCCCGCTGACCACCTGCCTGCTGGTCCTCGGCCGGCACGTCCGCCGGTTCGAGTTCCTGGAGGTGATGCTCGGGGACGAGCCGGCCCTGACCCGCCCGGTGGCGTTCTACCAGCGGCTCGCCGCCCGAGACCAGGACGAGGCGGCGGACGTGGCCCTGGCGGCGGCGAGGGAGTCCGGGCCGGAGGCGGCCCTGGACGAGGTGGTCGTCCCGGCCCTGTGCATCGCCCGCCGGGACCTGGACGACGGGGACCTGGACCCGAACGACTTCCGGTTCGCCGTCCGGGCGGCCCGGGAGATCGTGACCGAGCTGTCCGACCTCCGCCCGGTCCCGGCCGCGGCGGCCGACGACCGGGTGCGGGTGCTGGTCGTCCCGGCCCGGGACGAGGCCGAGCACGTGGCGGCCGAGGCCCTGGCGGCGACCCTGGACGTGTCCCGGTGGGACGTCCGGGTCGCGGGGGACGAGATGCTGGCGTCCGAGCTGGCGGCGGCGGTCGGGGAGTTCGACCCGGCGGTGGTGGTGCTGGCCACCCTCCCCCCGGGCGGGCTGGCCCACTCCCGGTACCTGGTCAACCGGCTGCGGGCGAAGTGCCCCGGGGTCCACGTCCTGGTCGGGCGGTGGGGGGCCGACGACGAGGGGAAGCCGAACGAGCCGGCGGAGGGGATCAAGGGGGCGGACGGGACCGACCGGACCCCGGCGGAGACCCGGAAGCGGCTGACCGAGATGCACCCGGTGTTCGTCGCCGAGGCGGCGAAGGATGGGAGGGCCGGTGGGCCGCGGCGGGTGGCGGTTGGCACGGCAGGTGCATGAGTGGAGGGCAGTGGCGACGGTAACCACGTCACGTAACGGAGGGGTTGTCATGGCCGATACGACCAAGGGCCAGGTGAAGAGCGGGATCGACAACGCGGCCGGCGCGGCCAAGACCGGGGTGGACCGGGCGGCGGACGCGGCCAACACCGGCAAGCAGGAGGCCCACGGGCTGATGGACCGGGTGAAGGACGGGGCCCAGCACGTCCTGGACAAGGCCGGGGACTACGCCGGGGACGTCCGCGACCGGGCCGGGGAGTGGGCCGGGGACGTGGGGGACGCGGCCCGGCAGGCCGGGCAGAAGGTGCAGCGGTGGGCCGGGGACGCGTACGACTACGCGTCCGAGCACGCCGGCGACTTCGGCCGGGAGGTCACCACCCTGATCCGCCGGCACCCGCTCCCGGCCGTCCTGATCGGGTTCGGGGTCGGGCTGCTGCTCGGCCGCGCCGCCCGGATGGTGTGACCGAGGTCGGTGAGTGAAGAGGAGACGCGCGGCCCCGGGTGCTTCGGCACCCGGGGCCGCGGTGCTTCCGGGGCGAGCCGGGAGCGTGAGCGACCGGAGGGATCGCACCTCCGGTCGCTCACGCTCCCGGCTCGCCCCGGAAAGTTTTGCCGGGCACACCAGTTGCAAACTGATGGGGCGTCGTCCGAATCCGCCCCCCAGGGAAGGAGTTCGTCGATGCCGGTCCAAGCCCCCCCCCGCCGACGCCCCGCCCCGGTGGTGACGAAGAACGACCTGCTCGCGCTGCTGAACGACGACTTCGCGCGGGAGGTGCGGTCGGTCTACGCCCACGCGGTGTACGCCGAGCGGCTGCGGGCGTCGGCCCCGGCGGCGTCGCGGGCGGTGGAGTGGCGGGGCAAGCAGGAGGTGCTGTCGGCGCTGGCGGTGTGCCAGCTCATCTACGACTACGGCGGGACGGTGCGGGCGCCCGGGGACGACGTGAACTTCGTGCTGAACGCGGACCGGGTGGCGGCGGCGGGGTGGGAGGCGGAGACGCTGCGGCGACTGCGGGAGCGGGTGGCGCAGCTGCGGTCGGCGGGGGAGCCGGGGCTGGCGAAGCGGGTGCGGCGGATCCTGACCGCGAAGCGGGCCGCCGCGTGCCTGCGGGACCTGCTGCCGGGCCGCTCCGCCGACGGCCCGGGGTGAGTCGTAGGGTGCGTCGAGGCCCGCTTCGGGCCGACGACGCACCTGGGGGCGCCGGTGCGTCGTCGGCCCGAAGCGGGCCTCGACGCACCCTACAGCGCCGCCTACAACCCGGGGCCGACCTCCAGGTCGAACGGTACCTTCACCTCCTCAACCGTGTCGTAGTACTTCACCCGGACCGTGCAGCGCTCCACCTTCTTGTCGGGAACCGTAATCGTCGCTTGGTGGACCGGCTTGCCCGCCTTATCGTTCCCGTACATCGACGAGACGAGTCGGCTCCGAATCTCCTTCCCATCGCCGCCGATTAGGGCGACCGAGGTGAGCGGCCGGTTGCCATCGTAGACGTAAAAGGTTGGGGCACCAGCGGGGTTGAACCCGTCGAGCTTCATCTTGATCGTCCCGATCCCGAGATCCACACCGGCCTTCGTCTTCAGCTCGACATCCTTCTTCTCCAGTTCCTTCTCCCCTGTCCCGACGACGAGAGTTAGGCTCCCCTTGATGCGGACTTTGGTCGCACCCTTGGCCGGGTGACCCGGAGTCCGAAAGGTGAAGTTGTTCGGCTCCTTGCTCAGCCACGTCAGGCTGCCGGACACCGCCGGGCGCGCGAGGGGGTCGGGCGTCGCAAGAAGGTCCGTCTTCAAGTCGTCGGTGAAGCTGTCCACTCGGCACTTCGCGAGGTCACCCGCGACGATATTCTGCCCCGGCAGTTCGACCCGAACGACAACCTGAGTTCCCTGATCGAGGTCGAGCCCCGGGTTCCGACCGCCGCCCGGCTTAGCCACGCTGAACGACAGAGGCGTCCACTTCGGGCCTACGAGGTCCTGGGCTGGCGCCCGTGACGACGCGACCGCCACGAGCACCGCCAGCAGGGCCAGCGACCGCACCATGCGTCGTCCTCGGAGGGGCGGCCTCACGTCAGGCCGGTGAGCGGGCCGTCGCCGCAGAAGTTCGGGTTCCCGAACGTCTTCACCCGGGCCCCGAACCCGTGAGCCAGAGACATGAGCAGACGGTTGTGCGGCACCCGATTATACTTCAACGACCGGCCCGTCTTAAAGTCCAGCCCGCCGCCGACCAGCACGAACGGGATGTTGTCCAGGGTGTGCGAGTTCCCCTTGCCCAGCTCGTTCGTCCAGACGATGAGCGTGTTGTCGAGCAGGCTCCCCGTGCCGCCCGGCTCCGGCGTCTCGGCCAGCCGCTTCGCCAGGTAGGCCAACTGCTCCGCGAACCACTTGTTGATCTTCGTCAGCTTCTCCTGCGCCGCCGCGTTCGTGTCCGGCTCGTGGCTCAGGGCGTGGTGCCCCTCGTCCACCCCGACCCACCGCATCCGCGCCCCGCCGACCGAGTTCGTGTACTGCAGCGACGCCACCCGGGTGAAGTCCGCCGCGAACGCCCCGACCATCAGGTCGACCTGCGCCTTGCTGATCCGCGGCATCTCGTCGTTGTCCCGCCGCACCCCCGGCTCCAGCTTCGGCACCGGGTGCCCGGCCGACGCCTTCGCCTCCTGCAGCTCCTTCTCCATCGCCCGGACGAACGCGGCGTGCTCGTCCAGCAGCCGCTTGTCCGCCGCGCTGACCGCCCCGCCGACCTTCTTCAGGTCGTCCGTCAAGTCGTCCAGCACGCTGGCCAGCGCCTCGCGGTCCTTGGCCCGGCCGTACAGCTTGTTGAACATCTGGTACGGGTCGTCGACCGGGGCGACCGGCTGGTTCGCCCCGGCGTACACCCACCGGGTCCAGGTGTCGGCCCGGTCCGGGACCATCACCCCGAACTCCAGCGACCCGAACCGCGTCTTCGTCGCCGCGTCCTTCTGCAGGTGGCCCTTGATCTCCTGGTCCACCGAGTGCCCGCGCGCCCACCCGGCGGGCGTGTCCGATCCGCCCTGGATGTTGCCCGGGAATAGCTCGATCCCGGTCAGCAGGCAGCCCATCCCGCGCATGTGGGCGTCGCCGTCGCCGCGGACCCGGTCGCACACCCCGTTCAGGATCAGCGTCTTGGACTGGAACGGCTCCAGCGGCGTCAGGCTTTCCTTGAGGGTGAACTTCGGCCCCTCCTCGTCCGGCCAGAACGCCTTCGGGACGATCCCGTTCGGGCTGAACATGAACACGATCCGCTGCTTCCGCCTCGCCTGGTTGGCGAACCCGAGGCTCGGCAGGTTCAGCACGAACGGCAGGGCGGCGGCGCTGAGGCCGAGGTCGCGGACGAACTCGCGGCGGGTGCGGGCCATGTGCGAGGTGCTCCGGAAGGCGGGATCAGCTGGCGAGCGGGGGGCGTGAGCCCCCTGATGTTCGGGCGGATCGGGGGGCTCACGCCCCCCGCCCGCCGGGGTCACTTCGGTGGCTTCGGCAGGGCGGCGGTGGCGGCCACTTCCACTACTAGCTTACGGACACTGTGCCCGTTCTCTGACAGGTATTTTTCCAGCTTGTCCGGCCGGTCCACCCCGTACGCCATGACCGGCTGCTTCACGTAGTGGTGGAACAGCCGCTCGACGAACGCGGCCGACGTCTCCGGGCTGGCGGCCAGGAACCGCGCCAGCTCCGGCCCGCCGGCGAACTTCGCCGTCTCCCCGGCCCGCGTGTCGTAGCTCCCGGACACGTCCACCGGCTTGTCCCCTTCCTTCTCACGGAACCGGCCGGCGGCGTCGAAGTTCTCCAGGGCGAACCCGAGCGGGTTCATGACCGCGTGGCACCCGGCGCAGGCGTGCGGCTTCGTCTGCAGCGCGACCCGCTCGCGGGTGGTCAGCTTCGGGTGGAGGTCGGCGGCCAGCGGGGTGAACGCGTCCGTCGGCGGGCGGATGGTGATCCCGAGCAGCCCGCGGGCGACGAACACCCCGCGGTGGATCGGCGAACTCACGTCGGTGTACGCCAGCGCCGACAGCACGTACGGGTGCGTCACGACGCCGGCCCGCTTCCCCGGCTCCCACTTCACCTTCGTGAACCCGGCGTCGGCCGGCAGGTCGGCCCCGTAGAACTTCGCGAGCCGGCCGTTCAGGTACGTCTCGTCCGACAGCAGCAGCTTGCGGAAGTCGGACCCGTCGGCCCAGACCACGTCGTCGAGGAACAGCTCGAGCGAGGTGCGGAGGTCGGCGGCGACGGCCGGGTCGAACCCGGGGTAGCGCTTCGCGTCCTTCGCCAGGTCCGGGGCGTGGTCGAGTTTCAGCCAGGTGAGCAGGAACTCGCGGAGCTTGGTCTTCGCCCGCGGGTCGCTCAGCATCCGCTCGGCCTGCTTCACGACCTCGTCCCGGGTGCCGAGCTTGCTGGCGGCCGCGGCGGCGAGGAGCTCGGCGTCCGGCGCGGCGTCCCACAGGACGAGGGCGAGCCGTGCGGCGACGGCGTACGGTTCGGGGAGGGTGCCGGCGTCCGGGTAGAGGAACCGCGGCGACTTCAGGGCGAACAGCAGCACCCGCTTGGCGGCCGCGTCCGGGTCCGGGACGGCGTCGAACACCCGGTCGACGAAGACGCGCCGCTCGTCGGCGGAGAGCGGCCGGCGGAAGGCGCGCTCGGCGAACCGGGCGCAGAAGTCGCGGAGCTTCGTGGCGCGGTCCTTGTCGTTCTGGCCGACCCCGGCCAGCTCCGGGAGCCGGGCCAGGACGTACCCGACGGCCTCCAGGGCGGCGTCGGTGGCGGCCGCGTCCCACTCCTTCGACACGGCCGTCCCGCGCTCCCACCCGAGGCTCCGGTCGTCCGGCGGGAACGGGGTCTCGACCACGCACACCTCGGGGGCCTTCGCCGGCGACAGGTGCCGGGCCGCGACCACCTCGACCACCCGCCCGGGCCGCTTCCACATCAGCGCGACCTGGGCCGGCTTCGGCGGCGGGTTCGGGTTCTTCTTGGAGTCGTCCACCCCCTGCTTGGCCTTCGAGAACTCGAGCCTCAGCGGGTACGCCCGGCCGGCGAGCAGGAACACGCTGCCGCGGAACTCGGTGTCGGACCCGGACTTCACCCAGGCGTCGACGAGCGGCTTCTTGGCGTCGTTCACCCACAGCCGGGCGGCGTGGTCGGTGCGGACGGTGAACTCGTACACCCCGGTGTCCGGGGCGAGCACCGACCCCTCCCACCGGACGCTGAACTGGGCCGGGTCGGGCTTCTCCTTCGGCTCCGGGTCGAACGCCGGGGCGGCGGTGCCGAAGTCGAAGTTCACCCCCGGGTCGACCCGGCCGGCGAGCCGCTTGGCCCCCGGGTTCCGGCCGTTGGAGTAGTCGGCGGCGAGGCCGCGCCGGTCGTCGGGCTTCGCGGCCGGGCGGAAGCCGGCGACCACGTCGGCGACGGCCTGGCGGAACTGGTTGACGGTGAGGCGGGACAGCTCGACCCGCGGCGGCTTGAGCCGGGCCTGGGCGGCGGGCGAGTAGAACGCCTCCGAGATGTACGCGGCGACGGCCTTCGACCCGGCGGCGTCGAGCTTGTCCGGGTCGTCCTCGGGCATGGTGCGGTCGATTAGGGCGGCGAGCTGTGGCACCGACCGGTCGCCGACGAGCGGGGCCGGGACCTTCTTCGTCCCCTCCCCGGCCGGGCCGTGGCAGCGGCTGCACATCTGCTTGTAGATCTGCTGGCCGTCGGGGTCCGCGGCGCGGGCCTGGGACGCGGCGAGTACGACCAGGCCGGCGGTCAGCAGCAGGGGGGTGCGCATCGGGTTGGCGCGTCGGGTGCGGGCGGACGGGCGGCGGGGAGGGTACCGACAGTTTCGGCGACCCTTACCGGGAAGTCAAGGACCGGCCGTTCGGTGTGGGGGGTGGGGTCGGTTTCACCCGCTCCCTGGCGGTCGCGGTTCGCCGTGCGCCGGGGCGAACCGCGACCGCCAGGGAGCGGGTGCGATGCCGCCCAGACCGCCCAGCCCCACACTCCGAACCGCCCTGGGAAGTCAAGGACGCACGCTTGCGGTCGGCCCGGCGGGCGGGTAACGTGTCCCTGTTCCCGCGGGTCGGTCTAGCTCGCTGCCCTGCGGCAGGACGATGTTGCGTCGTCCGAGAGCACTCCAGCCGATCCCGCCCGGGGAGGGCTGTTCCAGCACCGCTACCGAGGCCTCGAACAATTTCGTGTTCGAGGCCTGGTGCAACCCCGCGGACCGGCGTTCCTCGAACACGAAATTGTTCGAGGCCTCGGCGGTGCCGCGAGCCCTCCGCGGCCACAGGTCGAGAAGTAGGCGCCGCGGGAACGCGAGCGGGCCGGGGGTTGCCCCCCGGCCCGCGTCGTTGGTATGCCGGCGCCCCTCCGGTCGGGCGAGGTCACCGGCCGCCTCCGCAGGTGGTGCCCCTCACCCGCCGGCGAAGCGCCGGCGACCTCTCCCCAGCGGGGAGAGGTGGGGGCCGTGCGTCCCCTCGAAACGCACCCGACCCGCAAAGCTGCCGAGAAGGCCGGCGAGCCCCACCTCTCCCCGCCGGGGAGAGGTCGGAACCGCGCTTCGCGGTTCCGGGTGAGGGGCACCACGCACCGTGAAACCCGGGGGCCGGGCCACCCCCGGGTCGCCCGGTACTACTTCCCCGCCGAGAACGTCCGCTCGATCCGCGTCACGTTCCCCTGCTTGTCCTTCACGCTCACCGTCAGCGTGCCGCGGGCGACCGTCAGCGGCGCCGCCGGCACCCACTCGAACACCCCGCCGCCGACCGGCTTGAACTTCGCCGCCAGATTCCCGCCGGCCGGGACGCCGTCCGCCGCGAAGTCCGCCACCACCGCGAACGTGTCCGCCGCCAGCCCGGTGCCGTAGTCGTGCATCCCGACCCGTACCCGCTCCACCGGCGGGTTCGCCCCCGCCCGCGGCACCGGCATCGTCAGCGTCGGCCGCTGGTCGTCGAGCATCCACCCGAACCCGCGGTCGAGGTCGATCGGACAGCCGAGGTCGATCCACCGGACCAGCGTGAACCGGTCCTCGTCAGTCAGCGGCGCCACCTTCCCGGCCTTCACCGCCTCCGGCGGCGGCATCGCGCTGCCGGTGAAGTCGAGGTCGGCGCGGTTGCGGTTCGCCGGCGTGTTCGCCACCGCCTCCCCCTTGAGTTGCAAGGTGCGAACGTCGCCGGGCGTCGTCTCGGTCGGGAAGTCGTCGTTCGTCCAGCCGTCG
>PNKH01000050.1 GCA_013822345.1 Isosphaera sp.
TGGGTGCGACGGAAGCCGACGGCGGCCGCCGCGTGGGGCGTCTCGGGGCTGGCGGTGCTGTTGGCGGCGGTGGTGTTCGTGGTGGTCGGGTTCTGGCGGGAGGCGGAGGGGGCGAAGGTCACGGCGGAAGGGGCGAAGGTGGAGGCCGACACCGCCCGGGGGCGCGTCGAGGACCTGCTCGGGACCGAGACCCGGCTACGCGGCGAACTCCAGACGACGAACGGGAAGCTGGAGGTCGCCATCGGAGGCGAGCAGGCCGCGCTGAGGAAGCTGGCGGTGTTCGAGTACGGGCGGACGATGCAGGTCGCCCACCAGCTGTGGCGGGAGGGGAGCGTCGCCGGTGCCGCGGGGCTGTTGGACGGCACGCGGGAGGGCCTCCGGGGGTGGGAGTGGCGGTACGTCCACCGGCTGTGCAACGGTCAGGTCCTGACCCTGAAGGGGCACACCGTGTCCGTGAGGTCGGCGGCGTGGAGCCCGGACGGGAAGAAAATTGTCACCACCTCCCCCGACGGGACGGCCCGGGTGTGGGACGCCCGGACGGGCGAGGAGTTGGTCGTTCTCCGGGTGGACCCGGACGAACTGGTCTCGGCGGCGTGGAGCCCGGACGGGACCCGGGTGGCGACCACCTCGGTCGAGAAATCGGCCGCCGTGTTCGATGTCCGCACGCCCGCCGGGACGGTCCGGGTCTGGGACGCCGGGACCGGGAGGCCGGTCGCCGTGCTGAAGGGCCGGACGGCGGGGCGAATGCCGGCGGCGTGGAGCCCGGACGGGACCCGGGTGGCGACCACCTCCCCCGACGGGACGGCCCGGGTGTGGGACGCCCGGACCGGGGAGCCGGTCCTCGCGCTTGGGGGCGGCCCCGCGGAGGTGGGCTCGGGGTCGTGGAGCCCGGACGGGACCCGGGTGGTCACCACCTTCGCCGGACTGTTCGTCCCCATGGGCGGCCAGTGGACGGCCCGGGTCTGGGACGCCCGGACGGGCAAGATGACCGCGGACCTAAAGGGGCACACGGACGGGGTGTCGGTGGCGGCGTGGAGCCCGGACGGGGTGCGGCTGGCGACCGCCTCCCGCGACGGCACCGCCCGGGTGTGGGACGTCGGGACGGGGAAGGCGGTCGCCGTGCTGGACGGGCACGCCGGCGGGGTGTCGGCGGTCGCGTGGAGCCCGGACGGGGCGCGGCTGGCGACCGGGGGCGGCACCGCCCGGGTGTGGGATGTCGGGACGGGGAAGGCGGTCGCCCTGCTGAAGGGGCACGCGGGATCGGTGGACGTGGTGTCCTGGAGCCCGGACGGGGCGCGGGTGGTGACCGCGGGCGGGGACCAGGTGGTCCGGGTGTGGGACGCCCGGACGGGGGCGCCGGCGGCCGCCCTGACCGGCCACACGTCGTTCCCGTCCTCGGCGGCCTGGAGCCCGGACGGGACGCGGGTGGTGACCGCGGGCGACACGACGGCCCGGGTCTGGGACGTCAGCCCACGGGTCGACGTCCCAGACCTGCCGGTGGCTGAGGTCGTGGGCCTCGGGGACCGGGGGGCGTGGTGGAGCCCGGACGGGGAGAAGGTGGTGACCGCCACCCCCGCCGCCGCCCGGGTGTGGAACGCCGCGACGGGAACGGAACGGGCCGTGCTGAAGGGGCACAAGGGTGGGCTCTCAGCGGCGGGGTGGAGCCCGGACGGGGGGCGGGTGGTCACCCTGTCCGGGGACGGCACGGCACGGGTGTGGGACGCCGGCACCGGGAATTCGGTCGCCGTCCTGAAGGGGCAGTTCCGGTGGGTCGGGGGGGTCGGCCTGGGCCTCGGAGACCTGCCGCCCCCGGACCCGTGGAGCCCGGACGGGGGGCGGGTCGCGCTGGCGGACAAGGTGGGCGGGACGGTCCGGGTATTCGACGCCGCGACCGGGGCCGAGCTAGCCGCCCTGAAGGGGGCGGGGGCGGGGGCGGTCGGCTCGGTGGCGTGGAGCCCGGACGGGTCGCGGGTGACGACGACCTACGCCCCCGTCCAGCCGCTCGACCTCAACCTCGCCCCGGGCAAGGTGGTCCGGGCCGGCCCGGCCCGCGCCGGGCCGGTGCGGGTGTGGGACGCCCGGACCGGGAAGGAGGTAGCGACCCTGGACGGGCACACCCGGCCGGTGTGGGCGGCGGCGTGGAGCCCGGACGGGACCCGGCTCGCGACCACCTCCGCCGACGACACGGCCCGGGTGTGGGACGCCCGGACCGGGGCCCTGCTCCTCACCCTGAACCTGACGCCCGACCCGTTCGGGAGCGCGTTCGCCGCGGCCTGGAGCCCGGACGGGGCGCGGGTGGCGACGCGGTGGGGGCACGGCACGGTCCGGGTGTGGGACGCCCGGACCGGGGCCGAGGTCCTGACCCTTGGGGACCCGGGGGTCGGCGGCCCGGCCGGCGGCCGGATCGGGTGGAGCCCGGACGGGTCGCGGATCGTCACCACCGCCGGGGACCGCACGACCCGGGTCTGGGACGCCGCGACCGGGGCGGAGCTCCTCACCCTGAAGAACGGCCGTAACATGGCTGGGTCGGTCTGGTGGAGCCGGGACGGGTCGCGGCTGGTGACCGCGCCCCGCTCCGGGCCGCCCGAGGTGTGGGACGCGACGCCGACCGACCCGCAGTTCCTGCCGAAGCCCGTCGCCCCGCCGCCGCGGCCGCGGTGACACCCCGCCGTCACAGCCGGCGGTGCATCACCAGCACGTCCACGAACCCCAGCCCCGCGTGCCGGAACGCCCCCGGCACCCGACCCACCACCGCGAACCCACACCCCGCCCACGCCCGCACCGCCGCCGCGTTCGTCGCCACCACGTAGTTGAACTGCACCGCCGCAAACCCCAGCCGCCGCGCCGTCCCGAGCGAGTGCTCGCACAGCTCCCTCGCCAACCCCCGGCCGCGGAACCCGTCCGCCACCAGGTACCCGGCGTTCGCCACGTGACCCCCGCGCCCCGGCTGGTTCGGCCGCACGTAGTACGTCCCGGCGAACGCCCCGCCCACCTCCGCCACCCAGCACGCCGCCGGCGGCTCGAACCACAGCTTCCGGGCCGTCTCCTCCGGCGTCGCCTCGTCGTACGCGAACACGTCCCCGCCGGCCGCCGCGAGCCGGAACAGCTCCCACACCAACGGCCAGTCGGCCGCCGTCGCCTCGCGGATGTCGGCCACCGGTCTCGCCCCCCGATCTCCCCTGTTCCCCACGGGTGTCCGAACAACCCGCGGCGAGCCATCGGTCTGTGAAACACAACCGAAGAATCTTCACCACAACCGCCCGCCACCGGGTAGGATGATCCCAATCCCGCGTCTCGGTTTGATAGTCAGATAGAAGATTTCAGGCCCGGTCAAGGTCGACCCGCGCCACGGAACCGGTACTGCCCCATGTCCGACTCCGCCACCCGCCTCGCCGCGCCGCCCCGGGTGCCCGGCCTCGAGCTGCTCGACAAGATCGGCGAGGGCGGCACCGGGGTCGTCTACCGGGCCGTCCACCGCAACCTCCAGCGCGAGGTCGCGGTCAAGGTCCTCCGGGCCGACGGCGCCCCCGGGTGGCTCCGCGAGTCCCGCCTCACCGCCGCCCTCGCCCACCCCAACGTCGTCGGCATCCACGACGCCGGCGCCACCGACGGGAACCACTACCTCGTCCTCGAGTACCTGACCGGCGGGTCCCTCCGCACCCGCATGGCCCCCGGCCGGGCGTGGGCCCCGGCCGACGCCATCGGCCTGGTCGAGACCGTCGCCGGGGCCCTCGAGCACATCCACGGCCGCGGCGTCCTCCACCTCGACCTGAAGCCCGAGAACATCCTGTTCGCGGCCGACGGCGGGGTCAAGGTGTCGGACTTCGGGCTGGCGGTGGCCGAGGAGGACGCCGGCGACCTGCTCGGCGGGCGGGAGTACCCCGGGACGGTCGACTACGCCGCCCCGGAGCGCCGCGCCGGGCTCACCCCCGACGCCCGGTACGACGTGTTCTCGCTCGCCACCCTCGCCTACGAGCTGCTCACCGGCCGGCTCCCCGGCCGGGTGTTCGTCCCGGCCACGGCCCGCAACCCGCAGCTCCCGCCGGCCGTCGACCCGGTCCTGCGGCGCGGCCTGGCCCGCGAGCCGGACGACCGGTACGGGTCGGTCGCCGAGTTCCGCGACGCCCTCGCCGCCGCCTGCGGCCCGGCGCGGCCCCGGCCCCGCCGCCGGTGGCTCGCCGCCGCGGCGGTCGGGGCGGTCGGGGCCGCCGCCGCGGCGGTCGCGGCGTACCACTGGCCCCCGGCCGACCCCGGGCCGCTCCCCCCCGCCGCCCCGGCGGTCGCCGCCCCGGACCGGGCGTGGGTCTTCTACGACCGGCCGGAAGAACTGGCCCTGTTCGCCGGCGACCTCGGCGGGCTCCCGGTCGAGCGGGTCTTCGGCGGGCCGAAGCCCGGCAAGCCCCCGGCCGAGCTCCAGATCCCGTCCTGGCCGGCCCCCGGGTCGGTTCTGGCCGTCCGCTCCCCGGACGCCTGGGTGTTCGTCAACCCGCTGACCGACCCCGGGCTGGCCGACCGGGTGGTGAGGAACTGGCCGGCCGTGGTCGGGGCGGCGGTGCCGCCCGGGAAGAACCTGGTGAAGGCCGGCGGGTTCGACGGGGATTGTCTGAGGCCGGGCACCGCCACCGACCTGTGGCGGCTCGCGGACACCGGCTGGTGGACCCCGGACCGGCGGATCGACGCGGCCGACCCGCCCGACCGGCCCGGCAACCCGGCCCTCCGGCTGACGTTCCGCGACCCGCCCAAGGACAAGGGGCGGAGGCAGATCAACTGCTACCAGCCGATCGCCGCCGAACCGCCGGCCGGGGCGGTCCTGGTCCTCCGGTTCCGGGCCCGGGCCGGGGCCGGGGCCGGGGCCGCCAACCTGACGGTGTCCGCCAGCCTGCCGGTGACCGTCCGGCCGGACGACATCGGCCCGGCGGCGGCCCGGGTCCGGGCGACCGCCACCCAGCCCAAGACGCCCGCGGGCGAGCCGGTCGACCCGTCGCTGTGGGTCGTCCAGGGCCAGCGGTGGTTCACCCCGGGGCCGGAGTGGCGGACGTACGCGGTGGTCACCGAGACCCCGCCGTTCCCGACCCGGGGCCCCGACCGGAAGGTGTCGGTCGGGGCGGCCGCGGGGGAGGTGTGGGTGGACGACGTCGAATTGTTCGCCTGGCAGCCGGGGGGTGCCCCGTGACCACCGCCGACACCCAGGAGCTGGGCCTGACCCTGTTCGAGGAGATCGGGGACGCGGCCGTCGTCGCCGACCCGGACACCGCCCGGGTGGTGGAGGTGAACCCGGCCGCCCGGCGGCTGACCGGGATGCCCCGGCCGCTGCTCCTGCGGCTCACCCTGGACGAGCTGTTCCGGGCCGACCGCGGGGCCGGGATGGCCCACCTCCTCCGGGCCCTGCGGGCGACCCAGACGTTCCACGCCCAGGACGGGTACTCGCTCCGCCGGGCCGGGGCCGACTGGGTCCCGGTCAACCTCACCCTCACCCGGCTGCACGCCGAGGCCGGGCCGCTCGGGCTGATCCTGGCCCGGGACGTGACCGACCGGCGGCGGGCGGAGGACGAGCTGCGGCGGGCGAACGCCGAACTGGAGCGGCGGGTCGCCGACCGGACCGCCGACCTCCGCGGGGCCGCCGCCACCTACGAGCGGCTCGTCCACTCCCTGGACGTGGTGGTGTGGGAGGCCGACCCGGCGTCCGGCCGGTTCACCTTCGTCGGCCCGCAGGCCGAGGCCCTGCTCGGGTTCCCGCCGGCGGCCTGGCTCTCGTCCCCGACGTTCTGGGCCGACCGCCTCCACCCGGACGACCGGGACCGGTGCGTGGCGCTGCGCCGGGAGCACGTCCGGGCCGGGGCCGACCACCGGCTGGAGTACCGGCTGGCGGCCGCCGACGGGCGGGCGGTGTGGGTCGAGGACCGGGCCCGGCTCGCCCCGTCCCCGGCCGGGGTGCGGCTGGCCGGGACGCTCCGGGACGTGACCCGCCGGCGGGCGGCGGAGGAGGCCCGGGCCGCCCTGGAGGAGCGGCTCCGGCAGGCCCAGAAGCTGGAGGCGGTCGGGCGGCTGGCCGGCGGCATCGCCCACGACTTCAACAACCTGCTGACCGTCATCAACGGGTACGCCGAGCTGCTGGTCGGGGACCTGCCGGCCGACGACCCGCGGCGGGGGGCGGCGGAGGCGGTGCTGGACGCCGGGGACCGGGCGGCCCGGCTGACCCGGCAGCTCCTGGCGTTCGGCCGGCGGCAGGTGCTGGCCCCGGTGGTGCTGAGCCTGACCGAGGTGGTGGCGTCGGCCGAGGGGATGCTCCGCCGGCTGGTCGGCGAGGACGTGTCGTTCGCGACCGCGCTGGACCCGGACCTGCCGCCGGTCGAGGCCGACCCGGGTCAGATCGAGCAGGTGGTGTTGAACCTGGTGGTGAACGCCCGGGAGGCGATGCCGACCGGCGGGGCACTGACGGTATCGACGCGGGCGGTGGAGGTGGGTCCGGGGCACCCGGCGGCGGGGGAGCTGGCCCCGGACTGGTACGCCGAGCTGACGGTGTCGGACACCGGGGCGGGGATGACGGACGAGGTGCGGGCGCGGGTGTTCGAGCCGTTCTTCACGACGAAGGGGGGGAAGGGGACGGGGCTCGGCCTGGCGACGGTGTTCGGGGTGGTGAAGCAGTCCGGGGGCCACGTGCTGGTGGACAGCGCGGTCGGGGCGGGGACGACGTTCCGGGTGCTGCTGCCGGCGGTGGCGGGCGGGGCGGCGGAGGGTCCGGCGGCGGAGCCGGCGGGGGCGTCGCGGGGGGGCGCGGAGACGGTGCTGCTGGTAGAGGACGAGGGCCAGGTGCGGCGGATCGCGCGGTCGGCGCTGGAGGCGGCGGGGTACGCGGTGGTGGAGGCGTCGGACGGCCCGGGGGCGGTGGCGGTGGCGGCGGCGCACCCGGGCCCGATCGACCTGGTGGTGACGGACGTGGTGATGCCGGGGATGGGCGGCCGGGCGGTGGCGGAGGCGGTGCGGCGGGGGCGGCCGGGGGTGAAGGTGCTGTACGTGAGCGGGTACACGGACGACGCGGTGCTGCGGCACGGGGTCGGGGGCGGGGCGGACGCATTTCTGCAGAAGCCGTTCACGCCGCGGTCGCTGGCGGAGAAGGTGCGGGCGGTGCTGGACGGGGGGTCGGGTCCGGCGTAGCCCCCGGCCCGACAAGCCCGCGGCGCGAGCAAGGGCTTTGCTGAAGCCCTTGCTCGCGCCGCGGGCTTGTCGGTTGGCAGGCGGGCCGGCGGCGCGGTAGCATCGACGGCACCCCCGGAGGAACGCCCGTGCCGCCGCCCGACGAGACCCACGACCTCGCCGCCCCGCCGCCCGGCGACCCCGCCGCCCACGACCCCACCCGCCCCCGACCCTCCCCCGACCGCACCGCCGCCGACGGCCGCGACCCGGCCGGCACGTTCGTCCAGACGCCGGTGCAGGCGGCCGCGTCGGCGGCGGGCTCCGGCCCCCCCGACGCGATCCCCGGGTACGAGCTGCTGGCGAAGCTCGGGGAGGGCGGGATGGGGGTGGTGTACCGGGCCCGCCAGCGCGGGCTGAACCGGGAGGTGGCGGTCAAGTGCATCCTGCGGGCGGACGCCGGCCGGGCGGCGGTGGCCCGGTTCTGGGCGGAGGCGGAGGTGATGGCGGCGGTGAAGCACCCGCACGTCGTCCAGGTGTTCGAGCTCGGGGAGCACGCCGGCCGGCCGTTCATGGCGATGGAACTGGTCCCCGGCGGGAGCCTGGCCGACCGGCTGAAGGACGCCGCCCCGGTGCCGCCGCGGGAGGCGGCGGAGCTGGTCGGGAAGATCGCCCGGGGGGTGGCGGCGGCGCACGACCTGGACGTCGTCCACCGGGACCTGAAGCCGGGGAACGTGCTGCTGGACGCGGCCGGGGAGCCGAAGGTGACGGACTTCGGGCTGGCGAAGCGGAAGGCGCACGACCTGACCCAGACCAACGTCCTGATGGGGACCCCGGCGTACATGGCCCCGGAGCAGGCGGCGCAGCGGGCGAAGTTCGTCGGCCCGCCGGCCGACGTGTGGGCCCTGGGGGTGATCCTGTACGAGTGCGTGGCGGGGAAGCGGCCGTTCGCCGGCGACTCCGTGGCGCAGCTGCTGAGCCGGATCCAGTCGGCCGAGCCGGCGGCGGCGCGGACGGTGGAGCGGTCCATCCCCCGGGACCTGGACACGATCGTCGGGAAGTGCCTGGCGAAGGAGCCGGAGCACCGGTACCCGACCGCCGGGGAGCTGGCCGACGACCTCGGCCGGTTCGTCCGCGGGGAGCCGATCGCGGCCCGCCCGGTGGGGCGGGCGGAGCGGCTGGCCCGGTGGGTGCGGCGGAAGCCGACGGCGGCCGCCGCGTACGGCCTGTCCGGTCTGGCGGTGCTGCTGGCGGCGGTGGTGTTCGTGGTGGTCGGGTTCTGGCGGGAGGCCGAGGGGGCGAAGACCCGCCTGGAGGGGGCGAACGCGCAGCTCGGGGACGAGAAGCGGCTGACGGAGGAGGCCCGCGGGGAGGCCGAGCGGCTGCGGGCGGCGGCCGAGGCCGGGCGGGGCGAGGAGGCCCGGCTGCGGGCCGTGGCCGACCGCAACCGGGACGACGCGGTCGCCCAGAAGGGGGCCGCGGAGGAGGCCCGGGACGCCGCCGCGGACGCCCGCCGGGCGGTCGAGCGGGAGCGGGAGAAGCTGGCGGCGCTGGAGTACGGCGGGGCGATGCGGGTCGCGCACCAGGAGTGGCGGGACAGCGACGTGGTCGCGATGCGGGCCATCCTGGCCGCCGCCCGCCCCGAGCTCCACGGGTGGGAGTGGGGGTACCTGAGCCGCCTCAGCGACGCCTCACTGGTCACCCTCCGGGGGCACGCGGAGCCGGTGATGACGGCGGCGTTCAGCCAGGACGGGGCGCGGGTGGCGACCGGCGGGCACGACAAGGTGGCGCGGGTGTGGGACGCCGACACCGGGGCCGAGTTGCTCGCCATCAAGGGGCACAACGGCCCGGTCCGGACCGCGGCGTTCAGCCCGGACGGGGCCCGCCTCCTGACCGCCGGCGACGACCGGGTGGCGCGGGTGTGGGACGCGAAGACCGGGGCCGAACTGTTCGCGCTGAAGGGCCCGGCGCTTCGGGGCGCGTGGAGCCCCGACGGGGCGCGGATCGTCACCGGGAACGGGTCCAGCGACGACCGCGCCGCCCGGGTGTGGGACGCCAGGACCGGGGCCGAACTGCTCGCCCTCAAGGGGCACGACGCCCCGGTGGTGGACGCCGCCTGGAGCGCCGACGGGGCGCGGGTCGTGACCGCCGGGGAGGACAAGACGGCCCGGGTCTGGGACGCCAAGACCGGCGCGGAGTTGGTCGCCCTGAAAGGGCACCTGAACCAGGTGTCGGGGGCGGCGTTCAGCCCGGACGGCGGGCGGGTGCTGACCGTGAGCCACCGGGAGGTGCACGTGTGGGACTCCGCCACCGGGGTGGAGGTGCTCGTCCTGCGCGGCCACGCCCGCGAGGTGTCGGCGGCCGCGTTCTCCCCGAACGGCGGGCTGGTCCTGACCGCCGCCTACGACGGCTCGGTGCGGCTGTGGAGCCTGCGGACGGGCACCGAGGTGCTGGCCCTGCGCGGCCACGCCGGGGCGGTGTACTCCGCGGCGTTCAGCCCGGACGGGGCCCGCGTCGTCTCCTCCGGGTACGACAAGACGGCCCGGGTGTGGGACGCCCGGCGGAACGTCGAGCAGGACAGCATCTGGGCTCGGCAGGGCGGCGTCCACTCCGCGGCGTGGAGCCCGGACGGGACCCGGGTGGTGCTCGGCACCACCGACGGGGCGGCGCGGGTGTGCGACGCCCGGACCGGGGCCGAGGTGGGCGTCCTCGGGCAGCTGCTGGGGTGGGTCACGGCGGTGGCGTGGAGCCCGGACGGCGGCCGGGTCGTCACCGCCAGCCGCAGCGGGGTGCAGGTGTTCGACGCCGCGGCCGGGCGGCGGCTGCGCCCCCTCCGCGGGCAGCGGAGCGAGCCGCGCGGCGTGGCGTGGAGCCCGGACGGCGGCCGGATCGCCGCCGCCGGGGTCGACGGGGTGGTGCTGGTGTGGGCCGCCGACGCCGACGCCGACCCGCTCCCGCTGAGGGGGCACGCCCGCCCGGCGCTGGCGGTGGCGTTCAGCCCGGACGGCGCCCGGCTCGTCACCACCGGGCTCGACGGGGCCCGGGTGTGGGACGCCGCCACCGGCGCCCCGCTGCTCGTCCCGAAGGGGAACACGGGGCTGACGGTCGCCGCGGCGTGGAGCCCGGACGGGGCGCGGGTGGTGACCGCCGGCGGCGGGGTGCGGGTGTGGGACGCCAAGACCGGCGCGGAGCTGGCCGTCCTGAGGGGGCACACCAGCGCGGTGCAGGCCGTCGCGTTCAGCCCGGACGGGGCCCGGATCGTGACCGGCGGGGACGACCGGACGGCCCGGGTGTGGGACGCCAAGACCGGGGTCGAGGTTCTCACCCTCAAGGGGCACCTCAGCTCGGTGCTGGCGGCGGGGTGGAGCCCGGACGGCACCCGCCTGCTCACCGCCAGCGGCCCGGCGGCCCGGGTGTGGGACGCCCGCCCGTTCCGCGACACCCGCCCGCCCGCCCCGCGGCCGACGGCCCCGCCGCCCCGCCCCAAGCCCTGACCCGCCCGCCGGGCCGGCGCCGGTTGTTGCCCCCCGCCCGCCCGCCTAAGATGGGTGTTTGGCCGTCGCCCCACCCCGAGCCGCACCCGCATGCCCGTCAAGAGCCTCCCGCTCGCCGCCCCGCCCACCCCGGGGGCCGACGCCCCCGGCTCGCCCAAGGGCCGCTACGCCTTCGTCTCCCTCGGGTGCCCCAAGAACCTCGTCGACTCCGAGCGGATGCTCGGCAAGCTCGCCCAGGACGGGTACGCCCTCCAGCCCGACGCCGACGGGGCCGACGTGGTCGTCGTCAACACCTGCGGGTTCATCGAGCCGGCCCGCCAGGAGTCCCTCGCCGTCGTCCGCGAGATGCTCGCCCTCAAGGCCAGAGGCCGGGTCGGGGCCGTCGTCGTCGCCGGGTGCATGGCCGAGCGGCAGCGCGACCTCCTCCTCGAACACGTCCCCGAGGTCGACCAGATCGTCGGCGTGTTCGGCCGCGAAGACATCGCCGCCGTCGTCGACCGGGCCGTGTCCCAACGCGACGAGCAGCGGTCGCTGTTCCGCCCCGCCCCGGTGCGGGCACTCGAGGACACCGCCCGCCTCCGCATCACCCCGCGGCACTACGCCTACCTCAAGATCTCCGAGGGCTGCGACCGCCTCTGCACCTACTGCGCCATCCCCAAGATGCGCGGCAAGCACGTCACCAAGCCGATCGAGGAGGTCGTCCGCGAGGCGAACGAGCTGGCCGCCGACGGCGCCCGCGAACTCATCCTCGTCGCCCAGGACACCACCTACTACGGGATGGACCTGTACGGCCGGACCCGCCTCGCCGACCTGATCCGCGAACTCGACCGCGTCGACGGGATCGAGTGGGTCCGCACCCTGTACGCCTACCCCGAGTACCTCTCCGACGAGGTGATCGACGCCCTCGCCGGGTCGCCGAAAATCATCCCGTACCTCGACATGCCGCTGCAGCACATCAGCGACCGCGTCCTCCGGCGGATGATCCGCCGCGTCGACCGGGCGGCCACCGAGAAGCTGTTGCACCGGCTCCGCGAGCGGTGGCCGGACCTCGCCATTCGCACTACCTTCATCGCCGGGTTCCCCGGCGAGACGGACGCCGAGTTCGAGGAGTTGCGGCGGTTCGTCACCGACTTCAAGTTCGAGCGGCTCGGCGTCTTCCCGTACTCGCCGGAGCCCGGCACCCCCGCCGAGAAGCTCGACGGCCACCTCCCCGAGGACGTGAAGGCGGCCCGGGTCGCGGCGCTGATGGAGGCGCAGCAGGCGGTCGCGTTCGGGTACGCCGCCGGGCAGGTCGGGAAGGAACTCCCGGTCGTCGTCGACGGGCCGGACCCGGAGTTCGCCGGCCACCTCCGCGGCCGGACCACCGCCGACAGCCCGGACATCGACTGCGCCGTCCGGGTGAAGGGGAAGAACCTCCGCCCGGGCGACTTCGTGGCGGCGAAGGTGACCGCGGCCGACGGGTACGACCTCGTCGCCCGGGCGGTCGGCAAGCCGTGGTGACGTCACGGGAACTTCGCCGTGACCGCGTCCGACAGGTCGGCCACCATCTTCCGGAGCAGGTCCCACGTCTCCCGGTGGTACGGCTCCGGGACGTCGACCCGCTCGCCGAGCGCGAACCGGGCGGCGTTCTTGCCGACCTTTGCAAGGTACGCCTCGTTGACCACCCCGCGGTTGTGAATCAGGATGTCGCGCGTCGCCTTCGCTTCGGCGAAGCGGGCGACCTCGCCCGCCGACGGGCACCCGAGCTTCAGTCGCTTCTCGAGGTACGCGAACCAGTCCACCGGCTTCTCGTACAGCAACCCGACGACGGCCCGGTCGATCAGGTACTCGACGACGGCGGACTTGTCCGCCGCATCCAAGATCCTCCCCACCGGCACGTCCGCGGCGTTGCGAAGACTTTCCGGGTAAGACCGGAGCCACGCCCGGACGAAGTCCGCGAAGAACGCCTCGAACACGGTGAGGAAGGTTTGGAACGTGGCCTCCGGGAGGCGCTCGACGGTGTACCCGCGGATCTTGCCGACCAGGTCGGCGTCCGTGGTCACGGTGCCGGTCAGGGTGTTGGTGACCGCGATCGTCTCGCCCCTCGCGATCACCCGCCCGACCGTGCCCCAGGCGATGAGGGTGTCGGAGTGGTAGTCGTGGGCGTCCGTCAACTCTGCCAGGGCGCGGGTGCGGAGGTCCCGGACTTCGGCGGCGAACGACATCGGGCACCGGCCTCACGGGTGCGCGTCGAGAAGGGATTGCACCGCCACCGCGTTCCCCCGCCGCCCGAGGTTGATGACCCCGACGGCGGGGGCGTCGTTCAACGAGATCGCGTTCCCGTCCGTCCAGCACCGGACGCCGTGGGACCGGAGGAGCCGTTCGACCTCGGCCAGCTGCTCACCCGGCACCAGGATGTACGGCCCGGCCGTCCCGTCCACCGAGACCCGTAACGGCTTCTTCGTCGTGGCGTCGGTCATGTGACCCCCCGGCTCGCTGTTCGGTATCCTACCTTCCCCCGGGTGCCCGCACAACTAACCCCGAGCGCCGGCGATGGCCGACACCCCCCCGTCCCCGGTCTGGAACGTCCCCAACCTCCTGTCGCTGTCCCGCCTGCCGCTGGCGGTCGTGCTGTTCGCCCTCATCGCCCGTGCCGCCTGGCCGGCCGCCCTCGCGGTGTTCGCCGCCGCCTGCGCCACCGACTGGCTCGACGGGTGGTGGGCCCGCCGGTACGGCCCGCTGACCGCCGTCGGCCGGGCCCTCGACCCGCTCACCGACAAGGTCCTGGTGTGCGGGGCGTTCGTCTTCCTGATCCCGGTCCCGGCCGCCGGGATCGACCCGTGGGTGGTGGCGGTGGTGGTCGGTCGGGAGTTGCTGGTGACCGGGCTGCGCGGGATGGTCGAGGCGGCCGGGAAGGCGTTCGGGGCGGACCGGTTCGGGAAGCTGAAGATGGGGCTGCAGTGCGCGGTGGTGGTCGCCGTGCTGGTCGTCGAGTGGGTGCGGGACGCGGGCCCGGCCGACGCCCTGGCGGTGCTGGAGCCGGTGCGGACCGGGCTGCTGTGGGCGATGCTGGCGGCGACCGTCGGGAGCGGGGCGCAGTACGCGGTGAAGGCGGTGCGGCTGCTGCGCTGAGGGGGCGACGCCCCGGGGCGGGGGTCGGTCCCCGGGTTTCTCGGTCGGTGGCGCCCCTCACCCGCCGGCGAGGCGCCGGCGACCTCTCCCCAGCGGGGAGAGGTGGGGGCCACCGGGCCCCTCAACAGCTCCCTGGGTCGGTGACGTTCGGAGGGGCCGCACCAGCCCCACCTCTCCCCGCTGGGGAGAGGTCGGCCCGGCGCTTCGCCGGGCCGGGTGAGGGGCGCCACCCACCGAGACCAGCCGGAGGCGTCACCCCGCCCGGTGAAGGGCGGCACCTCCCGAGATCACCCGGCCGCGCCACCTCTCCACCGGCTCACTTCGCCAACACCAGGTACCCGATCGCCGCCGACAGGACCGCCACCACCACCAGCAGCACCGGCGTCCAGTCGAACGGCTTCTTCCGCGCCCGGGCCGGCTTCCGCCGGAGCGGCCGGGTCGGCCGGTCCGCCTCCTCCGCCGGCACGTACGGGTCCGTCTCGGCGTGCGGGTCGGCGACCGGCAGCGGGGTCGGCAGCGGGGTCGTGGTCCGGCCCGGGACCGCCGCCCGCGCCCCCGACGCCCGGCCGGACGGAGGGGCCGACCGGCTCCCGGACGCCCCGGCCGGCGGCGGGTCCGCCCCGTACTCGACCGTCTCGTCCTGGTCCGCCCGGCGGTCCCGGCCGGCGGCCGGCCCCGGCAGCGGGGTCGGCCCGCCCGCCCGCCGCACCGGCCCGCTCCCCGGGCCGGCCAGCGGGGCCGGGTCGACCACCAGGTCGCGGAACTCGGGGGCCGCGGCCAGCGACACGAACGGCCCGGCCTTCGCCCGGCTCACCAGCACCCCGCCGGCGTCCCCCAGCAGGCGGTCCCGCAGGGCGTTGCGGATCCCCCCGGTCGTCCCCTTCACCGTGCACGTCGCCCCGGTCTCGTCCTTGTACACCAGGTACCAGATGTCCGACCCGCCGGCGGCCGCCGGGTCCTTCGGCGGGGCCGCCCGGCCCTGCCCGGTCAGGTCCTCCAGGAACTCCCGGCAGCTCGCCGGGCGGCGGTCCGGCTCGGCGCTCATCGCCCGCCGGATCGCCCAGTCGACCCGGTCGGACAGCCGCGGGGCCAGCTCCTTCGGCGGCGGGAACTCGTTCCGGATCTTCTTCATCCAGCAGTCCAGCGGGGACGCGTTCTCGAACGGCACCTGCCCGGTGACCATCGCGTACAGCGTCGCCCCGAGGGAGTACACGTCGCCCCGCACGTCCACGTTCTTCGCGTTCCGGAACTGCTCCGGGGCCATGTAGTGCGGGGTCCCCAGCCCGCGCCCGGTCTTGGTCAGGTTCAGGTCCCCGTCCACGTCCCGGACCAGGCCCAGGTCGGTCAGCTTGGCCACCCCGTCCCGGGTGATCAGGATGTTGTCCGGCTTCACGTCCCGGTGCACCAGGCCCTGCTTGTGGGCCCGCTGCAGCCCCTCGCACACCTGGGCGATCAACCGCACCGCCTCCGCCTCCGGGAACGCCCCGGCCCGCTCCACCCGCTGCCCGACCGACTCCCCGTCCACGTACTCCATCACCAGGAACGGCTGCGGCCCCGACCCGCAGTACTCGATCGCCCGGACGACGTTCGGGTGGTCGAGCACCCGGGCCGCCTGGAACTCCCGCTCGAACCGCTGCAGCAGGACCGGGTTCTTGGCCGTCGCCGCCGCGATCACCTTGACCGCCACCACCGCCCCGGTGGTCCGGTGCCGGGCCTTGTACACCGTCCCCATCCCGCCCTCGGCGATCCGGGACACGATGTCGTAGCTCCCCAGCTGCGTCGGGGCGGTCGCGTCGGGGGGCATGGGCGGGCTCTCCGGCCGGGGGACGGCCGAGACGAGGACGCCTGTACAAACCCGGGCCGGGTCCGGCGCCGGACAGGCGGGAACACCCCTCTTATAGTGCAAATTCACCCCGGGTGCGAACCCCTCCGGGGGAAGAGAAGGGGTGAGGGGGTGAAGGGGTGACAAGACGGGGCGGGTTTGTCACCCCTTCACCCCCTCACCCCTCACCCCTTCTCCTCAACACAACCGGCCCCGCCCCCCCACCCGCCCCGCGCCCCGCGGTTTGTGGCCGTTCCGTCCTTGTCAAGGTTCGCGTCGTCGGTCAGAATCACTTATCCCGTCCGCCGAACCGGGGCCCCGAGCACCCGCCATGACCATCCTCGGAAAGCTCCTGACGTTCTTCTGCCTGGCCGCGGTCGGGGCGTTCGCGTACTTCGCCGTCCAGGACCGGGCCGGCCGGCAGACCATCACCGCCGCCGCCCTCCGCCACCGCCTCGTCGTCGACGGCCTCCCGCTCGGGGACTTCAAGGGCGCCCCGGCCGAGATGCCCAACGACCCCGACCCGGACGCCGAGGTCCTCTTCCCGATCGACCTGGGCACCGGCCGCCCGACCCCCACCGTCAGCCGCCAACTGCTGGAGACGTACTTCGGGCTCACCCCCGGCGGCACCCCGGTCAACGGCGGGGCCGGCAACCTCGGCGGCGGCGGGGCCGTCCCGAACCAGTTGGCCGAGGTCCGGCGGGTCCGGGCGAAGATCGACGAGGCGCTGAAGGCGGCCGACGACAAGAAGGTGAGCCGGGTGCCGCTCCTGGAGGGGTGGCTGCTGTACCAGCCGACGACCTACGAGGAGCGGGAGGCGGTGCTCCGGCTGGTCAAGGCCGACGACGCGAAGGGGCTGGAGGACAAGCTGAACGCCCGGTTCGCCGCCGTCCTCGACCCGCCCGCGGCGGCCGACCCGAAGACCCTCGCCGAGGCCGCCCCGGACCTCGAGCCGCTGTACGCCGACCTCGCCGCCGCCCGGAAGGACCTGGTCGACACGATGAGGGCCCCGAAGCGGACCCCGGCGGACGTCGAGGCGAAGCAGGCCGCGGTCGACGAGCGGCAGAAGGCGCTGGACGAGGCGGTGGCCCGGGTCCGCGGCCGGGCCGACCAGGTGGTCGCCTCCCGGGCCGCCCCGCTCGGGCCGGGGGAGCGGCAGGCCCGGCTCGCCCACCTGCTGGTCCACCTCGACCGGTCCGCCGACTGGCAGAAGCGGGTGCTCGCGGTCGTCGGGGTGCGGGACTACGCCAGGGCGGTCGTCGGCCAGGCGAACCGGGTGAGGGAGATGGTCAAGCGGCCCGAGGAGGCGATCCCGGCCGACGAGGCCGGGTACTGGGCGTCCAAGGTCCGGCTCCAGGAGATCGCCTACGCCCGCACCACCCTGGCCAACAACCAGGCCGAGCTGCGGCGGAAGTGGGTCGAGCAGCTGCGGCGGGAGACCGACCTCGTCGGCCAGCGGGAGACGCAGCTGAAGGCGATCCTGGCCCAGTACGACAAGGTCAAGGCCGAGGTCGACGACCTGCTGGCCAGGCAGGCGGTGGTCGAGGCGGCCCTGTTCGAGGTCCAGCGGGAGGTGGCCATCACCCTGGACGAGGTGTACCGGCTGTACGACGTGCTGGCCGCCCGGGAGCGGGACCTGCTCGCGGCCCCCCGGCCCTGACCGGGCCGGCCGCGGGCCCCCGGCGTCCTTCCCAACCGAGACACGGCGATGACCCTGATCGGCAAGCTGCTGTCGCTCCTGAACCTGCTCGTCGGCCTCGGGCTGCTGACCTGGGCGGTGACCACGTTCACCATCCGCCCCGGGTTCTTCGACCCGGTCCCGGAGGGCGTGACCCCGGGGCCGCGGCCGGCCGACAAGCTCGAGCCGGTCACCTTCGCCGGGGAGAAGCGGGAGGCGGAGCTGTTGTTCCGCCAGGCGAACCTCGCCAGCGGGGCGTGGGGCGACCGGTTCAAGCTCCTGACCGACCTGGAGAAGACGCGGGACGCCCGCCGGGCGAACTACCAGACCCGGCTGGAGTGGGCCCGGAAGGGGAAGGACAAGGGCGGGGTCGGGTTCTTCAACGAGAAGGACCCCGGGGTCATCCCGGCCGGCCCGGAGGAGCCGATCCTGGGGCCGGACAAGCAGCCGCTGAAGGGGGCCGACGTGCTGGAGGACCAGCGGGCCGCCGACGTGGAGGCGCTGGCCAAGCTGGCCGCCCAGGTGCAGGCGGCCCGCCAGAAGTACGCCGAGCTGGGCCGGGAGATCGTCCGGAACGACGACCGGCTGGTGCGGATGACGGCGATCCGGGACCAGGTCCAGGCGGAGGCGTTCTACCTCGCGGCGGTCGAGGTGACGGTGTACGAGACGCGGGAGACGGTGTTCCGGCGGAAGCGGCAGCTCGACCGCCGGCTGGCGGAGCTGGGCGGGCGGTAGCGGGGGTCGGCGGGCCGGGAGCGTGAGCGACCGGAGGGTCAGGGGGCGGCACACCACGCGGGGGGTCGGCGATGACCTGGTTCGGCAAGATCCTCACCTTCGTGGTGATGGTGGCGGCGGTGGTGGCCATGTACTTCATGGCCCAGGGGTTCGTCACCCGGACCGCCTGGCAGACCCGGGCCGACGACGCCACCGCGAGGCTGAAGCAGTCGGAGGACCTGCGGCGGCAGGACGAGCGGCGGCACCAGGCCGAGGTGGACGCCCTCCGCCGCGAGTTGACCATCGCCAACAAGGGGAAGACGGAACTGACCGAGACGGCCAAGGCCCTGGCGACCGCGTTCGACACCGTCCGGTTCAACTTCGAGAAGCTCCAGTCGGACTACGCCCGGAGTGACGTGACGGCGACCCAGCAGGCGACGAACCTGGCGGCGACGGTGGCCGAGCTGCAGACCCTGCAGAAGCGGGCGACCGACCTGGAGAACGCGTCGGTGGCGTCCGCCCAGGCGGTCGAGTTCGCCAAGCGGGAGGAGACGAAGGCGAAGAACGCGGCCAAGATCGCCCAGGCCCTGGCCGACGACAACGCCCGGAAGGTGGAGGAGCTGACCGACCGGGTGAACCAGCTGCGGGCCCAGGGCGGGGGCGGCCCGCCGTCCGCCCTGTCGGTGCTGAACCGCCCGCCGCCGCCGCTGCTGGCGAACACCCGCGGGGAGGTGACGCACGTGGACGGCGACCTGCTGGTGGTGTCGATCGGGATCGACTCCGGGCTGGCGGTGAACACCGTCCTGGAGGTGTCCCGGGCGGACGGGACGTACCTCGGGACGGCCCGGGTGACCGACTCCCTGGGGCTGGAGCCGAAGCGGGCGGTCGTCACCTTCACCCCGGCCCGGAACGTCCCGCTCGACCGGCTCCCGGCCGCCGCCCTGCCGCGGAAGGGCGACCTGGTCCGCCCGGCCGCCCGGTAGTACTCGCACCCCCGGAACGCAGAGGGAGACTCCGCCGATGGCGAAGACGAAAGAGAAGGCCCGGGGCGAGCGGGCGGCCGGCCCGCGGGCCCGGAACGACGCCTACGTGATGATGCTGTTCATCACCTTCGTCGCCCTGGTCGCGGCGACCGTGTTCGTCGTCCTCGACCTCGAGGAGTACGGGTCGAAGACCCCGCCGAAGGAGGCGCTGCCGACCCCGGCCAGGCTCGGGGAGTCGCTCAAGGGCCTGCCGGACGACCCGAAGGTCGACCCGAAGGCGGACCCCAAGGCCGACCCGAAGGCCGACCCGAAGGACCCGCCGATGTGACGTGACGCCGCTCGCGGCGTTGCGGGTCCCGCCCGCAACGCCGCGAGCGGCGGTCGCGCCTCACCACCCCACCTCACCGCCCCGCCACCCCACTCCCCAGACCGCCCCGCCGCCGCTCCCCTCACATTCGCCTTTTTTCCTTCAAGCCCGGTCGCTATTTTCCCGACGGTTCAGCCAACCGACCGGACTCGTGGACCAGGAAGAAGGGTGCGTTATGCGTCGGCCACCGGCGTGGGTCGTCGTTGTCGGCGTGGTCGCGGCGGGGGCGGCGAGCCCGGCCCCGGCCCGGGCGGCCGACGGGTTCTGGGTGACGGTGGCGGCGGGGGCGGCGGGGGCCGCCGACCCGGCCGACTACTCCGAGTTCTGGTTCGACTCCCCGCACGCCCCGCCGGTCGCCGTCACCCGGTTCACCGGGGGGACGACCGCCCAGGCGGTGACCGCCGGCGGGAGCACGTTCTTCACCTCCGGCGGCGTCCCGGTCCTCCTCCCGACGGCCGACGGGTACGCCACCATCTCGAACCCGGACGTGCCGGCCGGGGCCGGCGGGCTGCCGCGGTTCGCCGGCGGGACGCAGGCGTCGGGGGCCCCGCAGTCGGCCCCGGCCCCGGACGACTCGGCCCGGCTGGCGGTCGACCTCGCGGAGAAGGCGGCGGACGGGTCGCAGGCCCTGACGGTCGGGGCGGCCGACCCGACCGGGGCGGCCCTCGGGGAGGGGATGGTGACGGTCCCGGACGGCGGGTGGTGGGTGATCGGGCTGGGGCCGGCGAAGGGCGACGGGATGCCGCGGCCGGACCCGGGCCCGCTCCCGGTCGACATCGGCGGCGGGAACGGGTCGACCGACGGCGGGGGGGTGATCGTGACCCCGGTCCCGGTCCCGGTCGCGTCCCCCGGCGGCGGGGCGGTGACCACCCCGGAGCCGGGGACGGCGGTCCTGCTCGGGCTGGGCGGGCTGGCGGCGGCCGGGTGGCGGCGGCTCCGCCGGCGGTGAATCGGCCGGGCCGATCGGTCCGCGTGCCGGGGGCGGCTACCAACCCCCGGCCGGGTCCGTAACCATGTGGGTGTGGGCCGGCGGGGTGCCGGCCCGACCACACGGAGACGACCCCGATGCCGGCCCAGGTCCAGAAGGAAGCCCCGGACTTCACCGCCACCGCCGTCGTGGACGAGGCGTTCGACGACAAGTTCAAGCTGTCCGCCTACCGCGGCAAGTACGTCGTCCTGTTCTTCTACCCCCTCGACTTCACCTTCGTCTGCCCGACCGAGATCGTCGCGTTCAGCGACCGGATCGAGGAGTTCCGCTCCCGCGGGGCGGAGGTGATCGGGTGCTCGACCGACAGCCACTTCTCGCACCTGGCGTGGATCCAGCAGCCGCGGGACAAGGGCGGGCTCGGGGGCCTGAAGTACCCGCTGGTCGCCGACCTGACGAAGAAGATCAGCGCCGACTACGGGGTGCTGCTGGACGGCGGGATCGCGCTGCGCGGCACCTTCATCATCGACCAGAAGGGGGTCGTCCAGGCGATCACCATCCACAACCTGCCGCTCGGCCGGAGCACGGACGAGGCGCTGCGGGTGCTCGACGCCCTGCAGCACTTCGAGAAGTACGGGGAGGTGTGCCCGATGGACTGGAAGAAGGGGGCGGCGTCGATCGACACCAAGAACGCCGCCGCGTACTTCGCCAAGGCCGGCAAGAAGTGACGTGAGGTGGCCGAAGAGTTCGGACCGGATCAAGCGGCCGGAAGACCCGGCGCCTTCCAACCTCTTGATCCGGTCCAACAGTCTGCTTCGGACCGCCGCTCACCGCCGTCTACCGTCACTTGGTGTCGCCGGCGGCGTTCCGGCCGTTCACCCCGGGGAGGCCGCCGGGCAGCCCGGGGAGGACCGGCAGCGGCACGACCGGGCGGACGGCCGGCCGCCGCGGGGCGGCCGGGGCGTCGGGCAGCTCGATCCCCTTCAGCTCGACCTTCTTCCCCTTCCGCAGCACCACCGCGTCGACCTTCCCGCCCTTGGCCGCGTTCACCTGGGCGGTGAAGTCCGCGGGCACGTCGGTCACCGGCTTGCCGGCGAACTCGATCACGATGTCGTTCGCCCTCAGCCCGGCCTTGTCGGCCGGCGACCCCTCGATCACCTCGGCCAGGACGACCCCGCGGCCGGCCTCCAGCCCGAGCTGCTCGACCAGCACCGGGGTCAGCGGCTCCAGCCGGACCCCGAGGCGGAACTTGCCGGGGCCGCGGCCGGCCGCGTCCGGCAGGTTCAGCTCCGGGAAGGCGGGGAAGTTCGGGATGCCGCCCTGGCCGGCGATGGCCTTGAGCATCATCTCCCGGGCCTCCTCGAGCAGCTTCCGGGCGTCGGCGTCGTTCCCGTTCTGCACCAGCAGCTCCAGCGCCTTCCGCATCAGGTCCTGGGCCTTCTGCATCTCCTCCGCGTTCGGGCCGGCGTTCGGCAGGACCGGGAACGGGAGCGGGCGGGGGAACACGTCCGGGCGGAACGGGTCGCGCGGGCGGACCGGCGGGTCGGCCGGGGGCGGCGGCTTCGGCCGGTCGAGCACCCGCCCGGTGACGGCCTTCTCGACCGCCTCCAGTTCCGTGCGGATGCCGTCGACGTTCTCGCCCTTGCGGGCGGCCGCCTCGACCGCGTCGCGGACGGCGGTCAGTTCGGGCGGGATCGGGGTGCCGGGCTTCGGGGCGACGAACCCGCCGGCCAGGGCCTTCTCCAGGGCGTCGACGGCCTTGGCGATCTCGCCGACGTTGTTCCCCTTCTTGGCCGCGGCCCTGACCGCGTCGCGGAGGTCGGCCAGGTCCGGGGGCGCGTCGGCCGCCCGCAGGGTGGCGGGGGCGCCGAGGGCGACGGCGACGGCGAGGAGGCGGGTTCCGAGGGTGTGCACGGGGTGAACCTCCCGGGAGGGTTCGTGAGGGGGGTATGTGTGTGATTGAATCAGCGCCGCGGCGGGAACGCCAGTGCAAACCCGGCGCCGCGTTACACGGCGGCCCCGCGTAGCCGCGACGCGGAGTCCTCGGAGCGGAGCGGGCCGCAGACGGGCCCGCTCCGCTCCGAGGACTCCGCGTCGCGGCTACGCCCCGTCACTTCTTCGCCCTCGCCAGCGCCCCCTGGAGCCACTTGGCGAACGCCCCGGGGTCGTTGATCTTCCCCTCGAACGGGACGTTGTCCTTCCCCTTGAACGGCCCGCCGACCAGCTTCACCTTCCCGTCCGGCTGCGGCACCAGGACCGCGTACAGCGGCAGGGCGATGTCCTGGAACACGGCGTTCTGGAACCGCCGGTTCGCCTGCGCCTCGTCGACCCGGGCGTCCTCCCCCGGGTCGGAGGCGTACGCGTCCGGCGGCACCACGTCGGTGTACAGTTGCACCCGCTCGAACTTCTCGAACTCGGCCCGCACCGCCGGCAGCGGGAACACCGACTCCTCGTTGTACTTGCAGTTCGTACACGTCACCCCGGTGAAGTCGATCAGCACCGGCTTCCCGGACCGCCGGGCCCGGTCGACCGCGTCCTTCAGATCGGTCGGCCACGGCTCCGTCTCCGGCAGGAGGAACGCCTGCACCCAGGCGTACACCGCACCGGCCGGCCGCTGCGCCTTCCCGTCCGCCCCCTTCCATAGCGCCGGCAGCAGGTAGAACCCGAGGCCGACGAAGAAGAGGGCGAACAGGAGCCGCGGGACGCCGACGTGCGCCTTCTCCTCGTCGTGCGGCAGGCGGTACGCGTTCAACAGGTACAGGCCGCAGGCGAACGCGATCCCGACCCACCCGGCGACGACCGCGTCGTAGGTGAAGAACTCGGTCGGGGAGAACACCCGCAGCTCGGCGGTGCGGAAGAACTTCAGGGCCGCGGCCAGCTCCAGGAACCCCATCACCACCTTCACGCTGTCCAGCCACCCGCCGGACTTCGGCAGCGCCTTCAACAGCCCCGGGACGAGCGCGAGCACGAAGAACGGGGCGGCAAACGCGGTCGCGAACGCCAGCCCGCCGACCAGCTCGCGGGTGGTCGGGAGCGAGACCAGGCTGCCGCCGCCCGAGTCGGCCGCGGAGATGCCGGCGAACCCGCCGAGGAACGGGGCGACGCAGGTGAAGCTGATGACGGTGAACGCCAGCGCCCCGAACACCGTCCCGAGCGCCCCGCCCTTCGCCTGCTTCGCCTGCAGCCGGCGGGCCATGAAGTTCGGCAGGGTCAGCTCGAACATCCCGAACAGGCTCAGGGCCAGCACCAGGAACAGGAGCCCGAGCAGGGCGTTGGTGACCGGGTGGGCGGACAGCCAGGCCATGAACTTGAGCAGGGCGAACGCCGACACCCCGAGGACGACGATGATGGTCAGGGAGTACACCCCGGCCAGCTTCATCCGCTCCCGGAACGACCCGTGGGCGTGCTTCAGGAATATGCTCACGGTGATCGGGATCATCGGGAAGACGCACGGGGTGACCAGCGAGATCAGCCCCCAGGCGGCGGCCGTCAGCGCGAACGCCCACAGCCCGGCGTCCGCGTCCTTCCCGCCGCCGGGGCCGGCGGCGGCGTCCGCCACGACCCCCTCGCGGACGGCGTCCAGGTCCTTCTCGTACACGCCGTCGAGCTTGGCGATCTTCGGGCCGACGGTCGGGGCCGGGACGGCGAGCGCTACCGGCCCGCCCGGGGTCGGCGGGGGGTTGACCCGGGGGACGGGGGGGCCGAGGGCCTTCTCGACGGCGGCGGCGTATTTCGGGTCGACCGGGACCGGGTCGCCGTCGAGCACCTCCAGGGCGGCGGTCGGGAGGCGGCGGGCGGGGAAGCAGTTCTCGTCGTTGCAGACCTGGAGGTTGGTCCCGTCCGCGACCCCGACCGTCTTCGTCCCGGGGGTCGCCTTCGGGGAGACGACGGCGGCGAACTCCCACGTCGCCGGCTTGGCGTAGACCTGGTCCGTCCCCCCGAACTTCACCTCCGCCCCGGGCGGGTCGACGACCGGGGTGACGTAGATCACGTCCCCGGGCCCCTGCGGCAGGCGAATCGAGTTCTTGGACGTCTGGTTCGGGTCGTCCGGTTTGGTCGGGTACGTCCACGCCCCGGCCTTCGGGGTGACGGTCAGCCGGACCGTCACCGTCTCCCCGCGCCTCGCCTTCGCCGGGACGACCTCCAGCGCGACCGCCCCGACCTGGTCGAACTTGTCGCCCTTCCGCGGCGGGTCGTCGAACTGGGCGGGCGCGGGGGCGGCCGGGAGGAGCAGGGCGGCCGCCGCGGCCAGGGCGAGGCGGGACATGGGTCACCACCGGGGGGACGGGAAAAAGCCCACGGGTGCGACCCGCGGGCTTTCGGTCGGGAACCTGGGGGCGACGTACCGGTCTGCCCCGCTCGCCAGGGGATACGCCGCCGAGGGCGGGGGCTTACAGCGGGGCGAGCCGGGAGCGTGAGCGACCGGAGGCGCCACCCCTCCGGTCGCTCACGCTCCCGGCTCGCCTATTTGCCCGAGAGCGCCTTCGCCACCTCGTCGGCGAACGCCTTCTCGACCTCGACCGGCGGGCCGGCGAGCACCTTCAGCGCCGCCTCGACCGGCACGTCCTTCGGTGGGAAGCAGTTGGTCGCGTCGCACACGCTCAGCTTGAACCCGGCCAGCTTCACCGCCGCCGGCCCGGCCGCCGCCTTCGGCGACACCACCGCCTTCCGGGTGAAGGTGACCGACCCGCCGTAGTACCGCAGCTCGGCGATCCCGGCCTCCGGCTCCGCCTTCGTCTTCGCCCCCTTCGGGTCCTCCACCGCCCCGACGAAGATCACCTGGTCCGGGGCCGGGAACTTGAACACGTTCACCATCCCGGCGGCCGCCTTGTCCGGCTGGGCCGTCGGGTAGGTGTGGTACCCGTCGTTCAGCTCGACGGTGACCGAGAAGGTGACCGTCTCGCCCGGCTTCGCCTCCGCCGGGGTGAACTTCGCCTCGACCTTCTTCACCGCCTTCTCGTACCACTTCTGCCGGGCCGGGGCGGACGGGGCGGCGAGCCCGACGGCCGCCGCGAGGAGGGCGAGGACGGCGGCGGTGCGGGCCATGCTCCGGCTCCGGTTCGGCGAGCGTCGGGGCGTAAGCCCGACGTGGGTTCTCCGCACACGTCGGGCTTACGCCCCGACGCTCGCCCGGCGGGTCACTTCTTCGGCTCGGGGTCCTTCGGGGCCGGCGGCGGGGTGACGCCGGTCAGCTCCAGGGTGCTCACCTTCTTGGTCGCCACGTCCACCACCCGGATCCGGTGGGCGTTGGTGTCGGCGACGTACAGCTTCCCGCCGGCGTAGCTGATCCCGGCCGGCTCGCTGAACACCCCCGGCACCGCCCACCCCCACCCGCCGCCGCCGACCAGCGTCGACAGCTCCCCGGACTTCAGGTCGAACACCTTCACCTTGTTGTTGTAGGTGTCCGCCAGGTACAGCTTGCCGTCGTGGTGGGCCACCCCCAGGGCGTGCTGGATCCGGGCCTCCTTGTCCCGGTCCCCGCCGTCCCCCACCTGACCCGGACCGTCCTTGTCCCCGAACACGAACAGCCCCCGCCCGACCAGCGTCTGCACCCGCCCGCCGGCCGCCAGCGGCACCTTCCGGAGGGCACTGATCTCCGAGTCGGCGACGTACAGGTTCTTCCCGTCGGACGCCAGCCCGCTCGGCTGGGCGAACATGGCGAACGGGGCCGGCCCGTCCCCGATGTTCTCCCGCCCGCTCCCGGCGAACGGCCCGACGTCCTTGTTCTTCAGGTCGAGCGCCCAGATCTGGTGGTGCCCGGCCATCGCGATGTACAGGGTGTCGCCGTCCAGCAACAGGTCCCACGGGCTGTTCAGCCCGATGCTCCGGGCCGGCACCGGCTTCTCCAGCTGCCGGTTGGTGACATCGCCCTCCTGCTCCCCGGTCCCGGCGACCGTCTTGACCCGCTTCAGCTTCAGGTCGAGCTCGCGGACCGTGTGGTTCTTCCGGTCCGCGACGTACAGGGTGTCGCCGGACACCGCCATCCCCTGCGGGTCGTGGAACTCGGCCTCGTGGAACGCCCCGTCGGCCTTCCCCGGGGCGCCGGTCCCGGCCGCGGCGAGGAACTTGCCGTTCAGGTCGGTGACCACGATCCGGTGGTGGGTGCTGTCGGCGATGAACAGCCGGCCGCCCTTCTCGTCGGCCACCACCTTGCCGGGGAAGAACAGCGGGGTGTCGCCGGCCTCGCGGAACTTCGCGAGGTCGAACCGGACCGGCTTCTCGTCCAGCGTCTTCTTCTTCCGGTGCTCCTCGACCAGCCCGCCGATGATCTTGTCCAGGAGGTCGTAGTTCCCCTCCCCGGACGTGTACCCGACGAAGTTCCCCTCCGGGTCGATCAGGACCAGGGTGGGCCACGCGTCGACCTCGTACCGGTCCCAGATCTTGTGGTCCGCGTCGTTGACGACCGGGTGCTCGACCTGGTACCGCAGCACCGCCTTGCGGATGCTGTTCGTCTCCTTCTCGCTGTCGAACTTCGGCGAGTGGACGCCGATCACGACGAGCTGGTTCGGGTACTTCTTCTCGAGCTTCGCGAGGTCCGGCTGGATGTGGATGCAGTTGATGCAGCAGAGGGTCCAGAAGTCGAGGAGGACGACCTTCCCCTTCAGGTCCTTCTTGAGCGACAGCGGGCCGCCGGTGTTCAGCCACGCCACCCCGCCGTCCAGCTCCGGGGCCGGCACCTTCTTCTTCTCCTCCAGCGCCGGCGGGTCGACCTTCGGGTCCTTCTTGTCGTCCGGGCGGGACCGGCCGCCGGCGAGGAGGACGGCGGCCGGCAGGCCGACGCCGAGGAGGAGGCCGGCGACCAGGCCCCACGGGAAGCGGGCGGCCGGCGGGGTCGGGGCGGCGGGCGGCGCGGGCTCGCTCATCGGGGTGGTCCCTCGGTGGGTCGCGGCACCACTATCGTAGACGCCCCGGGCGGCCGGGTGAAGCGCGGACCCCGGGCGGGGGTGACGCGGCCGGCGTGTCTCGGCAGGTGGCTTCCCCTCACCCGGCTCCGGCGAAGCGCCGGAGCCGACCTCTCCCCGGCGGGGAGAGGTGGGGGTGGTGCGGCCCCTCCACAGCTCACCGACCCGGGTCGCTGGCGAGGAGGCCGGCGGCCCCCACCTCTCCCCGCCGGGGAGAGGTCGCCGGCGCTTCGCCGGCGGGTGAGGGGCACCACCTCCGGAGTCGCCCGGTCACCTTTGGGCACAGGGGATCGCCGCTCACCCCTTCGGCGGCATCAGCTCCCGCTCGATGAACGTCGTGTCCACCTTCCCGTCGACGAACGCCGGGGTGTCGAAGATCCGCCGGTGGATCGGGATGGTGGTGTGGATCCCCTCCACCTTGAACTCCCGCAGCGCCCGCCGCATCACCGCTAGCGCCTCCGCCCGGGTCGGCTGGTGGACGATCAGCTTCGCCACCATGCTGTCGTAGTTCGGCGGCACCCGGTACCCGGCGCAGACGTGCGAGTCGAGCCGCACCCCGGGGCCGCCCGGCGGCCGCCACACCGTCACCGTCCCGGGGCTCGGGCGGAAGTCGTGGGCCGGGTCCTCGGCGTTGATCCGCACCTCGATCGCGCAGCCCCGGTGCACGATGTCCCGCTGCGAGAACCGCAGCTTCTCCCCGGCCGCGACCCGGATCTGCTCGCGGATCAGGTCGACCCCGGTCACCAGCTCCGTGACCGGGTGCTCGACCTGGATCCGGGCGTTCACCTCGATGAAGTAGAAGTTGTCGTCCCGGTCCACCAGGAACTCGCACGTCCCGGCCGAGTAGTACCCGGCCTGCTTCGCCAGGCGGACGGCGGCGTCGCACATCCGGTCCCGGACCTTCGCCGGCAGGTGCGGGGACGGGGACTCCTCGACCAGCTTCTGGTGCCGCCGCTGCAACGAGCAGTCGCGCTCGAACAGGTGGACCACGTTCCCGTGCCGGTCCCCGAGCAGTTGCACCTCGACGTGCCGCGGGCGGTCCAGGTACTTCTCGATGAACACCCCGCCGTCCTTGAACGCCGCCTCCGCCTCGGCCCGGGCCTGGGTCAGGGCCGGGACCAGCGCCGCCTCGTCCCGGGCGACCCGCATCCCGCGGCCGCCGCCGCCGGCCGCCGCCTTGACCAGCACCGGGTACCCGGCCGCCTTGGCGAACCGCTTCGCGTCGTCGTCGGACGTCACCAGCCCGTCGCTCCCGGGGACGGTCGGGACCTTCGCCGCCTTCGCCACCGCCTTCGCCTTGTCCTTGTTCCCGAGCTTGTCCATCGCCGCGACCGGCGGGCCGATGAACTCGATCCCGGACTCCCGGCACTGCTCGGCGAACCGGCTGTTCTCGGACAGGAACCCGTACCCGGGGTGGATCGCCTGGGCCCCGACCTTCTCGGCCGCGGCGATCAGCCGGGGGATCTTCAGGTAGCTCTCGGCGGCGACCGGGGGGCCGACGCACACCGCCTGGTCGGCCAGCTCCAGGTACGGGGCCCCGCGGTCGGCCTCGGAGTAGACGACCGCGACCTCGACCCCGAGGTCCCGGCACGCCCGGATCACCCGCAGGGCGATCTCCCCGCGGTTGGCGACGAGGATCTTCTGGAACATCGTCCTTGGTCCTTGGTCATTCGTCCTTCGTCCTGAGTCGTTGTCCCGAGGGGGAGGGCCGGGCGGGCCCCGAACGACCGAGGACGAATGACGAATGACGAATGACGAATGACTAATGACCAAGGACTAAACCGGTTCGACCCGGAACAGCACCTGGTTGTACTCGACGAAGTCGCCGTTGTTGGCGCACACCTCGGCCACCCGCCCGGCCACCTCGGCCTTGATGTCGTTGTACAGCTTCATCGCCTCGATCAGGCAGACGACGGTGTCCGGCTTGACCGCCGACCCGACGGACACGTAGTCCGGCTTGTCCGGCTTCGGCTTGGAGTAGAAGGTGCCGACCATCGGGGACTTGATCTCGACCAGCGGGCGGGCCGGGGCCGGCGGCGGGGTGGCGGGCGGGGCGGGGGCGGGCGGGGCGGCGGGCGGGGCCGCCGCGGCCGCGGGGGCGGTGGCGAGGACGCGGCCGCCCTTGCGGAGGCGGATCCGCTGGTCGCCCTCGGCCAGGTCGACCTCGGACAGGTCGTGCTCGGTCATCAGCCGGAGCAGGTGCTCGACCGTCCGCACGTCGAACGGCCGGGGCGCGTCCCGGTTGTCGTCGGCCACCTCGGAACCCCCGCGTATGAATGCCCGGCGGTCCGCCGGAGGAGAGGGGGTAGCATACGAGGCGGGGCGGCGGGAGGCGAAGTGTGGGGGGGGTAAAACCGCCCCGGGCGAACCGCGACCGTGAGGGCGCGGAAGCACCCGCCCCGTCACGGTCGCGGTTCGCCCGGGGTCAGCCGCCGAGCGTCCCGAGCTCGCGCGGGAGGGTGGTGAGCAGGGTGCAGCCGCTGTGGGTGACGAGCACGTCGTCCTCGATCCGCACCCCGCCCCAGCCGGGGATGTACACCCCCGGCTCGACGGTGATCACCATCCCGGCCTCGAGCGTGTCCTCGGAGTTGGCCCGGACCCGCGGGGCCTCGTGCACCTCCAGCCCGATCCCGTGCCCGAGCCCGTGGGTGAAGTAGTCCCCGAGCTTGTCCTTCTCCCCCGACGGGTGGGTCTTCAGCTTGGTGGTGGCCAGCACCTTGCGGGCGGCGGCGTCCACGTCCTTCGCCTTCACCCCGGCCCGGATCGTCGCCAGGGCCGCGGTCTGGGCGGCCAGGACGACCTCGTACACCTCCTCGAAGTCGAACCCGACCCGCTCGTACTTGTTCCGCCGGGTCGGGGCGGTGCCGAACGGGCTGCGGAGGGTGCGGGTCATGTCCGACTTGTACCCGAGGTCCGCCCCCCAGTCGACCAGCACCTTGCTCCCGTCCCCGAGCGGGCGGGCGGTCGGCGGGGCGTGCGGCAGGGCCCCCCGCTCCCCGACCGCGACGACCGGCGGGAACGCCGACCCGCGGCCCCCGGCCCGGCGGACGTACCCCTCGATCGCGTCCACCATGTCCTTCTCGGTGTCACTCTCGCGGATGGTGGCGACGAACATCCGGAACGCCCGCTCGGCCACCCGGACGGCCTCCCGGATCCGCTCGATCTCGCCCGGGTCCTTGACCGCCCGCTGGGCCTCCACCGCCCCCCCGACCGGGACGAACGTGACCTTCGGGCAGAGGGCCCGGAACCGCTCCAGCTCCCCGACCGTGATCCCGCTGTCCTCCACCGCCACCGCCTTCGCCCCGGACCTGGTCAGCACCTCGGCCGCCGCCTCGGGGGTGGTCTTGGTGTGCCCCCGGACGTGGGCGTCCAGCCCCGGGCACTCCTCCTTGATCTGCTCCTCGAACCGGGTGTCGGAGATGAGGACGCTGTTCTTCCCGGTCCCGTAGTAGTAACTGTCCTCGCCGGTGAACCCGGTCAGGTAGGTGACGTTCGCCGGGCGGGTGACGAGGAACCCGTCGACCTCGCGGGCCTTGAGGGTCTGGGCCAAGATCTGGCGGCGCTGGAGGAGGTAGTTCATACGGGTGGCAGCAGTTCCGACCGCGGTCCGGATTTGGGCGATCTTGCACTAGACCGACACTGTACACTACGGGGGCAGCGGGGCAAGAAGTTACGGCGATATTTTTCGACGACCGTGCGCACGCCCGATGACATAGCGCCCGACCGCGCCCGACCCGCGGACCCGGCCCAGGCCGACCGGGCGTGGGCCGGGTACCACCCGCGCGCCGCCGTCCCGGCCGCCTCCGCCGCGGCCGCCGCCTCCCTGCTGGTCTGGACCGGGGACCTGTTCCTGGACCACCTGTCCGGGCTCGCCGACCGGGTCGGCGGGTGGGCCCTGTTCGCCCTGGCCTGGGGCGTCTGGCCCGGCCTGGCCGCCGTCTTCCTGTACCGCACCGTCACCCTCACCTACCGGCTGACCGACCGGGCGGTGCTGGTCGACTTCGGCCCGCTGTACCGACCGGTCCCGCCGGTCCCGCTGGCCGCCGTCACCGGGGTGGCGGTCGGCGGCGGGTGGGCCGGGCGGCGGCTCGGGGTCGGGTGGGTGGAGGTGCGGGCCGGGGACCGGGCGGTGCGGCTGACCGGGGTGCGCGACCCGGGCGGGTTCGCGGGGCGGATCCGGGCGGCCGCCCGGGCGGCGGGTGCCGGCGAGCCGGGGGCATGAGCGACCGGAGGCGGTGGCCGGGCTCGGGGTGGGCCGCCCGGGGTTCACACCCCGGGCTATTCCCTGATCGCCCCTTCGGGGCTGAAGACGAGGCCCGAACCCCGAAGGGGTGGGGAGGTAATAGCCCGGGGTGCCAACCCCGGGCGCCGCTCACGCTACTTCTGGGACGGGAGGTTCGGCACGTTCGGGGCGTTGTTGGGCGGGGGCGGGGCGTCGAAGTCGCTCAGGACGGTGGCGCCCGGGTTCTTCGCCCGGTACGCCTTGACCCCGTCGGCCGTCACCTTGGTGCCGCGGACGTTCAGGGAGAACCCCGGGGGCCGGCCGTGCAGGTGGGCGAGGCCGGCGTCGGTCACCCCGGGGTTCCCGTGCAGGTCCAGGAGCATCAGCCGGGGGAGGGCGGACAGCGCCCGCAGCCCGTCGTCGGTCACCCGGGCGTTGGTCACGGACAGGGCGCGGAGGTCACGGAACCGGACGACGTGGGCGAACCCGGCGTCGGTCAGGTTCCACGGGGCGATCTTGAACTCGACCAGCCCGGCCGCCCACGGCAGCCGGGTGAGCTGGTCGAACCCGCCGTCGTCGATCGGGGTGGCGTCGACGAGCAGCCCGACCGGGCCGCGGGACTTCACCAGCAGGTCGAGCTGGCCCGGGGTGAGCGGGGCGTTGGACATCAGCCGGCCCATCGCCTCCTGGAACTCCCGGGTCGGGGTCCACGGCTCACCCGCCGGCGGCGGGGGCGGGTCCGGGACCGACGCCTTCGGGTCCGGGGCCGGCGGCTTCGGCTTCGGGGCCGGCGGCTTCGGCTCGGGGGCGTGCGGGCCGGCGTCGCGCGGCGGGTCGGACTTCCTCAGGAGCAGGACGGTCCCGGCGACCAGGCCGGCGGCCAGCAGGACCGCCCCGGCGACGGCCGCCCAGACCCCCCGCCCGGGGCCGGGCCGGGTCCGCCCGGTCGGCGGGTCGGCCGGGGCCGGCGGGGGGGCGTCCGCCAGCCCGGCGAACGCGCTCGGCCCGTCGGCCGGCGGCGGGGCGACGTACACGACGTGCGGCAGCTTCCCGCTGGCGCCGGCGTTCCTCCCCTCGACCGCCCGCAGCCCGGCGGCCAGCTCGGCGGCCGACCCCGGGCGGGCCGCCGGGTCCTTCGCCAGCAGCCGGTGGACGACCGCCGCGAACTCCTCCGGCACGTCCGGGTTCAGGTCCCGGACCGGGACCGGGTCGTCGACCGCCAGGGCGGTGAGGACGGCGGCGGTGGTGTCCCCGTCGAACGGCAGCCGGCCGGTGGTGAGCTGGTACAGGACGACGCCGAGGCTGAACAGGTCGGTCCGCGGGTCGAGCGGCCGGCCGCGGGCCTGCTCCGGAGACATGTACCCCGGGGTGCCGACCACCTGGCCGGTCCCGGTCAGCCCGGACCGGGGGTCCTCGGCCGCCCGCCGGGCGATCCCGAAGTCGAGGATCTTGACCCGCCCGCGCGGGGCCTCGAGCCACAGGTTGGCCGGCTTGATGTCCCGGTGGATCAGGCCCAGCGCGTGGGCGGCGGCCAGCCCGGTGGCCGCCTCCCGCCCGACCCGCAGGGCCTGGGCCGGGGTGAGCCGGCCGCGGCGGGCGAAGTACTCGTTCAGCGGGGCCCCGGCGAGGAACTCCATCGCGATGAACGGGACCCCGCGGTCCTCCCCGACCTGGTAGATGGTGACGACGTGGTCGCTGCGGACGGCGGCGGCCGCCCGGGCCTCGCGGAGGAACCGCTCCCGGGACGCCGGGTCGGCGGCCGCGGCGGCGAGCATGGTCTTCAGGGCGACGTGCCGGCCGAGGGCGTCGTCGACCCCGAGGTGGACGGCCCCCATGCCGCCGCTGCCGAGGCGGCGGAGGATGCGGTACGGGCCGATCCGGTCGGCCGCCACCACCGAGGTGCCGCCGACCGGCTCGGCCAGGGTGTGCGGGTCGGGCGGGGGCGGGGTGCGGCCGAGTGCGGCGGTGGCCCGGAGTTCGGAGTCGGACATCCCGCGTCCCGCCAATGGGGTGGTCGGTGCGAGGGAAGCATAGAACACGGGCCCGGACCGCGGCCGTCCCGGCCGCTGCCTTCCTGGACCGCGGCCGTCCCGGCCGCCGATACCCCGGTCGGGCCCACTCGGGAGTCCCCGCGGAGCCTCCCGAACCGGGTAGCAGCGGCCGGGACGGCCGCGGTCCAGGAAGGCAGCGGCCGGGACGGCCGCGGTCCAGGTTTACGCCGCCGCCTTGGCGGCGGCCGGCTCGTCCTCCGGCCAGTCCTCAAATCTCATCGGCAGGACCCGACTCACCCCGCCCTCCTGCATCGTCACCCCCCACAGCCGGTCGGCCGCCGCCATCGTCCGCTTCTTGTGGGTGACGACGATGAATTGCGACCGGTCGAGGAAGTCGCGCAGGGCGGCGGCCAGCCGCTCGGTGTTCGCCTCGTCCAGGGCCGCGTCCACCTCGTCGAGGATGCAGAACGGCGACGGCTTGTTCCGGAAGATGGCGAGCAGCAGGGCGACGGCGGTCAGCGTCTTCTCGCCGCCGGACAACAGCGACAGCGACCGCAGCTCCTTCCCCGGCGGGCGGGCGGTGATCTCCACCCCGGACTCGAGCACGTCCGCCTCGTCCTCCAGGGTGATGTCCGCCTGGCCGCCGGCGAACAGCTTGCGGAACAGCTCCTGGAAGTGCCCGCGGACGGCGGAGAGCGTCGCGGTGAACAGCAGGCGGCTGTCGGCGTCGATCGCGTCGATCACGTCCTGAAGTGACTTCCGGGCGGCCGCGAGGTCGGCGTGCCGGGCGCGGAGGGCGTCCGCCTCGGCCTCGACCCGGGTGAGGTCGTCGAGCGCCTCCAGGTTCACGCTCCCGAGCCGGGCGAGTTTCCGCTTCAGGTCGTCGATCTCCTCGTGCGCGTTCGGGGAGTCGGGGACCGGCCCTTCCTCCACCGACCACTGACCACTGACCACTGACCACTCCAGCCCGTAGTCCTCCCGGACCCGGTCGGCGACCGCGTCGCGGCGGGCGCGGAGGTCGCGGGCGGCCAGCTCCTTCTGGTGGGCCTGGTCCTGCTGCTCCTGCCAGCTGGCGCGGAGGGCGGCCAGCTCGTCCCGGGCGGCGTCCCGGGCGGCCCGGCCGGCGGCCGCCTTCTCCGACAGGTCGGCGGCCAGCCGCTCCCGGTACTCCTTCTCCCGGTGGGCGTCGGCCGACCCGGCGGTCGCCCGGAGCAGGGCCAGGGTGTGGTCCAGGTGCCGGCCGCGGGCGGTCGTCTCGGCCGACGCGAGGTCGATGGCCTCGATCTGCCGGCGGCGGAGGTCGGTGTCGAGCCGGGCGGCGCGCTCCCGGGCGCGGTCGCGGTCGGCGGCGGCCCGGCCGAGCGCCACCTGGGCGGCGGTGTCCGCCTGTTGGGCGGCGTCGCGGTCGGCGGCCGCGGCGCGGGCCGCCGCCTCGAGGCCGGCGAGGGTGGCGGTCAGCTCCTCGGCGGCGGCCTCCGCGTCCTCGGCCCGGAGCTTCGCCGCGACCCACCCGGCCTCGCCGCGCCGCACCTCGTCCTCAAGCGCGTCGGCCTCGGCCCGGAGCAGCCCGACCAGCTCGTCGAGTTGTTCGACCTGCTGGGCCTGGGCGGCGATCCGCTGCTGCAGGTCGCCGGCCTCGCCCGAGAGGAGCCCGACCTCGGCCTCCCCGCCCTCGATCGCCCCGTCGGCCTCGTCCGCCTGGCGGAGGAGGTCGGCGAGTTCGACCTCGGCCGCCGCCACCCGGTCGGCGAGCGCCCGCGACTGCTCGCGGAGGTCGCGCAGCTCGCTCTTGCGGGAGACGAGGCCGGCCTCGGCGCGCGGCGGGCCGACGGTGAGGGTGCCGTCCGGTTCGAGGAGTTCGCCCGCCCGGGTGACGACGCGACACCCCGGGTAGAGGGCCGCGAGCTGTCGGGCGTCCGCGAGGGTGTCGGCGAGGAAGACGTTGCCGAGGAGTTGGTCGGCGAGCCCGGGAAGCTCACCGGAGACTCGCGAAGCCAAGGAGTCGGGAGTCGGGAGTCGGGGGTCCGAAAGACCGGTCCGGTCCGACTCCTGAATCCCGACTCCCGACCCCCGGTAAGGCACGAACCCGACCCGACCGGGCACCTCCCCGACGGCGGCCGCGATCGCGTCCACGGCGCCGGCCGACCGCACCACGAACCGCTGCGCGGCGTCGCCGAGCGCCAGCTCGACCGCCGGGGCCAGGTCGCGCGGGACGGTCAGCAGGTCGGCGACGAGGCCGGCGAGCTGGGTACGGAGTACCGAGCGGGAGGGCGAGGCACCCGCCGAGCCGTGGGGCTCCGGCTCGGCGGGTGCCTCGCCCTCCCCGGGAACCCCCGGCTCGTCGCGATCGGCCTTCCACCGTTCCAGCACCGCCCGGACGCCCGCCCCCAGCCCGTCGAGGGATCGCTCCAGTTCCTCCAGCACCCCGACCCGGCCGCGGAGGTCGCCCTGCCGCACCCGCAGCGCCCCGAGCGCCGCCGCGGCCCGGTCGGCGCGGTCGGCCAGGTCGTCGCGGCCGGCGCGCAGCGCGGCGAGGCGGTCGCGGGCGTCGGCCAGCCGCTGCCGCACGTCCGCCCCGGCCCGCGACAGCCCGGCTAGCGCCTCTGACAGCGCGCCCCGCCGCGCCGCCCCGTGGCCGATCTCCCCGAGCTTCCGCGTGTACTCCTTCTGCAGCCGCTCGACCTGCGCCAGCGTCGCGGTCGCGGTCGACCGGGCGGCCGCCGCCTCGCGCACCAGCTCGAACTGCCGCTCGCGGCCGCCGGCCGCCTCGCGGTCGAGGTCGGCCACCCGCCCGGCCGCCGCCGCCAGCTCCTCCGCCGCGGTCGCCGCCGCCACCTGCTCGGCCGCCAGCCGGGTCTCCGCGTCGGCCGCGTCGGCGGCCGCCCGGGCCGCGTCCGCCGCCACCGCCCGGGTGCGGAACCCCAGGTCGGCCCGGTTCCGCGCCGCCCGCAGCACCTCCGCGTCGTGCTCCGGGGCCGCCGCCCGCTCGTGACGGATGGTGGAATCGAACCCGGCGATCTCCTGCCGGGCGTCGGCGACGCGGGCCTCGTGGTGCCGCAGCCCGTCCTCGGCGCGGGCCACCTCGCGGTCCCACTCGCGGACGGCGGCGTCGAGGTCGGCCGCCCGGCGGGCGCCGTCCGTCGCCCCGGCCCGCAGCCCCGCCAGCACCGCCTCTTCCGCCTCCAGCGCGGCGGTCAGGGTGCGGTACTCGCGGGCCGCCAGGCCCACCCGCAGTTCGCGCAGCCGGTCGGTGTACTCCCGGTATTTCTGGGCCTTGGCCGCCTGCATCCGGAGGGCGCGGAGCTGGGTGTCGAGGGCGTCGAGCCGGTCGGCGGACCGGACCACGTTCGCCTCGGCGTGGGCGAGCTTGGCCAGCGCCTCCCGCTTCTTCGCCTTGAACCGGCTGACCCCGGCCGCCTCGTCGAAGATCTCGCGGCGGTCCTTCGGCGACGCCTGGAGCAACTCGTCGACCCGCCCCTGGGCGATGATGGTGTACCCGCCGGCCCCCGCCCCGCTGCCGAGGAAGATGTCGCGGAAGTCCTTGAGCCGGGCCGGCTGGCCGTTCACCAGGTACTCGCCGGTCCCGTCCCGGTACACCCGGCGGGTCAGCTCGACCTCGTCCGCGTCGACCGCCAGCAGCCGCCGGGAGTTGTCGAACCCGACCGTCGCCTCGGCCATCCCGAGGCTCCTCCGGCCGCTCGACCCGTTGAAGATGACGTCGGCCATCCCGCCGCCGCGGAGGGACCGGGCGGACTGCTCGCCGAGCAGCCAGCGGACGGCGTCGACGACGTTCGACTTCCCCGACCCGTTCGGCCCGACGACCGCGGTCACCCCCGGGGCGAAGTCGAGCCGGGTCTTGTCGGCGAACGACTTGAACCCGACCAGCTCGAGGCGCGTGAGCATGAGGGGGGTCTTGAAACGGTAGGGTGCGTCGAGGTCCGCTTCGGACCGACGACGCACCGGGGCGCATGGTGCGTCGTCGGTCCGAAGCGGACCTCGACGCACCCTACGAATCCCTACTGCCCGGCGGGCCGCACCGGGTCGGCCGGCGGCGGGGCGTCGTACCGCTTCGGCCCGAAGATCCGGCCGGGCTCGCGGTTCAGCGGCGGCCGCGGCGGCGGGGCCGGCACCTGGGCGGCCGGGTCCGGCGGGTCCGGCGGCAGGTCGAACCCGTTCGCGTCGAGGTCCGGGCGGACCACCCCGGCCCGGGCCACCGCGGCGTCCGCCTTGGCCAGGGCCGGGTCGGTCCGGGCGAACTCGGTCAGCTGGGTGACGCTCAGCTCGCCCGGGACGGCGTCGATGTGGACCGGGGCGGACAGCACCTGGGCCCGGTCCGCCCGGCGGACCAGCTCGACCGCCTCCGCGTACCCGCCGCCGAGCCGCCCGACCGCCGCCAGCACCTCCGCCACCTCCGCCGACTTGCACGGGAGCTTCTTCTCCTCCAGCTCGCCCCGCACCTTCACGATCCGGGTGACCGTCGCCCCGGCCCCGCCGCCCGGGACGTGGACGGTGAAGTCGGTCCCGACCGGCAGGGTGAACGGGCCGCGGAACTTCGGGGCGTCGCCGAACAGCACCACCTCGCACCGGCGGTCGGCGGTCAGGTGGATCATCCCGGTGCTCCCCGGGGCCACCTGGTGGAGCCAGAACGACCCGTTCACCAGCCGCCCCTTGGCCGCCGGGTTACTCTCGTCGGCCAGCCGCAGGGCCAGGAACGCCCCGTACCGCAGGGCCGGGTCCGGGGCCCCCGCCAGCTCGACCAGCCGGTCGGTGCAGGCCGCGTCGTCCATCGCCGACAGGGCCTTCAGGCACGGGGCCCGGAGGGCGACGTGGGCTTCGGCCAGACGGGCCAGCTCGGCCGCCCCGTCCGCCTGCCCGAGGTGCGTCAGGGCCTCGGCCGACGCGAACCGGACCCACGGGGACGGGTTGTTCAGCCCGACCCGCAGGGCCTTCAAGCTGCCGGCCCCGAGCGCCTCCAGCTTGATCGCCGCGGCGACCGCGGTCGCCGGCTCCTGCAGCTCCTCCTCCAGCTTCCGCCGGTACAGCCCGTCCGCCGCCGGGGCGTCGATCGGCACCTGCCGGGCGACCAGGAGGAACCGGTAGTGGTTGTTCCGGTACGCGACCGGGACGTTCACCAGGATGAGCTCGCGGGACTTGGCGTCGGCCACCTTCAGGTTCGGCTCGGCGGTGGTGTGGAAGGTGGTGTTCAGCCGCTCGGCCAGGGCGGCGGCCATCTGCGGGCTCTGGCTGCCGGGGTTGATCAGGACGAAGTACGGGCGGGACCGGGTCACCTTCCCGCCGCCCCAGACGCGGCCGACCTTGTACACCGGGTTGCCGTCCGCGTCGGCCTCCGGGGCGGCCTGGCCCCCGCCGGCCGGGACGAACTGCCCGGCCAGGACGGCCCCCTCGGCTTCGGCCCACACGTCGCCCTTGCGGATCTCCCCGCTCGGGCCGGCCGGCCGGCCGTCCCGGACCAGGGACCGGATGTTCCCGGTGGTGTCGGTGTTGAACAGCTTGCACGGGAACAGCTTCCCGCCCTTCAGGCTGGTCGTCTTGCTGTCGTCCGGGAGGGTGACCTGGATGTCGACCGGGTCGCCCTTGCGGGCCCCGGGCGGGATCAGGGCGGTGACCAGGACGAGCGAGGTGGTGCGGCCCGGGTCGTCGAGCAGCGCCTTGATCGGCAGCCCGGGCGTCTTCTTCAGGCTGTCCTCGAGCATCGCCCGCCACCCGCCCGGCGGCGGGCTGCTCCCGGTCCCCGGCAGGTCGACCACCAGCCCGACCCCGCTGACCTGGATCGGCTCGGTGTTCCCGATCGTCGTCTTCCCGCCGAGGACGGCGGTGCCGTCGTCGCCCGGGTCCTCCGCGACCTGCCCGCGGACCCCGACCTTGGCCTTCTCGGCCTCCGTGCCCTTGCACCCGGCCAGGGCGCCGAGGCCGGCGGCCGACAGGGCCAGGAACGTCCGCCGGTCGCACCGGCCCGCCGGCACCCATGCCCGGTTCATCGCGCTCCCCCCGGCCCGCGCCGCCGGCCCCGGTTCCCCCGAACCGGGCGACCCCGACCGCGACGGCAGTGTTTCGCTTCGAGCCGCGACACATACCCGGGCCGGCCGGCCGGTCAAGTGAAGTTTCGCGCCGCGGGCGGGGGTTTTTTGCTTGCGTCCCCCGCCGGTCGGCGGTATGGGCCGCCGCTTTCGCGGCCGCGGGGAGGGCCGCGCACGGAGGGTCGCCCATGTCGGTGCGAGTCGGACTGTTCGGGCTGGTGGCGGCGGCGGGGGTCGCGGGGGCCGCGCCGATCGACCCGCCGCCCGAGGGGCGGGAGCCGAACCCGGTGGTCCGCGAGTTCTACGGGGCCGAGCCGGCGACGTTCGCCTACGTGGCGCCGGCGGCCGCCCCGGCGGGCGGGTGGTGGTTCGGGGCGCTGTGGGACGGACTGGTCGAGCGGCTGACGGTCCCGCTCGGGACCGTGCCGATGGAGGTGTGGGACTGATGGGTCTCGCCGCTTGCGGCGTTGCGGGCGGCGGCTCCGCCCGCAACGCCGCAAGCGGCGGCTCACTTCACGATCGGGTCCGGGGCCGCCGGCCGCGGGCCGAACGGCACCGGCTGCGGGCCGAGCGGGCCCGGGTTCGCCGGGCCCTTCTTCGTCGCGTCGATCAGCGGCAGCTTCTCGAACCGGTCGCCGAGCACGCCCCGGCTCTCCACCCCGAGCCAGTCGTCCAGCAGCGTCGCGTACACCCGGCGGAAGTCGGTGTGGTGCCGCAGGTCGCCGTCGGTCAGGTCGGCCAGGCTCGGGTGCTTCCCGACCAGCCCGCCGGCCACCTTGTTCCCGGCCACGAACAGGCACGACCCGGCCCCGTGGTCCGTCCCCCGGCTGCCGTTCTCCTTCACCCGCCGGCCGAACTCCGAGTACGTCATCAGCACCACCCGGTCGGCGTGCTCCCCGAGCATCCCGAGGAAGTTGCCGACCGCGTTCGACAACTGCCCGAGCAGGTCGCCGTGCGTCTTCGCCTGGCCGGAGTGGGTGTCGAACCCGTCGTGCTGGACGTAGTACAGCCGGGTGCCCAGGCCCTTCCCGATCAGCCGGGCGATCAGCCCGAGCCGGCCGCCGAGGGAGTTCAGCCCGTCGCCCCGCACGTCGTCCGGGCGGAAGCCCCGCGTCACGTTCAGCTCCGGCGGCACCCGGCCGTCCCCGCCGCCGGCCTCGGCCAGCGCCTCCTCGATCTTCTGCAGGCTGGTGTACGTCTCGAGCTGGCGGCGGCGGACGAACGCGGCCAGGTCGGCGGCCGGGCCGCCGGCGTCCGCGTTCAGGTCCTCGACCAGCTTCTTCCGGGCCACCCCGTTGCCGGAGAGCTGGAGCTTGAAGCTGGACCGGTCGGCGAGCGAGATGACCCCGCCGTCGGCCCCCTGCATCGCCACCGGCAGCCGGTCGGTCCCGAGGTACATGCCCGGCACCCCGGCCCCCTTGACGGTCATCCCGGGGACGGTGCGGGCCAGCCACCCGCTCGCCTGGCCCCGCCTCGGGTCGGCCTGCTGCCAGATGTCCATGCTCTCGAAGTGCGACCGGTCCGGGTTCGGGTACCCGACCCCCTGCACCACCGCCAGCCGCTTCTCGTCGAACAGCCGCTTCAGGTCGCCCATCCGCGGGTGGAGGCCGCAGTAGTCGTCGAGCCTCAGCGCCTCCTTCTTGGTCAGCCCGAGCGTCGGCCGGGCCTTGTGGTACAGGTCGTCGGCGTACGGGGCGACGGTGTTCAGCCCGTCGTTCCCGCCGGTCAGTTCGACCACCACGAGCACGGTGTCCTTGGGCTTGTCGGCCTGGTCGGCGGCCCGGGCGGCGGACGCCAGGAAGTCGGGGACGGCCGGGCCGACGGCCAGCAGGCTCGACGCCCCGAGGGTCCTCGTCAGGAAGTCGCGGCGGGTGGTCATGGCGGCCTCGGGTTAGGGTTTTTCCTGGACCGCGGCCGTCCCGGCCGCTGCTTCGCGGGTCGGAAGGGTGCCTTCCCTGCCGAGCGGCGACGCGCCCGCGCTCCGGAGCGGGAGCGGCCGGGACGGCCGCGGTCCAGTCTCAGTTCAGCTGGTACTCCGGCAGGCACATGGCGGCGTGTAGCGCCTCCCGGACGCGGGCCTTGAACTCGGCCGAGTTCACGTCCGGCGGCGGCCGCACCCCGCGCGGCGGCGGGGCGTCGGCCGGCGGCTGCACCGCGGCGACCCGCGGCCGCGGGGCCACCGCGACCGGCTCGCCGCCGAGCAACTCCGCGGTCGAGGACTTCCGGCCGCCGAGCACGACGGTGCCGTCCTCGTTGAGCCGGTACGTGTTGCTCGCCCCGTCGGTGAACCTGGCCACCCCCTCGAGCCCCACGTGGTCGGGCGGGTCGAGCCGGTACGCCCCGCCGGGCGCCCGCGGCGGCAGGTCCGGGCCGGGCGGCTCCTTCAGGAACGCCTCCAGCCGGGCCGCCGCCTTCGCCGGCAGCGGCTCCCCGTACAAGAGCTCGCCGATCCGCCGCACCACCGCCGGGACGTCCTTCGGCTTCGTGGCGTACACCACCGACACCGGGTCGTGGTCGTCGAGCGGGACCGGCGGGGCCGGCGCCTGGGGCGCGGCCCCGTTCGGGGTGAGGAACGCGGGCGGGGGGACCGGCCGGGCGAACTCCACACCCCGGACCGGCCCGCGGCGGACCGGGTCGCGGCTGAGCTGGCCGAGGGCGACGGTCTCGGCGAAGTTGTTCCGGGCCAGCAGGGTGGCGCTGTTCAGCCAGTCGGTCCCGGTCCGCCACCCCTTCACGTTCGGCGGGGCGAACAGCACTTGCCCCATCCGGGCCAGCGGGTCGGGCAGGTCCGACAGCGCCACCCGCCCGGGGGTCACCGCCCGGACCGCCCCGACCGCGTACTCGACCGGCCACTTCACCCGCTTCCGGTACGCCTGGCCGGAGAAGAACAGCCGGGACCCGAGGAGCGTCCGGACGAACCCGGCCAGGTCGTAGTCGGTCTTCCGCAGCTGCGCGGCGAGCGCGGCCAGGAGCCGCTCCGGCGGCGGGGTCTCGCTCACCAGGAAGGCGTACAGCTTGCCGGCCAGGAACCGCGGGCAGGCGTCGTGGTCACAGCAGATCCGGACCACGTCGGCGCCGGCCCACCGGCCGGTCTGCTTCAGGATCGTCTTCTCCCCGGGGTCGTGCAGGGCCGGGTTGTTCTCGAACGTCTTGGCCTCGGCGTCGTGGTGCCACCCGGTGAACGCCCGGGCCGCCTCCCGCACGTCCTGCTCGGTGTAGTTGCCGACCCCGAGGGAGAAGAGTTCCATCACCTCCCGGGCGTAGTTCTCGTTCGGCGCCCCCTTCACGTTCCGGTTCGAGTCGAGCCACACCAGCATCGCCGTGTCCTTGCTCATGTCGAGCAGGAACGGCCGGAACCTGCCGAGGGCGTGCTTCCGCAGGGTGACGTTCTGCTCGAACATCCGGGCGGTGCTGCGGACCTTGGCGTGGCTGGTGGCGAAGTGGTTGTGCCAGAACAGGGTCAGCTTCTCGCGGAGCGGGTGCCCGCCCTCGACCATCGCGTACAGCCACCACGCCCGCAGGTTGGCCGGGTCGGTGTAGAACTTGCCGGCCTCGGTCAGCACCTCCGTCCGGTCGGCCGCGTCCGGCTCGCCGGCGAGGAGCCGGTCGAGGGTCTTGGGGAAGCCGTCGGCGAGGGCCCGGTCGATCTCGGCCGGGGTGGCGCCGAACGCCGCCCGGCGGAACAGGTGGGTGGCCCGGACCCGGTCCCACGGCTCGGCCGCGGTCGGGGCCCACGGCTTGAGGGCGTCGAGCGGGTCGGTCTTCTGGAGGTCCAGGGCGGGCAGGGCGGCCATGACCGTGCTCCCGTGACAGGCGGACCGGAACCGGCGGCAGACGACGTGTGGAGGGGATTATGAGGGGGCGGGCGTCGGGTTCCAAGGGCGAAGTTCCGAGAAAGCGCGGCGAGCCGGAGCGTGAGCGACCGGAGTGCGTTCCTCCGGTCGCTCACGCTCCGGCTCGCCGCGCCGCTCACTTCTTCGCCGCCGCCTCCTTGATGAACTTCTCCGGGTCCTCCTTGAACGCGTCGCGGCAGCCGGAGCAGCAGACGTAGTAGTCCACGCCCTTGTACGTCACCTTGGTGGTGCCGAGCCCGCCGCTGACGATGCACTCCGGCCCCTTCGGCACGTCCGCGAACGGCACGCCCTCCTTCGTCGCCCCCACCTGCCACTGCTTCGCGAACGGCACCCCCGACCCGGCCGGCCGGGTCTCGAACCGGTACAGGTGGCGGTTGTGGTGGAGCAGGCTGAAGACGAGCCGCTGGTCCTCGCCGGCCGGGCCGCCGACTCGGTCGAGGGCGAGCACCTTGTCCTTCTCGGTGAGGGCGCCGACGAAGGTGGCGGCGGACTTGTCGGCGGCGGTCAGGGTGAGGGTGAACCGCGGCTCGCCCTTGTCCGGGGTGTACCGCAGCTCACCGGCGGTGAAGTGCTTCCCCTTGTCGAAGGTGACGGCCAGCCAGGCGTCGGCCCCCTTGAACTGCCAGCCCCAGGCCGCGGTCTCGGTCCAGGCGCCGGCGGCCCGCTCGTCGCGGGTCCCGTCCGGCGCCCCCGACCCCTTCCAGGAGCCGACGAGCACGTTGAACGGGCGGAGGGCGTCCCGCGCGGGGGTCGGGTCGGCCCCGGCGGTCAGCAACAGGGCGAGTGCGGCGGCGGACATTCCGGTGCCTCCTCGGGGGTGGAGTCCCGGGATGGTTCTCCGGAAAGACGACGCGGACGGCCACCGGTTTCAAACACCGATGTCCGAGCCGGACGCGTGAGCGACGGGTCTTGCTCGACCGTCGCTCACGCGTCCGGCTCGGACGGAGACTCAGCGCGGCTTGCGGGCCGCGCCGCGGTACTTGCGGATCGAAGAGGCGGGGGTGGGGTCGGCGGCGTCGCGCTCCGACTCGCGGAGCCGGCCGGTGTCCGGGTCGGCGGACACCAGGGTCGGCTGGTCGGCCGCGCCGATCGCCCCGGACGAGACCGCCGCGAGTACGTCGGCGTTCTGCTCCTGCACGATGCGGGCGTGAACCTCTTCGCGGTCGATCCGCACGCTCGGCGGGGCCTCGATCCCGATCTTGACGCGGCCCGGGCCGACGTTCACGACCGTGATCCGGATGCCGTTGCCGATGACGATCGATTCGCCGGGCTTGCGGGTGAGAACCAACATGAGATGTCCCTCCTGGATGAGGCCGGCGGGGCGGAGAACAGACTCTCCGAACCACGCCGGCTGTCCTTGTGATTGATCTTACGCGTTTTCCGGACCGATCCTGCGGGAGAACTCATTTTTCTCTCAAGTTTCCCCGCCATGTCGCCTCAAGCACCTGTAACTCGTTGGGGTAAAAGCTGGTTGTGTGAGTTCGACCCGGTCCGCCTCGCGGACACTTGAGAGAATCTCTGCGAACATGGTGCCGCGGCGAACATTCCGCCCGCGGGTGCGGAATGAGACATAGCGGCGCACCGAAACGCAGCAGAACGGTCGCCGACTGGGAGCGGTCAATCCCAACCCCGGGAACGCCGCTTCCCGCACCCGGTCGGGTCTGTCACCCGTCGGGTCCGACGAAGTCGCCGCCGGCGCGGGTGGACAGGGCCCGCAGGGTGCCGATCGACACCGTCTCGGTCACCAGCCGGACGCTCCCGTCGGCGAGGGCCATGTTCACCCCCGCGGGGTGGTAGCTGCCCATCACCCCGAGCCGGGCCCACCACAGCGGGCCGATCATCGCCCACTTCTCGTCCGGCGGCGGGGGTGTCGGGAGGGGGAACGGCAGGGGCGGCGGCGGCGACCAGCTCGGCCCGGTCCGGTAGTTCAGCGCCGCGGTCGCCCCGACCAGTCCGCCGGGGGCGTTCGGCCCGGGCGGCGGGGCCCACACGCTGTAGCTGACCGACGGCTGGATCGGCGGGGTCGGGGGCGTGTCGTACGGGGCGGCCAGGAACGTGTCCAGGTTCCCGTCCCCGAGCACCCGCTCCCCGATCAGCAGGGTGTTCGTGGTCCCGTCCGTCACCTCCGTCAGCCGCACCCCGGCCTGGCCGGGCCGCGGCCGGGACGCCGGCCCGGTGGTGGAGAACATCCCGTCGCACCGGGACAGGTCGGCCGGGAACGGGAGGGTGCCGCCGTTGCCGCCGTAGGTGGTCAGGGCGTACTCCCCGCCGGGCGGGCCGACCCGCGGGTCCGGCAGCGGGTGGGCCGGGCACAGGTACGCCCGGACCACCGTCCCGGCCCGCCCGCCGGCGTTGGCCGCCGGGTTGCCGAAGTTCCACTCCCGGTGCAGGGTCTCCTGCTCGACGTACGGGAGGAGGTCGACGAACAGGGTCGAGTACCGGGCCCCGCCCTGCTCGACGCCCCCGGGGAACCGCCCGACCGCGTCGTGGTGGTGGTGGGCGGCCAGGGCCAGCTGCTTCAGGTTGTTCTGGCACTGGCTCCGGACCGCCGCCGCCCGCACCTTCTGCACCGCCGGCAGCAGCAGGGCGACCAGGACGGCGACGATGGCCAGGGCGACCAGCACCTCGATCAGGGTGAAGGCGCGGTTGGCGGACGGCTCGCTCGGCCCGAGCGTGCGGCGGGGCATGGGTGAGACCCGGGACGCGGGTAGGCGTATGCCATCATCATGCCGACCGACCCCGGCCGCGTCCACCCGGACTGTTCTGTTCCGGGCGGAATCGGACCCGGCCGGGTCGCCCCGACGCTCGCCCGGACGCGCTCTATGGTGTGGGTGCGCGACCCGAGGCCACCCGCCCGTGACCATCCCCGTCCCCGAGTTCGGCCTGGTCCTGCTGATCGGCCCGAGCGGGGGCGGGAAGTCGACCTTCGCCCGCCGCCACTTCCGCCCGACCGAGGTCCTGTCGTCCGACGCCTTCCGCGCCGTCGTCCGGGACGACGAGCGGGACCAGGCGGCGTCCGCCGACGCGTTCGAGGTGCTGCACCTGGCGTGCGCCAAGCGGCTGGCCGCCGGCCGGCTCACCGTGATCGACGCGACCAACGTCCGGCCGGCCGCCCGCCGCCCGCTGTTGGACCTCGCCCGCCGGTACCACGCCCAGGCCGTCGGGGTGGTGTTCGACCTCCCGCCGGAGGAGTGCCACGCCCGGAACGCCCGGCGGTACGCGGACCGGCCGTTCGGCCCGGAGGTCACCCGCCGGCAGGCGGACGACCTCGCCCGGTCGCTCCCCCACCTCCGGGAAGAAGGCTTGCGCCGCGTCACCGTCTTCCGCACCGCGGAGGAGGCGGACGCCGCCGCCGTGGTCCGCCACCGGCTCCCCCCGGACCGGCGGCGGGACCCCGGCCCGTTCGACATCGTCGGGGACGTGCACGGCTGCCTGGCGGAGCTGCTCGCCCTGCTGGAGAAGCTCGGGTACACCGTCCGCCGGACGGCCGGAGGGTGGGATGTCGGGCACCTGGCGGGGCGCCGGCCGGTGTTCGTCGGCGACCTGTGCGACCGCGGGCCGGACACCCCGGGGGTGTTCCGGGTGGTCATGGACCTGTGGGACCGCGGGGCGGCGCTGTGCGTCCCGGGGAACCACGACGACAAGCTGCTGCGGTGGCTCCGCGGCCGGCCGGTGAAACTGACCCACGGGCTGGACCGGTCGGCCGCCCAGTTCGAGGCCGCCGGGGAGGCGCTGGCGGCCCGGGTGCGGGACTTCCTGGGTCGGCTGCCGACGCACCTGGTGCTGGACGGCGGGCGGCTGGTGGTGGCGCACGCCGGGCTGCCGGCGGAGATGCACGGGCGGGTGTCGGGGCGGGTGCGGGCGTTCGCCCTGTACGGGGACACGGCCGGCGGGGCGGCCGCGGCCGGTCCGCCGGCCCGGCGGGACTGGGCGGCGGGCTACCGGGGGCGGGCGGCGGTGGTGTACGGGCACACCCCGGCGGCCGACCCGGGGTGGGTGAACCGGTGCCTGTGCCTGGACACCGGGTGCGTGTTCGGCGGGCGGCTGACGGCCCTGCGGTGGCCGGAGGGGGAGCTGGTGTCGGTGCCGGCGGGCGGGGCGTACGCGGAGACGAGCCGGCCGGTGCGGCGGGAGGCGGTGCCGTCCGAGCCGGACGCGTGAGCGACGGGCCCGGCGGGGCTCGGCGGCGTGACCGGCGGACTCGGGAGGCGGTTTCCCCTCACCCGGCCCCGACCGAGTCGGGGCCGACCTCTCCCCGGCGGGGAGAGGTGGGGGTGGTGCGGACCCTCGCAAGCCCACCGCCCCGGGGAGCTGACGAGGAGCACCGGAGCCCCCACCTCTCCCCGCCGGGGAGAGGTCGCCGCCGCGCCCCGCGGCGGCGGGTGAGGGGCGGCCACCGACGCGGTCGGCCGGCGGGCCTCGCGCCCCCGGCCCGCCTCACCGCGACTTCTTCGGCTTCGGGTCGGCCTTCTTGGACGTGTTCTCGATCCCGACCGGGCAGTCGGTCCGCAGCGGGCAGGCCGGGCAGTTCGGCTCCTTCTCGACGCACAGCTCCTTGGCGTGGACGCTCATCAGGTCGGTGAACTCCGGGCCGCGGGCCTTCGGGACGACGTGCTCGACGCTCGCCCGGGTCGCCTCCAGGGCGTCCGGGTCGGCGTCCGCGTCGTCCTCGACCACCCCGAGCCGGCGGAGCACCCGCAGGGTCGGCCCGTCGAGCGGGACGGCGTGCCCGCCGAGGGTCCGCTGCACCACCCACGCCACCGCGTAGTCGTCCACCCCCTCCTTGTAGAACCGCAGCTTCCGGGCCGCGTCCTTCAGCCCCTTCTTCGCCAACTCCCCGAGGTCGAAGTTGTACGTCGCCTCGAACACCTCCTGCAGCAGCCCGATCACCCGCTTCGCCCGCCCGCCCGGCCCGGGCAGCGGGCGGAGCACGTCGGCCACCTCCTGCACGGTGCTCACCCGCACCTCGTTCCAGTCGACGAACGCCCGCCGCAGCCGGGCGTACGCGTCGTCCGCCTCGGCCGGCGTCGCCCCCTCCCGGCAGGCGGCGTAGACGAGCTCCTCCAACAGCGGTCGCGGCTCGCCGGCCGGGCCGGCGTCCGGGAGCGGGAACCGCTTCCGCAGCGCGTTCTGGGCGGTGGTCAGCAGTTGCTGCTTGTTGGTGATGGCCGGCATGGCGCGGGTCCACTCCGTTTCCGGCGGGGTCAGTCCGGGCGGCCCGCCGGTCCGTCGGCGGGCTCGGGGTCGGCGGGCGGCGGGGCGGCCGCGGCCGACTGCTCGTTGGCCTCCCGGATCAGGCGGGCGATCTCGATGCTCTTCTTCACGCCCTCGTCCAGGACGAAGGTGACGTGCGGGACGTACCGGGTGGTGAGCCGGTCGGCCACCTTCGTCTGGACGAACCCGGCGGCGCTCCGGAGCCCGTGCATGGTCAGCTTCTGGTCCTTCTCGGACCCCATGACGGACACGAACACCTTGGCGTGCTGGAGGTCGGCCGACACCTCCGCCCGGGTCACGGTGACGTTCTTGACGCGCGGGTCCTTGATCTCGAACAGGATGGCGTTGGCCGCCACCTCCCGGACCACCTCGGACACCCGCGCCAGCCGGTGCGACTTCATCGGGCCGTTACCCCCTCCCCGGCGAACTCGTCCAGCCAGTGCCGCTGGGCGTCGGTTTCGGGGACCGGCCGGCCCCGGGCGGCGCCCACCCGGGCGGCCGCCGCGGCGGGGTCGAGCCCGGCCGCGATCAGCACCCCGGCCGCCACCAGCCCGGCCCGACCGACCCCCTGCCGGCAGTGGACGGCGACCCGCCGTCCGGCGGCCAACTCGGCGGTCACTTCGGCCACCAGCTCGCGGAACCCCGTCCGCGCCGCCGGTACGCCCCGGTCCGGGACCGGAAACGCTCGGAACCGGACGCCGTGGGCCCGGGCCGCGGCTTCCTCGCCGGCCAAGTCCAACCCCGCAGCCTCGTCCGCCTCCAGGAGCGACACCACGGTCTCGACCCCGGCGGCGCGCCACCCGCCCATCTCGTCGGCGAGCCAGTCCCCGCCGCGCGGCCGCGGGGCCACCGCCAGCCGGCCGGGGAACGGCACCGGGACCCAGAACAACTCCGTCCGCATCGGGGCCTCTCGCCGTCACGGCGGGTCGGCGGCCGGGCCCTTCGGGATCACCTCCCGCGGCAGGGCGTCCACGTCCACCCCGCGGTCCCGCAGCACCTTCACCCGATGGTGCCCGTCGAGCATCGTCCCGTCCGGGCGGGTTTTCAAGGCCCCGACCCGCCCCGGCCGGAGCGAATCGACCAGCGCCGCGGTCGTCAACTTCCCGTACGCGGCCAGTTTCGACGGGATCAGGGTGTCGTCGGGGTGCAGGGGTATGAGCGGCGTCATCCCGGCACCCGCGCTACACCACCTCGCCGCCGACCGACACCTCGCCCCCGAGGTACTCCGCCACCGGGTGCTTCCGCAGGGCGTCGGCGATCTGCTGGAGCACGTGCTGGACCGCCGCGTGCTCGAACCCGACCGCCGCGAACCCGAGCGTCGCCACCTTCACGTCGTCGTGGGTGTCCACCTCGGCCGCAGACACGTTGAACCCGGCCCGCACCCGGTCCAGGACCGACCGGACCACCTGCCGCTTGTCCTTCAGCGTCCGGCTCTCGCGGACCAGGAGCCGGACTTCGAGGGTGCCGACGACCATGAGATTTATGATTTCAGATTTGTGATTGACGATTTCAAGACCGGGCACCGTCGTCTTGAAATCGTCAATCACAAATCTGAAATCTGAAATTCAAAGGGTCCGGGCCCGGCTCTCGATCTTGAACGCCTCGATCACGTCGTCCACCCGGACGTCGTCGAACCCGGTGATCTTCAGCCCGCACTCGAACCCCTCGCGGACCTCCTTGGCGTCGTCCTTGAACCGCTTCAGGCTGTCCAGGCCGACGATCTTCTCGGACGGCGGGAAGACGACGACCCCCTGGCGGATGATCCGCACCCGGGCGCTCCGCTCCAGCGTCCCGCTGGTGACGAAGCACCCGGCGATCGTCCCGACCTTCGAGATCTTGAACGTCTCCCGGACCACCGCCCGGCCGAGGTGCACCACCTCCTCGATCGGCTTCAGCTTCCCCTCCAGGGCCGCCTTCACGTCGTCGGTCAGCTTGTAGATGATGTCGTACTCGCGGAGCGAGATGTCCCGCTCGTCGGCCAGCCGCAGGGCCGCGTCGTCGGCGGTCACGTTGAACCCGATCACCAGGGTGTCGTCCGGCGAGGTCAGGGCCAGGGTGACGTCCGACTCGGTGATCGCCCCGATCCCGGCGTGCAGGATCCGGGTCCGCACCTCCTCGTGGACCAGCTTCTCCAGCTCCTTCCGGATCGCCTCCACCGACCCCCGGGCCTCCGCCTTGAGGATGATCTTCAGCTCCGTCACCTTGGCCTTGCTCTTGGCCGCGCTCAGCTCCCCCAGGTCCTTCGGGACGGCGAACTTGGACAGCGCCGCCTCCCGCTCCCGGGCCTGCCGGTCCTCGGCGATCTCCTGCGCCTCGGCCAGGTCGTCGACCACGTAGAACGGGTCGTCCGCGTTCGGCACCGCCCCGAGCCCGGTGATCCGCACCGGGGTGCTCGGCCCGGCCTGCTTGATCGGCCGGCCCAGGTCGCTGTACATCGCCCGGACCCGGCCGTAGGTGCTGCCGCACAGGACGATGTCGCCCTTCTTCAGCGTCCCCTGCTGGATCAGGACGGTGGCCATCACCCCCTCGCCCGCCTCCAGGTACGACTCCAGGCACGTCCCGGCCGCCGGCCGGTCCGGGTCGGCCGTCAGCTCCTCGACCTCGGCCACCAGCACCAGGGTGTCGAGCAGCTCGGTGATCCCCTGCCCGGTGACCGCGCTGGTCTCCACGAACTGCACGTCGCCGCCCATGTCGTCCGGGAACAGCTGCTCGGCGAACAGCTGCTGCCGGGTCCGGGCGACGTTCGCGTTCGGCATGTCCACCTTGTTGATGGCCACCACGATCTTGACCTCGGCGGCCCGGGCGTGGGCGATCGCCTCCTGGGTCTGCGGCATCACCCCGTCGGTGGCGGCGACGACGATCACCGCGATGTCGGTGACGTTCGCCCCGCGGGCCCGCATCTTGGTGAACGCCTCGTGCCCGGGGGTGTCGAGGAAGGTGATGAACCGGTCCTCCAGCACCTTCGACCCGTCCTCCCTCTCCAGCTCCACCTCCCGCCTGACCGACCAGGCCCGGATCACCTGGGTGATCCCGCCGGCCTCGGTCGAGACGACGTCCGACTCGAGCCCGTAGTTCTGCCGGATCTTGTCCAGCAGCGACGTCTTCCCGTGGTCGACGTGGCCCATGATGGTGACGACCGGGGGCCGCGGGCGGAGCTTCTCCGGCTCGACGTCCTCGAGCAGCTTCCGGTACCGCTCGAGCAGGACATCCTCCTTCGTCTCCTGCTTCTTGGCCACCAGCTCGATGTTCTTCTCGACGGCGATCAGGGCGGCGGCGTCGAACTCGATGGTCGAGTTGATGCCGTACAGCTGGCCGGTCTCCTTGAGGAGCCGCTTGGTCAGGTCCCCGACCTTCATCCCGATCGTCTCGGACAGGCTGCGGATGGTGATCGGGACGGCGATCTCGATCCGGCCCTCCTTCGCCGGGGCCTGCTGGTGCTGGCCGCGGCGGGCCTTCCGGAGGAGGGCGGCGCGCGGGCCGCGGCGGGACCCGAACCGCTGGTCGAGCATCTCGACCCCGCCGGACCCGATCACGATCGACCCGCGGTCCACCCGCGGGCCGCCGCCCCCGCCCGGCCCCTGCCGCCCGCGCTGCCGGGAGTCCCGGCCGATCACCCCGCCCGGGCCGGCCTTCTTCTTCTTGTCGTCGTCGTCCCCGCCCTCCCCGCCGGCCCCGGGCTCGGGGGAGGCCGGGCGGCCGGCGATCCGGCCGGCCGACCCGGGGCCGGACCGGCTCTCGGGGCCGCGCGGCGGGCCGCCGGGGCCGCCCGGGGCCGCCCCCGGGGCGACCGGCCGGGAGATCTGGTCGAGGGTCAGCTTCTGCCCGCGGGCGCTGGCGTTGCGGAGCCGCTCGATCATCTCCGGGGTGAGCTTCATCGGGGTGCCGGCGGCCGGCTTCCCGCCGGCCCCGGCGGGCGGCCGGGCCCCGGGCGGGCCGGGCGGGCGCGGGCCGGCCCCCGGAGCCGCGCCGGGGGGGCGCGGGCCGCCGGGCGCCCCGCCCGGCGGGCCGGGCCGCGGGGCGGCG
>PNKH01000051.1 GCA_013822345.1 Isosphaera sp.
CCGGTGAGTGAATGACCTTCGCCGTCAACCTGGACCCGCCGGCCATCCAGGGCCTGGCCGCCGCGTGGCTGGCCGCGCCGGACCGCGGGGCGGTCACCGCGGCCGCCCACCAAATGGAGCAGATCCTCGCCGCCGACCCGCTCGGCCACGGCGAGTCGCGGGAGTCGAGCGTCAGCCGGGTCGGGTACGTCCCGCCGCTCGGGTTCACCTTCGACGTGGTCGTCGATGATTCGGCGGTGCACGTCACCGCGATCTGGCTGACCTCCTGACCCCGCAGGGTTCGCCCGTGCCCCGCCTCCCGCTCCTCGCCCTACTCGCCGCCGCCCCGGGCCTCGTCGCCGCCCCCGACGACCCGAAGCCCGAGGAACTGGTGCTCGTCCGCCAGGGGACCCTGCCGGTCATCGTCTCGGCCCCGCACGGCGGGCGGAAGCCGGCCCCCGGCGTCCCCGAACGCGCCGGCACCGGCGTCGCCCAGTTCGCCACCGTCCTCGACGCCAACACCGACCTCCTCGCCGAGACGTTCGCCGCCGAACTCGAGAAGCGACTGAACGGGAAGCCGTGGGTCGTCGTCGCCCGGTTCGGACGGAAGTACCTCGACGCCAACCGCCCTCGCGAACTCGCCTACGAGTCGGACAAGGCCGCCCCGCACTACGACGCCTACCACGACGCCCTCACCGCCGCCTGCAGGGCGGTCAAGAAGGCGTCCGGCCGCGGGCTCCTGCTCGACCTTCACGGCCAGGGCGAGACCAAGGACGCGGTCTACCGCGGCACCCGGGACGGGCAGACCGTCACCCTCCTCGTCGACCGGTTCGGGCGGGCCGCCGTGACCGGCAAGCGGAGCGTCCTCGGGCACCTGGAGCGGAGCGGGTACACGGTGCTGCCGGGGTGCGCGGACGAGAAGGCGAAGGAGGAGCCGAGGTTCCGCGGCGGACACGTCGTCGGGACGTACGGGAGCCACACCGGGTACGGGATCGACGCGGTCCAGCTGGAGTTCGGCACGTCGCTGCGGGCGGACAAGGACCGGTGCCTGAAGACCGCCCGCGACCTGGCCGACGCGGTCGCCGTGTTCCACGACGAGTACCTGAAGGACCCGGGGAAGTGACCCGAGGAGGTGCGTGATGCTGCGTGTTCTCGGCGCGTGTGCGTTCCTGTGGGCGGCGGGTCACGCCGCGGCCGACGACAAGAAGCCGGACCCGCCGAAGGGCGAGGCGGTGACCGGGACCGTCGCCCTCGACGGCCAGCCGCTCCCCGGCGGGACGGTCACGTTCGTGTCGAAGGACGGGAAGACGACGGCGGCCGCGCCGGTGAAGGACGGGAAGTACGAGGCGAAGCTCCCGGCCGGGGAGTACGGGGTCGGGGTGGTCGGGCCGGCGCCGCCGAAGGTCCCGCGGCCGTTCGTCCCGGAGCGGTACGGCGACCCGCAGAAGAGCGGGATCGTGGTGAAGGTGGCGGCCGGCCGGAACGAGGTCAACCTCGACCTCAAGTCGAAGTGACGGCCGCGGTCACTTGAGCTTCGCCCGGAGGGCGGCGAGCTTCTCCAGGGCGGTCTGCACCTGCGGGTGGGCGCCGACCGGGGCGGCCGGGACGACCGCCCCGACCTCGTCCAGGTCGGCGGCCGCCTTGTCCCGCACCTCCCGCAGCCGCTTCGCCTCCGGGGAGTCGGGCGGGGTGGTCGCGGCCGCCTCGGCGAGGTTCGGGGCCAGCCCGTCCCGCACCACCTCCCCGACCAGGTCCGCCAGCTCCGCCACCCGGTCCGGGTTCCGGTCCTCGGTCGCCGCCCGCCCCAGCGAGTTGACCAGCGTCCGGACCGTCTTCCGGCACCCCTCCGCCCGCCGCAGCGGGTCGGTCGCGTCGGACAGGGCGACGCCGTCGGACACGAGGTTGTCGAGCAGGGTGCGGTTCGCCCGGAACAGGGCCAGCCGGTCGGCCGGGGCCAGCGGCGGCGGCGGACCCTGCGCCCCGGCCCACCCTGCCAGTGCGGCGGCGGTCGTCAGGAGTACGGCGACGCGGGCCACGGGCGACTCCCCCTCACGGTCCGGCCAGGTCTAGCAACGTTTTCTGCCCCTCCCGGGCGGTCCGGGCGATCCCCTCCAGGATCGGCTTGGCGTCCGCCGGCGACTCCCCCGCCGCCCGCCCGGCCTCGTCCGCCGCCTCGCCCAGCGTCCGGGCCAGGGCCTCGAACTCGAGCTTCCGCTCGGCCGGGGGCAGGGCCCGGTCCGGGAAGGCCCTGGCCTGCTTCACCACCCCGTCGTTGACCACCCGGGCGAACCACGTCTCCACGTCCCGCAGTTCGTTCTTGGTCGCCAGCCGGGACAGTTCGCCGGCCTCGGTCGCCAAATCCTGGGCCAGCCCGCCGAGGGCCCGCAGCTTCTTTCCCGGGGTGTCGGCCTGGGCCAGGGCCACGTCCCGCTTGACCACTTTCTCCAGGAACGGGTCCCGCGGGGCGGCCGCGACCGGCCGGGACGACGGCCCGTCCCCACGGGTCAGCCACCACCCGCCGGCCACCAGCACCGCCGCCGCCAGCCCGCCGACCAGGGCCGCGTTCCGCCGCACCCACCCGGCAGCCGGTGGCCGGGCCGGCTCGGCGGCCGGGCGGCGCGAGAGGTCGTCGACCAGGGCGTCCTTCTTGCCGGCCGGCGGCGGCGGGACCGGCAGGTTCTCGAGCAGACATTCGAGCCGGGCCGCCTGCTCCGCCCACGCCCGGCACCCCGGGCAGTCGACGACGTGCGTCCGGAGCGCGGCCGGCACCCGCCGCGGGTCGGGCAGCGCCAGCACCTGGTTCCGGACGGCGTCGCAGTTCGCGGTCATGGGTCCACCCCGTCGCTCACGCCCCGGGTTCGCCGGACACCGCCCCGGGCGGCAGCAGCTCGGGGGCCAGCACCTTCATCAGCTTCTGCCGGGCCTTGAACACCCGCCACCGGGCGGTCTCCTCGGTCGTGTTCAGGACCCGGGCCACCTCGCGGAAGGACAACCCCTCCTCCACCCGCAGGGTCAGGGCCGACCGGAAGTCGGGCGGCAGCTCGGCGACCGCCCGGGCCACCGCCGCCAGCGCCTCCCGGTTCTCCGCCCCGGCCTCCACCCCGCCGACCCCCGGGGCCGCCGCGTCCTCCGGCAGGGAATACCTGGTCCGCCGGTCGGCCCGCTTCTGGTTCACGAAGTTGTTGTGCCCGATCCGGAACACCCACGCCCGGAAGTTCGTCCCGGGCCGGAACGAGTTCACCGCCGCCAGCGCCTTCAGGAACGTCTCCTGGGTCAGGTCCTCGGCCGCGTGCCGGTCGCGGGTCAGGTGGTACAGCCACCGGTACAGCCGGTCCCAGTACCGGTCGACCAGCCGGGCGAACGCGGACCGGTCGCCCGCCTGGGCGGCCCCGATCCAGTCAGCCTCCTCGTCGGGGAGGAGGTGGTCCGTGTCCCGGGTCACGCGGCGGCCGGTCCGGCGGGGTCGGGTTGGGGCGGCGGAAGTTCACCATAGCCCCCGGACCGCCCGGTTGTCCAGCACCCGTCGGCCGTTGCGCCCGCCCGGAAGGGTAAACGGGCCCGGCCCGCCGGCGTTGGCGGGAAACCGGGGGGCGGGGTTGTAGGGTGCGTCGAGGTCCGCTTCGGACCGACGACGCACCTGGGGGCGCCGGTGCGTCGTCGCTCGAAGACTCGCTCGACGCACCCTACTTCGGCAGGAAGCGCTCGACCAGCTTCGCCTGCGGGTCGGCCGCCCAGTCGCGGGCGCCGGCGGCCCGGCCGACCGCGGTGCCGTCCGGGGCGACCAGCCAGACGGTCGGGAGCGACTGCACCTCGTACCGCGCCGCCCCGAGGCCGGTCTCCTCGACGAAGGCGGTCGTCCCGGGGGCGACCCGGTCGAGCACCGTCTGGGCGGCCGCCGGGTCGTCCTCGTCCGTGCAGACGTGCAGCACCGCCAGCCGGCCGGCGTGCCGCCGCTCCAGGGCGGTGAGGGCCGGCACCTCCTTGATGCAGTGCGTGCAGCCGGTGCCCCAGAAGTGGATCAGGACGAGCTTGCCGGCGTGGTCCTTGAGGCGGACCGACCGCCCGGCCGCGTCGGTCAGGGCGAGCGGCGGAGGGGCCGTGCCGAGCAAGCTGACGAACCCGGCGTCGGCGAGCGCCTTCTCGTCCGCGGACGGCGACTTCGTCGTGACCGGCCCGGCCGTCGCCAGCCGGTGGACGTGGGCCACCACGGCGTCGATGTCCGCCGCCGGCAGCGTTCGGAACGACGCCATGCCGGTCCCTGGGATGCCTTCCACGGTGACGCGGCGGATGGCGTCGGGGGTCGGTTCGGTCCGCCACGGGCGGGCGGCGAAGTCCCGCGGCGGCGGACGCAGCTCCGCGGCCGCGGCGCCGTCGCCGCGGCCGTCCGGGCCGTGGCACGACGCACAGTACGTCTGGTAGACCATCGGCCCGCGGTACGACAGCGGGGCGGGGGCCGGCTCGGCGGGCGGCCGGAGCCGGCCGCCGACCACCCACCCGACGGCGAGCGTTGCCGCCACCACGCCTGCCGCGGCGACCGGGAACGACACCTTCATCACTTCGCCCCCGGTTCGCCGAGGCGGATGACGACCACCGCCTTGCCGGTCTCGTCGAGTTCGTTCCAGGCGACGAACACCTCACCGCCGGTGCCGGTGACCGCCGGCCGGGTCTGGAACGCCCCCGGCCTGGCCCGGACCGCCCGCGCCTCCCCGAACCCCGCGGCCCCCGCCGGCCACGACCGGACCATCACCGCCCGGCCGCCGACGCCGGGGGTCGGCGTCGCCGGCTCGTGCCGGTGCCCGGCGTCGGCCGGCGGCTCCGCCCCGACGCTCTCCTCCCAGACCGCGTGGAGCGTCCCAGCGGCGTCCGCGAACAGCTTGGCGTTCCCCTGGGTGCCGGTCGGGATGGGGTTCAGCTCGCGGGCCGTGAACGCCAGGTCGGTCAGTCGGGCCGAGGCATGGTAGCACCGCGGCGGGCCGGATCGGGCGTCCATCCAGGCGACGTGCAGGGTGTCGCCGACCCGAGCCAGCGACGGGCCGTCGTGCGAGCAGCCGTTGAACGCCCACGCCGGCGGCACCACCGGGTGAAGGGTGAACGCGGACTCGCCCGGCTTCCGCACGCCGACGGCGATGTCGCGGTAGCCGTTCGCCAAGTTCCGGAAGGCGACGAACGCGGTCCCGTCCGGGCCGACGAGCGCCGCCGTCGGGCAGCACGGGCAGACCCCCTTGTCGTCGTCCCCGGCGTGGACCGGCAGCTCCGGGTCGAACGCCGGCGCCCCGGCCTTGCGGACCGCGGCGTAGCACTGCTGGGCCTTGTTCCGGTTGTCGAGCCAGGACGCGAGGAGGGTGCCGTCCGGGCCGGCGGCGAGGGCGGTGTAGGTGGCCCGCGCCCCGTTCCCCTGGTGCCACTGAGCCGGCGGGCCGAACGTGTCCCCGCGGTCGGCCGACGCGGCGACCAGCGCCCGCACGCCGGAGCGGTCGGGGAGGGCCTCGATCCACGCGAGGTGGACCGCCGGCCCGGCCGCGACCAGGTGCGGCACCATCCGCACCTCCCGCGTCACCGCCTTCCCCTTCATCTGCGCGACCGACTTGAAGACGCCGGACCTGGCGACCACCCTCGGGGCGTCGAACCGGCCGCCGGCGTCGTCCGACCGGGCGAGGAACAGGGTCCGCTCGTCGTCGGCGGTCCGCGACGCCCAGGCGAGGTACAGCCGGCCGCCCGGGTCGGCGGTCAGGACCGGTGCTTCGAGCGTGTCCTTGGCGTCGGCCGCGGTCAGCGGGAAGCGGTGGACCGGAACCTCCGTCGGGCCGGGCGGCGGGCCGGCGGGGGTCGGCGAGAGGTTGGCGAGGTACAGCCCGCCGCCGAGGCCGGCGGCGGCGAGGACGGCCAGGGCGAGGGGCTTCACCCACCCGGGTCGCGGGGGCGGTGAGGTCGTGGTCATGGCGGGACATCTCCGGGGTGGGGTGCGTCGAGCGAGCCTTCGAGCGACGACGCACCAGGGGGCGCCGGTGCGTCATCGGTCCGAGGCGGACCTCGACGCACCCTACGGGGTTTCGGACCTTGCTCGGCCGTCAGAAGTCGCCGCCGACCTCGCCGCCGGCGCGGGTCGAGGCGGCCCGCCAGGCGTCGAGGTCGACCCCGTCCCGGACGAACCGGACGCTCCCGTCACAGAACACCGCGTTCACCCCGCCGGGGTGGTTGCTCCGCGGGGCGAAGAACCCCCGCCCGTGCGCCCCGCAGTCCGGCAGCGGGTCGTTCGGCCGCAGGGCGGTGCCGAACACCACGTTCCAGTCCCGCCCGCCCCAGAACCAGGTGCTCCCGCGGTTCCCGGTCCAGGTCCGGTCGCCGGAGTCGCACTCCGCCGGCCGGCCCGTGACCAGGGCCCCGCCGTTGAGCCACCCGCCGGTCGGCGCCCCGCCGGCCTGGAAGGTGGACGTGTTCAGCCCGACGTAGTGCCGGACCGGCGTGGTCGGGGCGGCCGGGGCCGTCACGTTCGCCCCGGTCCCGAGCCGGACCTCGGACGCCATCAGGGTGCCCGACGACCCGTCCCGCAGGTCCCGGAACCCGGTCCGCGAGCCGTACCAGTAGACGCCGTCGGTCGGGAACTGGGAGTCGTAGAAGGCGAACTCCCTCGGGAAGGTGCCGGCCCGGGCGGTCCCGGTGTTGAACACGTAGTTGGTCCCGGCCGTGGTGAAGTTCGGCCCGCCGGCGGGGGTCGCGGCGGCCCGGTAGCCGAGGGTGTCGGTGACCGCGAACTCCGGGGTCTGGCCGTCGCTCGGGCACAGGAACAGCGGCACCCGGGTGGCCGCGGCCGCGTCGTGGGCCGGGTTCAGGACGCCGCGGAAGAACTGCGGGCCGAGCACGGCCGGCTTCGAGAAGTCGATCAGCTGCTGGAGGTTGGCCTGCTCGATGTACGGCAGGGCGCTGGCCAGCGGGCCGAACGCCTGGGCCTGGCCGATCGCCCCGGTCGCCTCCCCGCCGAGGCCGGGGAAGTGGCCGCGGGCGCTCTCGTAGTTGTGCATCCCGAGGGCGATCTGCTTCAGGTTGTTCTGGCACTTCGACCGGGCGGACGCCTCGCGGACCTTCTGGACCGCCGGCAGGAGGAGGCCGATCAGGATCGCGATGATCGCGATCACCACCAGCAACTCGATCAGGGTGAACCCTCCTGGAGCGCGGCCGTCCCGGCCGCTGCTGCCCCGGACCGGAGCCGACACGATGGTCCCGGGGGCGGTCGGGGTGGGGTCGGTGGAGCGGCCGGGACGGCCGCGGTCCAGCAAGAGGGTGAACGCGCGGTTGCGGCGCATGGGGGTGTGGTTCCGTCGGGGTGTACGGGGTGGAACGCGGGCGGGCCGCGGCGCGCGGCGGCGACCCGAACGGGGTTGTCGTGGGTGGGGGCCGGGTCAGACGTGTCGCGGGGGCGGGTCGGCGGGGAGGTGGCGGACGGACGTGGGGAACCGGTCGGCCGGGGCGACGACGCCGGTGCGGGCGGGGGCCGTGAGGGCCGGGTTCGGGCGCGGCGGCGGGACGGACGGGACCTCGGCCAGGGCGCCGAGCGGCCCCTCGCCGCGGCACCCGCCGGGCTTCACCCAGGCGACCCGGACGGGCGGCTCGGGCTCGGCGGCCGGCTTCGCGGTCGCCTGGGTGCGGCAGTTCGGGCAGGCCGGCTCGGGCGGGGGCGGCGGGGTCACGCAGCACGCGGCGGCGTCGCAGCAGCACGCCGCGGACGGGCCGTTCACCGGACACCCGCACGCCCGGATCGCCTCGCCCGCCCGGACGGCGAGCGGGAACCCGAGCGCGGCGACGCACTGCCCCAGCACCAGCGCGAGCACGCCCGCCGGGCGCAGGGCCCGACGGAGCCGGCGTGTCGCGCGTCCGAACAGGGAGGGCATCGGTGACGGTGTACGCGACCGCGGCGCCGGCCGCAAGGGGCTACGCGGCCGGAATCCGGTACGGCTGGAGCAGCTGCAGGACGACCGGCGGGAGCGGCTCCCCGCCGGCCAGGCCCCACGGCCACGTCTTCTCGGTGGTCCCGTCGATCTTCGTCACCAGCATCGAGTAGCTCTGGTCGACCGCCGTCTTGGTGAACCGGTACCAGTGGCCGACGAGCTGGGTGAACGCCTCGCGGACGGCCCACGGGACCTGCCCGGTCGCGGTCGTGTACGCGACCTGGACCGCCCCCGGCCAGTCGTCGCGGCGGCCGAACCGCGGCCGGAGGAACGGCCCGCCGACGCACTCGACCACGCCCCGGTCCGCGTGGACCACGAACGTGTCCGCGGCCCGCTCCGTCCCGGCCCCGAACTGGCGGAGCGCGTCCACCTTCAGGCTGGTGACCGACGCGACCGGGTAGTTGCGGAGGAACGCCAGGTTCCGCCCGCCCGGGTGCGTCTCGGTGAACGCCCCGCCGGCGAAGTCCCGGCCGGTGTGCCCGGCCACGAACCCGTCGGCGGCGTCGAGCAGCCGGGTCAGGACCGCGTCGTCGGTCGTCCCGGAGATCATCAGCGCGGTCTTCACGTTCGCCAGGGTGTCGAGGGGCATGGGGCGGCTCCTTCGGAGAGAAGGGGTGAAGGGGTGAGCGGGTGAAGGGGTGACAAGACAGCGGGGTGTTTGTCACCCCTTCACCCGCTCACCCCTTCACCCCTTCTCCTCACATCACAGCGTCTTCTTCTGCTCCCCGATCACGGCCGCGACCTTGACCGACGGGGAGATGCCGGCCAGGGTGGCGGCGTACCGGACGTACCGCAGCGACCGGGCGAACCGGATCACCTGGACGTTGTTCGCGGCGGTCACCGCGGCGAACTCCGCCCCGGGGACGGTCGCCCACCCGGTGCTGCCGTCGGCCGACTGCTCGACCCGCCCGGCCAGCGAGTCGCCGGTGAAGTCGCCGACCAGCTGGACGGCGAAGCACGGGCCGTCGGCCGCGATCAGGTCGACCGCCGGCCCGGTCGGGGAGCTGGTCCGGGTGTCGGGGTACAGCCCGGCGGCGGCGACGGCCGCCGAGGCGAGGTCGTGGAGGGCGGTGGACATGGGGAACCTCGGGGTTGGGGTTGTGGGGGTCGGCGAACCGCGACCGTGAGGGGGCGGGCGTCGGGGGTGGACACCCGCTCCCTCACGGCCGCGGTTCGCCCGGTGGGTCAGGCGACCAGGAGCTGGTCGCACAGGACGAAGCTGGCCGGGTGGCGCGGGCCGGCGTCGATGTGCTGGATGCCGCGGAGCACCGTCTGGTCGTTCTGCAGCGCCGTGTCGCCCATGCCGCTCGCCAGGAACTCCATCACCCCCATCCGGGCCACCACCCAGTCCGGGAAGTTGCCCAGCAGGATGTAGGTGAGGTTCGTCCCGGACCCCTTAACCCGGGCCGCCGACACCTGCGCCGACCGCACCACCCGGGTGCCGTACAGCTCGGCCGGCAGGGCCGCCGGGGCCTGGGTCGGGCCGCGGAACAGGAACGGGCCGTTGGTCGCGTCCGCCCGCCGGTTCATCAGGGCGGCGAACATCGCCTTCCGCATCACCCACGCGGTCGGGGCGTCGACCGCGTCCGGCAGCTTCGCGTCCATCAGGGCGACGTCGGCCGGGGCGAACGTGTCCCCGTTCGCGCCGGTCGTGGAGGCGACGTGGGTGCCGATCCCGGCGTAGGTGATGAGGCCCTTGATCTGCGTCCCGCCGGTCCCCTCCAGCATCGCCAGGTCCGCCTTCAGCGCCGCCGCCCGGGCCATGTCCTGCCGGACCAGCCCCTCGGCGCTCGGGGACGCGAACCGGAGCAACTCGTTGTTCAGCTTGACCAGCACGCCCAACTTCTTCGCCTGGAGGTCGAGGTTCCCGGTGGTCGGCTGGCTCTCGGTCACCGGCCCACCCTCCCCGACCCAGTACGCGGTCGACGCCGCGGTCAGCTTCGGGAACTGGATGCGGCCGCCCGGCGGCAGCGCCACCTCCCGCGCCCCGGCGGTGGCGAACACCTCCATGCTCCGCTGCAGGTCGATCAACTCCCCGAGCACCGGCAGCGGCACCATCGTCCCGCCGGCGGTGTCGATCACGCTGCCCAGCGCCTTCCGGCGGAAGCCGGCCCGCCGCCCGATCCAGTCCGCCTCGTCCGGGTCGAACTTCCCGGCGTGGGCGGTCATCTTCTGGTGCAACTCGTCCCGCAGCCGCCGGCCCTGCGGCTCGAACGCCGGCAGGTGGGCGCTGGCGAGCGGGACGAGGAACGACTGCTGCCCGTGGTGCGGGGCGAACCCGTACCCGGCGTACAGGTCGCGGAGTTGCTGGTGGGCGTGGATCTCCTCCTTCGCCTGGTCCGGGCCGACGTACCCCAGCGCGTACGCGGCGGCCTTCAGCACGGAGTACCCGGCCGAGTCCTGGCCGACCGGGCCGGCGGTCGCCCACGGGACCCGCCGCTCGACCCGGGCGGCCCGCTCGACCGCGGTCGCGGTCTGCTCCTCGATGAACGACACCAGCTCGTCGCGGGACTGGAACTTGTCGGCGGCCGTCGGGGCGGACATGGGAACTCCTGGGGGGTTGGGGATGGGGCCGGGTGACCGGGCGAACCGCGACCGTCAGGGAGCGAGTGTGGGGTGCCGACACCCGCTCCCTGACGGTCGCGGTTCGCCCGGAACGTCACTCGCTGTGCCGGACGTCGTCCGGCGCGACCAACTCGGCGAGCACGTCCGGGGCGCGGAGGCCGCGGAGGAGCCAGTCGCACAGGGCCGGGTCGCGGACCAGCCCCTTGTTGACGGCGACGGTCACCGCCGCCGGGTTCTCCGGGATCGGCACCGCCGAGTACTCGAGCAGGTCCCACTCCTCGACCCGCAGCCCGGGCGGGACCCGCGGGTCAACCGCGAGGAGGCGGCGGGCCTTCCGCGGGACGAACCCGATCGACCACCCGCGGAGGACGCCCTGCTGGTACAGCCGGAACACGTCCTCGGCGAACGGCACCCCGCGGGCGAACCGGGTCTCGGCGACGACCCGGCGGGGCTGGACGTCGATCCACTCGCACACGCCGATCGGCGGGAAGCTGGCCCGCTGGTGCGCCCAGAGGACGACCGGGTTGTAGACGATTGCGCACACACGGGATATGCTGCCCTCAACCCCAGGGGGCGAGACATGGTGAAGAAGGCGAAGGCCGGCGGGTCAATCGGTTACAGCTACATCCGGTGGTCGCGGGCCGAGCAGGCGGACGGGGACACGCTGCGCCGCCAGCTCGAACTCACCCGCGACTGGTGCGCCCGGAGCGGGGTGCGGCTCGACGAGTCGCTGAGGCTGGTCGACGCCGGGGCCAGCGCGTTCCACGGTGGGCACCGGGACGACCCGGACAAGCACGCCCTCGCCCTCTTCGTCCAGATGGCCCGGGACGGCCGCGTCCGCCCCGACTCTTACCTCGTGATCGAGAACCTGGACCGGCTCAGCCGGGAGCACGTCCGGGCCGCGGTCAAGTTGTTCCTCGACCTGCTCGACCTGCGCGTGAACATCGTGACCACGGCCCCCGAGCGGGTGTTCCGGCACGACACCCAGGACATGACCGACATCATCATCGCGGTGGTGGAGTTGAGCCGCGGGCACAGCGAGAGCGCGCGGCGGTCGGAACGGTGCGGGCGGGCGTGGTCAGAACTCAAGCGGAAGGCGGCCGCCGAGAAGAAGCCGATCACCCGCGTCGTCCCGGCCTGGGTCGAGGTCCGGGACGACGGCTTCGAGTTGGTCCCGTGGAAGGCGGACGCGGTGCGGCGGATCTACGGGCTCGCCCGCGAGGGGTTCGGGATCGACGCGATCGTCAAGAAACTGAACCGCGAGGGGGTCAAGCCGATCAGCGAGGGGAAGTTGCGGGGCAGGCACTGGGTGCCGTCCTACGTGGCACACATCCTCAAGAGTCGGGCCGCGGTCGGGGAGTACCACCCGCACAAGGGGGCGTGGTCGAAGGAGAAGCCGAAGGCACGGGTGCCGGATGGGGACCCGATCCCCGGATTCTTCCCCGCGGTGGTTACCGACGACGAGTGGCACGCGACCCGGGCGGCGGTGGAGTCGAGGCGTAAGGCGGTCGGGCAACGTGGCCACACGGTGAATGTGTTCCTGAACCTCCTCTTCGACGCCCGGACCGGCGGCCCGATGCACATGCTCGGGCACCGCGGCCGGGGCCGCGGCGCCGGCGCTCGCGGCACGCCGGTGCTCTTCCCGGCCGCGTTCCGGCTCGGGAAGTCGCCGTTCTGCTCCTTCCCGCTCGGGGTCTTCGAGCAAGCGTTCTTTGGCCAACTCCGGGAACTCGACCCACGCTCCATCCTGCCCGCCGACCGGTCGGGGGACGAGGTGCTGGCCCTGTCCGGCCGGGTCGCTGACCTTGAGCGGCGGATTGGGGTGATCCAGGGGAAGCTCGCCACGGATGCCGAGGGGCTTGAGCCGCTGATCGACGTGCTGCGGCGACTGGAGGTCGACCGGCGGGCGGCGGCCGAGCAGTTGGCCGAGGCGAGGCAGCGGGCCGCGAGTCCACTGGCCGAGGCCTGGGGGCAGGCCCGGTCCCTGCTGGAGACCCTCGCCGCCGCACCGGACCAGGCCGAGGCCCGGACGCGGCTCCGGGCCGCCCTGCGGCGCATCACCTCGGACGTCCGGATGTTGGTGGTCCGCCGCGCCCCGCTGGCCGTGTGTGCCGCCCAAGTCTTCTTCACCGGCACGGACCGTTCGCGCACCTACCTGATCGCCTACACCCCGCCGCGGAGCATCCCCGGGCGGCCGACCCGCCCGGCGTCGTGGGACGTGTGGCACTCCGCCGAGGCCGGCATCCCCGGCGACATCGACCTGCGCGACCCGAAGAACGTGAAGAAAATGGAGAAGGAGATTGCCGCGTGGGGGGCCGGGCTCCGCCCGGCCGCCGGCCGCAAGGTAAAGTGAATTCGTGCGGCTGATCACCGCACCCGGCCCCGGCGGCCGGCGCGAACTCCAGGTCGCGCCGGCCGCCGGGCCACCACCTGGAGACCCGCCGTGCCCCAACCCACCCCCCCGGCCCCGGGTAGCCCCGTCCTGCCCCCGCCCGTCGACAAGCCTCTCGACGGAAGGGAACTGGCGGCCGCGAGGGCGGCGATCGACCTGGCCCGGGCCTACGCATCGGTCAACACCGTCGTCGAAGGGTGGCTGGAAAGCCCGACCCAACGCCGCCCGGACATCGGGCCGCAGATGCCGACGGTCTACTCACACGGAGACGGCTCCTACTCGTGCGACCGGGCGAACCCGTACCGGGTGACCGATGAAGAGGACGCTGTCCTGAAAGCGTTTCTCGATACCAATAAAGCGATGGAAACCCGCCACCTGGTGGACGCGTCCGGTGTGACCAACGTCGCCCGGGTGGTCGGCGGGCTGATCGAGAGGTACGAGGGCCGGTTCGCAGCGGCCATCCGCAAGCCCGAGAAGAAGGGGATGGGCGGGTACTACATCCGCGTCCGGCCCGCAGAACCGGGCCTCTGATCGGCCCGTAGGAATCACGTACACATCACGTACACATCCGGCATGCACCCGGAGACGTGACCCCGCGACGATGGGGTCATGAGCACCCCGGCCCCACCCGCCGACCTCGACCCGTCCGACCTGGTCCGCCGCCTCGACCCGGAGGCGATCCGCGCCCGCCTGGACGCGATGCACCGGGAGCGCCAGGCACTGCTGATCCTGCTCCGCGCGTCCCTCGCCGCCGGCACCCGCACCCCTCGCCGGGAGGGGGTGGCCGATGCCCGTCGCTAACAACCGGAGCCGTCGGCCGCGCAAGCCCGCCCCGCCCGCGGACGCCGCCGAGTTACTGCGCGACCTGGTTACGCACTTGAAGCTGAGCCGCGACCCGGCCGTCGCCTCTTGGGCAACGCGGTTAAGCCGCGGTGACCGGCCGGAGGTGCGCACCCGGGCCGCGAAGAAGCCAACCGACATGATCGCCTGAAGCGAACCGCCCCCGGGGGCGGTCCCCGGGGGCGGCTGCTTGTGCTGGTCCGACTCGGCTGTGGCGGCTGGGGTCGGGCCGGCGGCGGAGGAACATCGTGAGCCTACCACCCGACCGTGAAGGCGGCAAGGCCGGCGGCCGCCGGCCCGACCCCGGGCACGGGCCGCCGCGCCCGCGGGGCATCGTCCTGCGGATCCCGGAGTCGCCCCGGTCGCCGACCGGTCGCCCCGGCGACCTCGTGCTCGACCACGGGCGGCACCGGGGCGACGCCCTGCGCGACCTGCCGCCGTTCTACGTCGAGTGGATGGCCCGGGAGCACAGCAGCGACTTCTGGCGGGCGGCCGCCCGGGCGTGGCTGGACGAGGGCGACCACGAGCAGGACGAGGACGCGGCGGCGGAGCCGTCCCCGGAGTCGGCCGCCGTCCGCTTTCCGCTAATCGTCTGGAAGTTCGAGGAGCACTTCGGCCGCGTCTACTGCATGAACCCGGCCGCGCTAGAGGTGGTCGGTGAGTGCGCCGCGTTCCTCCGGAGCGAGTGCGAGGCGGTCACCAACAAGAAGTTCCCCGCCGACGGGCAGATCGGGGGTGCCGCATGACAACCTCCGGCCTCACCCCCCGCCAGCGGTTCGAGTTGGCCTACCTCGGGGAGCAGTACGAGTCTCGGGGCGACTGCGGCATCGACCCGGTTTACGGGCCAATGGTGTGGAGGTTCGCTGAACTGATCCGGTACATCCGGGCAGAGGGGATCCGGCCCGACCAGTTCGGGCGTCGGGACGAGATGGCGCTGAACCCCGCCTGGACTGTGGCCTGGTTGCTGGCGGACCCGCTCCCGCCCCCGCCGGGCTCCATCATGCATGCGGCCCTCGTCCTGGCCGACCACACCCCCGACCGGGAGATCGGGGGTTGCGCATGACCGCCCCGCCCCCCGACCGCGACCGTTTCCTGTGCTGGTACGCGGCCGGGGCCGACGGCCCGGTGGTGGCCGAGGTGCGGGCGCTGAAGGTCCCTCGCCGGTACGGCCGGCCGGTGACCGAGGCCGGGTTCTTCGACCTCGCCGACCCGGCCCACCGGGGGGCCCTGTCCCGGGTCGTTGCCGGGTACAACGCCCGGCGGCCGGCGGACCAGCCCCGTGGCGTGTACATCACGGTCAACCCGGTGAACCCAGACCTGCTGGCCCGGGCGAGTGGCCGGGTGACGGCGGAGACGGTGTCGGCCTCCGACAAGGACGTGTGCCGGCGGCTCATCATGATGGTCGACGTGGACCCGGTGCGGCCGTCGGGCATCTCGGCGACGGACGCGGAGAAGGCGGCCGCCAAGGTGGTGTTCGGCGGGGTCCTGGACGACCTCCACGCGCGGGGCTGGGCCGAGCCGCTCGCCCAGGAGAGCGGGAACGGGTACCAGGCCTGGTACCGGGTCGGGCTGCCGGGCGAGGACGGGGGATTAGTGGAGCGTGCCCTGAAGGCCCTGGCGGCCCGGCACGACAACCCGGCCGCCAAGGTCGACACCTCCGTCTTCAACGCGTCCCGGATCGGGAAGCTGCCCGGGACGTGGGCCCGCAAGGGTGACGACGTGCCGGGCCGGCCGCACCGCATGGCGGCCCTCATCTCCGTCCCCGACGACGTCCGGGGCGGGGAGGTGGTGGCGACGCACCGGGTCCGGGTCGAGGAGTTGGCCGCCCCGCAAGTGCCGGAATCCGGCACTTGCGGCCGGCCGAAGGCCGGGAGTCCCCCGGCGCCGGCCGAACCCAGGTCCGCGGGCGAGTACCGGCACCGGCTGCTGGTCGGCCGGTGGCTCGACGCCCGCGGGGTGGCGTACCGGGTGAAGGACCGGCCGGACGCCAAGGGCCGGACCGTCTACGTCCTCGAAGACTGCCCGTTCGACCCGACCCACGGCGACCCGGACTCGTGCGTGATGCAGGCGCCCGACGGGCAGCTCTCCGCCATCTGCCTGCACGCGTCCTGCTCCGGCCGCGGGTGGAAGGCGTTCAAGGGGGCGATCGGGGCCCCTGAGCCGGACCACTACGACCCGCCGCTCGCCCCCCGGCCGCGGGTCGCATTCAAGGCCCCGACGAAACCCCAGGACGGGCCGAGGGCGGCGGCCGGCCCGGAGGACGCCACGGCCGGTCCGGACGCCCCTGACGCGGCGCCGGGGGTTCAGGACGGCCCGCCCACCGGTGCCGGGGTCATCCTCGACTACTTCCGCGAGCGCTACCGCCCGGACTTCCGCCGCGGGACCGCGGTCCACACCGCCGACGGGTTCGTCCCGATGGGGGAGGCGTGCGCGGTGGCGGACTCGGTCCTGATCGCCCGGTTGGAGAGGGCCGCCGACGCTCCGCAGTACCAGAACGGGGCCGTCAAGCGGGGCTCCCTGCCAGCGTTCTTCAAGACCTGGTCCCGGGTCGCGTGGGGCGACCTGTTGAACTCCCTCCCGGACGAGGACGGGGCGGACCTGGGGGCCGGGTCGGCGGCCGCAGAGGCGTTCCGCCGGATGGTCCGGGACGCGATGCTCTCCGAGGTGGTCCTGGGGGACGTGATCGGGAAGGACGACGTGACCCGGACCGAGCGGCGGAGCCTCATCGACTGGTGCCTGAAGTTCGCCAAGCTCGGGCCTTGGAAGTCGATCAGGTCGAAGCGCTGCTGGTGTAAGGTGGTCCCGCTCGGTGGCGGGGAGATCGTGACGAAGGTGGCGGTCCGGGTCGAGTTGTTCGGTCAGCTCCGGTCCGACCGCACCCTCTCCGAGATGACCCAGAACACGTTCGCCGCCCGGGCCGAGAAGTACGGGGTCGGGGCCTCCACCCGCCAGGACCGGCCCGAGGGTCGGGCCGCCGTCGTGCTCTCCGACTCGTTCGTGGCAGAGCTGACCGAGGGGATCCCGCTCGATCCGGAGGACCTTGGCCGCAGCCCAGAGAGATAGATGGATCAGGCGCGCACGATACGCATCACGCATCGCGTGAGAGACCAAAAAGCCAAGAACGTACAGGTTGTTGTGACGGATACGGTTGCGGCCGGATTCGAGGTGTCGGAATTTGGTCGGGTATCGCCGACCTCTTGGCTTTTCCGAGGCCGGCCAAATTTCGGAGGTGGTTACCGCATGAACGACGTGGTGATCAACCCGGCCCTGGTGGACCACCGCGTCGAGCCGGCGGCGGCGTTCGCCCTGTGGTACAAGCCCGACCGCCCGCGGGCCGGGTGGGAGTTGGTGGCGACCGCTCCCACCTACTCCGCCTGCGTCGACCGGATCGGGTGCGGCGGCCGGCGGAACGGCAGTTGGCTGGCGTTGCCGGCCGGCCGCCGGCCCTGACCCCGGACGCCGTGACGGTCGTCCGAGCGGGTCCTTCCCGCCGACCGGCGTCTGAATGACCCACCGGGGAATAGCCAGCCACGAACACAAAGTTGGGACCACATGGCCCGCGCGAAGCCGACCCCGAAGCCGAAGGCCGAGCAGAAGCCGCCCGGCAAGCCCGCGAAGAAGGGGGTCGGGAAGCCGGTGTTGAAGTCCCCGAAGAAGATCGCCATCAAGGAGGCCCCGAAGTCAACCCGGGCCTCGACCACCGCGGCGACCAGGCTGAAGGAGGGCGAGGGACACCGCCGGCGGGAGGCGGAGCGGAGCCGGATGAGTTCGGCGGCCCGGCGGGAGTGCGGCCCGCTCCCGGCGGTCGCCGACCCCGAGCGGAAGGCCCGCGGCCGGGACTCGCTGCTGGCGTTCTGCCGGGACTACTTCCCGCGCCGGTTCCGGCTCCCGTTCGCCGAGCCGCACCTGGTCGCGGTCGACCGGATCGAGCGCTGCACGGACCGGGGCGGGCTGTTCGCGTGCGCCCTCCCGCGCGGCATGGGGAAGACCACGATCGCCGAGTGCGCCGCGTTGCGGGCGGTGCTGTGCGGGCTCCGCAAGTTCGTCGTGGTCGTGTCCGCGACGGCCGCCCTGGCCCGCCGGCGGCTCAAGCAACTGGTCCGCGAGCTGGAGGCGAACGACGTGTTGCTCGCCGACTTCCCGGAGGCGTGCTGGCCGCTGCGGGCGCTCGAGCGGATCCACAACCGGGCGAGGGGGCAGACGCTCGGCGGGGTGCCGACCCGGATCGAGCTGACGGCCGACGGGGTGATCCTGCCGACCGTCGCCGGGGCCGCGTCCAGCGGGGCCGTCGTCCAGGTGTTCGGGATGGAGGGCGCCCTTCGCGGGCTGAACGTCCTCGGCCCGGACGGGGACCCGCTCCGCCCGGACTTCGTGATCCTCGACGACGTGCAGACCCGGGACAGCGCGAAGTCGGTGGTGCAGACCGCGGACCGGGAGGCGGTGGTGACCGGGGAGGTGCTCGGGCTGGCCGGGCCGGGGGTCGAGTTGGCCGCCGTGATGTTGTGCACGACGATCTTCCCGGGCGACCTGAGCGACCGGTTCCTCGACCCGGCCCGGCGGCCGGAGTGGCAGGGGGTGAGGACCCGGATGCTCGAGTCCTTCCCCGACCGGATGGACCTGTGGGACGAGTACGCGGAGGTGCGGCGGGAGTCGTTCCGGTCCGGGGACGGGGGGCGGCGGGCGGACGAGTTCCTGGCCGCCCGCCACGAGGACATGCACCGCGGGGCGCGGGTCACCTGGCCGGAGCGGAAGCGGCCCGGGGAGGTGTCCGCGCTGCAGTCCGCGATGAACCTGTACTACAGCGACCCGCGGGGTTTCCGGGCCGAGTACCAGAACGACCCGGAACCGGCCGGCGGGCCGGCGTGGGCGAAGGAGTTCGACCCGGCCGCGGTCGCCGCCCGGACCAACGGGGTGCCCCGTGGGGCCGTCCCGCGGGAGGCGGTCCGGCTCACCTGCTTCATCGACGTCGGGTCGGGGTTGTTGTGGTACGCGGTGGTGGCGACGGACGGGGCGTTCGGCGGGGCGGTGGTCGACGCCGGGGCGTGGCCGCGGCAGGCCCGGGCGGTGTTCGCCGCGGCCGACGCCCGGCCGACCCTGGCGCAGCAGTACCCGGGCCGGGCGAGCGAATCCGCCTGGGTGTACGCCGGGCTGATGGACCTCGCCGACCAGGTGCTCGGGCGGGAGTACCCGCGGGACGGGGGCGGGGCCGGGCTGCGGGTGGAGCGGTGCCTGGTGGACTCCGGGTGGCAGCGGGACGCGGTGTACCAGTTCGCCCGGGCGACCCCGCACGCCGGGGTCATCTACCCGTCGAAGGGGGTCGGGCGGACGGTCCTGACCCGCGGGGTGTCGGAGTGGAGGCCGCGGGACGGGGAGCGGTCCGGCTGGCACTGGCGGCTGACCGCCGGGGAGGGCGGCCGGGGGCGGGTGGTGCAGTACGACCCGGACGCGTGGAAGAGTTTCCTGCACGAGCGGCTGACCACCCCGCCGGCCGGCCGCGGGGCGCTGACCCTGTACGGCCGGGACGCGGCCGCCCACGACCTGCTGGCCCACCACCTGGCGGCCGAGGCGGCGGAGCCGGTGACGGTCCGCGGGATCACCTTCGACAAGTGGCAGGTCCGCCCGCACCGCCCGGACAACCACCTGCTGGACTGCGTCGCGGGTGCGCTGGTCGCGGCGGGCGTGCAGGGGGCCGAGTGGTCCGCGTCCGGCGACCCGGCCCCGCCGCCGGTGCCGCGGAAGAAGGTCAAACTCAGCGACCTGTACTACCAGAAGCACGGGGGGCGACCCGGTGAGCGAACCCGTCCCCGTTAGCGGCATCACCTGTCCGAACTGCTCCGGCGGCCGGCTGCTGATCTTCAAGACCAAGCACGCCGGCCGGCTGACGATCCGGCACCGTAAGTGTCCGGGGTGCCCGTACCGGGTCGAGACCCGGGAGACGGTCCGGGCCGTCCTCCCGCCCCCGAAAAAAAGCGGGTAGTAATAGCCGGTCACATCCGCCTCCCCCATCGCCGCTCCGGGGCAAGTTGTAGGTTTCTGTGCCCCCCCCCGGAGCGACATCATGCCGACCGCCCTCGACGCCGTCCTGGATGACGTGAACTCGCTGAAGGCCGACGCGGAGGACGGGTACCGGGCCGTCGTCCGCCGGCTCGCCGCGGACGAGCACCTGGACTCCGAACTGGTTCTCGGGGCGTGCGAGGCCGCCGGCCGGAGCATGGACGACCTCCGGGACGACGTGAACCGACTCGCCGCCCGCATCCGGGCGGCCGACCTGCTGGCCGCGCTGCCCGAGCGGACCGAGGCGACCCGCCTGGCGGACGCCCGCCACGCGGCCGCGGTCGCCGAGGCCGATCAGCGGCTTCGGGACGCCCTCGCCGAGCTCGACCGGCAACGGGCCGCGGCCGTCGCCGCCCGGCAGGCCGACCCGACCGTGGCGGCGGCGGGGCGGGCCAAAGAACTCGCCTGGGGCGAGTTCGTGGACAGCCGGGACGCCCGGGACGAACTGACCCGCACTGCGCCGCCGCACCTGCTGGAGCGGCTAAACGCCTTGCGGGCCGAACGGGTCACCGCGGCCGAGAAGCTGCGCACGCAGGAGGCCGAGGTCCGGAAGTTTGCGGACCTGATCGACCGGACCGTGATCCCGGCCCGCCGCGACGATGCCAAGAGCCCATACGGGTCCGAGCTGGACCGCGAGCGGGGGCGGCGGGACGAGGCGGCGGCCCGGGCGAAGGCGGAGAGGCAACTGGAGGTGGCGGAGTTCAACCGCGGCTACCACGCGAACCTCGCCCGCACCACCCGGGGGCGGATCGCCGAGATCGACGCCGAGGTGTTCGCCATCGAAGTCGACATCCTCGTCCCCTGACCGGAGGCGGCGGATGGCGGGCAGGATGGGGCCGGCCGACCCGGGCACCCCGCCGGACGGGTTCAGCGGGGCGCCCGCCCCGGGGCCGCCGCTGGTGCTCGGGCTGGCCGCCCCGTTCGGCCGGTGGTCCGGGGTGCACACGGTGTTCCACCCGGCCGTCGGCCCGCGCGGGGTCGGCGGGCGGAGCCTGGTCCGCCGGGGGGCGTTCGCCGACACCCTGGCCCACGTGGCGGCCGGGCGGCTGTTCGTCCAGTTGCTGCTGGACCACGACCCGGGGTCCGAGTTGGCGTCCACCGCCGACGGGTCGCTCCGGCTGCACCCCAGGCAGGACGGGTTGTACTTCGCCGTCTGCGGCCCCCGGGCCGTCGGGCTCGGCGGGTACCGGTCCGCGCGGCCGCAGGTCAGCACCGGGACCGTCCCGGCCGAGGCCGACCTGGACGCGTCCGACTGCGGCACCCTGGCCCTGGTCGTCGAGCGACGGGCGTACCTGACCGACGTGTCCCTGGTCCGCTCCGGGGCGTTCCGGGGCACCTGGTGGCAGGAGGTGCCGAGTTGACCCCGACCCCGTTCCCGACCCCGTTCGCCCCGCCCCCGGCGACCGCCGCGGACGTGCTGCTGATCGCCGCCCTGGCCGGCGGACACGTCGAGCCGGACCCGGAGACCGGGCGACTGCGGCTCACCCCGAGCGGACGGCGGCTGGCCGGCGCGCTGTTCCCGCCCCCGGTCCCGGCCCCGGGGGTCGGGGCATGACCGTCGCCGTCCCGCAGGTGGTGGACGACGCGGGCCACCGGTGGCGGCCGGAGGTCACCGGCGCCGTGCTCCGGGTCGCCCGGGAGGACTACCGGCTCGACCTCGCCCGGGTCGCCGACCGCGGGCTGGAGGCGGCCGGCTCCCGGCTGCTCGCCGACCGGTTCGCGCTCGGGGTGCTGTTGTTCACGAGCGTCGAGCGGCAGGCCGCCGACCAGGGGATCGGCGGGGCCGCGTTCGCCCGGCTGATGCGCGGGGCGGACGGCTCCTGGGACGTGTTCGAGGCGCTGACGTACTCGTTTCTGGTGGCGCTGGCGGTGCGGTTCCCCGACAGCCGGCTCGGCCGGGAACTGCGGGACCACCCCGACGCCCTGGCGGCGCTGCTGGAGGAGTGACCCGGTGACCCGGTTCGCCGACGCCGCGGGGGACGAGTGGGGCATCCTCTTCACCCTGGACACGGCCCGCCGGCTGCGCGACGACGCCGGGTTCGACCCGGACCAACTTGACGCCTCCCCCGGGCCGGCGGCGGACGCCCTGACCGCCGACCCGGCCGTGGTCGCCCGGGTCCTGTGGGTGCTGTGCGAGGACGAGGCGGCCGCCCGCGGGGTCGGCCCCGCCGACTTCGCCCGCCGGCTCGCGGGCCCGGCCCTCGACCGGGCGGTCGACGCGTTCCTGGAGGAGCTCGTGTTGTTCGGCCACCGGGCTCCGGCCGGCCGGGCGCTCGCGGCCCGGCTGCGGGGGGCGCTGGCCGGGGCGGGTTCGGGGGCCGAGTCGACTCCGGCCGGGGGGTAGTGCATGGCGAGCCAGGGAGCCATCAAAAGCGGAGAGGCGTTTGTTGAATTCCGCGCCGATGACAGCCGGTTCCAGCGTGACATCGCGCGCGTCGCGGAGAAGGTCCGCCGCACCGGCGACCTGATGCGCCGCGTCGGCGGGAAGGCCATGTTCGGCGGGGCCGGGCTCGGGGCGCTGGCCGGCGGGGGGCTCGCCGCGGTGACCGACGGCATCCTCGAGGCCGGCAAGCTCGCGGCCGCGGCCGACGCGTTCGGGCTGACCGGCGAGCAGGCGTCCCGGCTGTTCGGGGTGATGCGGGTCGGCGGGAGCGACATCCGCGACGCCACGGAAGGGCTCGTCACCTTCAACCAGCGGGTCAGCGACGCCCTGTCCGGGACCGGGGAGGAAGCCCAGAAGTTGTTCGCCGGGCTCGGGGTCGGGGCCGAGGAGTTCGAGGGGCTCGACACGGCCGCCCGGTTCTACCGACTGCTCGACGCCCTGCGGGCCGTCGAGGACCCGGCGAAGCGGGTCGGGCTGCTCCTGAAGGCCGTGGGCGAGGATACCGGGAAGAACCTGATCCCGGTGCTCGGGATGTCGGCCGACCAGGTCAAGAAGTTGGGGGACGCGGTCGAGCAGTCGTCCGCCGACCTCGCCGCGGCGAAGGAGGCTTCGGCCGCGTACTCGGTGGCGGTGGCGACGATCGGCGGGGCGTGGCAGCGGGCCGTGACGGCGGCCGCCCCGGTGATCGCCGAACTGGCCGGCTGGATCGCCGACGCCGCCCGGGCGGCGTCGGAGTGGGTGAAGCAGAACGTGGAGGTGATCCGCGTCGCGGCGGCCGTCGCCATCGGGGTCGCGGCCACCGGCATCGCCCTGGTCGGGCTCGGGGTGGCGCTCGGGATCGCCTCGATCGCCCTCGGGGCCTTCACCATCGCCCTGGCGGCGGTGAAGTTGGCGGTCGCGGCACTCGGGTTCCTCCTCACCCCGCTCGGCCTGGTCGTCGGCCTGGTAGTCGGCGGGCTCGGCTACCTCGTCTACCGCGCCGCCTCGGCCAGCGGCGCCCTCGACACCCTCGGGTCCGGTTTCCGGGCCATCGGGGACACGTTCCGGCAGACCTTCGGCGGGATCATCGCCGCCGTGAAGAAGGGCGACCTGAAGTTGGCGTTCGAGATCCTGACCACCGGCCTGCACGTCGCGTGGCTGCAGTTGGTCGAGGCGCTGCGGGGGGCGTGGCACCAGTTCTGTAACTACTTCCGGGACGCCTTCCGGGACGCCTTCCTGGCGGTCCAGCGGTTCGGCCTGAAGGTCGCCGCCGGGGTCCAGGGCGCGTTCCTCTCCGGGCTCATGAAGGTGGTGGAGGGGCTGAACGTCGCGGCCGCGGTGGCGGCCGGTAAGGGGAAGGACCCGAACGCGAACCGGGTCGAGTTCGAGCGGCGGGGCGGCGCGGACCTGGAGGGCCAGGTCAGGAAACTCGATGTGGAGCAGGGCGAGGACAAGAAGGCCAAGAACGCCCTGGTGGCGGCGTACACGGCCCGCCTCGGCGAACAGATGGACAGGATCGGGGCGGCGGCCGCCGCCGCCCGCAAGCGGGGCGACGAGGCCGAAGTCCAGCGGCTGGTCGACGAGCACAACGCCTTACAGAAGAAGTTCTTCGAGCCCCCGGAGGCCGAGATCCCCGGGCTGAAGGAGGTCGACGCCCGGATCAAGGCCCGGTTCGAGAAGGTCAAGGCCCTGAACCGGCAGCAGATGGACCTCGCGGAACAGATCGCGGCCGGCGACAACTGGATCGACCCGAAGCCGTTCCGGGACGCCGCCCGGGCCGTCGAGGAGGACGGGGCCCGGATGATCAAGGAGTTGGAGGACATCGACCGGGCCGAGCGGGACGCGCGCGACAAGGGGCAGGAGGAGCGGCTGGCCGCGATCCGGGCGGAGCGGGAGGAGCTGCAGCGCGCCCTCGGCGACCTCGTCCGCCGCGCGAACACGGAGGTCGCCCCGATGCCCCGGGAGGTGCAACCCGGCGGCGGGTTCTGGGAGCGGACCGCCGGGCAGTTGGGCCGGGCCCCCGTGGTCGAGCGGCTGGCGGACGCGGCCCGCGGGCTGTTCCAGTCCGGCGACTACCAGGGCGCCCTCGGCATGGGTGGCCGCGGGGACGCCGCGGCGGCCGCGACCAAGGAACTCGGCGCGAAGTTGGACAAGTCGAACGAGCTCCTGGCGGTGATCGCCCAGAACGTGTACGCCCCGATGTTCACGTAGCCCACCGACCCGCGGCCCGCCGCGGTGTGGCGGTGGGGCGGGGGGTGACCGGCACGACCTCGACCCGGCGCCCCCGCCCGCTCCCGGAGTGACCCCGCCGTGGCCCATCACCCCGACCCCCGCCCCGGCCCGGCCGCCGACGCCTCCCTGGCCGGGCTGAGCCGCCTGTCCGGGGTCCCGGTCCCGGCCCTCGAGAAGCTGCTCGCCCGGGGCCTGATCCGGGTCCGCTCCCGGGCCCCGGGGATGCGGCGGACGTTCAACCCCGACTGGGCCGCGGGCGTCCGCCGGGCGGCGGCCGAGGAAGGGCTGATCCCGGGCGACGAGTGAAGCGCCGGCACATCGAGGAGCAGTACGCGGCCCGCCGCGAGGGGGCCGAGGCGTACCGCGACCAAGAGATGGCCCGGCTGTTCGACCGCTGTACCCGCAAGCAAGAGGGCGGTAGCGACCGCTGGACCCAGGACCGGATCGCGGAGCGGATGGGGAGGCGACAGTCATGGGTCTCTAAGAGGCTCGTTTTCGGGCGGTTCCTGGCGTTTATTCCCACGGGAATATCTGCCGAAGGGCTGACCGAACGCCGCTTCCGCGAGCACTGGAAGCAGACCAAGAAGGCGGGCGGTGAGGACGCCCGGTTCAGGGCGGTGTTGGACCGGCTGCAGAACGGCATCCCCACGGGTGAAGCCGCACTTCACGACAAGCACGGCATCCCGCACGGCTACGAGTGGCCGCGTGAGGTTCACCGCTTCAACGGGTCGAGGTCCGACTTGGACTCGTCATCGAAGTAGAACGCGGCCGGCTTCTCGCCGAGCAGCAGTTCCTCCAACTCCGCCAGCCCCACGAAGTCGGCGAAGGCGCGGTCCGGGAAGCGTGGAGGCGGCGGGAGTTCACCGACGGGCTCGCCGCGGCGTTTCGCGTCGGACCGACGCAACATCTCTTCGAGGTGCTCGCCGGCCGCCCTGAACTCCGCCTCCGGGTTCTTCGGGTTCAAGGCCACGGCGACGCGGCCCGTCCCGTCCAAGCGGAGCCTCAGTTCTGCGTCGTAGACCCGGTAGCCCCGCACGACCGGCTCAGACGCCAGCCAGTCGCTCAGCTGGGTCATCAGTTCCCCGACGTCCATGACTCCCTCACGCTTGCAGGTACCGCCGCCCTTCGCCCCGATGGCGACCGGGATCAGTTCTTCTTCCCCCGGGGCTTCTTCGCCGGGGCCGGCTCCGGGGCCACGTCCTCGCACCCGGCGAACGCCTCGCAGGTGACCCCCAGGGCGGCCGCCAGCTTCACCGTCGTCGCCAGGGCCGGGGACCGGCGGCCGCCCTCGTAGCTGTAGATCGTGCCGAACGGCACCCCGCTCGCCTCGGCCAGTGCCTTACGGGTCAGGCCCCGGCCCTCCCGCAAGTCCCGCAGCCGCTTCCCGAACGTCATGCCGGTCCCCTCCCGGGCGCACCGGAGTCTACGCCGCCGCCCCGGCGGACGCAACATCACCTATTCGCCGCATACGGCGCTTGACACATTACCGGGCGCGGGGTAGGCTGCCCGCCGCGGGGCCGGGAGCCGCACCACCGGGCGCGGCGGCCGGCCCGCACCACGGAGGACGACGATGAGCGTGAACGTGATCAACCGGGCGGCGGGTGCGGACGGGGCGGCCGACGCGTTCGCCGTCTGGGCGGCCCGGGCGCGGGCGCTGCTGGAGGAACTGCGGGGCGACCTGTACCGCCTCGCCGGGGCGGCGGCGGACCCCGGGCACCCGCTCCGCGGGCTGCTCGACCCGGACGCGCTGCTGGGCGTCGCCGAGGCCCTCATCGCGCCCGGCGACCAGTTGGTCGACGCGAGCCTGATCGGGTTCCCGCCGGCCCTGCCCGACCCGCTGAGGGTCGAGGCCGTGCCCCGCCCGCGGGGCGGAAGGCCGGCCGGGCGGAAGCGGCTGGCGGCCGTCCGCCGCGCGACCGCCGCCCACTACGCCGCGATGCAGGAGGCCGGCCGTGGCTGACACCACCGAACAGAGGGAGCGGGAACGGGCGGTCCGGAGGGCGGTCCGCGTGGTCCAGAGCGACGGGTACCAGGACCTCAAGGCGGTCGCGGCCGCGGCCCGGGAACTGGCGGGGCTGTGCCGGAACTACACCGCCGACCACCCCGCCGGGTGCCGGTGCGGGAACTGTCGGAGGCTCGCTCGCTGCGCCCACCCGGGCTACGAACAGTTGGTCGTCGCGCTCGGGGTAGTCGCCCGGCAACTCGGCGAGACGCTGGAAGGCGACGTGCCGTTGCACTGTGTCGAGTGAGGCCACCAGAGGAGGCCATCACCCCCGCGGCCCGCCCGGACGCGTCCGGGCGGGCCGATCGCGTTCACCCCTCCTGCAGGTCGGCCCACGTCCGCCGCACCTGCGAGCCGGCCCGGACCGGGGCCCGCACGAACTCGGCCCACTCCCAGTGAGGGGCGGCGTAGGTGACGGCGCGGAGGAAGTAGGCGCGGCGGTCCGAGCCGGGCAACTTCACCTCGACCGTCATGCCCATCTCCACCCCGAGCGTCTCCCACTCGTCCGGCGACACCCGCAGACGGAACCCGGCTGGCGTGTGCACCACCAGGGCGTAGAGCAGTACCCGGCCGACCGCGACCGCGCCCACCCTCGACTCGCTCACAGGCATCTCCTTTCTCGACTCGATGTGTATGTGTATGTAATGGCCCACAAGACGACCGGGTTCAGCAGGAACTCGTCGGCGTTGCGGAGGCCGGTCGGGACGACCACGTCCCCGGCCCGGTCCGGGTCGACGGTGGTGATGACCGACCGGACGGTGAGCTTGTCCGGGTCGACGGCGAGGGTGCGGGCGGCCGGGTCGGCGCGCGTGAGGGCCACGGGTCACCTCGGTACGTGACTGGGTTGCGCTGAAGGGGTGAGGGGGTGAACGGGTGAAGGGGTGACAAAGCCCCGAGTCGTCTTCGTCACCCCTTCACCCGTTCACCCCCTCACCCCTTCATCCGGCTCCAGAGAGCGCGGCAGGATCGGCTTGTCGAACCGCGGGTCGGGGAACGGGGCCAGGCCGCGGGCCTTCCGGATCTCGTTGAACGTCCGCAGCCCGAGCCGGGCGTCCAGCTCGTCGTCCTTCCGCCGCTGGTCGAGGTTCCGCGGCGAGCAGTCGGGGAACCCCACCGCCACGTCCGGCCCGTACCGGGCCGCCAGGTCGCGGGTCAGGGCCTGCCCGATCAGGTCGAGCTTCGGCTGGATCGTCCCCTCGCAGAACATCACCCGCGCCCCGAACCAGATGTCCGCCCCGAGGCCGAGGTTCTCGACCACGCCCGTGATCGGCGGCGGGACGCGGAACACCGCGAGGATCTCGTCCCGGGTCATCCGCGAGCTGTTCAGGAAGTCCATCTCGGCCGGGGTGAGCGTCCACGGGCTGGCCTTCAGCCCCTGCTCCAGCACCAGCGGGCGGTGCCAGTTGTCCCGCCCGCCGAACTTCGCCGTCAGCTTCTCCTCCAGCCGCGTCACCGTCTGGTCGGTCAGCGTCTGCTCGGTCTGGAGCACGACCCCGGGCCGCGACCCGGCCAGGAACGTCTGGTGCCGGGACCGGAGCAACTCGGTGTTCGCGTCGACGGTCAGGGCGTTCGCCTGGAGCGGCGACAGCCCGTGGTGCGGGTCGAGCGGGTTCGGGTACTTCAGGTGGATCACCTCGTCCGGCCCGAACTCCTCGGCCGGCACCCCGGGGGCGGCGACCTGGTACGCCCGGACGTACTCGGCCTTGTCCGGCACCACCCGCACCCACGGGGTCGGGATGACCCACAGCTCGCCGGGGGCGCCGCCGACGCCGCGCGGGGCGACGTACCAGAACGCGTTCCCGGTCAGTTCGAGGTACACCACCGTCAGGTACCACAGCTCCCACGGGGTGAGCCACGGGTTCGGCCGGTCGAGCAGCCGGCAGAGCGGGTGGGTGTGCGGCAGCGGGGCCATCTCGTGGTCCGCCTGGCCGGTGGTGCGGTACAGGAACGGCCGGTGCCGGGCGGCTTCTTGCGCGATCGCGTTGACCGCCGCGTACACCCACGACCGGTAGTTCCGCAGCTGCTCGGCCGGGTCGTCGTGCCACCACCCGGCGGACGGGAACGGCGGGGCGAACACGGCCGCGACCCGCGGCGGGGGCGACTTCGGGGCGGCCGGCCGCAGGGCCTTGAGCAGGCGTGACAGGACGCGCATGGGACGACCGTGGGGGTGGGGCTACGCGGGGGACGGGTCCGGGGGCTTCGGCGGGCCGATCGGGACCTCCTCGGCCACCTTCCGGTACCCGAGGCAGCGGGCGACGTGCAGGACCTCCCGCCACGTCGGGTAACGCCGCCCGGTCCGCTTCTGGAACCCGGACATGGCGAGCAGGAACTCCCACTCGTCGCGGGTCATCTCGGACCCGTCCAGGGCGGACGAGTAGGACGTGTACCCGGGCTTCGGCGGCATCGCGGACCTCCGCTCCCGCCGGGACGTGACCGGGCGGGGAGCCGGGTACCCTGGGCCGACTCCCCCGCCCGGCGACGGGGAGGGGTCCGCACCGGCCGGCCAGCCGACCAGTGATATTCTGTACACCAGAGGATATGCACGACGGGGCCGGCGCGGTCAACCCGGGGCGGCGATTTTTCCGGCCCGGGCGGGTACGATGGGGGTCGGACCCGACACCCGGCAGGAGAACGGCGATGAGGTGGGCGGCAGTCGCGGCGGCGGTCGTGTGCGGGAACGTGGCGGCGGCCGAGCCGCCGAAGCGGGAGCCGCCGAGGTACGAGACCCGGAAGGACCACGACCCGAACGGGACCGGGAAGTTCTACCTCGGGCGGGAGATCGCGCACGTCATGGGGTTCCAGGCGGCCGGGTGGCTGGAGCGGCCGGAGCGGGTGAAGGAGGAGGAGCCGGCGAAGCTGGTCGAGGCGCTGGGGCTGAAGCCGGGGATGGTGGTCGCGGACGTCGGGGCCGGGAGCGGGTACCACGCGTTCCTGATGGCGCCGCTGGTCGGCGACAAGGGGAAGGTGATCGCGTCCGACATCCAGCAGGAGATGCTCGACCTGGTCGCGGCGCGGGCGAAGAAGCAGAGGGTGACGAACGTCGAGACCGTGAAGGGGACGGCGACCGACCCGAAGCTGCCGGCCGGGGGCGTCGACCTGATCCTGATGGTGGACGTGTACCACGAGTTCGAGTTCCCGTTCGAGATGGCGGAGAAGATGGTGGCGGCGCTGAAGCCGGGCGGGCGGCTGGTGTTCGTGGAGTTCCGGCTGGAGGACCCGAAGGTGCCGATCAAGCTGGTGCACAAGATGAGCGAGCGGCAGGTGCTGAAGGAGATGGGGGTGTTCCCGGAGCTGGAGCACGCGAAGACGGTCGGGACGCTGCCGTGGCAGCACGTGGTGATCTTCACCAAGAAGGAGGCGGGGAAGTAAAACACACCGTCGGACGCGTCTAAGGTATTGCGGGTGTGACCGGAGCCGGTTACACTCCCTTCACACCAACCTGCGGCCCGACCGCACACGGTCCGCCGCGGGGCGCGGCGGGGGGCGGGTCTCGCACGGGGGACGGAACATGGATGCCCGCGCGTACGCGACGGACCTCGGGGTCGCACTCCGCCTGTGTGGGGAGGAGTTGGCCGGGCTGGACCCGGAGATCCGGGCGGCGACCGAGCGGGCGGCCGGCACGGCCGACCCGAGGGAGCAGGCCGCCCTGGCGTCCCGGACCAAGGCCGCGCTGGCCGGGCACTCCGGGGAGGCCGAGCGGCGGCTCCGGCGGACCGCGGAGGCGGTCGCCGGGCTGCGGCGGCGCGTCGCGTTCGACCTGGAGGAGGCGGCCCCGGGCTTCGGCGTCGACCCGTACCTGGCGGGGGGGTACGCGGAGCTGGTCCTCCGGGCGGTGGCCGAGGCCGGGTTCGAGGAGGTGGCGGCCGGCGGAAAGCACCTGGTGTCCGTCGCGGCGGGCGGGGTGGGCGGGGCCACGAGCCGGAAGTGGAAGAACCTGCGCGTCAACCGGCACAAGCTCGTCGAGTTCACCGGCCACGGCGTGGTGTTCGGGCTGGAGGGCACGACGCACCCGAACCCGCTCCTGCTCGCGGCCGGGCTGGCGCTGCTGATCAACTGCGCGCGGGAGGCGGTCACGGTCCACATCCCGGAGCAGGAGGCGAGCGTGCTGTGGGGCCTGATCCGGGCCCAGTCCCGGCCCGGCAACGAGGACTCCTCCCCCGAGCCCGATGTCGTGGCGGTGACCAACGAGGAGCGGCAGATCCCCCGGGGCGGCACGGTCCTCGGGGCCCCGCTGCCGCCGGCGGCCGTCCGGCGGTCGCTCGAGTTCCTCGAGACGGTCCGGTGCGCCGCCCGCGAGGGGGAGGCCCCGGTGCGGTGGCGGCTGGTCGAGTCCCACCGCGTCCGGTGAGCCGGCCCGGTCGGCACCTTCAGGAGAACCCCGTGTCCCAGACGTCCGTGGCCCGGCAGGCGCTGGAGCAGCTCCAGCGGAGCGTGCACGCGCACTTTCCGCCCCCCCTCCGGCGCTTGCGCAACGATCCGACCGTGGACCAGCAAGTCCGCCGGTCGCTCGTCGAGGAGGTGATGGGGAAGTGGGCGGGGGAGGAGACGCCGGAACAGGTGGCCGAGTTGCGGGCGGAGTTAGCCCGGGCGGCCGAGGAGGCGTATGACGGCCCCGACCCCGAGGCCGGACCGCTGAACGGGTTGCTCACCCAGTTCCGCACGGACATCGAGGCGGCGGCCGCGGAGCTCGGCCGGACCATCCCGCTCCGCCCGACGTTCGGAACCCTGCCGATCGGCCGGCCGAACGCCATGGCCGTGCCGATCGAGTCCGACACCGAGTGCCTGGTGGTGCTCCAGAAGGGGCTGTTCATGTTCGCCTACCTGCTGGCCAAGCCGGTCGCGTCCTGCTTCCCGCTCGCCCCCGGGGCGGGCGAGGGGAGCGCCTTCTCGACCGCCCCGGACGGCTGGAAGGCCCAGGTCGCGGCCGACCCGGCGATCGCGGAGCGGTTCGCGGACACGGTCCTGTCCACCCTCTGCGACGAGTACTCCGGGGCGACGGCGTCCCAGCGGTACATTCTGGACCGCCCGCACGCGGTGTTGGCCACGACCATCACCACCGGGATGGAACTGTTCGTCGTCGGCCACGAGTACGGCCACATCATCGCCGGCCACGTCGCCCGCGGCAAGCGGGTCGCCGCCATGGTCGGGACGGTCTCCTGCGAGGAGATCGTCCGGGAGTGGGACGACGAGTTCGTCGCCGACATGCGCGGCCTGGAACTGTCCGTCCGGGCGATGCAGAACCAGGGGTACGACCTGTCCCTCAGTTACGCGGGGGCCGACTTCTGCTTCAGCTGCCTGGAGGTGCTGGGGAACGGGGTGTCGGTCCTGCTCACCGGGGAGGAGGGGAAGCTGCCGCCGGGCAGCCACCCGCCGCCCGCCCTGCGGCGCGAGGTGCTGCGCGAGTGGGTCCGCCGCGCGGTGCCCGGCGAGCACGCCGAGGGGCCGCTCCAACTCGGGAAGGCGTTCGAGGAGGTCGTCCGGGAGTTGTGGGACCGGACCAAGCCGCTCCTGGTCAGGGCCCACGAGCAGAAGGTCCCCCTCGCGAACCTGTGGAACCCGGGTTGAGCAGGGCGGCCCGCCGTCCGCCCCGGCGGGCCCGCGCTGCCCGGACGCCCCGGGCCCGGGAACGGACGCCCCCCCCGACACCCTTCGCCCGTCGCCGCACCTCGGAGCCCCCGTGAACCTCGCCGGCAAGCGCGTCGCCGTCCTGGTCGAGCAGAAGTACGAGGAGCTGGAGGTGTGGTACCCGGTGTACCGGCTGCGGGAGGCCGGGGCCGAGGTCGTCCTGGTCGGCCCGGAGGCCGGCAAGACCTACCCCAGCAAGCTCGGGTACCCGGCGAAGGCCGACGCGGCGGCCGCCGACGTGACCGCCGACCGGTTCCACGCGGTCGTCATCCCCGGCGGGTTCTCCCCGGACTACGTCCGCCGCAGCGAGCCGATGCTGAAGCTGGTCCGCGACGCCGCCGGACAGGGGAAGCCGGTCGCGGCCGTGTGTCACGGTCCTTGGGTATTGTGCTCGGTCGGGTGCCTGAAGGGGCGGACCGCCACCGGGTTCCACTCGATCAAGGACGACATGGTCAACGCCGGCGCCACGTTCGTTGACCGCGAAGTGGTGGTGGACGGGAACATCATCACGAGCAGGAAGCCGGACGACCTGCCGGCGTTCGTGGTCGCGCTGATGGAGGCGATCGGCCGGGGGTGAGGGGTCGCGTCGTACACATCCCCGAAGACACGGGCCGTGGGTCCTCTGCAGCACCGAGTCGCTGAAGGGGAAGACCGCGACCGGGTTCCACTCGATCAAGGACGACATGACCAACGCCGGGGCCACGTTCGTGGACAAGGAGGTGTGCGTCGACGGGAACCTGATCACCAGCCGCCGGCCGGACGACCTGCCGGCGTTCGTCGTCGCCCTGATGAAGGCGATCGGAGCCGTGGGGTGATGAGCCGGTGCGTGTGTCATCCCGGAAGGCGGTCGGCGAGTGCCTGGCTCAGGTCGTGGTCGATGAGGAGCTGGTTCACGAGCCCTTCCCGGATGCACCGCTCGACGACCTCGGCTTTCCCCTTCCCGATGGCCGTCAGAATGACCCCCGGCCTGCTGTTCGCCGCCGCGTCCCGGGCACAGCGGCGAATGTGGTCGAGGGTCGCGCCGGTGCACCGCGTGTTGATGTCGGCCAGTTCCCGGGCGGCGTCGGGCCTCGGAAGGAAGACCCCGTTGATGTCGCCCAGGGCCAGCTGATCGAGGTCGTGCTTCGTCAGGTTCTCGCTGTGGAGCATTTCTTCTCTCCAAGGGTCCGCCGAGCGGGAGTAGTCCCCGCCGACGCTCGTGACCATCGAGTCCATCAGCTCGACGAGCGGTTTCTCCGACGACTTGCGCGACTTCGCGCCGGCAACCGTGCCGCCGAAGATCCGGTGGTGGCCGGGTATGTTCGTGACGTACAGCCGGAGGGCCGACTGCTGTTCGTCCGTCAGGAGTTGCCCGGTCGTGTAGAACTTGGCCGGGATGCGGGCCGGTACCGCGGCCAACGACAGGGGAGGGTCTTGTCGCCCGTTCAGGATCCCGTGCAGGCGGGCGACCAGGCTCGTGGACGAGAACCGGATGTAGGGGTCGTTGAGCAGCACCCCGCTGAGGGGGACGAAGCGGAGGGGGTTAACCGGTCGCCATTCGGGGCGGCTCGATTTGAGGGCTTCGACCAGGTGGTTCAACGTCTTCCCCCAAGTCACACCGACCGTCCTGGCGCCGTACAGCAACTCGGCGAGGTCACCGGCCGCCAGCCCGGCGAACCGCCTGAGCCGTTTGTCGTGGCCCTCGGGGTCCGTCGCGTCGCCCCCGCTGTCGAACACCCGGACCCCAACTGGCTTCGAGTTCGTCCCCCGGGCCAGTCCCTCGAGTTTCGCCAGGAGTTTCGCGGAACCGGGAGCCAACCGCTCCTTCGCCCGTTTGCACTCCTCCGCACTCAAGTTGAGCGTGGTCGTCGTCTCCAGCCACTTCTTTTCCACGGCCCGGTCCTTCAGCCGCGACACGGCGGCCTGGCTCAGGCCGAGGGACTTCGCGATGTCCTGTTGCGTGTGGCCGCGGCTGACCAGCCACGCCACCGCCTGGGCCTCGGTGTCCCGGTCGTCGATTCGTGCCCGCTTGCGGTGTGCCATGGGTTCCCGGCGAATCCTTGGGTGGTGTACGGCAGGGAAACCGAGTAGAATCAAAATACGCTGGTGGAAAGCGTATCCGTAGAGGGACGACGATGGGACATAGTCTTCCACCGCAGTGCCCAGTCGAGTTCGTGCTGTCGCTGCCGCAGAAGGACCAAGACGCAATCCACGCCGAGTTAGTCCGCGCGAGGATCCGCCGGCACGGGGGGACGGGGCCGATCCCGGTCGAGGTCGACGGCCAGACGCTGGGTTACTACGTCCCCCTCCAGGCCGCCGAACTCCCCCCCCCGCCCCTGCCGCAGCTGTCGGACGAAGATCGGGCGCGGACGCAACGGGCACTCGCCGACCTGGGCAACACGTTCGATGTCGTCTCGTTCCTCACCGGGCTCCGAGACACGAGACGAGGTTAATCACGGTGACACGCCACCGGCCGTGCCGAACGACCCTTAACCCAACCATCCGAGTCAGCGCACGGATCACCGACCGAAAGGGGCCACTGACGGGCTGAATTACCAGCTGCACGAGGGTGACGCCGTTCGGCTCACCCCAGCTAAGCACACGCCAGTACGTCACGGGCTTGGTGGTTTCGTCACAGGCTCCGGGCGGCTGATCCGTCTCATACGCATCACGGATTTGGCGCGACAGACAGCCCAGGTAAAACTTCGCCGTCTCGTGACGCTCCTCGGGGGAGTCCCCGGATAACCCTGCCACCCAGTGCTCGACGCGGGGTGCAGTCTCCTTGTGCCACTTCACGTTGACGGACATGACTTTCTCCAGAAGTCGTCCATCTTGCGAGGCCTTAATCGACATTACCTACACTCACGATCCGGAAACAAGTGAATTCTTTCACGAACGCGTTGGGCATACATATTCTATTCACGCATCGGATTCCCCATAACCCGAGACCGCCATGTCCTTCTTCGCAGATGTCCCGGCCGTCAGGTACGAGGGGCCGGACTCGAAGAACCCGCTCGCGTTCCGCCACTACAACCCGGACGAGCTGGTCGAAGGCAAGCCGATGCGCGACCACCTGCGGTTCGCCGTCTGCTACTGGCACACGTTCCGCGGGACCGGGTCCGACCCGTTCGGCCCGGGGTGCGCCGTCCGCCCGTGGGAGGACGGCACCGACTCCCTCGACATGGCCCTCAAGCGCGTCGACGTGGCGTTCGAGTTCATGCAGAAGCTCGGCGTCCCGTACTACTGCTTCCACGACCGGGATGTCAGCCCCGAGGGGAAGAACCTGGCCGAGACGAACCGGAACCTCGACGCGGTGGCGAAAGTGCTCGGCCAGAAGCAGAAGGAGACCGGGATCAAGCTCCTGTGGGGGACCGCCAACCTCTTCTCGAACCCGCGGTTCGTCCACGGGGCGGCCACCAGCCCGAACGCCGACGTGTTCGCCTACGCCGGGGCGCAGGTCAAGAAGGCGCTGGAGGTGACGAAGGAACTCGGCGGCGAGAACTACGTCTTCTGGGGCGGCCGCGAGGGCTACCACACGCTGTACAACACCGACCTCCGCCGCGAGCTCGACCACCTCGCGAAGTTCCTGTCGCTGGCCGTCGCCCACAAGAAGAAGGTCGGCTTCACCGGCACGTTCCTGATCGAGCCGAAGCCGATGGAGCCGACGACGCACCAGTACGACAGCGACTGCGCCGCGTGCCTGGCGTTCCTGCGCACCTACGGGCTGGAGGGCGAGTTCAAGTTCAACGTCGAGACGAACCACGCCACCCTCGCCGGCCACTCGATGTTCCACGAGCTGACGTACGCCAGCGCCTACGGCATGCTCGGGTCGATCGACGCGAACCGCGGGGACGAGCTGGTCGGGTGGGACACCGACCAGTTCCCGACCAACCTGTACCAGACGATGCAGGTGATGCTGGTGGTGCTCGGGCAGGGCGGGATCGGCACCGGCGGGCTGAACTTCGACGCCAAGGTGCGGCGGGAGAGCTTCGAGCCGGTCGACCTGTTCCACGCCCACGTCGGCGGGATGGACGCCTTCGCCCACGGCCTCAAGATCGCCGCCGCGATCCGGAAGGACGGCGCGCTGAAGGAGTTCGTCAAGCAGCGGTACGCCTCGTGGGACGGCGGGATCGGGGCCGAGGTCGAGTCGGGCAAGGCGACGTTCGAGGAGCTGGAGGCGTACATGCTGAAGAAGGGCGACGCCGAGAAGAACGCGTCCGGCCGGCAGGAGTTGCTGGAGAACGTCGTCAACCGGTACCTGCGGTGAGGCGCCCCGGTCCGAGCCCGAGCGCGAGCGAGGGTCTACGCCCGAACCTCGCTCGCGCTCGGGCTCGGACCAACCCCGCCGCGTCACACCTCCAACCCGACCGCCCGCATCAGGGCCAGCCCGTTCCCGTGCGGCACCACCCCCGGCCGCATCGTGTAGTCGAACCGCGGCTCGCCGCCGGCGAACCCGTCGCAGAAGTGGACGTTCACCGTCCCCGGCAGCCGGTCGGCGACCGCGGTGAGCGTCAGGTCGTGGGTGGTGACGAACCCGACCGCCCCGGCTGCGGCCAGCGCCCGCACCACCCCCTCGGCCCCGGCCACCCGGTCGGCCGAGTTCGTCCCGGAGAACAGCTCGTCGAGCAGGAACAGGAGCGGCGGCCCGCCGGCCGTCGCGATGTCGAGGAGTTGGCGGACCTTGGTCACCTCGGCGAAGAACCGCGACCGCCCGGCCTGGAGCGAGTCCTGCACCCGCATCGTCGCCCCGACCGCGACCGGGGTGAGGGCCAGGCTCACCGCCCGGACCACCCCGCCGGCGAGGGCGAGCACCGCGTTCACCCCGACCGCCCGCAGCAGCGTACTCTTCCCCGACATGTTCGACCCGCTGACGAGCAGCACCCGCGGGCCGCCGGCGCCGAGGGTGACGTCGTTCCGGACGCACCGGTCGGCCGGGATCAGCGGGTGACCGACGCCGACCGCGACGACGCGGACCGGCCCCGCCTCGACCGTCGGGAACACGTCGGCGGGGTTCTCGAACGCGTACCCGGCGAGCGACGACAGGGCCTCCGCCTCGCCGACCGCCCGCACCCACCGCCCGACCGCCGGCCCGGACCGCCCCCGCCACGCCTCCAGCTTGAACGCGAACCGCACGCCCCACATCCGCAGGAGCGCGACCGGCATGAACAGCGGGTTGCGGCGGCCGTCGTACCACCCGAGGAGGTTCCGCAGTTCGCGGATCTGGGCCGACGCCGGCAGCCCCCCGGCCGCCATCGCGGCCTGCAGTTCCCGCAGCCGGGCCGCCGCGAACGTCTCGCGCTCCAGCCGGGCGAGGACGGCTTCGAGCAGCGACAGGTCGCGGGCGGCCCGGTCGAGCGGGGCGAGGACCCGCCGCGCCCACGGCAGCAGTGGCACCGCGATCACGAGCGACGGCAGGCCGAACAGGAGCACCGGCAGGGCGGTGATGTCGGCGAACAGCCACCCGACCGCCGCCAGGACGTTCGCCCACCCGAGCACCTCGACCGCCCACCGCTTCCACCCCGGGACCGCCGCGACCGGCGCCGCACCCCACTCGGCGAGGCCGCGGTAGTCGGCTGCCGGGACATCGGACCCCGCGACCGCCACCGCCTCGCGCAGGTCGAGCCGCGGGGCGAGGTCGGCGACCGCCTCCTGCCGGGCCTTCACCTCCGCCGGGTCGGCGCCGGCGAGCAGCCACGCGGCGAGCGTGTCCTCGCCGACCCGGGTGCGGCAGGCGGTCAGCCGCTGGAACACCGACCCGGGGCCGAACAGGTCGAGGTCGGCGGCGTACGGGTGGGCGTCGTCCGCGAACCGGGCGCCGTCCGCGGCCCCGCCCGGCTTGCCGGCGAGCCGGTCCAGCCCGCCGGCGTAGAACCCGGCCGCCCGGTCCGCCCACGCCTTCCGCCCGCGGGTCATCTCGAACTTCGCCACCAGGTACAGGAACCCGGACAGCGGCAGCAGCGAGACCCACGGCGGCAGGAGGGTGGTGCCGAACCCGACCCCGGCGGTCGCGACGGCGAGGAGAAATGCGACCAGGCGGGCGGTGCTGAGCCGGTCGAGGCGGGCGGCGAGCGCCGCGGCCGTCGCCCGGCGGGCGGACATGCGGTCGGCGTACACCGACATCGGGGAGGGGGATTCGGGCACGATGGGTTCCGGTGCGGGTCGTGGGGCCCGTAGGGTGCCGTCTAGGGTCGCGCTTCGCGACCCGACGACGCACCGCCCCCAGGTTTGCGCGGCGGGTGGTGCGTCGTCGCTCGAAGACTCGCTCGACGGCACCCTACGGGCCCCCAGGCACGCCCTTGTACCACTCCGTCGCCTGCTTCATCCCCTCGTCGAACAGCACCCGTGGGCTGTACCCGAGCCTGGTCCGGGCCTTGGCGATCGAGAAGTCGAGGTTCAGTCCGGCGAACTTGAGCTGGGCCTGGGTGATCCGCGGCGGGTGCGGCTTCCCCTTCTTCCGGAACACGCTCTCCCGCCAGTTCGCCATGAACCGGGCCAGCCACACCGGGACCGACGGGAACCCCTTCGGTCGCTTCAGCCCGAGGCCGTCGGCGACCGCGTCGAAGAACCGCCGCTTGCTCACGAACTCCCCGTCGGTCACGTTGAACACCTCGCCGACCGCGGCCGGGCTGTCGATCGCCAAGAGGACGGCGTCCGCCAGGTTGCCGACGAAGGTGGTGTTCAGGGCGTACTTCCCGCGGGCGATCAGGATGACGCTCCGCTCCCGCAGCCGGTCGGCGAGGCGCGGCAGGATGCTCCGGTCGCGCGGGCCGTACACGAACCCGGGCCGGAGCACCGTGACCGGCACCTGCTGCTTCCGGTGGTACTGGAGGGCGAGCCGCTCGGCCTCGACCTTCGACTGCGTGTACCCGTCGATGTGGCGGTCCGGGAGCGGCTCGGTCTCGTCGGTCGCGTGGTGGTGGCGGGCCTCGTAGACGCCGAGCGTGCTGACGTGGACGAACCGGTGCAGCGGCTTCCCGAGGGTGGCGTCGAGCAGCGCCCGCAGCCCCTCGACGTTCACCTTGCGGTACTCGTCCACCGGCCCCCAGTCGCCGACCTTCGCGGCACAATGTACCACGACACCGACGCCGTCCAAGGCCGGGCCGAGCGACGCCGGGTCGGCCAGGTCGCCGCGGACGACCGTCGCCCCGAGTTGCTCGAGGAACGACGTGTCGGCACCGGGCCGGGCGAGGGCGCGGACGGCGTCCCCGCGGCGGGCGAGCGCCACGGCGACGTGCGACCCGACGAACCCGGTGGCCCCGGTGACCAGGACGGTGTGCGGCATCGGGTTGTTGTCGGGGGAACGGCGGGCGGCGACAAGCCCGGGGCCGTCCCTGGCTCCGGTGGGGCAGGCATTCCTGCCTGCCAAGTGAAGCCCGGCAGGCAGGAATGCCTGCCCCACCGGACACTGACCTATCGCGGACGGTGGTTGCATCCGCGGGGCAGCGGGGTACGATGGCGGGCACGCCACCACCGGGGATGTGTCATGTCGAAGCCGACCCGCCGCGAGTTCCTGTCCGCCACCGCCGCCGGGGCCGCCGCGCTGGCGGTCCCGTCCGCGGGGGCCGCCCGCCCCCCGCTCGGGACGGCGAAGTCGTGCATCTTCGTCAACCTCGTCGGCGGCCCGGCCCACCTCGACACGTTCGACCCGAAGCCGGACGCCCCGGCGGAGGTGCGCGGGCCGTTCCGCCCGATCCGGACGAAGGTGCCGGGCGTCCATCTGAGCGAGCTGTTCCCGAAGCTCGCCGGGCTGACGGACAAGTTCAGCCTGGTGCGGTCGATGCACCACACCGCCCCGCCGATCCACGAGGCCGGGTTCCAGCTGCTGAACACCGGCCGGCTGTTCCGCGACGGCCCCGAGTGGCCGAGCATCGGGGCGGTGGTGGCCCGGCTGTTCGGGGAGCAGGACCGGTGCCCGCCGTGGTGGCACTTCTCCGGCGGCGAGGTGACGACCGGCGTGAGCGTGAGTCACGGCCAGGGGCGCGGGTTCCTCGAACTCCCGGACTACCACCCGTGCCGGCCGTCCGCGGCGGGGGTGAACTTCGGCATCGCGCGTGAGTGCGCGACCGCGGTCGTAGGCTCCGGCGCCCGGTTCGTCACCGTCAACCAGTTCTCGACCGTGTTCGACTCGCCGTCGTGGGACTGCCACGCGGACGGCGGGTCGCTCCGCACCGACCTGGCCGACATCCGCGACACCGTCGCCCCGTCCTTCGACACCGCGTTCGCCGCCCTCCTCACCGACCTCGACGAGCGCGGCCTGCTCGACACCACCCTGGTCGTCGCCACCGGGGAGTTCGGCCGCACCCCGCGGCTGAACTCGAACGGCGGCCGCGACCACTGGGCCGGGGCGTGGACGGCGCTGGTCGCCGGCGGCGGGGTGAAGGGCGGCCGCGTCGTCGGCCGGACCGACGCGAAGGGGACCGAGCCGACCGACCGGCCGGTGGCGCCGCAGGAGTTGGTGGCGACGGTGTTCCACGCCCTCGGGGTGCCGCCGGACGCGACCATCCCCGGCCCGGACGGCACCCCGGTCGCGGTGTACCCCGGCCGGCCGGTGGCGGAACTGTTCTGAGCACCGAAGGTGCGCCCTCCCTCAGCCCAGGCCACCGGCCTGGGTCCCACGTCCGGAGACGCCATGCGCCCGTCCCCCTTCCCCCGGCGCGGTCTTCTCTCCGCGCTGGCCGCGGCCGTGTGGCTCACCCCGGCCCCCGCCGCCGAGCTGCCCGGCACCAAGCCGCTGACCGCCGACGGCGACCTGGCGGCGAAGATGGTCGCAGGGATGCACGCCTACCTCGACCGCGCCCTCGCCGAGAACGCCGCCAAGCTGTGGGACCGGTCGCGGACGTTCCCGAAGGGCGACGCCGAGCGGGCCAAGGAGATCGACGCCCGGCGGGCGTGGCTGCGGAAGGTGCTCGGGGCCGCGGACCAGCGCCTGCCGCCGCGGATGGAGTACGCCGGCGGGCCGGACGAGCCGTCTGTCGTGTTCGACGCCCCGACCTACACCGTCTCGGCGGTGCGGTGGGCGGCGCTGCCGGGGATCGACGGCGAGGGGTTGCTGTTCGAGCCGAAGGGCAAGGCGGCGGCGAACGTGGTCGCGGTCCCGGACCCGGCGTGGACCCCCGAGGTGTTCGCCGGCGTCCACCCCGGCGGCAAGCGGATGACCGCCGAGGAGGAGAACGGCCGGCTGGCGAAGGGGCTGGGGGTGCTGCCCGTCCTCCAGATCCCGCGGCGGCTCGCGGAGAACGGCTGCCGCGTCGTCGTGCCGGTGCTGATCGACCGGAACGACGACCTGTCCGCGAACCCGAAGCTCGGGAGGGCCACGAACCAGACGCACCGCGAGTTCGTCCATCGGATGGCCTACGAGATGGGCCGGACGCTGCTCGGGTACGAGGTGCAGAAGGTGCTGGCGGCCGCCGACTGGCTCGCGGCGAAGGACGAGGCCCCGCTGGCGGTGTGGGGGGTGAGCGAGGGCGGGCTGGTCGCGCTCCTCGCCGCCCAGTGCGAGCCGCGGTTCAAGTACGCGGTGTTGAGCGGGTACTTCGCCAACTTCTACGAGGTGTGGAAGGGGCCGCTGTACCACAACGTCTGGGACCTCTACACCGGCCCGTCGCACGCCCTCGTCGGCCACCTCCTGACCGACACGGTGATGATCCGTCACGACGTCCACCCGGTCGGCATCCTGGAGCCGGTCGAGCGGCCCGGGCGCAAGGGGGCGGCACCCGGCGGCGTGCCCGGCCCTTACCCCGGGAAGAGCCACACGTACCCGGTCGGCGGGGGGGACGCGGAGGCGCGGCGCGGGCACGAGGCGCTGGTGAAGGCCGCCGAAGAGAAGCCCGAACCCGAGCGGCTGTTCTGGCGCGTCGCCCTCGACTCGGCGAAGGACAAACTCGCCGCCGCGACCGCCCCGGTCGACGCCCGCAAGACGTTCGACCCGGCCGCCCGGCACAAGCGGCAGTTCGACCAACTCGTCGCCCACGTCCAGAAGCTGTGGCGCGACTCCGAGTTCGTCCGGAAGGAGTTCTGGAAGAAGGCCGACGCCACGTCGCCGGAGGCGTGGGAGAAGTCGTGCGACGGGTACCGCGACTACTTCCACACCGAGGTGATCGGCAAGCTCCCCGAACCCACGATCCCGCTCAACCCGCGCTCCCGCCAGGTCTACGACGAGAAGACGTGGACCGGTCACGAGGTGATGCTCGACGTGTACCCCGACGTGTATGCGTACGGCATCCTACTGATGCCGAAGGACCTGAAGCCCGGTGAGAAGCGGCCTGTCGTGGTGTGTCAGCACGGCCTCGAAGGAACGCCGCGGAGCACCATCGACCCCGAGAAGCGCGTCGTCTACAACGAGTTCTCGCGCAAGCTCGTCGAGCTCGGCTACATCGTCTACGCCCCGCAGAACCCGTACTACGGCGAGAACGAGTTCCGCCAGCTCAACCGCAAGGCGAACCCGCTGAAGCTCAGCCTCTTCAGCTTCATCATTCGCCAGCACCAGCGGACTCTCGACTGGCTCGAAACCCTCCCGAACGTGGACCCGAAGCGGATCGCGTTCTACGGCCTCTCGTACGGCGGGAAGACGGCGATGCGGGTCCCGGCGGTCGAGAAGCGCTACTGCCTCTCCATCTGCTCCGGCGACTTCAACGAGTGGGTCGGCAAGATCGTGTCCGTCGATCTCGACCGCGGCTACATGTGGACGCGCGAGTACGAGATGTACGAGTTCGACCTCGGCCACACGTTCAACTACGCCGAGATGGCGTACCTCATCGCCCCCCGGCCGTTCATGGTCGAGCGCGGGCACGACGACGGCGTCGGCACGGACGAGATGGTCGCCTACGAGTACGCCAAGGTGCGGTACCTGTACGCGAACCGGCTGAAGCTCCCGGCCCGCACGGCGATCGAGTTCTTCCCTGGCGGGCACCAGGTCAACGCGAAGGGGACGTTCGCGTTCCTCAAGCAGCACCTCGGGTTCCCGAAGTAGCGGGCGTCAGCCGTCGCCCGCCGGCTTCTCGAACCGGTGCCGGATCACCCGCGCCGGCACCCCGGCGGCGACCACGTTGTCCGGCAGCGGCCTCGTCACCACCGCCCCGGCCGCGACCACCGTCCCCCTCCCCACGTCGGCCATCACGATCGCCCCGGTCCCGACCCACGCCCCGGCCCCGACCGTCACCACCGTCCGCTCTCCGCCCTGCTCCCGGATCGGCCGGTCCGGGTCGTCGAAGGCGTGCGTCTTCCCGCCGGACGGGATCTGTACCCCCGGGCCGAGCAGCACGTCCCGCTCCAAGCGGACCAGGCCGAGCCCGCACCGCGGGCCGACGTACACGTTCTCCCCCAGCACCGCCCCGGTCTGCGAGAACAGCGTCCCGAACTCGACCGTCGCGGTGTGGTGGAACCCGGCCAGGACCCGGCCGAGGAACGCCCGCCGGAGGTACTGCCCGGTCACCCCGGGGAGCATCGAGAGCAACTGCGACGCCCCCTCCAGGGCCCGGTTCCGGCCGACCAGGGCCGAGTTCAGGACGTACCCGAGCAGCACCGGGGAGACGGCGGCGAGGGCGGCGAGGCGGGCGGCGGCCTTCGCCAGCTGCTTCGCGCGGGACGGGCGGGGCGAACCGGGGGGGTCTGTCGGGAGCATGTGCGTTCGCGGCCGGGCCGGGCGGGGCGGTACGGTTCGTGATACGGACCGGGGGTCGGAATGCGCGGGACCCGCGAACCCGGACGGGTTACACTGGTATGAACCACCGCTCGTCGGCCGGCCCCCGCCGGCCCCGGCCACACCCCACGGGCGCCCATCCCGTGAACGACCCGGTCATTTCCCGATTCGCCGAGGCGTGCGGCGCGACCGCCCCGCTGGACCTGCGCGTCGACCTGGCGGACGGCAAGGTGCTGGCCGAGGGGTCGGTCCCGATGCCGTTCGCCCTGGTCGGCCAGGACGACGCCTGCGACGTCACCCTGACGGACGCCGAGGTCGACCCCCGGCACGCGTGGCTGCAGGCGGTCGGCGGGCGGGTGTTCGCGGTCGACCTGGGCGGCCGGGCCGGGCTCGGGTGGCCGGGCGGGGCGGCCGGGTCCGGGTGGCTCGACCCGGACACCCCGCTCCGGATCGGCCCGTTCCACCTCCGCCTGCGGGCCCCGGTGTCCGCCCGCCCGGCCCCGTCCGCCCCCGACCCGCTCCGCCCGGACCCGGCCGGGGCCCGGGCCCGGCCGGCCGTCACCCTGGAGTTCCGGAACGGGAAGCGGGCCCGGGACCGGTGGGAGGTGAACCGCCCCCTGACCCTGGTCGGGCGGGCCCCGGACTGCAAGGTCCGGCTGGCCGCGGACGACGTGGCGGCGTACCACTGCGGGCTGGTCCTGACCCCGGCCGGGCTGTGGGTGGTCGACCTGTCCGGGCACGGTGTGGTGGTGAACGGGGAGCGGATGCGGGTGTCCCCGGTCGGGCCGGCGGCCGAGCTGTGGGTCGGGCGGTTCCTGATCGGGGCCCAGTACCACCACCGGGCGACCCCCCGCACCCCAACCCCCGGCCCGCCCCCGCCCCCGCCCCCGCCCGCCCCGCACCACCCGGCCGACGACGAGGTCCCGCTCGGGGTGTCCCCGCCGCCCGACCCGGCGTCCGGGCTGCCGGGGTCGCACATCCTGGCCGACGACTTCTGGCGGTGGGCCCGGGGGTCCGAGGGCCCGGTCTCCCACCCGGTCCTGGTGGCCGAGTCCGGGGCCCTGACCCCGCCCCCCGCGGCCGCCGACCCGCCGCCCGGGCCGGGGTCGGAGGCGGCGGCGCTGGTCCGCCGGCTGGCCGAGCTCGACGCCGGGGCGGTCGAGGCGGCCCGCCAGGCGGTGGCCGTGCTCGGGCGGCTGTTCGCCGGGCTCGGGCCGGACCGCGCGCCGGCGGCCCGGGCCGAGCTGGACCGGCTCCTCGAGCTGGGGGCGGAGCTGACCGCCCTGCTCGGGGAGGTGGCCGACCGGGCGGGCGGGACGCCGAACCCGGCCGACTGGGCGGCCGGCCGGATGGCCGCCATCCGGCGGGAGCGGCGGGCCCGGTGGCAGGCCCTCGCCGCGCTGTTCGCACCGCCGCCGGACCCGCCCGCCCCGTAGGGCACGCACCGCGTGCCGTCTCCGCCGCACGGCACGCGGTGCGTGCCCTACGCGGTCAGCCTCTCGAACGCCTCCCGGTACTTCGCCGCGGTCCGGTCGACCACGTCCGGCGGGAGGCGGGGCGGCGGGCTCGCCTTGTCCCACCCGCTCGCCTCCAGCCAGTCGCGGACGAACTGCTTGTCGAACGACGGGGGCGACGACCCCGGCCGCCAGGTGTCGCGCGGCCAGAACCGCGAGCTGTCCGGGGTCAGTACCTCGTCGATCAGGATGAGTTCGCCCGACGGCAGCCGGCCCCACTCGAGCTTCGTGTCGGCGAGGAGGATGCCGCGCCACTCGGCGCGGGCGGCCGCCCGCCGGTACACGTCCAGGGTGCGGTCGCGCAGCTCCGCGGCGGTGTCGGCCCCGACCAGTTCGGCCATCCGGTCGAAGCTGATGTTCTCGTCGTGCCGCCCGCCCTCCTCCTTCGTCGCCGGGGTGAAGATCGGTTCCGGCAGCCGGTCGGCTTCGCGAAGTCCCGGGGGGAGCGGCACTCCGCAGACGGTGCCGCCGGCGCGGTACTCCTTCAGCCCGCTCCCAGCGAGGTAACCGCGGGCGACGCACTCGACCGGCACCACGGCGGTCTTGCGGACGAACATCGTCCGGCCCTCCAGCTCCGGGGTGCGGAACGGCGGCGGGAGGTCGGCGGGGTCGGTGCTCCGGAGGTGGTGCGGGACGCCGAGCCAGCCGAACCAGAAGGCGCTGAGGGCGGTGAGGACGCGGCCCTTGTCGGGGACGCCGTTCGGCATCACCCAGTCGAACGCGCTGATCCGGTCGGTGGCGACGACGGCGAGGGTGTCGCCGAGGTCGTACACGTCCCGGACCTTGCCCCGGCGGCACGGGAACCCGGGGACGTGGCTCTGGAGCAGCGGCTCGGTCGGCATGGCGCGGCCCGGCGGGGGGTGGGCGAGTATTGTAGGGGTGTCGCGGCGGACGCTCCCGGGGGCGCGATGCTGAAGCACGAGGCCCGGCTGATCGACCCGACGCCGGAGGAGGCGGCGGGGGCGCTGTCCTCGGCGGCGGTCCTGGCGAACGCCGACCACCCGGACCGGTGTGTCCCGGACGACCCGGCGGAGTGGCGGCGACTCGCCCGGCGGGTCGGCCGGCAGCCGGAGGGGCGGCAGGTGTGGCGCGGCGGCCGGGTCACGTGGCGGCAGGAGACCACCAGCTTCGTGCTCGCCGGGTGGTGGACCGACCCGCTCGGGCGGAAGCACCTGGCCGCCCGCGGGTGGCGCGTCGGGCACCACTCCGAAGAGCTGTTCCGGAAACCGGAGCTGGACCGCCGGCCGCCACTGTGGCACGTTTACCCCGAGTTCTGCTGCCTGCGGCACGACCGGGACGGGACGCACCTCATTTGCGCCTGCGGGTGCGGGGCGGTCGGGACGCCGGCGACGCTCGGGTGGGTCGGCGACCGGTGCGGCCCGTGCTTCGACCACACCCAAGAGGGCGGGCAGGTGCCGGCCGGGGTGCCGGGGGTTCTGCGGGCCGCCGGGCCGCTCGACTGGGTGACGTGCTCGCCGGACGGGACCGTGGTCACCGCCGGCGCGCGGCACGTGCCGGCCGCGACCTGGGACCTCGCCGGGCCGAACCCTTCGGCCCCACGGGACGCAGACCCGGTCCCCGGCACCGCGGGCGGGGGCGGCGGGGTTCCGCTTCCCGGCCGCGACCTGGCCGTTCGGCTGCGCTCGGACGGGTGGTCGGAACACAGCCTGCAGTTGGTCCGCGCCCGGTCGGGGGAAGTGGTCCGGTCGGCGGCGCTGCCCGCGCTCGGGCAAGGGATGCCGGGTTTGGCGGTGTCCCCCGACGGAACCCTCGCCGCCGTCGGGCGCGACCGGGTCGTCCTGATCGACCTGGGGTCGTGGGAGGTGATCGACGCGCTGGGAGGGCCGCCCGGGGGCGGGTGGGCCGGGGTCGGGTTCAGCCCGGACGGGTCGCGGCTGTTCGTCGCCGGCGGGCTGGACGTGCTGGCCTGCGACACCGTCGAACGGAAGCGGGTGGGGCACGGGACGGTCCGCGGGGCGTTCGGGCAGGGGCACCGGAAGGACGAGTGGGTCCGGCACCTGGCGGTCGACCCTGCCGGGGGGGCGGTGTACGTCGCCGGCGGCGGCCCGGTGTACGTGTTCGACCCGGCGGCGCTGGCCCTGCGGGCGGTGCTCGAGTGGCACCTCGGGGCGGTGACCGACCTGGCCGTGTCGGCGGACGGGGGGCGGCTGTTCACCGCCGGGGCCGACGGGTGCGTCCGGGTGTGGCCGGTCCGCCGGCTGCTGGAGGGCGCGTGACCCCCGCGTTCAAGCACCCCGACGTGCCGGCCTCGCCCGTCGCCCGGTGGGACGCCCGGTGGAAGCTGGCCGCCCTCGCCGGCGCCGCCTTCGGCGCCGCCGCCCTCACCCGCCTCGGGCCGTCCGCCGCCGCCCTCGGCCTCGCCGCCGCGCTGCTCCTGGCGTCCCGCCTCCCCGGACGGTGGGTCCGCGGCCGGCTCGCGCTCCTCGCGTTCGCCGCCCTGCCGTTCCCGCTCGTCCTGCCGTTCACCCTCGGCGGACCCGGGTTCGACCTCGGCCCGGTGCGGGTGTCGGAACGGGGTTTGGAAGTCGGGGCGGCGGTGTTCGCCCGGTGCCTGGCGGTCGGGTGTCTCGGGCTGGTGCTGCTCGGCACCGCCCCGCCGCACCACACCCTGGCCGCCGCCCGCCGGCTGCGCGTCCCCGGCGTCCTGGTGCTGCTCGCCGGCCTCGCCTACCGGTACGCGTTCCTGCTCGGCGCGGAGCTGCGGCGGGTGCGGGTCGCGCTGCGGACCCGCGGGTTCCGGATGTCCGCCGGCCGGCACGGGTATCGCACCCTCGGGCACGTCGTCGGGGCGGTGCTGGTCCGCGGGGCCGACCGGGCCGACCGGGTCGCCGAGGCGATGCGGTGCCGCGGGTTCGACGGGGCGTTCCGCACCACGGCCGGGTTCCGCACCGCCGCGGCCGATGTCCTCGGGTTCGCCGCCGCCCTGGCCGCTACCATAGCCCTGGTGACGTGGGACCGCCTGGGACCGTCTTGACGCATCACCCATCACTCATCACCCGTCGGTTGACGCACCGCTACGCGGACGGCCGGGTCGCGCTCGACGGGGTGTCGTTCGCGGTCGGCGAGGGCGCGTGCGCGGCGGTCGTCGGGCCGAACGGGGCGGGGAAGACGACGCTCTTCCTGCGGCTGTGCGGGGTGCTCGCCGGGAAGCCGGGTGAGGCGACCGTCTGCGGCCTCGACCCGGCCGACCCGGCCCACCGGAAGAAGCTGGCGGCGGCCGTCGGGGTGGTGTTCCAGAACCCGGACGACCAGCTGTTCAGCCCGACCGTGCTGGAGGACGTGGCGTTCGGCCCGCTGAACCTCGGCCTCACCCCCGACGAGGCGAAGGCCCGGGCGCTGGAGGCGCTGGCCGCGGTCGGGCTGCCGCCGGACGCGGCCGACCGGGTGCCGTTCCGGCTCTCGGGCGGGGACAAGCGGCGGGCGGCGCTCGCCGGGGTGCTGGCGATGCGGCCTTCCGTCCTGCTCTTGGACGAGCCGAGCGCGTTCCTCGACCCGCGCGGCCGCCGCGACCTGATCGACCTCGTCCGCCGGCTGCCCGGGACGAAGCTGGTCGCCACCCACGACCTCGACCTGGTCCTCGACGTCTGCCCGCGGGTGCTCGTCCTCGACGGCGGGACGCTCGCCGCCGACGGCCCGGCCGCGGACGTGCTGGCGGACGCGGCACTCATGGAGCGGCACGGGCTGGAAGTGCCGTACCGGCTGCGGCGGTGAACCCGTCCGTATACTTCCCCGATGCCGTCGTCGCTCCTCACCGAGCCGCCGCTCGACCCGACCCACCCGCCGTTCCGCGTCGACCGGATCCTGAAGCCGGCCGAGCCGGAGCCGCCGCGCGACCACAGGGTGATCGCGGTGCTGCCGGCGTACAACGCCGCGTCCACCCTCGCGGCCACCGTCGCCGCCTTCCCGCCCGGGTGCGTCGACGAGATCCTCCTGGTCGACGACGGGAGCACCGACGACACGGTGAAGATCGCCCGGGACATGGGGCTGACGGTGATCGTCCACGAGAAGAACACCGGGTACGGGGGGAACCAGAAGACGTGCTACCGGTACTGCCTGGCGCACGGGGCGGACGTGGTGGTGATGATCCACCCGGACTACCAGTACGACGCCCGGGTCATCCCGCACGCGGTGGCGGTGGTCGAGCTGGGGATCTGCGACGTGGTGCTCGGGAACCGGGTGCGGAGCCGGGCCGAGGCGCTGCGGTGCGGGATGCCGTGGTGGAAGTACGTGAGCAACCGGGCCCTGACGGCGTTCGAGAACCTGTTCCTCGGGCAGAACCTGGGCGAGTTCCACAGCGGGTTCCGCGTCTACCGGCGGAGCGTGCTGGAGACGATCCCGTGGGAGCGGAACAGCGACGACTTCGTGTTCGACACCGAGTTCCTGGTGCAGGCGGTGTACTGGGGGTTCCGGCTCGGGGACGTGCCGGTTCCGGTCCGGTACTTCGACGAGGCGAGCCAGATCAACTTCCGGCGGAGCACCAAGTACGGGCTGCAGACGGTGAAGACGGTCGGCCAGTTCTGGCTGCACCGGCTCGGGCTGTGGAAGAGCGACCTGTTCCGGCCGAAGGCGGCCGGGGGTTGACCCGCGGCAGGCCGGTGTTTTGGTATTCGTAGGGTGGGCCGAGTCTTCGAGTCCCACCTCTTCGGGCGTCAGGTGGGCCGGGTCCCACCACGAGGCGGTCAGCAAAGAGGTGGGACTCGAAGACTCGGCCCACCCTACCAGAACGCGGCCGGGTGACCGGCCCGGGTCAGAAGTTCGGGGTCACCTCGCCGGCGGACCGGGAGCACAGCGCCCACCAGTCGTCCGGGGTCAGGGACGGGGCCACCATCCGCACCGCCCCGTCCCCCATCCCGACCACCAGCACCGGGTGCGGGCCCTGGGCCCGCCCGTCGGTCCGGTTGAACGGCTTCGGGTCGAGCTGGAACATGCTGTTCGCCGGGGTCGGCACCGCCCGCCCGCCGGTCGCCGTCGCCCCCCACGCCATGAACACCGGCTGGCCGTCGTCCAGGTTGTCCCACCGGAAGATCATCACCGCCATCTTCTCCGCGAAGAACACCGTGTTCGACACCCCGTCCTGGAAGTCGACCGGGATCCGGTTCTTCCCCCCCCACTTCGCCGCCGTCGCCCCGGTCAGGGTGCCGGCCGTGCTCACGAACCCGGTCCCGATGCTCGGGTCCCTCGCGAACGCCCGGAAGTTGACCGCGTAAGACCCGTGGCTCCAGCCGTGCACGGTGACCAGCGCCTCGTACGGGTCGGACGGGCACTTGTACAGCGGGATCGGCCGGGCCAGGTCCGTGTTCAGCCCGCTGCCCGGGGCGGGGGGCGTGAGCCGGCTGTCGTAGATCCCGGCCGCGTTCTGCGTCGCGGTCCGCACCTTGTTCCCGTGCTCCACGAACTCCAGCAGGTGGAAGAACGCGTTCCCGACCCCCGGGCCGTACGCCCCGAACGCCGGCGGGAGGGTGCCGTAGGTGTCGTGGCAGTTGTGGGCGGCCAGGCCGATCTGCTTGACGTTGTTCTCGCACTTCGTCCGGGCGGCCGCCGCCCGGACCTTCTGGACGGCGGGCAGCAGCAGGCCGATCAGCACGGCGATGATGGCGATCACGACCAGCAGCTCGACCAGCGTAAAGGCGCGGCGGGATGAGGGGTTCATGGGAACCGGGGTCGGGGTACAGATGTGACCCGGCGGGCGAAAGGAAAGACCCGGGTCGGCCAGCACGGCGCGGAAAGGCATCGCCGTGCGAGAATGAGTTTAAACCAGGACCGGCCGTCGGCGGCCAGGGGAAAACCATGAGAAGTCCGTCCGCCGCCGGGTGACGGGCCTCACCCCGCCCGCCGGCCGGCGGCCGGCGGGTCGCCGAGGTTCCGCCGCTCCCGCACCACGTACGGCTTCTTCCCCTGGCTCTCGAAGTACACCCGGGTCAGCACCTCGCCCATCAGCCCCAGCGACACGAACTGCACCCCGATCAGCCCGGACACGGACCCGAGCAGGAACAGCGGGTTCGCCGTCATCCCCATCCCGACCGTGTACTTCATCACCACCGCCGCCGCCACCCCCGCGAACCCGAGGAACAGGCACGCCAGGCCGAACAGCCCGAACAGGTGCATCGGCCGGGTCTGGTAGCTCCCCTGGAACTTCACCGTCATCAGGTCGAGCACCACCCGCACCGTCCGCGACAGGTTGTACTTCGACTTCCCGGCCGCCCGCGGGTGGTGCCGGACCGGCACCTGGGCCACCCGCGCCCCGCCCTGGATCATCAGGGCGGTGATGAACCGGTGCATCTCCCCGTACAGCATCAGCCCGTCCGCCACCTCCCGCCGCATCGCCCGGAGGGTACACCCGAAGTCCTTGAACGGCACCCCGAGGACCCGCCGGATGAGCCAGTTCGCGCACCCGCTCGGCAACTTCCGGAGCAGCACCTTGTCCTGCCGGTTCAGCCGCTGACCGAGGACCGCGTCGTACCCCTCGTCCAGCTTCGCGACCAGGCGGGGGATGTCGGCCGGGTCGTTCTGCAGGTCGCCGTCCATGGTGACGATCACGTCGCCGGCGGCGGCGTCGAGCCCGGCCTGGGTGGCGGCGCTCTGGCCGAAGTTCCGCCGCAGCCGGACCGCCTTCACCCGCGGGTCGGCGGCCGCGACCGCCTCGACCTCGGCGAACGTCCCGTCGGTGCTCCCGTCGTCGACGAACACGAGTTCCCACGGGCCGCTCTCGCGGAGGGCGTCGCGGACCCGGTCGGCGAGCGGGCGGACGTTCTCCCGCTCGTCCTTCACCGGCACCACCACGGACAGCAGGGGCATCGGAGATACCTCGGGAAACGGTCGCGCCGGGGCGGGGTTGGTGGCCGGTCTTCTCTTCAGGTGGTGCCCCTCACCCGGCCCGGCGAGG
>PNKH01000052.1 GCA_013822345.1 Isosphaera sp.
GCCGGCGCCTCGCCGGCGAGTCCCACCACGAGGCGCAGGTGGGACTCGGCCGCAGAGCCGGCCTCGGCCCACCCTACCCCGCCCCGTCCGCCTCCTCCCACACGCTCCGGTACGCCCCGGTCGCCTCGAAGTGCGTCAGCATCCGGGCGTAGAACGGGTGGTTCGACAGGGTCGCGCTGTCGCCGATCACCGTCAGGCTGCGGCGCGCGCGGGTCAGGGCGACGTTCGTCCGCCGCACGTCGCCCAGGAACCCGATCCCGCCCTCCGGGTTCGACCGCACCAGCGACACCACCACCGCCTCCTTCTCCCGCCCCTGGAACCCGTCCACGCTGTCGACCTCCAGCCCGTCCACGTCGGCGAGCAGTTCGCGCAGGTGCCGCACCTGCGCCCGGTACGGCGTGATGACCCCGACCTGCCCGGCCGTCAGCCCGGCGGCGAGCAGCTGCCGCACCACCCGCGCCGCCAACCCCGCCTCCTGGACGTTCCGCCGGCTGCCGGTGTCCTCCTCCAACTCCTCGTCGTACCCGGCCCCGGCGGTGTCGACGAACCGCACCGGCGTCTCGGTCAGCGGCTCGGCCCGCACCCCGGGGAGGTCGCACAACCGGTGACCGGCGACCGACTCGTGGGCGACCAACTCCCCGCCGTAGAACTCGGCGTTCGAGAAGCCCATGATCGCCGCGTGCATCCGGTGCTGGACCGTCAGCAGCCGGGCACAGTCCGGGCCGAGCAAGGCGACGAGTCGTTCCATCAGGCTGACCGACAACCCCTGCTCCGCGGCCTCCTGTGACAGGACGGTCGGCGGGAGTTGGCAGTGGTCGCCGGCGAGGACGACGCGGTCCGCCCGGAGCAGCGGGAGCCAGCACGCCGGCTCCGTCGCCTGGCACGCCTCGTCCAGCACCGCCAGGGCGAACCGCCGCCGGCCGAGCACCTGGCTGTCGAGCCCGGTGAGCGTGGCGCACACCACCCTGGCCTCGTCGAGCACCCGCTCGACCGCCAACGCTTCGAGTCGCCGCACCTCGCCGAGCATCTCGCGGGCCTCCTTGCGGAGCGCCGCCTTCTCGCCGGGCTGCGGCTTCTCCTTCGTCCACTTGTCGGCCCGCCGGAACAGGGCGAACGCCTCCTTCGCCAACTTCCGGGCCTGGCGGGCGTCCGGGTGCTTTTCGGCGAGCAGGTCGACGGCCCGGGCGCGGAGGTCCGGGGCGACCCGCGCCGGGTGGCCGAGCCGCACCGGCAGTTCCCCCGCCGCGAGCAGCTTCTCCAGCAGGTTGTCGACGGCGTGGTTGCTCGGGGCGCACGCCAGCACCGCCTCGCCGCGGGCCATCGCCTGCCGGATCAGCTCGACAACCGTCGTCGTCTTCCCGGTGCCGGGCGGGCCGTGGACGATGGCCACGTCCTTCGCCGCCAGGCACAGCTCGACGGCCGCGACCTGCGGCGGGTTGAGGTTCCCAAGGGAGGGCGAGGCTCCCGCCGAGCCGCTGATGTCCGGCTCGGCGGGAGCCTCGCCCTCCCGGTCGGCGAACCCCGGCGGCGTCTCCCCGAGCAGCACCGCCCGCAGCTCCGCCAACCGGTCGCCGGCCGCCGCCGCGACGCGCCGCAAGCCGTCCTGCTGCCGCAGCCGCGACACCTCGTCCGGCGACAGGTCGAGCCGCCACGCCGCGTCGTCCGGCAACTCGTCGTCCGGCGGGTCGATGGCCACGCCGATCGAGGCGGCGTCGCGGTCGTACACCACCCCGCGGTACGCCGGCACCCGGCGGTTGACGTTCGTCTGCGTGAGCACGACGGGAGACCCCGGCTGCAGCCGGGTCGGCGGGAGGGGGTCGCGGGTCTTGCGGGTGAAGGTGAGGAGGAGCCGGCCGCCGAGGCCGAACTCGGCGTCGCGGAGGGCCAGGCCGGTGAGGGTGGCGCCGTCGCCGAGCGGCGAGCCCTCCTCCGCGCGGGCGCGGCGGCGGGCGTCTTCCTCCTCGGCCTTCGCTTCGAGGTCGAGCAGCCGCGACAGCCGGCCGAAGTGGTCGGCGTCGGTGAAGTCGGCCTTGCCGGCGAACCGCACCCGGACCGGCTTGTCCCGGAACGTCGCCCCGTCGAGGGCGGCGACGAGCGCGGCCGCCTTCGCGTCCGGCACCTCGACCGTGGCCCCGCGGCCGACGAAGGCGATCTTCCCGACGTGCTTGCCGTCGAGTCCGCCGCGGGCGGCGACGAACCGGAGCACCTCGCCGGGCGGGCAGCGGAACGGGACCGGGTCGATGTGGAGGACGGCCATGCCCCATCGTACCGCCGGGTCAGCGGCGGATCACCACCTGCCGCCACCAGTGCCCGGCCTGGTTCGACCGGAAGTGGGTGGCGGCCTCGTCGTACGTCCCGCCGGGGCGGTCCGCCGCCGGGCCGGCGGTGACCACGTCGAGCCCCGGCGCCCGGGCTCCGACCTCGGCCGGGCGGGACCACGCCCAGACCGACAGCCCGAACACCGCCGCCACCCCGAGAACCGTGTTCCGCAGCATCGTCGCTCCCCCCCGGCATCCGTGCCGTGGCCGCGCCCATACCCGCCGGCCGCGGGAAAATCAACCGCCCCCGGTCACCCCGCCGCGAGCGGGTCCCGCTCGACCCGGCTCGCCCACACCTCGACCCCCGGCCAGTTCGCGGCGAGCCACCCGGCCAAGGTCTCGACCCCCGGCCGCTCGGTGGCGTAATGCCCCGGTAGCAGGACGGCGATGCCGGCGTCCCGGGCCGCGAGGGCGTCGTGGAAGCGCAGCTCCCCCGTGACGAAGACATCGGCACCCGACCGGACCGAATCTGACAAATATTCGCCCGCCGCCCCGCACGCGACCGCCACTTTCTTCACGGGCCGGCTCAAGTCGCCGACCACCTGGACCGAAGCCGCCTTCAGCTCCCGCTTCGCCCGGTCGGCCAGTTCGCCCAGCGTCGTCGGCACTGCCAACTCGCCGACCCGGCCCTCGCCGCCGGCCGCCGTCGGCTTGAGCGGGTACACGTCGAACGCCGGCTCCTCATAGCTGTGAGCCCTCCGCATCGCGGCGACCGCCGCCGGCACGGCCCGCTCCGGCACCACCACCTCCAGCCGCCACTCGTCCACGTCCTCGCGCCGCCCCTTCTCCCCGACCGCCGGGTTCGCCGCGTCGGTCCCGAAGAACGTCCCCTTGCCGGTCAGCCGGAAGCTGCACTCGCGGTACTGGCCGATCACCCCGGCCCCGGCCGCGAACAGGGCGTCCGACACCTTCCCGAGGTCGGCGTCCGGGACGAACACGACGAGCTTGCACTGCCCGGCCGCCGGCCGCGGCCGGAGGGGTTCGGGGGAGGCGACGCCGAGCAGCCGGCAGAGGGTGTCGTTGGCCCCGCCGGGGCAGTTGTCGAACGCGGTGTGCGGGGAGTACACGGCGACCCCGGCCCGCAGCAGCGGGAGGACGACCTTCCCGTCCGGGGTGCCGGCGGTCAGCCGCTTCGCCGCGCGGAACAGCACCGGGTGGTGCGTGACGACGAGGTTCGCCCGCTCGGCCACCGCCTCGGCAGCCACGTCCGGGGTGAGGGTGAGGCAGGTCATGACCCGGTCGGCCGGGTCGGCCGGGTCGCCGAGCAGCAGCCCGACGTTGTCCCAGTCGGCGGCGGTGGCGGGCGGGGCGAACCGGTCCAGGTGGGCGACTAGGTCGGCGACGGCGGGCATGGCGGGGCTCCGGGGGTGCGGGCACGGTGAGAGTAGCGGGACCGGGCGGCGGGTGTCCGCCGGTGGGACGGTCGCTACAATGTGCCGACCTGACCGGCCGGGCCATCCGGACGGCCCCGGGGTCAGGGTGTACTCAGGAGGAGACAGCGTGAAGCGGTTCCTGTTCGCCGCGGCCGTCGCGGCCCTGTTCGCGGTCGACACCGCGGCCCAATCCCCGGCCCCGGTCGCGGCCGCCCCGGCGGCCCCGGTCGTGGTCCCCGGCCCGGCGATGAGCACCATGCCGGCCCCGACCACCACCGCCCGCCGCGGCCTGTTCTCCCGCCTCCGCGGCGGGCGGACGACCTCGATGTCGATGTCCAGCCCGGTGGCCATGCCGTACCCGGGGACGGTGATCACCACCCCGGCGACCGGCACCACCCTGCCGGGGACGACCGTCCCGACCCCGATGCCGATGCCGGCCCCGGGCTCGTCTGTCATGCCGGCGGTCACCGGCAGCCCGGTCGTGACGGCCGGCGGCGTCATGGACCGGAACATGGTCATGCCGGCCGGCGGGACGGTGATGCCGGCGCCCGGCGCCATGATGGTGATGCCGGCCGGCGGGGTCATGACCACCTCCGGCACGATGGTGATGCCGGCGTCGGGCATGGTGATGACCGGGGACGTGCTGATGCCGGCCCCGATGATGATGTCGATGTCGTCCACGTCCTCGACCGGCCGGATGGGGCTGTTCGCCCGCCTCCGGGCCCGCCGCTGAGTCCCCCGTCGCCCGCCGCAACGCCGGGGGTCGCAGCCGCGGCCGCCCGGCGTTTCCACGCGTCCCAGCGTTGGAAGAGAAGGGGTGAGGGGGTGAGCGGGTGAAGGGGTGAGAAAGCCGGCTCTGTCTTGTCACCCGCTCACCCCCTCACCCCTTCTCTTCCAGAGCCCCGAGCCCCCGATGCCGACCCTCCTGCTCCGCAACGGCCGGGTGATCGACCCGTCCCGCAGCCTCGACGCGGTGTCCGACCTGTGGCTCGCCGGCGGGGTGATCCTCGGCGGACCGCCCCCCGGCCCGCCCGACCGCGTCCTCGACTGCACCGGGCTGATCGTCGCCCCGGGGCTGATCGACATGCACGTCCACCTGCGGGAGCCGGGGCGGGAGGAGGACGAGACGATCGCGACCGGGACGGCGGCGGCGGTCGCCGGCGGGGTGACGTCGGTCGCGTGCATGCCGAACACCGAGCCGCCGCTCGACACCCGGATGGCGGCCGAGTTCGTGGTCCAGCAGGCCCGGCGGGCGGGGAACTGCAACGTCTTCCCGGTCGGGGCGGTGACGAAGGGCCGGGAGGGGAAGGAGCTGGCGGAGCTCGGCGGCCTGGTCGAGGGCGGGGCGGTCGCGTTCACCGACGACGGGGCCCCGGTGTACTCGGCGGAGATCATGCGGCGGGCCTTGGAGTACTGCCGGATGCTCGACCGGGCGGTGCTGGTGCACGCGGAGGTGCTGGAGCTGACGCAGGGCGGGGTGATGAACGAGGGGCTGGTGAGCACCCAGCTCGGGCTGCGCGGGATGCCGGCGGTCGCCGAGGACATCATGATCGCCCGGGACGTGATGCTGTCGGGGCTGACCGGCGGGCGGGTCCACATCCTGCACGTCTCGACGGCCGGCGGGGTGGCGCTGATCCGCGACGGGATCGCGCGCGGCGTGCCGGTGACCGGCGAGGCGTGCCCGCACCACTTCCTCCTGACCGACGAGACGCTGCGGTCGTTCGACAGCAACTACAAGATGTCGCCGCCGCTGCGGACGCGGCGGGACGCGGACGCGATCCTGGCGGGGCTGAAGGACGGGACGCTGTCGGTGCTGGCGACGGACCACGCCCCGCACGCCCCGGAGAAGAAGGAGCGGGAGCTGGACCAGGCCCCGAACGGCATCCTCGGGCTGGAGACGTTCCTGCCGCTGTGCGTGACGCACCTGATCGAGCCCGGCCACCTGACGTGGCCGCAGATGCTGGCGAAGATGACGGTGAACCCGGCGCGGGTGCTGGGCATCGACCGCGGGACGCTGCAACCGGGCCGGCCGGCGGACGTGACGGTGATCGACCCGAAGGCGCGGTGGAAGGTCGACAAGTCGGCGTCGAAGTCGAAGAGCCGGAACACGCCGTTCGACGGGTGGGAGGTGACCGGCCGGGCGGTGGCGACGGTGGTCGGCGGCGAGGTGAAGATGAGTCTGCTGGGGTGAACCGTTCCGGAGGTGTCTGAAGTCCCGGAGGGACGGCGGACGGTAGCCAGGGGTGGAGCGCAGCGCAACCCCTGGCGGCCTGCGGAGACAACCCCCGGCCCGCCGACGCCCGCCAGGGGTTGCGCTCGCCTGCGGCTCGCTCCACCCCTGGCTACCGTCGGTCGCCGCTCCGCGGCTGAACACCGGCCGGGCAAGTCCCGACCTCGGGTTGCCGGCCGCCCGCGCGGCGGGGTAGCATCCGGCCAGGACGGATTCACCCGCCACCCCGAGGCGAACCATGCTGCGATCGGCTTGGGCGGCCGCGCTCGTCGGACCGGCCGTCTTGCTCGCACACCCCGCGCCGACGGCCGGCGACGACAAGGGACCGGACCGGGTCGGGCGGCTCATCTTCGAGGGGGGCACGGGTACCCGCGTCCGCCTCCGGTCCGCCGACGACAAGCCACCGACCCGCGTCGGGCGGGTCATCATCGAGGGGAACACGGTCGTCCCCGACGACCTCATCTGCGCCATGACCGGCCACAGGCCGGGCCAGATCCTCGACTTCAAGGAGCTGCCGGCCGCCCCCGCCCGGATCGCCCGGCTCGGCGTCTTCGACCCGGCCGACCCACCGACCGTCGAGGTGGTGCCGAACGAGTTCGACCCGGTGCTCGTCGACGTCCGCGTGCGGGTGAGGGAGAAGGTGCCGGCCGACCAACCCCGTGACCTGCTCGTCCGCGCCCGGATCGCCTACGAGGCGATTCTGATCGCCGAGGAGTGCGAACGCCTGTCCGCGCGACTCGCCGACGCCCTGAATCCGTGGCCGCGAACCCGTCCCGCCTGGGGCCGGTAGCCGGCTATATATATCGGGGCGCCCCTTCACCCCGGGAGTTGGACCCATGCTCCGCCTGTTCGCCCTCGCCGCCGCGCTCGCGGCTGCCGCCGTGGCGGTCGCCCAGCCCGCCGCCAAGGACCCGACGTTCCGGGTCGACATCCGGGCCAAGCTGGCGATGCCGTTCGGCGGGCGGGAGGAGAAGGTCGACGCCGACGCCGCGTTCGAGTACGCCTGGCGGCGCGACGGGAAGGAGCGGACCCTGGTGGTCGAGGCGGTCGAGTTCCGCGGCGGGTCCGGGGGCAAGGTGGTCATGGACGCCCGGATGAGCCGGGCCGGGCTGACCACCACCGCCGACGGGAAGACGACCGACGTCCGGACCGCGGACGCCCCGCCGGACTTGAGGCGGATGCTGACCGACTCGTTCGGTGCCCCGATCTGCAAGCTCGAGGTCGACGCGACCGGCAAGGAGGTGAAGCGGACCATGCTCGCCGGCCCCGGGGCGGCGGTCCTGCTGGACAACGGGATGGTCGCCAACGCCACCCTGTTCCACCCCCCGTACCTGGCGGACAAGGACGAGTGGCAGGCCGACGCGGCGGTGAGCACCGGGAGCGGGCTGGCGGCCGGGAAGCTGACGTACACCAAGGCGCCCGGCGGGACGGGCGGGCAGGGGGTGAAGGTGTCCGGCACCCTGACCGCAGACGGGGCCAAGCTGGCCGCCGGGCACACGATGAAGGACGGCCGGTACAAGGTGACCGGGGAGCAGACGTACGACCTGGACCGGAAGGAGTGGGTCGCCGGGAAGCTGACGATGGGCCTGGCGTTCGCGGTGTCGGACGGGGCCAAGGAGGTCGCCCGGGGGACCGGCACGATGGTGGTCACGTTCGGGGTCAAGCCGGCGAAGTAACCCGGGCCGTGGTACAATCCGGGTGCGCCGCGGAGGGCCGCCGATGCCGTCCCCGTTCCCCGGGATGAACCCGTACCTCGAGCGCCCGGACGTGTGGAACGACTTCCACGACAGCTTCATCCCGGCCGCCCGGGAGGCGCTGGTCCCGCACCTCCTGCCGCGGTACTACGTCCGAATCGAGGAGCACCTGTTCATCCACGAGCCGCCGGCCAAGAAGTGGTTCCCGCTCGGCCGGCCGGACCTGTCGGTCCACCCGGCGGCCGGCGCCCCCGCCGCCGGGGTCGGGGCCGCGGTGGTCGCCCCGGCGTCCGTCGGGATGCCCGTGATCGTCGAGGAGGAGCGGCTGCCGTACCTCGAGATCCGCGACCGGGACCGGAACGAGGCCGTCACCGTGGTGGAGTTGTTGAGCCCGGCGAACAAGGCGACCGGGCCGCACCGCAACCACCTGGCGAAGGTGCGGCGGATCCTCTCCAGCCGGACCAACTTCGTCGAGGTCGACCTGCTGAGGGCCGACCCGAAGATGCCGTGGGACCAACTCCCGGCGTGCGACTACTACGCGCTGGTGAGCCGGCACGCCCGGCGGGCGAGCGGCGACCCGCGGGCCGACCTGTGGCCGCTCCACCTCCGTGACCCGCTCCCGAGCATCCCGATCCCGCTCCGGCCCGGCGAGCCCGAACCGTCCCTCGACCTGCAAGCCCTGCTCCACCGCGTCTACGACGCCGCCGGGTACGCGATGTTCCTCTACCAAGCCGATCCCGACCCGCCGCTGTCGGGTGCGGACGCCGTGTGGGCCGCGCAGCTGCTCCACCCGCCCGCCGTCGCCCCGGCGGCCCCGGAACCGTCGTAGTCGTAGGGTGCGTCGAGGCCCGCTACGGGCCGACGACGCACCACGCGCCGCCGGTGCGTCGTCGGCCCGTAGCGGGCCTCGACGCACCCTACGTGAACCCGACGGCCTTACCCCGGCGGCACCTCGACCGCGAAGTCGAACACGTTCTCCCGCCCGGCCTTCACCTCCCGCACCAGGCCGGACAGGTCCGGCCGCGCCAGCTTCGCCGGGAATGCCGGCCCGGCCGCCGGCCCCGGGGCCGCGGCCACCGCCACCCGATACCACCCCGGCGGGATCGCCGCCTCGCCGTTCAACCGCAATTCGTACCGCCCGTCCGGGCCGACATCCCCGCGGGCCGGCTTCCCCGACCCGCCGCGGTCCGGGTCCGGGCTGAGCACCACCAGGCCGCCGGCCAGCGGCCGGCCCTGGAACGTCACCGTCCCGCGGACCGCCGCCGGCACCGCATCCGGTCCGCGACTGCACCCCCCGGGCAGGGCCACCAGCGTCGCCCCGAGCCCGAGCGCGGCGACCGGGACGAGCAGCCGGGAACGCGGTCGCATCGGGCACCTCGGGGGCGGGGCGGGACGCGGTTCTTCATCGGCCGTCCGGCCGCCCGGCCCGCACCCGGCATTCCGGTTGACCGGTTCGGGGGGTTGGGGTAGAAGCACCGCCCACGGCACCGACACAGGGGAAGCGGGGACCGGCGCGGCCGGCGCCCGGCGTCGGTGCGGCGGCGGGCGCGGGACCGGAACCCCGGGCCGCCGGACCGATCCGAGGAGGCACGGAGTGATGCGCGCGAGAACGTGTCTGGCCGGGGTGCTGGGGTTCGGGGGGATGCTCGCCCTGGCCGGCGGGTCGGCGGCCCAGGGCCCGCCCGGCGGGACGCCCCCGCCGCCGCCCGCCCCGACCGCCCCCGCCGTCCGCCCGACGGTGGCCGTGTTCAACATGGCCGCGGTCATGCGGGACTACGGCAAGGCGAAGTACGAGGTGTACCAGCTGAACAAGCGGCGGGCCGAGCTGTCCACCAAGCTGGTGGCCCTCCGGGGCGAGTACACCAAGAAGGCCGACGAGTACCAGAAGCAGCAGGTGCCGCAGCTCAAGGAGGAGATCGGGCGGCGGATGGTCGACCTCGGCCGGCAGATCGAGGACGAGGACCGGCAGGTGAGCAAGGCCCTGAGCGACATGGCCACCCGGATCATCTCGTCCCTGTACGACGAGATCAAGACGGTGGTCGACAAGACGGCCGAGATGAACGGGTACCACATCGTGTTCGCGTACCCGGACGCGGCCACCGAGGAGGAGATGAAGGCGCCGTGGGCCAAGGAGCTGAAGCTGAAGCCGCCGGCCGCCCAGCCGTTCTACGTGGCCAGGCACGTCGACATGACCGGGGTGGTGGTCCAGACGCTGAACGCCTGGTACCCGGCGAAGGACGAGAACGGGAAGCCGGTGGACGTGTCGAAGCTGGCCGACCCGACCCCGGCCACCCCGACCAACGGTCCGGCCCCGGGGCCCGGCACGATCCCCGGCAAGGGGCCGTGAGACGGGTCAACCCGGGCGGGCCGGCGGGACGATAACTGTCCCGCGGCCCGCCCCGCGGGCCACACCTGGGACGAGACCGGAACCCCCGGCAGGACGCCGGGAGAGGCGGACCCGTGCGACTGATCGGTCACCGGCACCAGCGGACGCTGGCCGCCGACGCGGAGGTGGAGGGCGTGGGCTTCGTCACCGGGGCCCGCGTCCGGGTCCGGCTGCGGCCGGCCCCGCCCGGGACCGGGCGGGTGTTCCGCCGGGCCGACCGGCCCAACGCCCCCGCCGTACCGGCCCTGGCCGGGTTCGTCACCGACACCCGCCGGCGGACCACCCTCGGCCCCGCCGGGTGCGGGGTCACCCTGGTCGAACACCTCCTCGCCGCCCTCGCCGGCCTCCGCGTCGACAACTGCCGGGTCGAGCTCGACGGCCCCGAGCCGCCCGGGCTGGACGGGTCGGCCGCCGGGTACGTCGCGGCGGTCGCGGCCGCCGGGGTGGTGACCCAGCCGGCCCGCCGCCCGGTGTGGGCGCCGGCCGCCCCGGTGGTGGCGTCGGCCGGCGGGGCGACGGTCGCCTTCCACCCGTCCGCGGACCCCGGCCTGCGGGTCAGCTACCTCCTCGACTACGGCCCGACCGGCCCGGTCCCGCGGCAGCGGTTCACGCTGGCCCCCGGGGCCGGGGCGTTCGCCGCCGAGGTCGCCGGGTGCCGGACGTTCGTGACCGCGGCCGAGGCCGACGCCCTGCGGGCGGAGGGGGTGGGCCGGCACCTGACGCCGGCCGACCTGCTGGTGTTCGGCCCGCGCGGGGTGGTCGGGAACCGCCTTCGGTTCGCGGACGAGCCGGCCCGGCACAAGGTGCTGGACCTGGTCGGCGACCTGGCCCTGTGCGGGTTCGACCTCGCCGGGCACGTGGTGGCGTACCGGTCCGGGCACGCCCTGAACGTCGAGCTCGCCCGGAAGCTCGCGGCCCTGGTTGCCCAGTCGTCACCCCGCCCGGTGCCGGGGACCCGGTCGGCCGGGCGGGCGGCCCTCACCCGCGCGGCGTAACGACCGGGTCCGTAGCACAAGCGTCCTCGCTTGTGCTACGGACCCGGGCCTTGCGACTTGAAGATTCGAGGTCGGCATGACGCGCGTGCGGACGGCGGTGATCGGGGTCGGGCACCTGGGTCAGCACCACGCCCGGATCCTCGCCGGGCTGCCGGACGTGGAGCTGGTCGGGGTCGCCGACAGCAACCCCGACCAGGCCCGGGCGGTCGCCGCCAAGCTCGGCACCGCGGCGTTCCCGCACCACGCCCCGCTCCTCGGCCGGGTGGACGCGGTCAGCGTCGTCACCCCGACCGTCCACCACCACGAGGTCGCGGCCGCGTTCCTGAAGGCCGGGGTGCCGGTGTTGGTCGAGAAGCCGGTCTGCCGGACGGTGGCCGAGGCGGACGAGCTGATCGGCCTGGCGGCCGCCGCCGGGGTTCCGTTCCAGGTCGGGCACATCGAGCGGTTCAACCCGGCGTTCGAGGAGCTGTCCCGCCGGCCGATCCGGCCGAAGTTCGTCGAGGCCGAGCGGCACGGGCCGTTCACCGGCCGGTCGGTCGACATCGGGGCGGTACTCGACCTGATGATCCACGACCTGGACCTGCTCCTGTCGCTGGTGCGGTCGCCGGTGCGGGCGGTGTCGGCGGTCGGGGCGGCGGTGTTCGGCGGGCACGAGGACATGGTGAACGCCCGGCTCGAGTTCGAGAACGGGTGCGTGGCGCACGTGACCGCGAGCCGGATCACCCGCCACCCGAAGCGTCGGCTCCGGGTGTGGGCCCCGGAGGGGTACGCCGGGATCGACTTCGTGACGCGGAAGCTGAACCTGGTGCAGCAGAGCGAGGAGGTGCGGCGGCACGGGCTGCGGGTCGACCAACTGGACGCGGCGGCGAAGGCCCGGCTGAAGGACGAGGTGTTCGGCCGCTACCTGCAGACGCTGACGCTGGACGGGGACCGCAAGGGCGACCAGTTGACGGCCGAGTTGAAGCACTTCGTGGACTGCGTGCGGACGGGGAACCGGCCGCGGGTGACCGGCGAGGACGGGCGGGACGCCCTGGCGCTGGCGGAGCGGGTGCTGGCGGCGGTGCGGAGTCACCCGTGGGACGGGGTGGCGGACGGACCGCTCGGCCCGGGCGGTCTGCCGCAGCCAGCCGGGTACCTGTTCGCCCCGGCGCAACTCGCCCGCCCCGACGCGGCGTGACGTTTGCCTTCCGGGCGCGGGGCGGGTAGCCTACCGTCACCCCCCGGAGAACGCCCGTGAACTCCCGCCCCTGGCTCGTGGCCGGAATCCTGTGCGCCGGTTGTTCCAAGGCGCCCGACCCGCCCCCGGAACACTCCGGGCGGCCGGACGAGCCGGCCGCACCGGGACCGGTGGCCGTCGCCCCGGCCCCGCGCGAACCGGTCGGCAAGGGCGGGACCGGGATCGACCCGGCGACCGTCGAGGCGTGGAAGAGCCGCGGGTTCGACCTCCGCCCCGCGGACGAGCGCACGGGCGGCGTGCCGACGTTCGCGGCCCGGCAGAAGGACTACCGGCCCGGGTCACTCAAAGACCTGCCTCCCGTCGGGGTGCCGTTCGGGATGGACCTGCCGCCCGAGGCGGGGACGCCGGCCGAGCTGGCGGACCTCGCCGGCCTGGCGAACCTGACCTACCTCAGCCTGTCCGGCTGGAAGGTGACGGACGCCGCGCTCGAGCACCTCGCCGCGCTCCCGGACCTGACCCGCCTCGACCTGGGGGAAACCGGCGTGACGGACGCGGGGGTCAAGCACCTCCTCGGCCTCCGCCGCCTCACCGCGGTAAGCCCCTGGGACACCCGGGTCACGGACGCTGGCATCACGGACCTCCTCTCGCTGCCGGCCCTCACCCGGGTCGACATCGCCGGCCGACAGGTCACGGACCGGGTGCTCGCCGCCTTCCGCGCCGCCGACCGGCTGCACGTCCTCGGGCGGGCGAAGGCCGCGGGCGGCGGGCGGCCGGCCTCCGCCGCGGACGTCGCCGCCCTCAACCTGGAGTGGTCCCCGGTGACGGCCGCCGGGCTGAAGGAGTTGGCCGGGCTGCCGAACCTGACCGCCCTCCGGCTCTACCACTCGAAGAAGGTCGGCGACGCCGGGCTGCGGGCGTTGGCCGCTTGCCGCAAGCTCACCGACCTGAACGCGGACGCCGTCGGGGCGTCGGGCACCGGGCTGAAGGACCTGGCCGGGTTGCCCCACCTGACCACCCTGGACCTGTCGACCAACGTCCTCTCGGAGGACGGCGCCCGCGCCCTGGCCGGGCTGACCCGCCTGACCACGCTCCGCCTCGCCGACACCCGGCTGACGGACGCCGGGCTGAAGGGACTCCGCCCGCTCGCCGGCCTCACCACCCTCGACCTGCGGGGCACGGCGGTGACCGCCGCCGGGCTGAAGGAACTGGCCGCGTTCCCCCGCCTCCACACCCTGGACGTGGGTAGGCCATCGGACCAGGCGCTCGCCGCGCTGGCCGCGGTCGATCGGCTGTACGCCGTCACCGCCGCCGCCGGGGCCGCCGGGCGGCCGCGGTCGGCCGCCGAGGTGGTCGCGTTCGAGCTGACCGGCCCGACCGGGTTCAAGGCCGACGGGAAGCCGGAGCCGGGCATATCCGACGAGGGGGTCATGGCCCTCACCGGGTTCAAGAACCTCGCCCGGCTCCGGCTTTCGTACGCGGACCTGACGGCCGCCGGGCTGAAGGAGATCGCCCGGCTCGAGCACCTCACGGACCTGGGCTTCTTCTCCGCCCGCGTGACGGACGCCGGGGTGGGGGAGCTCGCCCCGCTGAAGAAGCTCCGGTCCCTCAAGCTGACCGCGACGCTGGTGACCGACGACGGGCTGAGGGCGTTGGTCCGGGACCACCCCCGCCTCGTCAAGCTCGAACTGAACGGCACCAAGGTGACCGACGACGGGCTGAAGGAACTCGCCGCCCTCAAGGACCTCACGGGGCTCTTGATCGGGGAGGACGACGGGGCGGTGACGGATCAGGGGCTGAGGCACCTCGCCCCGCTGAAGAACCTCACCGACCTCGGCCTCGTCGGCACCCGGTTCACCGACGCCGGGCTGAAGGAACTGGCCCCCCTCACGGGGCTGAAGAAGCTACTGCTCTGGCGGACTCGGGTGACGGACGCGGGCGTCAAGGAACTGAAGGCGGCGCTGCCGGGGTGCGCGGTGGAGGGGGGCCCCTGACCGGCTGGGCCGGGGCCCGCCCCTCGGTCACTTCCCGTCGCTGATCCGGATGTTCTTGTAGCTGATCGGGCCGAACTCGGCCCGCAGGGTGAACGGCCCCTTGTCCCCCTTCGTCTTCTGCGTCGCCACCTTCTCCCCGTTCACCACGAAGTCCGCCGACCCGCCCTTCACCGCGATCTCCAGCTTGTTCCACTCGCCGAGCTTCACCCCCTTCACCGCGTCCTTCGTCTTCTCACCCGCCTTGATGTCGAACTTCGTGCCCAGGAACAGCAGGTCGTTGTTGCACCCCTCGCCCGGCTTGAAGTCGAACCGGACGGTGAAGTCCCCGCCCACCGGAGTCACGGTCTCGATGTACCGGTCGCCCTTCACCGCCGGGTCGATCACCAGCTCCCCGCCGGCCACCTTGAACCGCCCGCCGAACGCCTCCGTCTTCCCGGCCAGCGGCTCCGGCTTCGCCTCCTTGTCCTTCTTCGCGTCGGCCTTCGTCTGCCACCCGTCCAGGTTCTTGCCGTTGAAGATCAGCCGGTACCCCGGCTCGGGCTTGAAGTCGTCGGCCGCGGCCACCAGGCCGGCGGAGAGGACGAACAGGACGCAGGGGAGGGAGCGCATGGGGACCTCGCAGGGGTAGGGGGTTCGCGTCGCGGCGGGCCACCGCTGTTGTACGACGGCGGGGGCGGGGCGGTCGCCGTTCGGCCCGGGCGGGCCGGAGTACGCCTACTTCCCGCCCGGCGGGGCGTCGCCGCCGGGCTGCGGGATCCGGACCAGCGTGAACTGCTGGGCCTTCTCCTTCGAGAAGTGGACGAGCATGGTCGTCTCGTCCCTCGTCAGGTTGGCGACCCCGGCCTCGTACACCGGGAACTTGCGGTCGCCGACGGTCCACGCCGCCCGCTGCGTCTTCGCGTCCACCGACCCGCGGACCGGGGACGTCTCGTCGGTCAGGGCGTTGTAGTACTCGCCGGCGATCACCCCCGCCTTGTTGACGGCGAGCTGGAACAGGTTGGTGGACTTCTCCTCCCCCTCGCCGACCATGGCGAACACCCCGAGCTGCTGCCACTCCCCCTGCTTCGGGTCCGGCTTCGCCGCCTCACCGGCCGCCGCGATCTCGACCGCCTGCTGGGCGTACTGCTCGGCGGTGCCGACCGACTGGCCGTTCGCGAACACCGTGTCGCCCAGGTACATCACCGTCGTCCCGTAGTCGTAGTACACCGGCTCGGCGACGTACGTGCCGTACCCGGCCCACCCGGCGAGCACGGCCCAGGTGACCGGGCGGTAGGTCGGGCCGAGCCACCGGGCGGTGAGCACCGGGTACTGCCGGGCGAAGGTGCGGAAGTTCTGGCGGACCGCGTACCCCTGGGCGGTGACGGCGGCGGCCGAGCGGTAGTACGTGCCGCCCGCCCCGGCCGCGGCGGCGGTCCGGCCGGCCGCGGCGCCGTACGGGCCGACCGCGACCGCCCCGCGGGCCGCGCCGGAGACGGTGTTCCCCGCGGGACCGGTCGCGGTCCCGACCCGCCCGCCCGCGGCGGCTACACCCTGTGGGCCGACGGCCACCCCGCCGTGGTAGGCGGTGCCGAACGACCCGCCGCCGGGGCCGCTCCCGGTGGTCACCCCGGCCCGCCCGCCGACGGCGTTCCCGCCCGGCCCGACGGCCCCTCCGGCGGTCCCGACCTTGGTCAGCTCCTTGCCGCCCGGGGTCGTCACCTGCACCCCGCCGACGCCCCGCCCGTAGCTGACCCCGCCGGGGGTGGTCCCGCCCCGCCCGGCCCCGGCGTAGTCGATGGTGGTCCCGCGCTGGGTGGTGTACGAGCCGCTCGCGGTCCCGGCGGTCCGGGTCCCGCCGGCCGGGCCGACCACGGTCCCGGTCGACCGCGCGCCGACCCCGGCACCGCCGTACGGCCCGCCGATCGCCCCGCCGCCGACCCGAGCGGCCCCACCGCCGACCCGGCCGCCCCGCTGGGCCAGGCCGTCGTGCCCGGCGGCCAGCAGGACCGCGGCCGCCACCCCGAACCCGAACGTCGTCCGACGCATGGCTGAGTCCTCCGGGTGTGGTGGGAGTCCGCTACTTGCCCTTCACGCGGGTCACCTTGACCGGGGCCAGGTCGGGCGCCGGCTCGCCGTCGACCGTCCGCTCGACCGCCTGCCACAGGAACGTGTCGGCGTCGACCGGGGTCATGATGTTGGTCGCGGTGATCACCCGCCCGTCGGCGGTCGACCCGCGGGCCGCGAACACCCACCGCTTCCCGTCCCGGGTGACGTCCGCGTCCCCGATCCCGCCCTCGTCCTCGAACGTCCAGACGTGCAGCCCGCCGGTGGACGGCATCTTCCCGATCATCTGCGTCCCGGTGTGCGTCTCCCCGTCCCGGGCGATCGACAGGTGGCAGCGGATGAACGTCTTGTTCTTCGTCCACTCGTACTTCGTGGTCACGGTCGTCCCGTCCCGCTTCGCCTCCCAGGTGCCGATCAGCCACTCCAGGTCGCGGAGGGACAGCCCGTCCCCGGGCCACTCCCGGGCGATGGCGATCAGCCACGCCCCGTCCTCCCGGGCGTACAGGAAGCTGCACCGGCTGACGGCCAGGTCCTTCTTCGGCCCGGTCCGGAGCTTAAAGTGCCCCTCGACGACGGCCGCGTCCTTGGCCGGGAACCGGACCGAGTCGACCTCCACCTCCAGGGCGTTCTCCGGGTTCTTGTTGAAGAACGCGGCGTAGTCCTTCTCGACCGCCGCCCGGCCGCGGATCGCGGTCCCGTCGTCGCCGACGTACTCGCCCTCGGTCGTGAACAGGGCGGCCACGGCCTTGCCGTCGCCCTTCCGGAACGCGGCGGTGAACTGGTCGAGCGCCTGGCGGACGGCGGCCCGGTCGGCGGGGCGGTCCTCGGCCCTCGCGGCGGCCGGCTGGCCCGCGGCCTCCCGGCGGTCGCCGGGGAGCGCCAGCCAGGCCGCGGCGGCGAGGCACCCGGCCAGGGCGACGGGCGCGGCCGGGGTTCGTGGCAGGTTCATGTCGTCCTCCTGGTGGGACCGCTGTCGGGCCTGTTCTACCGGATCCGGCGGGCCGTCGACGGGGGTGCCACTCACCCGGGAGTTCCGCCCAGGCCCAGCACCCGCCGGGCGTGGGTCGCGATCATCCGCTCCTCGTCCGTCGGGATCACGTGCACCCGGACCGGCCCGAGCCACGCCGCGTCGCGCACGACCCGGTCCCGGACGGCCGCCGCGTTCTCGCCGATCCCGCCGGTGAACACCAGGGCGTCGAGCCCGCCGAGGGCCGCGGCGAGCGACCCGAGCTCCCGCCCGATCCGGTACACGAACAGGTCGACCGCCTCGGCCGCCCGCGGGTCGTCACTCGCCAGCAGGTCCCGCATGTCGGCGGACACCCCGGACACCCCGAGCAACCCCGACTCGTGGTTGACCAGGTGCTCGATCGCGGCGGCGTCCATCCCGTGCCGGGTCATCAGGTCGAGCACCACCCCGGGGTCGAGGGACCCGCACCGGGTCCCCATCACCAGCCCGTCGGCCGGGGTGAAGCCCATCGTCGTGGCGGCGCTCCGGCCGCCGAGCATGGCGCACATGCTCGCCCCGTTTCCGAGGTGCGCGACGACCGTCCGCCCGGCCGCGGCGGCGGGGTCGATCCCCGGCAACACCGACGCGACGTACTCGTAACTCAGCCCGTGGAACCCGTACCGCCGGACGCCCCCGTCGGTGAACCGCCGCGGCAGGCCGAACCGCTGGGCGACCTCCGGCTGGGTGCGGTGGAACGCGGTGTCGAAGCACGCCACCTGCGGCCACTCCGGCGCGAGCCGCGCGACGGTCCGCGCCGCCGCCAGGTTGTGCGGCTGGTGCAGCGGGGCGAGCGGGACCAGCGCGTCCAGCTCGGCCAGCACCCGGTCGTCGATCCGGACCGGCGCGGCGAACCGCACCCCGCCGTGCACGACCCGGTGCCCGACGGCGACCACCCGGTGGCCGGCGAGCCGCTCCCGGAGCTGGTCGAGGACCGACGCCAGCGCCCGCTCGTGGGTCGCGTCGTCGGTGCCGAGCGACTCGACCTTCCCCCGGGCCAGCACGCCGCCGTCGCCCCCGGTCGCGAAGGCCGAGAACTTCAGGCTCGACGAGCCGGCGTTCAGGACCAAGACGGCGTCGGCCATCGGTGTCACCCCGGCGCTACGCCGCAAGCGGCGATCCCCACCCGCCGCTTGCGGCGTAGCGCACCCTCAGTACGGCCACTTCCAGTTCGCCGCCTCCGGCTTGTCGACCCCGTGCTCGTGCGCGTAGCTCACGCACGCGATCTGCTCGTTCCGGAACCTCTCCTTCGCGTGCGCCCCCGCCACCTTCAGCCGCGGCACCCGGTCGACCACGTCCATCGCCAGGCTGAACCGGTCGATCTTGTTCTGGATCGCCAGCTCCAGCGGGGTGTTGATGTTCCCCTTCTCGACGTACCCGCGGACGTGCAGGTTCGGGTGGTTCGCCCGCCGGTACGCCAGCCGGTGGATCAGCCACGGGTACCCGTGGAACGCGAAGATGACCGGCCTGTCCGCCGTGAAGAGGCTGTCGAAGTCGCGGTCGGTCAGCCCGTGCGGGTGGTCGGTCGCCGGCTGCAGCTTGAACAGGTCGACCACGTTCACGAACCGCAGCCTCAGGTCCGGGAACTCCTGCCGGAGCAGGTCGGTGGCGGCCAGCGCCTCCTTCGTCGGGATGTCGCCGGCGCAAGCCATGACCACCTCCGGCTCCCCGCCCTGGTCGGTGCTCGCCGGCGGCCAGATGCTCAGCCCCTTGGTGCAGTGGGCGATCGCCTTGTCCATGTCCAGGTACTGGAGGTGGTTCTGCTTGTCGGACACGATCACGTTGATGTAGTTCTCGCTCCGCAGGCAGTGGTCCGCGACCGACAGGAGCGAGTTCACGTCCGGCGGCAGGTAGATGCGGGTGACGGCCGCGCTCTTGTTGCACACCACGTCCAGGAACCCCGGGTCCTGGTGGGTGAACCCGTTGTGGTCCTGCCGCCACACGGTCGAGGTGATGAGCAGGTTCAGGGACGCGACCTTCGCCCGCCACGCCAGGTGGTTGCAGATGGTCAGCCACTTGGCGTGCTGGTTGACCATCGAGTCGATGACGTGGGCGAACGCCTCGTAGGTGCTCAGGAACCCGTGCCGGCCGGTCAGCAGGTACCCCTCCAGCATCCCCTCCAGGGTGTGCTCGCTCAGCATCTCGACCACCCGCCCGTCCGGGGCCAGCTCGCCCCCGTCCGCGTCCTCCGGGAAGTACTCCCCCAGCCACAGCTTCTTCGACGCCTCGTACACCGCGGTCAGCTTGTTCGACGTGGTCTCGTCCGGGCCGAACACCCGGAAGTTGGTCATGTTCGCCTTCATCACGTCCCGGAGGAACACCCCGAGCGGCCGGCAGTTCTCGGCCTCGGTCGTCCCCGGCTTCTCGACCTTCACCCCGTACTTCCGGAAGTCCGGCATCCGGAGTGCCTTCGTCAGCCGGCCGCCGTTGGCGTGCGGGTTCGACCCGATCCGCCGGGTGCCGGTCGGGGCGATGGCCTTCAGCTCCGGCTTGAACCGCCCCTGCTCGTCGAACAGCTCCTCCGGCTTGTAGCCCCGCATCCAGCCTTCGAGTTCCTTAAGGCGGGCGGGGTCCTTCTCCACGTTCCCCATCGGGACCTGGTGCGACCGCCACGAGCCCTCGAGCTTGTGCCCGCCGGATTCCCCCGGACTCGTCCAACCCTTCGGGGTGCGGAGGACGATCATCGGCCACCGGGGGCGGGACGCGGTGCCGCTCGCCCGGGCCTGGTCCTGGGCCGCCCGGATGTCGCCCACGCACTGGTCGAGGGTGGCGGCCATCGCCTGGTGCATGGTCTCCGGGTCGGACCCCTCGACGAAGTACGGGGTCCACCCGGTGCCGCGGAAGAACGCCTCGACCTCGGCGTGCGGCACCCGGGCCCAGATCGTCGGGTTGTTGATCTTGTACCCGTTCAGGTGGAGGATCGGGAGGACGGCCCCGTCCCGGACCGGGTTCAGGAACTTGTTGACGTGCCAGCTCGTCGCCAGCGGCCCGGTCTCCGACTCGCCGTCCCCGACCACCGCCGCGACGATCAGCCCGGGGTTGTCGAACGCCGCCCCGCAGGCGTGGGACAACACGTACCCGAGCTCCCCGCCCTCGTGGATCGAGCCGGGCGTCTCCGGGGTGCAGTGGCTGCCGACCCCGCCGGGGAACGAGAACCGCTTGAACAGCCGGAGCAGCCCCTCCTCGTCCTCGCTGCAGTCCGGGTACACCTCCGAGTACGACCCCTCCAGGTAGCACGGGCCGAGGACGCCGGGGGCGCCGTGCCCGGGGCCGGCCATGAACACCACGTCGAGGTCGCGGGCCTTGATCACCCGGCTCAGGTGTGTGTAGCAGAACGCCAGGCCCGGGCTCGCCCCCCAGTGCCCGAGCAGCCGGTCCTTGACGTGCTCCGGCTTCAGCGGCTCCCTCAGGAGCGGGTTCGCCTTCAGGTACGTCATCCCGAGGGCGAGGTAGTTGGCGGCCCGCCAGAACGCGTCCAGCCTCCGGACCTCGTCCGGGCTCAGCGGGCGGCCCGGGACCGTGGCCCGGGCCGCCCCGAACGCGCTGATCGAGGCCGCCGCCGGGCCGCCGGCGGGCGGCGCCTCCGCGGCGACGGTCGGGGGGGTCATCTGGCGCGTCCTCCCGGGTGCGGTGGGGGTGCTCCGGCTCACCCCCGGGCCGGTCCGGGTCCGACCCCGACCCGCCGGTGACGGTGGTGTTGGTCGGGGCGGAGGCCCCGCCGAACACGGCGACGCCACCCGGGAAGGCCGCCGGCGGGCGAGCCGGGAGGGAACTCGACCTGGGGGAAGACCCGCCCCGGAAGATTGAAGGTACGGGGGCGGTTGCCGGGCCGCAACGGGGAACCGCGGCCGGTCGCGGGGGGGAAGACGGGACGAGGCGGAGCGTAACGTTGCGCCTGCGGTCGCACGATTTTATTATCATTATTTTGACAACCACACAACATGTACCGATCTTGCTGAATTTGACGGTTGGCGCCCGGGTCCTCGGTTCTTTAAGATGTTCCTTTGGAAACGAGCCTGGGTCGCGCCCAACCCACGTCGCCCGTCGCACCTCCCCCGTGCGTCCGATCCGGGCGGCGCGGTCGAACCGAGACACAACCTCGTTTCTGGTTTCCCGGCGTGGGACGTCATCCGGCACGGTGCTCGGGGGCGTTCAATCCCGCCCCACGCGGGAACACGGAGGTGCGTCATGATCCGCAACGTGTTCAAGGCCGCCCTGGTGGCGGTGGCGGCGCTGGCCGCCGGGTCCGGGACCGCCCGGGCCGACTTCATCAACGGCGGGTTCGAGTCCGGCAACTTCAACGGGTTCCAGGTGATCGGGGACGCGGATGTCCTGACGGGGGCCGCCTTCCCGGTCGGCGCCGGCGTCCCCCCGCCGGGTGGGACGTTTGCTGCCCGGATCACGACCGGTGCCATCGCCCCGGTCACCACGGGCAGCGCGGCCCCGGTGTCCGCCGCCGCCCTGGCGACCTTCCTCGGGGTCACCGAGGCGCAGATCGAAGCGGCCCTCGGGATCGACGCGACCGAGGGGTCGGGGATCCGGCAGACCGTCACCGTGAACGCCGGGGACGTGCTGACGTTCCAGTTCAACTTCATCACCAACGAGGCGACGCCCGGGGTCAACGACACCGCGTTCGTCACGATCGTCCCGTCCGTCGGCAGCCCGGTGGTCGAGCTCGCCGACACCAACAGCGCCGGTTTCGTGCTCGCCCCCGGCACCCTGCCGGCCGAGCCGCCCTTTAGCTCGCCGACCGAGATGACCGGGTTCCGGACGTTCTCGTTCACGTTCACCACCGGCGGCGTGTTCACCATCGGCGTCGGCGTGGTGGACGCGGGCGACACCCTCGTCACCTCGGCCCTGGTCGTCGACAACTTCCAGATCGTCGCCGCCGTCCCGGAGCCGGCCAGCCTGACCCTGCTCGGGCTGGGCGCTGCCGGGGTCGTCGGGTACCGCCGGCGGAAGGCGGCGAAGGTCGCCTGAGCCAAGCTCACCGCAACGCGAGCGGGGGCACCGGTGTCGGTGCCCCCGCTTCCGTTTGGGTCGGTCGTGGCACAAGCGTCCTCGCTTGTGCCCCTCTCAGCGTGGCACAAGCGAGGACGCTTGTGCCACGAGTCACGGCCGGTCAGCGGCGCGGGAACTCCGGCGGGCCGAGGACCGGCGGCGGGTAGTCCGGGGCGACCGCCGGGCGGGGCGTCGTCGGGCGGCCGACCGGCTCGGCGTCCGGGGCGGTCCCGCGGGCGGCCCGCACCGGCGGCTCCAGCACCGGCACGGCCGGGGCCGCGGACGACCGGAGTTCGGTCCGGGCGGCGGCAGCGGCGGCGGTGGTCGCGGCGGGCCGGGCGGGCGCGGCGTCCCGGGCGACGGCCCGGGTCGGCGGCGTCCGCAGGGCCTCCAGCCACCCCTTCTCCAGGGCGTCGACCGAGTCGAACCCGTACACCGTCCGGGCCGCGGCGTCCCAGCTCTCGGGGGTGTTCCCGCGCATCCCGGCCCCGAGGAACTGGAGCAGCTTGCCGCGGCCGTCCCGCCCGTCCCCGCCCCGCCGGACCAGGTAGTCGGTGACCGAGTACCCCTGGGCGTACAGGACGTGCATGTCCCGCGGGTACTCGACCATCCGGAACAGGGTGGCCAGCCGGAACGCCTTGCCGGCGTTCAGGATCTCCCGGCACCGGACGTCGTGGCTGAACCGCTCGGCCTCGTTCTCGCTCAGCACGCTCCCGCCCTCGTCCGCCCACCGCGGGACCGGCCGGCCGAAGTGGTGGGCGAGCACGGTGTGCGTCACCTCGTGCGGCAGGACGCTGTTGAGCAGCTGCTGGGCGTCGCCGCGGATCTCCATCCGCTGGGAGGTGACGGCCGGGCGGTTGTTGGCGTCGCCCCCGAAGGTGAAGTGGGTGGCCCCGCCGGCCGACCCCATGGTCACCTCGACCCGGAGCGGGCACCGCCGCGGCCACGGCGGCATCTCCCGCCCGAGCCACTGCTCCGCCTTCTCCCGCCGGTACGCCTCGGCCGCCTCCCCGAACCGCCGTGCGAGTTCGGCGGTCGGGGCGTCGACGACGAAGTTCGGGGTCTCGTAACTGGCGGCCCGGGCGGCGGGGGCCTGGGTGGCGACGAGCGCAGCGACGGCCAGGAGCCGACGAAGAGTCATTCCCTTGACCTCCGTTGGGGGTGACGCCGGACCGGCGGGGCCGGTCGTGGTGCGGAACTAGAGGCGTCGGAAGTCTAATCGCAACCGGTGTGCCGGGGTGCGGAACCCGGCCGGGCGCGGGGAAATCGCCCGGCCTAACGTGCGCTCCGGGCGGGCGTTCGGGATCGGGCCGGGTGCGCCGGCCGGCGCGGCGCCCCGGACGAAAGGTGTAAAGTGTACAGCCGGGCGCGGCCGGCCCCCGCGGCGTGTAAGTGTTACAACGCCCGGTGAGTCCGCGGTGCTCTCATGCCGACCTCACCCCGACCGCATACCCTTCCCTTTGGCCCTCCCCGCTCGCGGCACCGATCAGGAGTCCCGCATGTCGCTCCACGCGGCCGGCCGGGTTGCCGTCGCCCTGGCCCTCGGGTGCGCCTTCGCCCCCGCCGGCCCGGCGGCGCCCGCCGCCGAGTTCGCCTTCCACCACGACCACGTCCTCGGCACGTCCCTCGACCTGGTCGTCGTCGCCCCGGACGAGGCGGCCGCCGACGCGGCCGACCGGGGGGCGCTCGACGAGGTCGAGCGGCTGCGGCTGGTGTTCAGCACCTACGACCCGGCGAGCGAGGTGAGCCGGCTGAACCGGACGCGCGGGCCGGCGCGGGTGTCGGCCGAGATGGCCGAGGTGCTCCGGGCGTACGAGCACTGGCAGCGGGAGACCGGGTTCGCGTTCAGCGGCCAGGTCGGCGAGTTGGTGCGGCTGTGGAAGCAGGCCGAGGCCGACGGCCGGGAGCCGCCGGCGGCGACGCTGGCCCGGGTCGCGGCGGACCTCCGCAAGCCCGGCTGGGAACTCGATTCGGCGACCAACACGTTCACCCGGCTGACCGACCAGCCGCTGAACCTGAACGCGGTCACCAAGGGGTACATCGTGCGGAAGGCGGCGGACGCGGCCCGGCGGCAGGCGCCCGGCGTCACCGGGCTGCTGGTGAACCTCGGCGGCGACATCCTGGCGTGGGGCGCCCCGTCGGGCGGGACCGGGTGGGCGGTCGGGGTGCAGGACCCGTTCCGCCACCACGACAACGCCGCCCCGCTCGCCGGCCTGCGGCTGTCCGGGCGGGCGGTGGCGTCGAGCGGCGGGTATCAGCGGTTCTACACGGTCGGCGGGCGGCGGTACTCGCACCTCCTCGACCCGCGGACCGGCCGGCCGGCGGACGGGGTCGCCGGGGCGACGGTGGTGGCGGCGGACAACGTGACCGCGAACGCCCTGGCCACGTCGCTGTGCGTGCTGTCGCCGGAGGAGGGCTTGAAGCTCGTCGCCGGGGTGCCGGGGGCGGAGTGCCTGATCGTCGCCGCCGACGGGACGCGGCACCGCAGCCCCGGGCTGAAGCTGTTCGAGGTGTCCGCGGTCCGGACCCCCGCCCCGCAGGACAAGGCGGACGCGAAGAAGGGCGAGCCGTGGCCGGACGGGTTCCGGGTGACCGTGGCGGTGGAGCTGCCGGCGATCGACGCGAAGCGGTACCGGAAGCCGTACGCGGCGGTGTGGGTGGAGGACGCGAAGGGGACGGCGGTGCGGACGCTGGCGGTGTGGGGGAACGCCCCGAAGTACCTGAAGGACCTGACCGACTGGTGGAGGATCGGCAAGGGGGACGCGGACCTGGTGAAGGCGGTGACCCGGGCGACCCGCGGGCCGGGGAAGTACGAACTCGTGTGGGACGGGAAGGACGACAAGGGGACCGCCCTGCCGCGGGGGGCGTACACGGTGCGGGTGGAGGTGCACCGGGAGTTCGGGTCGCACCTGCGGCAGTCGGGGAAGATCGAGTGCGGGGCCGCCCCGGCGACCGTGAAGTTCGAGAAGAACTCCGAAACCGGGGAGACGGTGGTGGAGTTCAACAAGCCGGAGAAGAAGTGACGCTGGAATGACCGGGTGGGGCAGGCATTCCTGCCTGCCCCGGCCGGCGGCAGGCAGGAATGCCTGCCCCACCCGGACCATCACGCCCCGCCCCACCCCGCACCCGCCCATGTCCCGCTTCCGCCGCTGGCTGCTGAAGACCGCCCGCACGGTCCACGTCTACGTCACCCTGTTCGGGCTGACGCTGATCCTGTTCTTCGCCGTCACCGGGTTCATGCTGAACCACATCGAGTGGTTCCTGCCGGACGAGCCGCGGACCGTCCGGGAGGCGCGGCCGCTGCCGCTCGACAGGCTCCCCGGCGGGCGGCTGCCGGAGGCCGGCGAGGTGACCGGGGACCAGAAGCTGGCGGTGGTGGAGGCGCTGCGGAAGGAGTTCGGGATCGCCGGCGAGCTGTGGTCGTTCGACAACGGGGACGAGGCGCAGATCGTGGTGGGCTTCCGGCGGGCGGGCGGCGAGACGGAGGCGCGGGTGCGGCGGGACGGGGCGGCGGAGGTGGAGCGGCGGTCGCAGGGGTGGGCGGTGGTGCTGACCGACCTGCACCGGGGGAACCGCGGGAACGTGTCGGGCGAGCCGCGGCTGACCGGGGCGGCGTGGTCGTGGGTGATCGACGTCACCTGCGTGCTCTTGCTGGTGATCTCGGCGACCGGGCTGTTCCTGTGGTGGTCGCTGAAGGCGCGGGGGAAGTGGGGGGCGGTGCTGCTGCTGCTCGGCGGCGGGGCCGCGTCCGCGGTGTACTACTGGTGGGTGCCGTGAGGCGGGTCGGCGGCCGCCAGCCCGAGCCGGGCGGCCACCGCGGGGTCAGCCGGGAGGTAGACCCGCTCACGCGGGGTCGCGAGGGCGGAGACGCCGCCGGCCAGGGCGGCCCGCTGCTCGGCGACGAACGGCGACAGGTCGATCACCTCCAGCAACTCCTCGTTGCCGAAGGCGTCCAGCACCGGGCCGCGCAGCCCCAGTTGAATGGCGCGGCGGTCGAGCTTCGCGCCGGACGGGTGGTGGTCCGGGTCCCACTGGAGGCGGACCGACGACCGCCCGACCTCGCGCGCCCACTCCTCGCGGGTGGCGAACACGCCGGGGTCCCACGAGGACGGGACGGCCTGCGCCAGCAGCGACTCGAAGAACGGCCGCCGCAGCCGGAGGCCGAGCGTCACCTCCTGATTCTCCTTCGTGCCCCACCCGGACCGGTACATCATCCACAGGAAGTTCGGCTTCACCCAGCTCATCCGCGAGAAGCTGAAGCCCCCGCCGAACCGGCCGTGCGCGGCGGCGTACCCGCCGATGGCGGCGTTGTACGCCTGGTACACGACGACGCTCTCGTCGTCGAACTGCGCGAGGATGTGCCGCCCGGCCTTCGGCCAGACCTCCAGCTGGGCGGCGTACGGTTCGCAGTCGAGTCGCATGTGACCGGGTGGGTTCGGCTCCAGAATCGCGCGGTCCCTTCCCCGTCGCGTACGCCTCCTGGGACGCGGCGATTCTGGGAGGGCGAGGCTCCCGCCGAGCCGAGGGCGTCGCGGGGTCGGCCACGCCGGCGGCTCGGCAGGAGCCTCGCCCTCCCGAAACGGGGCTTCACTTCCCGGCGGCGCACGCCTTCTGGAACGCGGCGACGCCGGCCCCGGCCTCCAACTTGAACCCGCCCTCGATCAGCACCAACTCCAGCGCCGCCAGCGCCCCGAGCACGTCGAACGCGTCGGCGTACCCCATGTGCGACAGCCGCCAGATCTTCCCCTTCATGCTGTCCTGCCCGTCGGCCAGCTTGAACCCGTGCTGCTTCTCCAGCTTCTTCAGCGTCCCGGACCCGTCCACCCCGGCCGGCACCGTGATCACCGTCAGCGCGCTGTTCGGCCGCTCCGCGAACAGCTCCAGGCCCATCGCCTTCACCCCGGCCCGGCAGGCGGCGGCGATCCGGGCGTGCCGGGCCCACAGGTTCTCGATCCCCTCCGCCCGGATCCGCTTCAGGCTCGCCCGCTGGGCCCGGATCAGCGTGTTCGCCGGGGTGAACGGGGTGTCGCTGTCGGCCAGCGACTTCCGGTACCGCCGCAGGTCGAGGTAGAACCCGCGCGGCGGGAGGGCGTCGATCCGCCGCCACGCCTTCGGGGAGGCGCTCACGAACGCCAGGCCGGGCGGCAGCATCAGCGCCTTCTGCGACCCGGTGACGCACACGTCCACGCCCCACGCGTCGACCCGGCACTCCATCGCCCCCAGCCCGCTGATCCCGTCGAGGATCAGGAGCGCGTCGGTCTTCGCCACCAGCTTCCCGAACGCCTCGATGTCGTGGCCCACCCCGGTGCTGGTCTCGCTCAGGGTGGCGAACACCGCCTTCGCGTCCGGGTGTTGGCCGAGCGCCTGGTCGAGCATCTCCGGGGTGACGGCCTTGCCGTAGTCGACCTTGACCGCGACCGTCTCGACCCCGAACGCCTTGAGGACCCCCTGCCACCGCTCGCCCCACCGGCCGGCGGTCAGCAGGATCGCCTTGTCGCCGGCGGCCAGGGTGTTGGCGACCGCCGCCTCCATCCCGCCGGTGCCGGAGCAGGTGAGGGTGAACACCGGGTGGGCGGTCTGGAAGACGTACTTCAGGTCCTCGGTCACCTCGGCGAGGACGGCCTTCGCCTCGGCCGACCGGTGGTACGTGACCGGGCGGGCGAGCTCGAGCAGCGTCTCTTCGGGGACGGGGGTGGGGCCGGGGGTGAACAGGCGTGGCTTCATCGCGGGTCCTTGTCGGAAAACGGTCGGTGGGGCTGTTGTATCACCGGCGCCGCGGCCGCGTCCTCACCTCCCGGGTCCGAGGTCGGCCCGCACCGCCCGGAGGGCGTCGGCGGCCTTCCGGAGCCGGTCCCGGACATCCGGCGCGGCGGGGCCCCCGCCCGCGTCCTCCCACGCCGTCAGGGCCGCGGCGACCTCGTCGGCCTGCTTCCAGAGGGTGCTGTCCTGGGCTTCTTTCAGCGTACCGCCGGGGGCGAGCAGCACCACCCCGCTGCCGTACACCCGCCAGAACGCGACCCGGTGCGGGCGGGCGTCGGCCAGCGGCTTCCCGGCCGCCGCCGCCTCGGCGAGCTTCTCCGCGGCGTCGGCCGCCTGGCCCACCACCCCCGGGCGGATCTGCCCGAGGGCGGCCCGCGTGTCCGCGACCACGATGTACTTCCAGAGGTACTCGGACACCGTCCGCAGGGCCCTGACCCGGGCCCGGAGGTCCGCGGCCGTCATCCCGTCCACCGGCGGGCCGCCGGTGAGGAGGTCGAACTCCTCCTTGTGGCCGGGGTCGAACGGGTTCGTCGGGTCGGGCCGCTGGCGGCCGAAGAACTGGTCGAACCAGTCCCCGCCCTTGGGGTCCTCGGCCAACTGCCGCCGGAGGCGGTCCCAGTTCCCCCGGGCCGCCTCCCAGGTCTTCGGGTTGCGGGCGAACACCACCTGCCGGACGGTCTGGAGGAGGAGCAGCTTCCGGGCGGCGTGGACGGCCGCCTCCTTACTCTCGTCCTGCAGGAGGGTGGCCAGGGCCAGGAACGAGATGCCCTGGGCCGACCCGTCCAACTCGACCATCTCGGCCAGCGTCTCGGCCTCGCGGCGGGCCGCGTCGGCCGCCCGCCGCGCCCGGATCTCGAACACCAGCAGGACCACGGCCACCGCCCACCCGGCGGCGGCGAACCCGGCGAGCGTCCGCCACGCCCGCTTCCACCGCCGGTCGGCCGCCGCCGTCGCCAGCCGCCGGCCCTGCTCCGCCAGGCTGGCGGCCACGTACTCCCGCTCGGCCGGGTTCCGGTCGTGGTACCGCCGGGCGTCCTCCAGCGGGTCGCCGTCGGCCAGCACCCCGGGCGGGCGGTCGGCCCCGGCCCACGCCCCGACCCCGTCCCGGAACCGGACCCGCTCGGACATCGCGTCCGCCAGCGGCCGCCACGTGGCCATCAGCCCCGGCGCGCGGAGCGAGAACACGTCCAACTCCGGCGCGTCCCCGGGCTTCCGCCGCACCACCCCCGCGGCCGCCAGCCGGGCCAGCACCGCGTCGACCGCCTCCGGCGCGTCCAGGTCGTACAGGGCGGCCCGCACCACCGGGACGGCGTCGAACTCGGCCCCGGCCGGCCGCATCCGGACCAGCCGCAGGAGCACCCGGCGGGCGAGCCGCCGCTCGTCCGGGGACGCCGCGGCCAGCCACGCGTCGGCGACGGCCGCGGCGGCCGCCACCTCCCCCGGGTCGAACGGGGCCAGGAGGGTGTCGCCGAGGTCCGGGACGGACAGCGGCCGGCCGTCCCGCCCCGCCCCCCGGACGGACGCCGACAGCCGGGAGACCCAGAAGTTGATCAGGCTTTGGGCGGCGGCCCGGTCCTCCCGGGCGTCGAGGACGGCCCCGGTCGCCGCCGCCCGGCGGACGAACTCCTCGACCGCGGCCAGGTGGTCCGGGGCGGACACGTCCTTCCCCACCCGGTGGGAGACGGCCGCGTGCCGGTCCTGCAGCTCGGCCAGGGACCGGAAGGCGGCGGGGGTCGGGGCGGCGGCGGTCACGAGTACCTCGCGAGGACCGGGTCGAGGGCGGCGGTGGCGAGCAGGAGCTGGTTGGTCACCTTCAGCAGACCCTTGTCGGTGTACAGGAACAGGTCGGCGAACTGCTCGGCCAGGGCGGCGAACGCGTCGGCCGCGGCCCCCGGCGGGGCGGCCTCGAACGCCCGGGCGGCGGCCAGCGCCCGGGCCGCCCGGAAGTCCCCGGGCCGGTGGGCGGCCAACTCCCCGAGCCGGCCCGCCACGTCCGCCCAGTCGGCCAGCCCGGCGGCCGTCACCTCGCGCAGCCCGGCCGCCTCCCGCAGCCCGTCCTCCGCCTGCTGGCACAGGTCGTGGTCCCGGATCAGCCCGTGGAGCTGGTCGCACAGCAGCCGGAACCGGGCGACCGCCGCCCGCAGGTCCGCGGTCCCGGCCTTCGCCGGCTCCGCCCCGGCGGCGGCCAGCACCCCGTCGAGCAGGACGACCAACTCGGCCGCCCCGAGCCGGCGGGCGCATTTCACCAGCTCCGCGTTCAGCTCCCCCTGGGCCCGGGCCGGCAGGACGGCGAGCCGCTCGGCCGCCCGGGCGGCCTTGGCCGGGTCCGGCCCGGTCACGTCCGCGACGGCGGCGGCGAACTTACCGACCCAGGCCGGCGGGTCGTCCGGGAACTCGGTCTCGCGGGCCGCCCGCCGCACGTCCTCCACCCACCCGGTCAGGGCCAGGCACACGTCCTCGGGGAGCGCCGCCCCGGCCGGGCGGGCGGCCGCCTCCTCGACCCGCGGCTGGTACCCGTGGAGGTCGTGGAGGATGTCGTGCAGCTCCTTGTACGCGTTCAGGAACCGGAACTGCCGCCGCCGGTCGTCGTCGTGGAACGCCTCGGCGAACCGGCGGACGGCCTCCCGGACGTGGTCGGCCGGCGGCCCGCCGAGTTCCTCGCAGAACCGCCCCAGGTCGGGGTTGTTCGGCCGCTCCTTCCGCAGCCCGCGGAGCAGGTCCGGGGTGCGGTCCTCGCGCTCCGCCCAGGCGATCAGGTCGAACGCCACGTCCCGCCCCGGCCCGCCGGTCCCGACCACGTCGTCCAGGGTGACGTCCAGGGCGAACCGCGCCACCCGGACCAGGCCGGGGCGGTCGAACGCCAGCCGCACGATCGCCCACAACCTCTCGAACCGCTCGCCGGAGAGCCGGGGCATGGTCGTCACCGTGGTGTGCCGGTCCGCGAGGTCCCGCTACCCGCCCAGGGCGGCGGCCTTGCCGGCGGCCGCGACCCGGGCCCGGACCTTGTCGATCGGGACGCCCTGGTTGTACGCCGGCGGGTGGTCGTACGCCGGGTCCCCGAGGTGGTGCAGGGCGACGAGGTTCCAGTCCAGGTCGAACACCGGTGACCCGCTCGACCCGGCCTCGGTGGTGGTCGCGTACCGGACCCGCAGCCCGCCGGCCGTCACCCCGATCACCGCCTCGGTGTCGACCGCCAGCTTCAGCGGCTTGCCGTCCGGGTGCTGGGCGATCATCAGCGGCATCTTCGGGACGAGCGCCGGGGCGGCCGCCGGCAGCGGCAGCCACCCGCGGCGCGGGCCGCCGGCCCCGCCCTTCGGGGCGGCCGGCTCGTCCCCGACCGGCCGGGCCAGGCGGACCAGGGCGTAGTCGAGCTGGTCGGCCGTCGGCGGCGGGTTGTCGGGGGTGCGGGTGGTCTCGGCCGGGGAGTACGGGCTGGCGTCGAGCTGCCAGTCCGTCGGGCGGAGGCCGACCGTCACCCCCTCGGCCCGCGACCCGTCGACCAGAACCTTGTAGTCGAACCGGCAGGCGACGTTCGCCGCCGGGGCCGTCCCCCTCAGCACCGCCTCCAGGACGTGGTAGTTGGTCAGGACGGCGTCCGGGCCGACGAGGAACCCGGTCCCGGCCGCGTTCCCGCCGACCTCGACCCGGCACACCCGCGCCTCGACTTCGGCCATCTTCTCCCGGAAGACGGCGAAGTCGAACGCCGGCAGGCGGTCCTTGATCGTCTTCTCGAGCCCGCCGGCGGCCGCGGCCCCGGCCTGCTGGGCGGCCACGTCCGGGGGCGCGCCGTACCTCTGGTACGCCCGCAGGAGGTTCTCGTTCCGCGGGTTGTACCGGTGGGCCTCGCGGATCAGGTCGACGACCCACCGGTCCCTCTCGGCGGCCGCGAGGAGGTCGAACACGACCTGCCGGAACGGCCCGCGGTCGACGAGGTCGTCGAGGACCAGGTCGAGCCGGAACCGGAGCATCGTCCGGAGCGAGTTCCGGTCGTACCCGGACAGGAGGGCGGCGGTCACCTCTTCGAGTTGGGCGCCGGTCAGCATGTCGGTGACCTCCCGGGCGCGTCTCATTTAAGGTCCGCCGCTTGCGGCGTTGCGGGCGCCGCAACGCCGCAAGCGCGGACGCGGCTCAGTCCCCGTTCACGACCTCGTCCCACGTCGCCAGCCGGGTGCCGGCCGGCGCCTCCTCGCCCGGCCGGACCGGGCGCGGCGGCCGCCCGCCGACGGCCTGCCGGGCGAGGTGCTTCCAGTCGAAGTAGAACACCCCCTCGAAGTACCGGGCGATCTCCTCGTCCTCGAACACCAGGCTCGCGTCCCGGTTCACCAGCGTCCCCTGGTTCGTCCAGTTGTGGCTCCCGACCAGCACCCGGGCCCCGTCCACCACGATCCCCTTGGTGTGGCACCGGTCTTGGAGCCGCACCGCCCGCATGTCGAACCCGCGCCGCTGCAGCTGCTCCAGCGGCCCGACCGGGTCGAACTCCCCGCGGATGATGACCCGCACGTCCACCCCGTCCCGCTGCTTCGCCACCAGCGCGTCCACCAGGGCGGCGAACCGCGGCTCGTTCCGGTCCTCCCCGCCCGGCCCCGGCCCGAGCAGGTTCAGCGACTGGTTCTGGAATAGCACCCGCCGCTCGGCCGACCGGACCAGGGCCAGGGCGTGCTCGTGGTAGTTGTCCGGGGTGAGCAGTGGCATCACCCGCACCTCCCGGGTGACGGTCAGCGGGGCGAACCACGTCGGCACCCCGGCCGGTGGCCGCTCCTCGGCCGGGTCGTCGACCAGGAAGGCCGGGGCCGGCGGCGGGGCCTCCGGCCGGGCGTCCGCCTTCGCGTTCCGCAGGTCGTACAGGAGGAACTTCTCGAACTGCTTCGCCAGTTTGGCGTTCTCGACCACCACGTGCCACTCGCGGTTGTTCCGCCGCAGCGGGCCCCACGACGTGTCCCCGGCGGCCGGGGTGCGGGCCGGCTGGTTCGCCGGCTGCCAGTTCCCGCTCGACAGCCAGACCGCCTTCCCGTCCCGGACGGCCACCTTGATGTGGTACGCCGACGCGAACTGACGGTCCCGCCCGACCGACGCCGGGGCGTGGTCGAACCGGGCCCCGAGCGCCCGCCGCAACTCGGCCACCACCTCCGCCTCGTCCCCCTCCCCCTGCAGCACCAAACTGAGCTTCCGGGGGTCGTCCCGGACGGCGGCCAGCACCTCGGCGGCGATGTGTTGGGCGGTGAAGTCGTACATCCCGACGGTCAGCCCGGCCCGGGTCTTCCGGAGGAACTCGCACAGGGTCGGCCAGCCGGCGTCCGGGCTGACGTGGGCGGTCACCGTCATCCGCTCGTGGACCTCCTTCAGCTCGAACTCGGTCGGCTTCCGATACGTTGTCCGCGGCAGCCCCTCCAGGGCGTCCGGCCGGCCGGCGGCCAGGTCCCACGGGCCGGCCGCCCGGACCTCCACCGGGAACCCGTGCAGCCGGGCCGGCAGGCCGAGGTCCTCCGGGGCGGCCGCCCGGTCGGCGACGACCACCACGGCCGGGTCGGGGGTGATCCACCCGTCCCGGAACGCGAACCCGTCGCGCACCGCGAGCACGTCGGCCCGGCCGGCCAGCCGACCCCGGGCCGCGGCGAGCGCCTCGTCGACCCGGCCCGGCGGGGCGCCCACGTCCGCCGGCGTGCCGAGCGTCACCCGGATCTGCAGCGGGACGGTGATCGTGACGGCCGTCCCGTCCGCCGGGACCGACACCGGGGCCGGCGCCGCCTGGGGCGGCGGGACGTAGGAGGCAGAGACGCGGGGCGCCGTCGCCTCGGTCGGGCGGTGCGGGCTGAGCACCCGCCCGAGCCGGGCGGTGACGTACCCGATCGGGACCCCGCGGTTCTCCCGCAGGAACACCCCGGAGAAGTGGAGCCCGACCACCCCGCCGGTGGCCAGGTCGACGATCGGCGAGCCGGAGTTCCCGCCGAGGGTCGTGCAGTCGTGCAGGACGAGGTCGGCGGCCGGCCGCTGCACCTGCCCGGGGGCCAGCCGCTTCACGTTGTACTTGTCCCCGAACAGCCGGGACATCAGCTCCTGCTCGGGGATCCGGCTGTCGGCCGCCGGGTATCCGACGGTGGCGACGTACTGGCGGGCGGCGGCCGGGCCGTCGGCCGGGCGGAGCGGCGGGGAGAGCGGGCCGGCCGGCCCGGCCGCCTCGACCCGGAGGAAGGCGAAGTCCGGGCCGTCGTCGTCCTCGATGTGGAGCACGTCCCGGACGGCGAACGCCCGCGGGTTGCCGTCCCGCAGCTCCCGCCGGAAGTCGACCCGGGCGGCCATCCGGGCGTCCCGGTCCGGCCACCCGCGGCGGAACACGAACCCGCCGGCCGGGCCGCGGGCGGCGAACTCCTCGGCGACGTGCCGGTTGGTCACCACCACCCCGTCGGCGATCAGCCACCCGGTCCCGACCCAAGTCAGCCCGGGGTGGCGGTCGACCTCGACGCGCCCGACCGACGGGATCACCCGGCGGAGGGCCGCGCGGACGGCCGCCGCCCCGAGCCGGTCCGCCCAGACGGCGGCCTCCGACCCGTCGACGGTGTAGTCGTCGCCGGCCACCTCCAGGACCGGCCGCCCGACCCGGTTGACGATCGTCTCCAGGGCGAGGGCCGAGTCTGCCCCGATCCCCTCCAGCGCCCCGACCCGGTCGCGGACGCCTTCGAGCGTCTTGCGGAGTTCCGGGGCGGCGGCCAGGCCGCGGAGGGCGTCCCGGCGGGCGGCCAGCTCGCCGTCGGCCTCCAGGATGCGGCGGGCGGACTCCCGCAGCAGGTCGCGCTCGTCTGCCACCGTGGCCTCCGGTGCGGGGGCGGTGCGAGGTGTCGGACTACTCGTGAAACGCGGCCGCCGCCCCGCGGCGGACGGTTCCGGGCCGAGACGGTGGCCGCGACATGGTGAGGCAGGCGGGATCATACAAAGGGCGACACGTCGGGTCAAAACAAAACGCATCGTTCGCGGCGGTGGGGCAGGCATTCCTGCCTGCCACCGCCCGGGCAGGCAGGAATGCCTGCCCCACCGGCCTGAGACGCGCCGCGAACCTCCCGCGCGGCCAGCGGTGTCCGTGCCACGCCCCAACCCGGAAGGGAGGTGACCCGTGCGACCGAGTGCGACCGACCCCCGCGAGGCGTCGTGTGGGTCCCTTTCATACCGAGGCGAAGACTCCGATGAGTCGCAGGCGGCGGAAGGCGGATGACGTGTTCGGTCTGGCGGCCGAGGTCGGCGGCGAGGACGGGGCCGACCCGAAGGAATTCCACGCGAAGCCGTGGGACGCCGCGAAGCAGGCCGGGCGGAAGGGTCGGCAGTTGTGCGGGCAGGTGAGGGACGCCCTCCACCTGGCCCTCGGCGGGTGCGGCGACGGGGTGTTGCAGGGGCTGGCGGTTGCGGCGGTGGAGCCGGCCCCGCACACCGGCCGGCTGCGGGTGGTGGTCGCCGCCGGCGGCGCGGACCGTGCCGCTGCGGCGGCCGCGCTGGCCCGGGCGGTCGGGTTGCTCCGGGCGGAGGTGGCCCGGGCGGTGAGCCGGCGGCACGCCCCCGAGTTGGTGTTCGAAGTCGTGTGAGCCCCGCGGGCCGCCGGAACCGTCCGGCGGCCCGCGGCCGTTTCACGGGGATGCGGGCGGCGGGGGCGCCGCGACCCGCTGCTTGACCCACGCCCGGAACGCCCGTGTCGTGACGTTCTCGTCGGCGCTCCCGCGGGCCTGCTTCACGAACGTCATCAGGTCGGCCGGGGTGATCCCGGCGAACGTCGGGCTGGTCGGCACCTCCGTGTACTTCTTCCGGCCCCGGACGTGGAACCTCAGGTCGTCGCCGTCGAGCCGCCACAGCTCGCCGATTCCCAGAGCGGCGTAGATCCGGAACCGGTTCAGTGAGCTGCTCGTCACGTCGACCTCGATCGCGATGTCCGGGGCCGGGTGGACCTTCAGGTCGAGTTTCCGGACCCCGGCGAGCTTGGGGGCGTTCGTGACCCAGAAGCACCGGTCCGGCTCGATCCCCTTGAGCATCCTCTTCCGCTTCAGGGTCGTGGACCCGCCGCGCCGCAGCGGCAGGCCGAGTTCGTCCGCGAGGATGGCGAGGAGGGCGCCCAGGACGGCCGCGTCGCCGTCGTGCTCGAAGCTCGGGACAATGATCTCCAGGTCTCCGTTGTCGTACGCGAGCCGCAGGTTCCGCTTCCGCTCGAACACCTTGAGCAGTCCTTCGTACACCTCCCACTCGACGCACGGGATCAGGATCCGGCGGCCGGGCTTGCGGCGGCGCGGCTTCGCCGGCGTGGCGGCGGGCGGGTTGATCGCGGGGGTGGTCATCGGGCACTCCTCGGCCTGGCGGGCGCCGCATTGTAACCCGCGGCCGGGGATGGTGTAAGCGCCGGGGGCGCCCCGCGGTATCTCCCGCCACTCGCACGCACCCCCGCCGGACCCGCCATGCGCCACCTCGCCGCCACGCTCCTGCTCGCCGCCGCCCCGCTCGCCGGGGCCGCCGACTGGCCGCAGTGGATGGGCCCGACCCGGGACGGGGTGTGGGCCGAGGCCAACGTCCTCCGCACCTTCCCCGACGGCGGGCCGAAGGTGCTGTGGCGGGCCCCGGTCGCGGCCGGGTACTCCGGCCCGGCGGTGGCCGGCGGGCGGGTGTTCGTCACCGACCGGGTGCTGGCCAAGGGGGCGATGAACCCGGCCGACCCGTTCGACACCAAGACCACCGTCGCCAGCACCGAGCGGGTGCTCTGCCTGGACGCCCGGACCGGCAAGCCGGTCTGGAGCCGGGAGTACGACTGCCCGTACCGGGTCAGCTACCCGGCCGGACCCCGGTGCACCCCGACGGTCAGCGGCGGCCGGGTGTTCACCCTCGGGGCGATGGGCGACCTCCGGTGCTTCGAGGCGGCGACCGGCAAGCCGGCGTGGGCGAAGAACTTCCCGCGGGACTACGGGGCCAAGGTCCCGACCTGGGGGTTCTGCGGGCACCCGCTGGCGTACAAGGACCTGCTCGTCTGCCTCGTCGGCGGGGACGGGGCGGTGGCGGTGGCGTTCGACCAGGCGACCGGGGAGGAGCGGTGGCGGGCGCTCGACGCCCGGGAGCCGGGGTACAGCCCGCCGACGCTCATCACCGTGAACGGCAAGGACCGGCTCGTCGTCTGGCACGCCCAGGCGGTCAACGGCCTCGACCCGGCGACCGGGAAGGTGCTCTGGACGGTCCCGCTGGAGCCGATGTTCGGGATGGCGATCATGGCCCCCCGGCAGGACGGGGACAAGCTGTTCGCGGCCGGGATCGGCGGGGCCGGGGTGGTGCTCAAGCTGAACCCGGACGACACCGTCACCCCGGTCTGGCGGGAGGCGACGGACAAGGCGAAGGGGATGGCCCCGAAGCCGCGCGGGCTGTACCCGGTGAACTCGACCCCGGTGGTCGAGCACGGGGTGATCTACGGGGTGGACCAGCCGGGGATGCTCCGGGCGGTCGAGCTGGAGACCGGGAAGAAGCGGTGGCTCACCTTCCGCCCGGTGGTCGGGCGGGAGGAGCCGGAGGACTACAAGCAGGCCGGGTCCGGGACCGCGTTCCTGGTCAAGAACGGGGACCGGTTCTTCCTGTTCGGCGAGACCGGGGAGTTGGTGATCGCCAGGCTCACCCCGGAGAAGTACGAGGAAGTCGGGCGGGCGAAGGTGCTGGACCCGACCGGGGCGGCGTTCGGCCGGAAGGTGGTGTGGAGCCACCCGGCGTTCGCCAACCGGTGCCTGTTCGCCCGGAACGACAAGGAGCTGGTCTGCGTCTCCCTGGCGGAGTGACGCCCCCGCGTCGCCGCGACGCGGGGGCGCTTGCCCCCCGGGCCCGGCGGTGGGAGAATATCCCCCGTCCCCTCCCCGACCGGCCCGGGTGCCCCATGCCGCTCGACCTCGACTGCCCGAAGTGCCGCCACGTCTTCCCGGTGGCCGAGGCCCGCCACCCGGTCGGGGTCGAGTGCCCCGGGTGCGCCGCCGAGCTGACCGCCGAGTTCCGCCGCCTCCCGCTCCCGACCCCCGGCCAGCCGCACTACGAGCTCCTGGTGTCGGTCGGCCGCCCGCCCGGGTCGGCCCCGCCGCCGCCGGCCGCCAGGCCGCTCAAGCTCGACGACGACGAGGGGGGCCGGCGGAAGGGCGGGTCGATGGCGGTGGTGGTCTTCGCCGGCCTCGGGGCGCTGGCCGTCACCCTCGCCGGGCTCGGGGCGGTCGGGTACTTCCTGTTCACCAACATGGGCCGGCCGGAGACGACCTCCGCCCGGCCCGGGGGCGACGCCGGCGGCGACAAGAAGGACCCCACCCCGCCGCCGAAGAAGAAGACCGCCCCGAAGCCCGGCGAGTACGTGTCGGACGAGTGGGGGTTCGTGGCGAAGTTCCCGGCCGAGCCGAAGGTGCGGCGGGAGCAGGCGGGCGGGGGCTCGTTCACGATGTTCCTCACGGACAACAAGGACGGCGCGTGCATGGTCATGGCCGCGGACGTGCCCGGGGTCGGGGACAACGAGCCGGCCGCGCAGACCCAGACCCGGCTACTCGGGGCGCAGAACGGGTCGATCAGCGGGGTCGGCGGGAAGCTGAAGGACGAGAAGGTCATCAAGCTGGCCGGGACGCAGTACCCCGGGCGGGAGTTCTCCGCCGCGATCACCAAGCCGGCGACCGGGCTGATGCGGGGCCGGGTCTACATGGTCGGGAAGCGGATGTACACGGTCGTGGTTCAGGGCACCACCGCGTACGCCAACGGCCCGGAGGCGAAGGCGCTGTTCGACTCGTTCCGGCTGACCGACTGACGGCGGCACAGGGCGCGGCGAGCCGGGAGCGTGAGCGACCGGAGGGGCTACCTCCGGTCGCTCACGCTCCCGGCTCGCCGCGCCCGCTCACTTCACCCGTCGCGGGTCGACCACCACCGGGACCAGGCCCGGCTCGGCCGCCGGCGGCACCCGCGGCCGCACCTGCCCGCCCAGCTCGAACGGGTCCGGCACCGCCACCCTCAGGAACCCGGCCCGGGGCGGCGGGACCCTCACCGCCGGCCCGGTGACCGCCGCGTGCGCGGCCTCCGCCGTCGGGTCGTCGAACGGCACCCGGTCGGCCGGCGGCCGGCCGAGGGTCGGGAGCGGCGGCGGCAGGTTCACGTCGCGGGCCCGCTCGGTCACCCCGGCCGCGACCGGGAACGTCGGCCGGGCCGGCACGTCCGCCGCCCCGGCCCCCAGGTCGGCCGGCACCCGCTCCCGCGGGGCGGCCGGCCTCACCGCGACCGCCGTCGGCACCGTGAGCGGCGGCGGGACGTACCGCACCTTCGAGACCGGATCCGGGTCGAGGAGGCGGGCCGGCGGGGTGCGCAGCCGGGGGGCGGCACCGAACCGCTCGGCCGGGGGCAGCGGCGGGAGGCCGGGGGCGACCACCCGGGCGACCGCCCGCCCGCCGAGGTCGGCCGGGTACTCGAACGGCGGCGGGTCGGCCGGCTTCGGCGGCGGCGCGGGGTCCGGCCGGGCCGCGACCGGCACCGCCGGCGGGTCGGGCGTGGGCGCCGGGGCGGCGAGGACGACGTTCGGGGCGGCCGGCGCCGGCCCGTCCGCGGCCGGCGGCGAGCAGCCGACCAGGCCGAGGGGGATGAGGACCGAGTACCGAGTACCGAGTCGGAGCTGCTTCCGCATCGCCGCCACCCCTTGAGAGACCGGGCCGCCGCCACCGCCGACTTCCGCACCCACACTTCTCACTTCTTCTCCGGCACCTCGATCACCAGCTTGACGGCCGAGCCCTCCTTGGGCAAGGCGTCCGGGTTCACGTCCAGCTTGAGGAACTTCTCCTCCTTCATCGTCCAGGCGGTCTGCAGCACCACCTCGTCGGTCACCGGGAACAGGCAGATCAGGCTCCCGGTCAGGTCGGCCCCGTACTTCTTGTCGTCCGGCTTGTTCGGGTCCGGGGCGGTCAGCGCCGACCCGGTGAACACGAACGTCGGCTTCGGCGGCGGCTTCTTCGTCTTCGGGTCCCAGAGGATCTTCTCCAGCGGGGTCCGCTTGGTCCCGCCGGCCCCGTCCGGGGTCTCGACGGACACGTTCACCACCGGCCCCTCGGCCTTCGCCCCCTCGCCCTTCGCCGGCTTGCCGGGTTTGAGCCCGAGCTTCTCCAACCCCTTGTGGACCTCGGACGGGTTCACGTCCACGGACACCACGATCTCGTGCGCCTTCTTCCCCTTCGGGGCGCCCCACCCGGCGACCAGCTCGATCGGGTAGACCTTGTCCAGCACCATCCGCGGGGCGACCTTGGCGTCCACCAGGACGCACCGCCTGGCCTCGTCCACGGTCACGCCGGCCGGCCTCGGCGGCTCCTTCTTCTCCTGGGCGCCGAGGGCCGCGGCGCCCGCGAGCGCCGCGGCGAGGACGAAAACCCTTCGCATCGTGTTCCTCCACGCTCCGCTTCGCGTCGCGGCTAAACCCGGGTCACTTCGCCCCGATGCACACGACGACCGTCTCCTTGCCGGCGGACGGGCCGTCCAGGTTGCAGGTGGCGGCGACCAGCTTCCCGCCGTGGACCGTCACCCCGCCGTACACCATGCCCGGGGCGCCGGCCTCCTTCGGGATCGAGAACGTCCACTTCGGGGCCCCGGTCGTCAGGTCGATCGCGTGGACGGTGCCGAGGAGGTCGGCGGCGTACACCACCCCGCCGGACACCGCCGGCGGGGCGAACACCGGGGCCTTGCAGTCGTACAGCCACGCCCGCTCGCCGTCGGCCAGCTTGAACGCCCGCACCTTCCCGTCGGTCGCGGTGCAGACCCCCAGCCCGCCCGCCGCGGCCACGCAGCCCAGCACCCCGCCGGTCGGGATCTCCTTCCGCCACCGCACCTCGCCGGTCTTCAGGTCGAACGCGGTCACGTCACCCTTCGCCCCCTTCAACTCCTTCAGGTAGTACCCGACGGAGCTGCCGGGCACCACCACCACGTCGCCGACCACGGTCGCCCCGCCCCACGGGTTGTACGCCAACTCGCGCTTCCAGGCCGTCTCGCCGGTCTTCGCGTTCAGCGCGTACAGCGCCCGCTCCCCGACCTTCTCCTTGTCGAGGTACGCCGTCGGGACCAGCAGCCGGTCGCCGGCCCCGAGGTTCAGCGGGGCGTCGACGTGCCACTTCCCCGCCCCCTGCTGCCACACCCGCTTCGGGGCGAACTTCAGGAGTTGCCCCTCGTCCGGCGGGATCGCGAAGTCGTCCTTCTTCGCCTTCGCCTCCGCGTACTTCGCCTCCAGGTCCTTCCACCTCTCGGCCTGCAGCTTCGCGACCGCCGGCAGGCCGTACTCCTTGCCGTCGAGCGTCGCGGTCCCGAGTTCGACGCACACCACCCCGGCCGCCCCGCCGCCGGTGTACACCCGCCCGTCGGCCACGACCGGCGTCCCTTCGAGGTGGATCAGGTCGCCGGGCAGGACGAGCTGCCACAGCGGCTGGCCGGTGGACGCGGACACGCAGTGGAGCACCCCGCCGGAGTCCTGGTGCATCCCGTCGCCGAACACCAGGTAGTCGCCGGCGACGGCGGGCGAGCTGACCGACGCGAGCTTCAGGTACGGGGCGGACTTCGTCCACGTCGGCTTCGGCGGACTCGTCGCCGCGAACGGGAACAGGCTCGCGGACGGGCGGTTGAACGCCCCGATCCCGGACAGGTAGACGCCGCCGCGGACCGGGACCGGGGCGGCGACGAAGTGGTCCTGCGACTTCAGCACCCAGAGCACGGCGGGCTTGTCCGGGCCGGGCTTGTCGTCGGTGCTGCCGGTGCGCTGGGGGTTCCCGCGGTACGTCGCCCACGGCCCGGGGTCGGTGGCGTGGGCGGGTCCGCAAACAGTGCCGAGCAGCAGAACAGTTAACAGTCGCATGAGCTCATCCCGGTTGTAGCCCCGGAGGGGCTGCCGACGGTAGCCAGGGGTGGAGCGACGGCCCGCCCCGGGCCGGAGCGCAACCCCTGGCGGCGTACGGAGACAAGCCGGGGGTCCCGCCGACGCAGCCGGGATTCCGGCTACGCCGCCAGGGGTTGCGCTGCGCTCCACCCCTGGCTACCGTCGGCCGCCCCTCCGGGGCTGAACAACGGCGTCAGTTCACCTTCACGCTCACGGGGGCGGCGGCGACGGTCACCGCCTTCGACGCCGCCTTGCCGTCCGGGCCGGTCACCTCGACCGTGTACGCCCCCGGCGCCAGCACGAACCGCGGGGCCAGCGACCCCTGCCCGCCGCGCCCGTCCCCGCCGGCCACCCGGGCCGACGCCACCGCCTTCCCGGCCGCGTCCTTCACCACCACCCGCCCGCCGTTCAGCCCGCCCGAGCCGTTCAGCGCGACCACCACCGGGGTCAGCGGCCGGCCCGGCTTCGCCTCCCCGAACAAGACGCTCGACTCCTGCCCCTCGTTCGCCAGCACGAGGTCGAGCTGGCCGTCGCCGTTCAGGTCGGCGAACGCCGCCGCCTGCGAGTTGAACACCTTCTGCGTCAGCCCGACCTCGGCCGAGGCGTCGGCGAACGACCCGGTGCCGGTGTTGCGGAAGTAGCGGTTCGCGCCGCGCAGGCAGCAGACGACGAGGTCCGGCTTGCCGTCGTTGTCGAAGTCGCCCCAGGTCGCGGCGACGGCCCCCGGGATCGGCTTCGCCAGGTCGCCGGCCTTCGCCGTCGCGTCGGTGAACTTCCCGCCGCCGGCGTTGCGGTACAGCTTGCACCCGCCGCCCGGCTGCGGGACGAACAGGTCGGTGTCGCCGTCCCCGTCGAAGTCGCCGAGCGCCGGCCCGACCTTCCCGGCCTTGTAGCTGATGCCGCTGTCGGCCGAGCGGACGAACTTCCCGCCCCGGTTCAGGAACAGCATGCCGGTCCCGGCCCCGTAGAGGAAGTCGGGCTTGCCGTCCCCGTCGAAGTCGGCGACCGACAGGGAGTCGCCCTTGGCGTCGGCGGCGAGGCCGTCCGGCCCGAGGCCCCAGGCGGCCGACACGTCCTCGAACCACGGCCCCGGCGCCCCGGCGCCCTGCGAGAACTCGAACGCGAAGGCGTGCGGCTGGTCGCCGTTCGTCATCTTGACGAGGAGCGTGTTCTTCCCCGCCTTCAGCGGCAGCGCGACGAGCGTCGGCTCGGCCTTCGGCGCCGCGTCGGAGTGGACTTGCTGCCCGTTCACCCACACCGCCAGGGTGCCCGCGCTGCCGACCGCCACCCCCACCTCGCCGGCCGCCGGCATCGTCAGCTCGCGGTACAGGTACGTCGCGCAGTTCATCCCGAACTCGGCCAGGTCGTTCCGCTCGCCGTCCTTGTACGGCTTCGCCGCCCACTTCACCGGCATGTCGCGCTTCCCCTTGTACTCCTTCTCCGGGGTGAACTTCTCCGTCTCGACCGGGAACGCCGTCTTGGCGTTGTCGGCCGGGTTCGCGGCCCGGAACATGCCGATCGCGTGCCACTCGCCGGGCGTCGGCAGCACCACCTTCTTCCCGGCCTCCCGGACGTTCCGGTACACGCGCAGCCCGTAGAACCCGTTCGCCATGAGGATGTCGGGCTTGCCGTCCCCGTCGAAGTCGCCCCACCCGGCGGCGGTCGGGTTGTACGCGACCTCCTTCGGCAGCCGGCGGGTGTCGTCGCGGAACTGGCCCTTGCCGAGGTTGGTGAACAGCCGCGGGCCGGCCGGGGCGGCGAGGAACAGGTCGGGCAGGCCGTCGGCGTTGAGGTCCGCCCAGACGGCCGCCCGCGCCCCGCCGGTGAACCCGGGGAGGGCGGTTTCGATGAACCCGTCCCCGCCGTTCTGGAGGAGGACGACCCGGCTCGCCCCGCACAGACAGATGTCGGGCTTGCCGTCGTTATCGAAGTCGACCGCGGTCGCCGCCTGGGCCTCGGCGTCGAGCCGGGCGAGGGAGGCGTACCGGTCGAACCCGGGCATCCCGCGGAGGGCGACGATCTCCTCCCCGCCCCACCCGACGAAGTCCCGCTTCGGGTTGTAGTCGAGGTTCTTCAGGCTGGTCTTGAGCCGCTGGATGCGGGCCGTCTTCTTGTGGATCGCCTCCTTGTCCCCGTCCACCATGCACGGGACGACGACCTCCTTGTTGTCCATGATCTCGGCGACGAACCCGGGCAGCTTGTCCACCTTCCCGGCGTAGCTGCGGAGGAGGAACGGCTCGCCGTGGGACATGCCCCACCACTCCCCCTGCGGGTACGCCTGGTACCAGGAGGTGCCGAAGTACGTCTCGCTCGCCCCGCCGTTGTGGAAGAAGGTGGCGACCTTGCCGACCTCCGCCCACCGCATGATCTCCTCCCACTCCCCCGGCCGCAGCCCGCCGCGGCCGATGTTGTGCTTGATCTCCTGCTGCGGGTGCTTCCCCTTCACGTCCTGGAGCTTGGTGTAGATGATCAGGTTCTTCTCGCGGTCCACCTTCGTCACCTGCATCTGGACGACGTTGGTGGACTGCTTGACCATGTCGGCGAGGGTGATCGGCACCTCGACGTAGGCGGCGGCCGGCCGCGGCAGGGCGGCGAGGAGCAGCGCGGCGAGGGAGAGACGAGAGGCGGACATGAAGGAAACCCTCCACAACGTTCGGTCTTCGGCGAGCCGGGAGCGTGAGCGACCGGAGGACGTTTACTCCGGTCGCTCACGCTCCCGGCTCGCCACCACTCGTTACTTCTTCGGCAGCTTCTCGAGCCGCTCGGCCGCGGCCTTCGCCCACTCGCTGTCCTTCGGGGCGTCGCGCAGCACCCGCTCCAGCCGCTTCGCGGCCGTGTCCACGTCCTTCAGCTCGACCAGCACCCGGGCGTGCTCCAGCATCGCCGGCCACTTCAGCTCCGGGATGTCGTACCCGAGGTACACCGCCTGGAACTCCGCCCCGGCCTCCTTCCACCGGCCTTGCTTCGCGTGGCACTCGCCGATCTGCAGCCGGGCCCGCCCGGCCCGCTCGTCCTGCGTCGCCTGCACCACCTGAGCGAACGCCCCGATTGCCTCCGCGAACTTCCCCTGGTTCTGGAACGCCACCCCCACCCCGTACCGGGCGTCGGCCGCCCACGGGCCGTTCCCGTACCGCGCCAGCACCGCCTCGAACGACTGCCGGGCCGGCTCCCACTGCTTCAGGGCCAGGTACGCGTGGCCGAGCCGCAGCACCGCCCGGTCGCTCACCCCCGGGACGTTGTGGAACGCCCCGTTGTCGCGGAAGATCACCAGCTTCTTCGCCGCCTCGTCCGCCTTCCCCTGCGCCAAGAGGCACTCGGCGGAGCGGTACAGCCCCTGCCCGCGGTGCGGCGACTTCTCGTTCGCCGCGACCGAGTCGAACTGCCCCTGGGCGGCCGCGTAGTCCTTCTTGTCGAAGAGGGCGGAGCCGAGCCGCAGCCGGACCCGCTCCAGCGTCTCCGGCGGGGTCGGCCGGTCGGTCGGCTCCTTGTCGATCGCCTCCCGCAACAACTTCACCGCGTCGTCCGGCTTCTTCTCGACGACGAGTTCGGCGAGTTCGAGCCGCCCCTCGACGGCGAGCGACAGGTCGGGGAACTCGGCGATCAGCTTCGTGTAAGCCGGGGCCGGGTCGGCGGCGACCGCCCGGGCGGCCCACGCCGCGTCGTACAGCATCCGGGCGCGGGCCTCGCTCTGCGGGTGCGCGGCCTTGAACTGCTCGGCCGACTGGAGGAAGTGCCCGGCGGCCGCGGCGATCTCGGCCTTCGCCCCCTTCACCTTGGCGTCGATCTCGGCGACCTGCCCCGGGGTGAGCTTCGGGTTCGCCCTCTCCTTTTCCGCCGCGGCGATCTTCCGCCTCGCGTCCTCGACCTCGCACTGCGTCCGCTTCAGCGCGGCCTCGACCCGGATCGGCCGGTCCCCGGCGGCGGAGGCCGCGTGGTCGAACGCGGTCCGCGCCTCGGCCGGCCTCCCGGCCTCGGACAGCGCCACCCCGTGGTGGTAGCGCAGCAGCGCGACCCACTCGACCCGGGCCGGGTCGGTGGCGAGCTGGTTCTCGTACTTCGTCCGGGCCTGGGCGAGCAGGTCGGCGGCCGGCTGCGGCTGGTTCTGCTCGCGGAGGAAGGTGGCCAGCGCCACGTGGGCGAGCGGGGCGACCGGCGACTTCGCCAGCGGGTCTTGCGTGAACCCGCGCAGGGCGTTGACCGCGTTCCCCTTGTCCCCCTGCAGCGCGAGCACCTTCGCCCGCTCCAGCGCCGCGTTCCCGACCAGCGGCGACTTGTTGAAGTTGCCGTCGTTCATCAGCCGCTCGAACGCCGCCCGGGCCTTGTTGAACGCGTCGTTCCGCTCGTTCCCGGGGGCGAGTTGCGCCCCGAGCCGCTTCTGGCAGACGCCGTACTTGAGCAGGGCGTCCGGGGCCTGCTCGGCCTTCGGGTTCGCCCCGACGAACGCGTCGAGCAGGGCGGCGGCGGCGGACAGCTTCTCGCGGAGCATGTTGTCCTGGAGCGCGTCCTCGGCCTTCGCCGGGGCGGTCCGGACCAGGCAGTCGGCCAGGACGTACCCGACCGGGGCGAGGTCGCCGGTGCGGTCCGCCGGCGGGATCGCCTCCAGCGCCGCGATCGCCTTCTCGAAGTCCTCCTGCGCGAGGAGGCAGAGGGCCATCCCGTACCGGGCCCGGCTCGCCCGCTCGAATTCCGGATACCCCTTCACCACCGCCGCGTACTTCCCGGCCGCCTCGTCGTAGGCGGCCTTCGCCTCCGGCTTCCTCTCCCTCGCCACGGCCTCGGCCCGGGCGAACGCGTTCTCGGCGGTGCGGTACAGCACCAGCGGCGACAGCGGGCTGTTCGGGAACTGCTGGCGGAAGGTGGCGACCCGCGCCTCGGACGCGGCCCCGTCCCCGCCGAGGGCGTGGGCGTCGGCGGCGCGCTGGAGCAGTTCCTCGGCGCGGCCCGACAGCGCCTTCTCGGCGGCCAACTGATCGTACACGGCCGCCGCCTCCTTCGCCCGGCCGGCCAGGAGCAGGGCGTCGGCGAGTTCGAGCAGCATCCCCGGCCGGCGGGCCTTGGCGTCGGCGTCGCCGGCGGCCGCCTTGTCGGCCGCGGCCCGGAGCGAGTTGATCGCGGCGGCGAACGCCGGGTTCCGGACGTTCCCGTTGTTCGGGTCGACGGCCAGCGCCACCCCGACCTGTGCCTTCCCGAGCCAGAACTGGGCCTGGTCGGCGAGACGGGGGTTGGGCACCAGCGGTTGCAGCACCTTCGCCGCCTCGTCGAACGCCTTCGACTGGACGAGGCAGAACCCGGCCCGCAGCAGGGCGTCGTCCTTCAGCGGGGAGGCGGCGTACTCCTTGGCGAACGCCTGGAACCGCGGCAGCGCCTCGCCGAACTTCCCGGCCTCGTAGGCGAGGCACGCCCCGTAGAACGCGGCCCCGGCGACGTGGTCCGGCGAGGGCCCCTTCACCAGCGCTTCGAGCCGGGCCTTCTCCCACGGGTCGTTCTTGAACCGGTCCGGCTGCTGCAGGGCGGCCTGGGCCGCCTTCTTCTGCTCGTCGTACCCGGTCAGCACGGCGGCGAACGCGGCGGCGGCCTCGGCCTTCTCGTCGCCCTTCTCGTGGACCCGGCCCATCAGGTACCGGGCGTGCAGCCCGAACGGCTGGTCGAACGGGGCGAGCTGGCCGAGCGACCGGCCGGCGGCGGGGAGGTCGTCCTGGAGGAAGGCGGCGAACCCGTGGTAGTACAACCCGAGCGGGCGGTACGCGCTCTTGGCCAGGGCCGGGTCCTTCACGAACGGTTCCGCGGTCGCACGCGCCTCCTTCACCTTCCCGAGGCGCAGTTCCGTCTCGGCGGTGTCGCACCGGCAGCGGGCGGCCCACTCGGCGTCGCCCTTCTTCTCGAACGCCTCGCGGGCGGCGGCGAAGGACTTCCCGGCCTCGGCGAAGTGGCCGTCGGCCGGCTGCTTGTCGGCGAGGGCCTTCAGCCCGAGGCCGCGGCGGCAGGCGGCGGCGTAGTAGAGGGCGAGCGGGCGGTCGGGGAAGTTGGCGTCCCCGGCGGCCGGGGCGAGGGCGTCGAGGGCGGCCTGGTAGTTCCGGTCCGGGAGGTCCAGCAGCGCGACGCCGAGGCCGAGGCGGGCGGAATGGGCTTCGGGGTGGGCGGGGAACTTCTGGAGGAACTCGCGGAAGCGGTCCGCGGCGAACGCCGGGTTGGCGTCGGCGTAGGCCTTGCGGGCGACGTTCAGGAGCATCGCCGCCTGCTGGTCCGGGGTCGGCTGGGCGGCGGCGGAGCCGGCGAGCAGGACGGCGAGGAAAGAGGCGGAGAGGCCGCGGTGGGTCATGGGGTGCGTCCCAGTCGTGTAGCCGCGACCCGGAGGGGAGCGCGCGGGGCAGGAGCGGCGGCGGGTCACGTTCCCGGGGCGTGGCAGGCGCCGGCGGGGGTGGAACGTGGCCGGCGGGACCCGTGGCAGCGAGGGGGCGGGCACCGGACCGGCGACCGCCATTCTGTTCCGCCGCGGACCCGGCGTCAACCACGACGCCGGGAAATCGGTCGGTTACAATGCCGGCACCCGCGGAGGCCCGCCATGGCGTTCAGCGACTTCCAGTACCCGGCCGTGTTGCAGCAACTGGGCCTGACTCTCACCCCGGCCGTGAACCTGTTCCCGGGCGTCCCGCCGGTCGCCCCGGGACCGTTCCTGCGAGCCGGCCAGTCGATCGCCCCCGAACTCGGGGCCGCAGCTCACACCGAGTTGTCCCGGATGATCTGGATGTCCGGGCCGCTGCTCGGGGACTTCTGGACCCGGTACCGGGGGACGATCTGCCTGATCGCCGGGGCCGAGTTCGCGGCCGACCCGGCGGCCCGGCTGACCGGGTTCTGCGACTTCCTGATCTGCCGGGCCCCGCAGCAGTCGGTGATCTTCGCCCCGGTGCTGGTGGTGTTCGAGGCGAAGCGGGACAGCATCCCGGACGGGTACGGGCAGTGCATCGCCGCGATGGTCGGGGCCCAGCGGTTCAACGCCCGGAACAACACCCCCATCGACCCGGTGTACGGGTGCGTCACCACCGGCACCGCGTGGAAGTTCCTCCGCCTCTCCGGCACGACGCTGACGATGGACGGGCCGGAGTACGCCCTCGCCGAGGCGGACCGCATCCTCGGCATCCTGACCCACATCGTCGGCCCGCCCCCGGCGGCCCCGGCCGCCGCCTGACCCGGACCCCCGCATGGACCCGTTCTCCCCGCTCGACCTGGCCCTGACCGACCCCCGCCACCCGCTCCACGTCCACCACATGGAGTTGTGCCTGGCGGAGGCGGAGGCGGCGGCCGCGGAGGACGAGGTGCCGGTCGGGGCGCTGGTCGTCCACCCGGAGCGGGGGGTGATCGGGCTGGCCCGGAACCAGCGGGAGCAGCTCCACGACCCGACCGCCCACGCCGAGATGATCGCCCTCACCCAGGCCGGGAACGCCCTGCGGTCGTGGCGGCTGGACGGGTGCATCCTGTACGCGACGCTGGAGCCGTGCCCGATGTGCGCCGGGGCGGTGGTCCAGGCCCGAGTGGCGATGGTGGTGTACGGGGCGGCGGACCCGAAGGGTGGGGCATGCGAGACACTCTACCGCATCCCGTCCGACCCCCGGCTGAACCACCGGGCGGCGGTCGTCGGGGGGGTGCTGGCCGACCGCTGCGGGGCGGTCCTGACCGACTTCTTCCGGCGGAAGCGGGCCGACGGGAAGAAGTGACGTGGGGCCGGCCCCCCCGCCGCGGCGGTTACTTCTTCGGAGGGGCGTCGTCGTACTCGACCTTGCACCCCGGGACGGCCGCGCGGAACTCCTCGACCCCCTTCGCCGTCACCTTGGTGTTCCGCACGACGAGGCTCGTCAGTCCCGTGAGGTCCGTGAGGTGGGCCAGCCCGGCGTCCGTCACCTTCGTACCCGTCAGGTCGAGGGTCTTGAGCCCCTTGAAGTCCCTAAGGTGGGGCAGCCCGGCGTCCGTCACCGCCGTCCCGGCCAGGCCGACGGCCGCCAGGTTGGTGAGGTCCGTGAGGTGGGCCAGCCCGGCGTCCGTCACCCGGGCGTTGAGCAGGACGAGACTCGTCAGCCCGGTGAGGCCCCTCAGGTGGGCCAGCCCGGCGTCGGTCACCTTCGTGTCGTGTAGGGTCAAGTTCGCCAGCCCCTTGCAGTCCCTGAACCGGGCCAGGTCGGCGTCCGTCACCGGCGCCCCCAGCCGGACCACCACATAGGTCAGGTCGAACCGGCCCTGCGGCAACTCGGCGGCGGCCTTGAAGCCGCGGTTCTCCCCGTTCACCCGCACCGACCCGCCGAGCGAGAACACCCACTCCGCCGCCCGCCGGTCCGGGTCGATCGGCTCGAGGACGCCGCCGTCGTACCCGACCCGGCACCTCGGCACGGCCGCCCGGAACGCGTCGATCCCCTTTGCCGTCACCTTCGTGTCCCGCACCACCAGGTCCCGCAGCCCGGCCAGCCCGGCGAGGTGGGTCAGCCCGCCGTCCGTCACCCCCGTGCCGGTCAGGTCGAGGTCCCGCAGCCCGGTGCAGCCCTTCAGGTGGGCCAGCCCGCCATCCCCCACCCCGGTGGCGGCCAGGCTGAGGTGCGTCAGCCCGGCGAGGCCGTCGAGGTGGGCCAGCCCGGCGTCCGTCACCGCCGTGCCGCTCAGCGAGAGCTGGGCCAGCCTCCCGACCCCGCGGAGGTGGGCCACCCCGGCGTCCGTCACCTTCGTCCCGTGCAGCTGGACGCTGTCCAGCCCCCCGCACTCCCGGAGGTGGGCGAGCCCGGCGTCGGTCACCGGGGTGAACCCGAGGTTGAGGTACGCCAGCCCGGCGCAGCCCTTCAGGTGGGCGAGCCCGGCGTCACCCACCCGCGTGTGGCTCAGGTGCAGGACCTTCAGCCCGGTCAGCCCGCCGAGGTGGGCCAGCCCGGCGTCGCCCACCCCGGTGTTGTTCAGGACGAGGTGCGTCAGCCCCTTCAGGTCCTTGAGGTGCGCCAGCCCGGTGTCGGTCGCCGCCGCGCCCATCAGCCCCGCCCGGGTCAGCTCGAACCGGCCCGGCGGCAGGTCGGCCGGGGCGTGCAGGTCGCGGTCCGCCCCGCCGACCCGCACCACCCCGCCGAGGGCGAGCACCCACTCCGCCGCCTTCCGGTCGGGGTCGGCGGCCGCGGCCGGCGGAACCCGGGCGGGGGCCTTCCCGTCCGGCCCCTTGGTCACCGGCGGGTCGGCCGGCCGGTCCTTGCTCTTGACGGCGAAGACGACCCCGACGGCCGCCGCCGCCAGCAGGGCGGCGGCCCCGGCGGCGACCCACGGCCACCGCCCGCCGGACTTCCTGCGGACGGGCGCCGCGGCGGTCGTCGGCGCCGAGGCCGGCTCGACCTCGGTCGCCGTCAGGTCCTCGAACGGGTTCGCCTCCGGCCGGGCCGGCACCGGGATCGGGACGTACACGACCTGCGGGGAGGCCGCGGCGGCCGGGGCCGGCCGGAGCCGCCGCCCCACCTCGTCGGCGGACGCCGGCCGGGCGGCCGGGTCCTTGGCCAGGAGTTGGTGAATGAGGTCGGCGAGCGGGGCCGGGACCGCCGGGTTCAGCTCCCGGACCGGCCGCGGCTCGGTCGTGGCGAGGGCGGTGAGCACCCCCATCACCGTCGGCGCCTCGAACGGGAGCCGGCCGGTCGCCAGCCGGTAGAGCACCGCCCCGAGGCTGAACAGGTCGGTCCGGTGGTCCACCCGCTCCCCGCGGGCCTGCTCCGGGGACATGTACGCCGGGGTCCCGACCACCCCCCCGCTGCCGGTCAACTCGGCCCCGGCGTCGGCCGGCCGGGCCAGCCCGAAGTCGAGCACCTTGACCCGCCCGTGCGGGGCCTCCAGCCACAGGTTGGACGGCTTCACGTCCCGGTGGACCAGGCCGGCGGCGTGGGCCGCGGCCAGCCCGGCGGCCGCCTCCCGGGCCACCCGCACCACCTGCGGGACGGACAGGTTCCCCTTCTTCTTCAGGTACTCGTCCAGCGGGTACCCCTGGAGGAGCTGCATGGCGATGTACGGCACCCCGCCCCGCTCGTCCGCCTCGTGGACGGTGACGACGTGGTCGTGGGT
>PNKH01000053.1 GCA_013822345.1 Isosphaera sp.
GTTACCTGGCCGCCCTGGACCGGTTCCTCGCCGCCCTCCCCCCGCCCGGCTCCGACCGGTAAGTTCCGACGACTGGCAACCCCGGCGATCCTGTCCTACGGTTGTGCGGAAACTGCGCCCCCGCCCGGAACGGGCGGCCGGACCGTCGTTGCCCCAACCCGGTGCCGCATGTCCGTCCCGAACTCGCCCGAGGAGCTCCTCCAGCTGATCCGCAAGAGCGGGATGGTGGACGAGGGGCGGCTGGCGGCGTACCTGCGGCGGGGGTACGCCCGCGGGCCGGCCGCCGACGTCCGGGAGTTCGCCGACGACCTGATCCGCGACGGGGTCCTCACCTACTTCCAGGCGGAGCAGTTCCTGCTCGGGAAGTGGCGCGGGTTCACCATCGGGAAGTACAAGCTGCTGGAGCGGGTCGGGGTCGGCGGGATGGGCCAGGTGTTCCTGTGCGAGCACCTGTTCCTGCGGAAGCGGGTGGCGGTCAAGGTGCTGCCGCCGGCCAAGGCCGAGCAGCCGGCGGCGCTGGGCCGGTTCTACCGCGAGGCCCGGGCGGCCGGGGCACTGGACCACCCGAACGTGGTCCGCACCCACGACATCGACCAGGACGGGACGCTGCACTTCATCGTCATGGACTACGTCGACGGGGCGAGCCTGTCGGAGGTGGTGAACAAGGTCGGGCCGCTCCCGGTCGGGCGGGCGGTGAGCTACGCCCGGCAGGCGGCCCTCGGCCTCGACTACGCGTTCCGCAACGGGATCATCCACCGGGACGTGAAGCCCGGGAACATCCTGGTCGACCGGCAGGGGACGGCCCGGGTGCTCGACCTCGGGCTGGCCCGGTTCGTCAACGACCACACCGACAACCTGACGGTCAAGTACGACGACAAGATCGTGCTCGGGACGGCCGACTACGTCGCCCCGGAGCAGGTGGCGAACAGCCACGCGGTGGACGTCCGGGCGGACGTGTACGCCCTCGGGGCGACCCTGTACTTCCTGCTGGCCGGGCAGCCGCCGTTCCCGACCGGGACGGTGTCGCAGAAGCTGCTGTGGCACCGGACGAAGGAGCCGGCCCCGCTCCGGTCGCTCCGCCCGGACGTGCCGGACGCCCTGGCCGCGGCCGTCGCCCGGATGATGGCGAAGGACCCGACGGCCCGGTTCCAGACCCCCGGCCAGGTGGCCGCCGCCCTCGACCCGTTCCTGCCGGACGAGGTGCCGCCGCCGGGGCCGGACGAGATGCCGGAGCTGAGCCCGGCGGCCGCCGAGGTGGCGGAGGAGATCGCGGCCGAGCCCGAGGCGGTCGCGGCCGCCGCCGAGACGGGGCGCGCGGTGGCCACCGCGCTGGCCGCCCCTCGGGCGGCCGCCGGCCCGTTCGCCGCCCCGGCCCCGTTCGGGCCGTCCGCCGCGTCGCCGTGGGGGCCGCCACCGGCCCGCCGCCCCGGCCCGGAGCGCCAGCCCCGCCGGTTGCCGGCCGAGATCACCCCGCCGCCGGCCGACGCCCCCCCGGCCCGTCAACCGGTGTCGTGGGCGCTGATCGCGGCCGTCGCCGTCGCGGTACTCGCCGTCGCCGCCCTGATCGTCACGAACATCTAACGGCGGGTGGTAGGGTGGGCCGAGCCCGGCGCTTCGCCGGGCGAGTCCCACCAGACGTAGGCGGAGGTGGGACTCGCCCGGCGAAGCGCCGGGCGAGTCCCACCCTACGACTTCGACCCGTCACTTCACCTTGAGCGTCGACGGCAAGAGGCACGTCCCCTCCTTGCACGCCACCACCTTCACCCGCACCTCCACCTCGCCGTCCGCGGCGGCGAAGCTGCCGGTGATCGTCACCGTCCCCTCGTAGATCGCGTGCTTGTCTTTCCCCTCGCCCGTCTCCTTCCCCTTCGGGTACACCGGCACCGACTTCACCTCCTTGCCGCCGACGAACACCGCCACCGCCGTCTCGGCGTCGGCGAGCGTCTCGTTCCCGACCGGGTTGGCGTAGACGTGCCACCCCGCCGCCACCGTCAGCGTCAGGGTGAACGACCGCCGGCCGCCCGCCGCCGGGTCGAGTTTCAGCGCGGCGGTCATCACGTCGGCCGACAGCCGCGGGTTCTTCGGCGGGTCGACCTTCCCCGGGGGCGGCCCGGCCACGTCGCCGGCGGCCAACAACTCGTCCAGGCACTGGGCCATCGTCGCCAGCGACGCCGGGTTCGTCCGCAGGGTCAGGGCGAACCCCTTGACCGTCTTCTCGCACCGCTCCCGGTACGCCTTGTCGCCGGTCTTCGCGGCCAGGCGGAGGAGGTTCCGGGCGGTCTGCGAGTTGCCGGCCGGCTGCACCCCGTCGTACGCGTCCTTCCCGCGGGCGAACAGCTTCTCCCCGTCGCTCGGGGTGTAGAAGAACCCCGGCCGGTCGCCGTCCCCGTGGAACCTGACCGACAGGTCGGTCAGCTCCTTCGCCGCGTCCAGCCACCGCTTGTCGCCGGTCGCGTCGTGCAGGTTCAGCAGGCCGTGGGTCAGGTACGCGTAGTCGTCGAGGAAGGCGGTGCCGCGGGCGGCCGGCTTCTCGCCCGGCACCGCCGCGTACAGCCGGAACAGCCGGCCGTCCTTGTCCCGCATCTTGGTCAGCACGAAGTCGGCGGCGGCGGCCGCGGCGGCGACCCACTCCTTGTTCCCGAACACCTGGCCGGCCCGGGCGTACCCGGCGATCATCTGCCCGTTCCAGGCCGCGATCACCTTGGTGTCGAGGAACGGCTTCTCCCGCTTCGCCCGGACGTCGAACAGCTTCTGCTTCAGCGGTTCGAGCTTCGCCAGCAGCTCGGCCTCGGTCAGCTTGCGGTCCGTGGCGACCTCGGCGAGCGGCTTCGGCAGCCGGAGGATGTGGAACTTCCCCTCGAAGTTCGGGGCGTCGACCCCGTAGACCGCGTTGAAGAACCCGGCGTCGGCCCCGAGAACCTTGACGATCTCGTCCTTCGTCCAGACGTAGAACTCGCCCTCCTGGTGGTTGGTGTCGGCGTCGAGGGCGGAGTAGAACCCGCCGCCCGGGCCGGTCATCTCCCGCTTGACGAACGCGAGCGTCTCGGCGACCACCCGCTTGTACAGCGGGTCGGGGGTGGCGGCGAACGCGTCGGAGTACAGCTCGGCGAGCTGGGCGTTGTCGTACAGCATCTTCTCGAAGTGCGGGACGGTCCACGTCCGCTCGGTGCTGTACCGGTGGAACCCGCCGCCGAGGTGGTCGTAGATGCCGCCCTCGGCCATCTTCCGCAGGGTCAGGTGAACGGCCTTGGCCAGGTCGTCCTTCCCCTTCCGCTTCGACTGCCCGAGGAGGAACTGCCAGACCGGCGGGCGGGGGAACTTCGTCCCCTGGAACTTCCGGGCCGGGCTGCCGACCCCGCCGTACTCGGGGTCGAACTCGAACCCGTCGGCGGCGCCGTCCACGAGTTCGCGGTCGAGCTTGACGATGGCGATGAGCCGGGAGTTGCGGTCGAGGGCGTCGGCGGTCAGGGTGGCGATGTGGTCGGCCTGCTTCTCCAGCCCGGCCCGGTCCTTGTCCAGCTCGACCACCTTGGCCAGGATCGACTTCATCCCGGGGATGGTGTCGTCGCCGACCTTCTTGTCCTCCGGCGGGAAGTAGGTGCCGCCGAAGATCGGCTTGCCGTCCGGGGTGAGGAACATGGTGAGCGGCCACCCGCCCTGCTGGCCGACGACGGTCAGGGCGGTCATGTAAATGTCGTCGAGGTCCGGCCGCTCCTCCCGGTCGACCTTCACGCAGACGAAGTGCTGGTTCAGGAGCTTGGCGATCTCGGGGGAGGCGAACGACTCCCGCTCCATGACGTGGCACCAGTGGCAGGCCGAGTACCCGACGCTGAGGAAGATCAGCTTGTTCTCCTTCTTCGCCTTGGCGAACGCGTCCGGCCCCCAGGGATACCAGTCGACCGGGTTGTGGGCGTGCTGCAGCAGGTACGGGCTGCTCTCCTTGGCGAGCCGGTTCGGCGGCCCTTTGGGGGCGTCCTTCTTGGGCTCGTCGGCCGGGGCGGGGGTCAGGGCGACGGCGGCCGTCAGGGCGGCCAGGCCGAGCGGGCGGAGGAGCATGGCGGGTCTCCGGGGAGGGCACGGGGAATGATATGCGGCGGCCCACACGCCGTGTTCGCTTGACCCGCGCGGTGCGGTATAATCGCGCCACCTGCCAGCCCTCCCCCACCAGGTCCCGCCATGACCCCCCTCGCCCGTGTCGCGGTGTTCGCCCTCCTCCTCCCGGCCGCCCACGCCCAGGACGCCAAGTTCGACGCGGCCAAGGCCAGGGCGACCGCCGCCGCCAACCTGAAGAAGGCCGGGGTCGGCAAGCCGACCGTACACGAGACCGGCCAGTTCGTCCTCGCCACCACCCTGCCGGAGGAGAAGGCCAAGGCGCTCGGCGAGGTGCTGGAGAAGGTCGTCCCGGTCGCCCGGAAGGCGGCCCAACTGGAGGCGAAGGAGCAGCCGTGGAAGGGGAAGCTGACCGTCTACTACCTGCCCGACGGGTCCGACTTCAAGGGGTTCTTCCGGAACGTCGTGATGGACCAGCCGGGCGGCACCTACTACAGCCTGCGCGGGGACGAGCCGTTCCTGGTGGACCCGGCGGACGTGCCGGCGAAGGCGACCGAGGCGGACCAGTTCGCGGCCGCCGCGGCCGTCGTCGCCGGGGCGGTGCTGAAGGGGAAGGCCGGCACCGCCGCGCTGCCGGACTGGCTGACCGACGGGTTCGGCCGGGTCGCCGCGGCCCGGGCCGAGGGGCTCGCGTCGAAGCGGTACCAGGCGTACAAGGCGGCGTCACGGGCGCTGGCGTTCGGGCCGAAGGGGGGAAAGCCGCCGGCCGTCACCGAGCTGTGGGCCGAGACGAAGCCGGCGGGGGCGGAGGTGCTGGCGGCCAGCTTCGCCGACTACCTCGCGTTCGGCCCCGGCGCGGCGAACTTCCCGAAGTTGGTGGCCGGGTTCCGCCCGGACGAGAACGGCAACACCCCCGCTCCCGCGGCGGCGTTCGAGGCGGCCGGGTGGAAGGACCTCGGGATGCTCGACGCGGCGTGGCGGAAGTGGGCGGCGACCGGGAAGTGAAGAGAGGGGGTGAACGGGTGAGCGGGTGAAGGGGTGACAAGACCGGTGTTGTCTTCGTCACCCCTTCACCCGCTCACCCGTTCACCCCCTCTCTTCAGAGTACCACGAGGGCGTCACCACCCACTCCAGCACCCCGGTCCCGGGGCCGGGGTCGCCGTCGAACCGGACGCACGCGGCCGCCGCCTTCGCCAGCCCGACCGTCCCCGGGGCGGCCTTGAGCAGCCACTCCAGGTAGCCCCCCAGGTCCGGCATGTGCCCGACCGCCGCCACCGCCTTCTCGGCGTGCGACGGGAACCGCGGGCCGAACGCCGGCAGCCCGGCCAGGAACCCGGACAGCCGCGCCGGCTTCAGCCGGCCCGGGGCCAGCTCGTCGCACGTCACCGGGCGGGCCTCCGGGTTCCACACCGCCAGCAACTCGGCGGCCGTCTGGTACGCCCGGACCAGCGGGCTGGTCGCGACCGCGTCCACCGCCAGGCCGCGGCGGGCGAACGCCCCGGCCAGGGCCCGGCAGTGCCCCCGGCCGAGGGCGGTCAGCGGCCGGTCGAAGTCGCCCGCCACCCCGCCCCCCGCCTCCCCCGCCTCCGCGTGCCGGATCAGGTACAGCAACATCCCGGACTCCTGCGTCGCACGGCCCCGTCCCGCACGCTACAACCCACCCGCCCCGGCGTCGACGGGAGAATCGGAGCCGGGCCCCTCACAACCTTCACACATCCCAACCCCGGCTCCCCTTCCGACGGCCGGCCCGAACCCGTAAATTAACCGGAGCGCTCCACCCACCCGGCCGAAGGACCTGCGAACCCCTCCATGAAGCGGAACGACATCCGGAACGTCGCCGTCATCGCCCACGTCGACCACGGCAAGACCACCCTCGTCGACCAGATGCTCCGCCAGTCCGGGCTGTTCCGGTCGGAGGAACTCGACAAACTGGTCGGGGGCCAGCACGGCCTCATCATGGATTCCAACGACCAGGAGCGGGAGCGCGGCATCACCATCCTGGCGAAGAACTGCGGGATCCGCATCGGGGACGTGAAGGTCAACCTGATCGACACCCCCGGGCACGCCGACTTCGGCGGCGAGGTCGAGCGCATCCTGAAGATGGCCGACGGGGCGTTCGTCCTCGTCGACGCCGCCGAGGGGCCGCTCCCGCAGACCCGGTTCGTCCTCAAGAAGGCGCTCGCGGCCGGCCTCCGCCCGATCGTCGTCATCAACAAGATCGACCGCCCGGACGCCCGGGTCGGCGAGGTCCACTCCCTGATGCTCGACCTGTTCATCGAGCTCGGGGCGGACGACGAGACGGCGAACTTCCCGCTCATCTACGCCAGCGGCCGGGCCGGGGTGGCGACCACCGACCTGGCGGTCGAGCCGAAGGACCTCCGCCCGCTGTTCGACGCGATCCTCAACAACGTCCCGGCCCCGGACGTGAACCAGGACGCCCCCCTCCAGATGCAGGTGATGGCCCTCCAGTACAGTGAGTTCGTCGGCAAGGTGGTCGTCGGCCGGGTGTTCGCCGGGAAGATCCGCAAGAACCAGCGGGTCAGCGTGGTCAAGCAGAAGGACGGGTCGGTGTTCGCCGACACCGTGGTGCAGGTGCTGGAGTTCGACCGGCTCGCCAAGCGGGAGGTCGAGGAGGTCCGGGCCGGGGACGTGTGCGCGGTGGTCGGGATCGACGACGCGGACATCGGCGACACCATCTGCCCGGCCGACGCCCCGAAGGCCCTGCCCCCGCTCACCATCGACGAGCCGACCCTGGACATGGTGTTCCGGGTGAACGACTCGCCGTTCGCGAGCAAGGAGGGGAAGCCGCTCACCAGCCGGGAGCTGCGGGACCGGCTGGAGAGGGAGCTGCAGCACAACGTCGCCCTGCGGGTCGCCCCCGGCGACCGGGAGAGCGAGTTCGTGGTGAGCGGCCGCGGGCTGCTCCACCTCGGGGTGCTGCTGGAGACGATGCGGCGGGAGGGGGCGGAGCTGGCGGTCGGCAAGCCGCGGGTGATCGTGAAGGAGGTCGGCGGGGCGAAGCACGAGCCGTACGAGTACCTGGTGGTGGAGGTGCCGAACGACCACCAGAACGCGGTGATGCGGCTGGTGCTGGAGCGGCAGGGCGAGTTCCAGCGGATGGAGAGCCACCGGGGGACGACGCAGGTCGAGTTCCAGATCCCGGCGCGGTCGCTGATCGGGCTGCGGACGCGGATGCTGACCGCGACGCAGGGGACGGCGGTCCTGCACCACAACTTCCTGGACTACCGCCCGCTGAGGGGGTCGGCCGCCGGCCGGGCGACCGGGGTGTACATCTCGAAGAACACGGCGAAGGTGACGGCGTACTCGGTGGACGGGCTGGCGGGGACGCTGTTCGTGGCCCCGGGGGAGGACGTGTACGAGGGCCAGGTGGTGGGGGAGCACGGGCGGGACAAGGACATGGTGGTGAACGTGACCGACCCGAAGCCGCTGACCAACATGCGGGCGTCCGGGAGCGACGCGAAGGCGGTCCTCAAGCCGCCGACCCGGTTCTCGCTGGAGATGGCGCTGGAGTACATCGAGGACGACGAGCTGGTCGAGGTGACCCCGAAGTCGGTGCGGATGCGGAAGCTGTACCTGAAGGAGTCGGACCGGAAGAAGCTCGCCCGGCAGACGGTGTGAGCCAGCGGCCCGCGCCCCGTCTACTTCACCTTGCGGTACAGCCGCCAGCGGTCGCCGGGGGCGTCACCGCCCGTGACCAGCCGCCACCCCGGGACATCCCGGCCGGCGCGGAAGTCGCCCTCGGGGTCGAGCCCGGGGGCGGACAGGGTCAGCACCGCCCACTCGTCGAGCAACACGTAGTCGGCCCCGGCCCGGGCCAGCACCCCCACGAACGACTCACCCGGCTGCCGCCCCGTGGTGATCAGGGTCGGCGTGTCGAGGTACTTCCCGCCCCCGGCCGCGAGCAGCGGGTGGGCGTAGGCCACCGTCACCGAGCTGGTGGCGACCACCGTCTGCCCCGGCCGGTTCACCTCGTCCCGGTGGGCCCACAGCCGGCGGACGGCGTCGGCGTGGGTCTGCGGCTCGGTCACCGCGGCCGCGGCGTAGTACCGCGGGGCCGCGACCACCGCCCCGACCATCAGCAGCGGCAGGGCCAGGCGGACCCGGCCGAGCAGCCGCCACCGCGCCCCGACCGCCGCCGCCGCCGCCCCGGTCAGGGCCATCAGCACCACCCCGAACGCCAGCAGGTAGCTCGGCCGCGGCCGCTGGGTGAGGATCACGAGCGGGACGACGGCGGCGACCGCGAACATCGCCGCCCACCCGACCGCCCGCCACGCCGGCGTCCGTTCGCCACCCTCCCGCCGGGCACGCCGGGCGCAGCACGCCCCGGCCGCCCAGACCCCCAGCACCAGGACCGACCCGGCCACCGCCCGCCGGCTGTTCAGCCGGGGCAGGACGCGGTGGTCGTAGTCCGGCGAGACCGACCCGGCGGCCCGGTTGAACAGCAGCAGTTGGAGCCCGTTCGGAGTGAGCGACAGGTTCCACGTGAAGTGCTCCCACACCGCCGCCGGGTTCGCCGCGACCATCTCCCGCAAGGACGGCTCGCGGCTCCCGAAGTGCTCCTGCATCAGCCCGTGGCACTCGACCCACGGGCTGAGCGTCCACTCCGGGTGCCGCTGCTGGTGCCCGAACGCGTACACCTGGGCCATGTTCAGCGTGTGCTTCTCCTTGAGCGCCCCGCGCAGCTCCGGGTACTTCAGGTACGACGCGGCGTAGGTCGCGTAAACGACCGCCGCGGCCGCGGCCAGGGCGGTCGCGTACGCCACCGCCGTCCGCCACCGCCCGGGCCCGTCCCCGCGCCCGGCCCGCCGCCACTCGTACCCGACCAGCACCAGCCCGAGCAGCCCGAACGCGACCGACAGCTCGTTCCGGACGAGCACCGCCGACGCCCCGAGCACGGCCAGCCCCGCCCCCCGCCGCCACGGCCCGGCCGCGGTCAGGAACAGGAGCCACGACGCGAGCACCGGGATGACCGCGAACAGGTGCACCTCGTACAGGGTGTTGAACACGATCGGCAGGCACGCCCACCACGCCGCGCAGGCCCACGCCACCCCCGGCGGGAGGAGCTGGCGGAGCACGGCGAGCACCAGCACCGCGGCGGCCACGACGATCACCAGCCGGTGCGCGAACGTGGCCCAGACCGGGTCCGGGTTGAGGAACAAGAACGACCCGTAGAACGCGGTGTACAGCGGGGACCAGATGACGTTCACCTCCCCGCCGGCGTACCACCGGTACGCGTCCGCGAAGTACGACATGGTGTCGCCGACGGTCACGTCCCGGAGGGCCCACATCCCCCAGACGACCTTCAGCTGGAGGGCCAGGAGCAGGGCGAACGCCACCGGCCGCGACTCGAACGCCGCCACCACCCGCCCCCAGGCGCCGGCCAGGGCCGGCCGACCGGCCGTGAGCCGTAGCCGCGGGACCGTGTTCATCGGGCGCCCTCGCGCGCGTGGGTCTGGTACCGTTCGGACAACCCGTCACGCCGCCGGGCGGTAGACGCGCGGCTCGACCTCGGCCGCCGGCACCGCCCGCACCTTCGGCCGTCCGACCAGCACCGTCTGGTACCCGAGCAGCGACGGCATCAGCCAGGTGAACCCGCCCAGCACCCGGTTCAGGGCCACCATCAGCGGGTTCTTCGGGTCCAGCCCGAGCACCAGCTCCAGCGGCATCACCGTCTGCCGCTGCTCCACCACCTCGTACCCGCACTCCTCCAGCAGCCGGCGGGCGCTCTTGCGGGTGAAGAACCGCAGGTGGGTGCGGTCCAGGATGCCGCGCGGAGTGTACTCGAACCGGCCGAACAGGAGCGCCAGCCGGACGGTCACGTTCGCCACGTTCGGGACCGACACCGCCACCCGGCCGTGCGGCTTCAGGAGCGGCAGGCAGTCCCGCAGCAGCTGCTCCGGCGCCCGCAGGTGCTCGAGCACGTCCTGCAGCATGATCAGGTCGAACTCCCGGCCGGCGAGCGCCCGCCTCGCCCCGGCGAGCCCGCCGTCGAGGTCGGCCGGGACGTACCTCTCCATCGCGTCGGCCCGGGCCGCCTCCGGCAGGATGTCGATCCCGACCACCCGATTCCCGGCCTCCGCCAGCCGGGCCGCGAAGTGTCCCTCCCCGCACCCGACGTCCAGCACCTCCTGCCCCTGCCCGGCGAGGCGGCGGAAGAAGTCGTGACTGGAGTACCGCGACTCCTTCAGCGGGTAGTGCGGGGCGAACTCGGCGTACTCCGGGGCGGTCTGCCGGCCGGCCAGCGTCCGCCGGTACCGGCGGACCGCGAGGAACACGTCCTTCGCGTACTTGAACCCGTTCACGTAGCAGATCTCGCCGCCGTAGTACGTCGGGATCGGCACCTCTTTAATGCGCAGCCCCTGGTGGTGGAGCTTGATGATGATTTGGGTGTCGAAGTGGAAGTCCTGGGTCATCCGGGAGAAGTCGACCTTCCGCAGGGCGTGCAGGCTGTACGCCCGATACCCGGAGTGGAACTCCTTCAGCGACATCCCGAGGAAGTGGTTCGCGTACCTGGTCAGCACCTTGTTCCCGAGGTACTTGTACAGCGGCATCCCGCCCTTCAGCGGCCCGCCGTAGTCCGGCATCATCCCGGGACCCGAAGACCGCGTCGGCCTCGCCGGCGACGATCGGCCGGTACAGGTCGGCGAGCACCTCCGGGGCGTACTGCCCGTCCCCGTGGAGCATCACGACGACATCGAACCCGCGGTCCGCGAAGTACCGGTACCCGCGCATCTGGTTCCCGCCGTACCCGAGGTTCTTCTCGTTCCGCAGGACGGTCAGCTTCTCCACCCCGAACAGGGTCTTGAACCCGACCGCCAGCTCGAACGTCTCATCCCGGCTGGCGTCGTCGAAGACGGCCACCTCCTCGATCTGGTCCCAGACATCCTTCGGGATCCGCTTCAGGGTGGCGGACAGGGTGGTGACGGCGTTGTACGCCACCACCAGGATGCCGATCCGCCGGCCGCGGGCGTCGGCGGGGGGGCGGGGGATTGCGGCCGGACGTGCGGGCTTCCGGCGCCAGACGCGCCGCGCGGCGAGCAGCAGGACGACGACCGCCGCCCCGGCCGCGTAGTACACGTTCGGTTCCACGCCTGGTTCCCCCACGGCGGCCGCAAGGCCCCCCCGGCCCAGCGGTGCCAACTTCCGCGGGGCCCATAACAATTGCCGCCGTGGATGTCAAGGCTGATGTCGGGGTCAGTTCGGCCTCCCCGCTCGCCCGACCGTGGGGCACCACTTTTTTTGTCCGTTTCGTGGGCCGCGGCGCCCGGATCGGAGAGTATGAGGGAAATGGGCCTCTCCAGCCCCCACGGGACCGCCCGGTGCCCGCCACCCGCGACATCATCCTCCGCCACCTCCAGGCCCTGACCGGGGCCGACCCGCTGGCCGCCGCCGGCGACGCCGAGCTGCTCCGCCGGTACGCCGACGCCCGCGACCCGGCCGCCCTCGACGCCCTCGTCCGCCGCCACGGGCCGATGCTCTGGAACGTCTGCCTCCGCCAGGCCGCCGACCGGACCGCGGCCGAGGACGTGTTCCAGGCCACCTTCCTGATCCTGGCGAAGAAGGCCGGCGGCATCGCCCGGCCGGAGGCGCTGGCGGCGTGGCTGCACGGGGTCGCGGTCCGGGTCGCGCTGCGGGACCGGACCGCCCGCCGACCCGCCGCCCCACCCGCCGACCCCGCCGACACCGGGGCCGGCCCGGCCGACGAGCTGACCACCCGGGAGCTGTTCCGGGTGCTCGACGAGGAGCTGGCCAAGGTCCCGGACCGGCTCCGCGCCCCGCTCGTCCTCTGCTACCTGGAGGGGAAGACCCGCGACCAGGCGGCCCGCGAACTCGGGCTGTCGCTGGGCACCCTGAAGCGGCGGCTGGAGGGCGGCCGGGAGGCGCTGCGGGAGCGGCTCGGCCGCCGCGGCGTCGCCCTCCCCGCCGCCCTCCTCACCGCCGCCGCCGCGGAGGCGGCCGTCCCGGCGCGGGTGCTGGCCGGGGTGGCGACCGGCGGCGGGCGGGCGGCGGCCCTGGCCGCCGGGGAACTCGCGGCCGGCGGGGCGGCCGGGGTGAAGACGGCAGCCTGGGTCGTCGGGTTCGCCGCGGCGCTGGCGGTCGGCCTGGCGGCGGTCCCCGGCGGGACGCCGGTGCGGGACGCGGACCCGCCGGCCGCGGCGGCGGTTGACCTCGAGCCGCTCGACGACCCCCTCCCGCCCGGGGCGGTCGCCCGCCTCGGGACCGCCCGGCTGCGGGCGGTCGGCGGGGCTCGGGTGCTCGCCGCCAGCCCGGACGGCAAAGCCGTCGCCGCGGCCGGCGCCGACCCGCACGTCACCGTGTGGGACACCGCCACCGGGAAGGAACTCCGCCGCCTCGACCCCGGCCCGCACGGGGCCCGCGCCCTCGCCTTCTCGGCCGACCGCAAGCTCCTCGCGGCCGCCGCCGGGCCGGAGGTGGTGGTGTGGGAGTGGGCGACCGGTCGGGCCGTCTCCCGCGCCGCGCAACCGGGTCGCCGCCCGCCGTCGCCCGAGTGCGTCGCCCTGTCCCCCGACGGGAAGACGGTCGCCGCCGGGTTCACCGACGGGGTCGTCCGCCTCCGCTCGGTCGCCGACGGCACCCCGGTCCGCGAACTCGCCGGGCACGCCAAACCGGTCCGCCGGCTGGCGTTCGCCCCGGACGGGAAGCGGCTCGCGTCCGGGGCGGCCGACGCCACCGTCCGGCTGTGGGACGTGGCGACCGGCAAGGAGCTGCGGCGGTGGGACGGCCAGGCCGAGGAGGTGGCGCTGGCGTTCAGCCCGGACGGCGGCAGCCTGGCGGCGGCCGGCGCCAGGGCGACGTTCGGCCCGGCCCCGACCCTGACCGTCTGGGACGCGGCGACCGGCGAGGCCCGGTGGTCGCAGCCGCCGCCCCGGCGGGCGAAGCGGACCGGGTTCTCGGCCGTCGCCTTCACCCCCGACGGCCGGGTGGTCGCTGGCGGGGCGAACGCCGGGCTGTCGGTGTGGACGGCGGACGGGGTCCTCGACCGCGAGTCGGCGCCGCTGCCGAACGGCCGGGTCGGGGCGGTCGCGCTGGCGGCCGGCGGGTCGGTCGCGGTCGCCGCCGGGGAGTCGGCCCTGCGGCTGTGGGACCCGGTCACCGGCGACGAGCTGGCCATCTCCCGCCGGGTCCAGGCGCTGGCCCACACCCGCGCCGTCGGGGCGCTATTCGTCACCCCGGACGGGCGGACCGCGGCCACCTCGGAGGCGGCCGGAGTCCGGTTCTGGGACGTGCGGACCGGCCGCCCAGCCGGCCGCGCCCCCGGGTACCAGGATGTCGCCGGCCTGCTCCCGGGTGGGAAATCGTTCCTCGCCGTCACCCATTCCGGCGGGCTGGTCGTCGAGTGGGAGGTGCCGACCGGCCGGGAGCTCCGGCGGTTCGGCTCACACCCCGAGCGGGTGGCCGCGGCCGCCGCGTCGGCAGACGGGAAGTGGCTGGCGGCGGCCGACGGGAAGTGGCCGGAGGGGACGAGCGGGGTGCGGCTGTGGGACGTGGCCCGCGGGGAGGAGGTTCGGCGGTGGGACGCGGACCTGTTCACCGACCCGCAGGGGCGGTCCCGGGCGGTCGCCTTCTCCCCGGACGGGAAGACGGTGGCGGTCGGCGGGAGGGACGGGGACGTGCGGTTCTTCCCGACCGCGGGGGGCGAGGAGTCCGGGCGGCTGAAGGCGACCGGCGGGCCGGTGTACGCGGTCGCGTACACCCCGGACGGGAAGAGCCTGCTGACCGCCCCGTGGGTCGAGCCGGGGACGGGCGGGGACGCGGCGGCCCGGCTGTGGGACCTGGCGACCGGGAAGGAAGCGGTCCGGTACGGCGACCCGGTCCGCGGCAACCGGTGGTCGGGCCACCCGGACCGCGGGACCGCCCGGTTCGCCGTCTCCCCGGAGGGCCGGTTCGTCGCCGTCGCCGGCGACGGGTCTGCGGTCCGGGTCTGTGAGCTGTCATCCGGGAAGGTGGTCCGGACGTTCGACGGCCACCGCGCGCCGGTGCTCAGCCTGGCGTTCACCCCGGGCGGCGAGTTCCTGGTCACCGGCGCGGCCGACGGGGTCGGGCTGGTGTGGCGGCTCGACCCGCCGGGCGACGGCGGGTGACGGTTCGGGTTCGCCGGGGTCATCCTCCCTTCCCCGGCGGTTCGCGGCGATCGATTCATCCCTCGGAGGGCTGGCCATGCCCCGGCCGTACCAGAAGCGTGGGTTCACGCTGATCGAGCTGCTCGTCGTGATCGCGATCATCGCGGTGCTCGTCGGGTTGCTGCTCCCGGCGGTGCAGAAGGTGCGGGCGGCGGCCGCCCGGACCAAGTGCCAGAACAACCTGAAGCAGCTGGCCCTGGCCGCCCACAACCACCTCAGCGAGGCCGGCCACTTCCCGATCGCCGACCCGCTGGCGGAGGGCACCACGACCAGCGCCCAGACCCGGTACCGGTGGCTCGGGATGACCTACACCGGGCCGATCTACGCGTCGTGGCTGTACCCGTTCTGGCCGCACCTCGAGCTCGGGACCGTCCGGGCGGAGAACGACCGCATCCTGGCCATCGCGTCCCCGCTCGACCGGAACCGGGCGTACTACGGCGTGGACGGGGCGCACCAGACGGGGTTCTACGCCACCCCGCTGAAGCAACTGATCTGCCCGTCCGACCTCCTGCCCTCGTCCGGGGTGTTCGTCCGCCAGATCCCGGGCGCCACCCCCGACCAGTGGCTCCACCACGGGGTGGTCAGCTACGCCCTCAACGGCGGCACCCGCCCGCTCGCGTTCCCCTCGGTCACCAGCATCAACAACGGGACCGCCCCGCGGCCGGTCCAGGACGGGGTCTTCGGCATCAACCTCCGGGTGAAGCCGGAGCACGTGACCGACGGGACCTCGAACACCCTGCTGGCCGGGGAGCGGTCGCACAACGAGCCGCGGTTCAAGTTCGTGTACGAGCAGTACGTCGGGGTCGACCCGCCGGAGGAGGCGGACATCGCCATCTTCGCCCAGTGGGACCGGAGTGGGATGCTGCACACCGGCCAACTCGTGCCGGTGAACTACCGCATCCCGGCGACGGTGAACGCCCGCCTCGACCCCGCCCAGCTCACCGAGCGGACCTTCTACTGGACGACCCGGACCCGGGCGTACGGGAGCGAGCACCCGGGGGGCGCGAACGTCGCCTTCGCCGACGGGAGCGTCAAGTTCCTGTCCGACCGGATCGACCCGGCCGACCTCCTGTCCCTGAGCACCAAGGCCGGCGGCGAGGTCGTCCGGCCGATCGATTAGGACCGGGTCCGGGAGGGCGAGGCTCCCGCCGAGCCGGGGCGCTCGGCGGGAGCCTCGCCCTCCCACCCTGACACCCTTCGGGAACACGCACCGACCCGCCCGAGGTGATGCCGTGCCACGTCCGATCCGTTTCGCCGCCCTCGGTGCGTGCCTGGCCGCCGCGGCCGGGTGCGGCCGCGACCCGGAGTACGGCACCGTCGACGGCGTCGTCCGGGTGAACGGCCAGCCGGCCGCGGGGCTGCGGGTCGTCCTCAGCCCGGACCCCGCCCGCGGGGACGGCCCCCAGGCCCAGGCGTCGGCCTTGACCGGCGCGGACGGGACGTTCCGCCTCGCCGGCGAGCGGGACGGCCGGGACGGGGTGGTGGCCGGGACGTACCGGGTGTGCGTGATCGACATCCCGATCGAGCACCCGCCGCCGGGCTGGAAGCGGGCGGAGCGGTTCGTCCCGGCGGAGTACGGCAACCCGGCCCACACCCCGGCCCCGCCGTTCGAGGTGCGGCCCGGGCACCAGAAGCTCGAGATCGACATCCCCGGGCCGAAGTAGCCCTCCCCGCCGTCACCCCGCCTTCGCCGCCGGCTCCTTGTCCGCCCGCACCTTCGGCTCGATCAGCACCTTCAGCACCAGCGTCACCAGCGCCAGCAGCGTCAGCACCGACGCCAGGGCGAACGCCGCCGGGTTGTCCGACCCCTCCCACAGCTTCTGCACCCGCAGCGGCATCGTGTCCGTCTGCCCCTCGATCCGTCCCGACACTACGTACACCGCCCCGAATTCGCCCATCGCCCGGGCGTTGCACAGGATCACCCCGTACAGCAGCCCCCACTTGATGTTCGGCACCGTGATCTTCCAGAACAGTTGCCACCCGCTCGCCCCCAGGCTGCGGGCCGCCAGCTCCTCCTCCGGACCGACCGCCTCCAGCACCGGGATCAGCTCCCGCGCCACGAACGGGAACGTCACGAACGCGGTCGCCAGCACCAGCGCCGGCGGGGCGAAGATCACCTGGTACCCGTGGTCCCGCAGCCACGCCCCGACCGCCGTCTGCCCGCCGAACAGCAGCACGAACAGCAGCCCGGCGACGACCGGCGAGACCGAGAACGGCAGGTCGATGAGGGTGACGAGCACCGCCCGGCCGGGGAACCGGAACCGGGCGATCGCCCACGCCGCCGCCACCCCGAACACCACGTTCAGGGCGACCGCCACCGGGGCCACCATCAGCGTCAGGAAGACCGCGTGCCGGGTGTCCGGGTCGGCGAACAGGTTGCGGACGTAGGCCCCGACGCCGTTCGCCAGGGCCTGGGAAAAGACGTTGACGAGCGGGACGAGGACCAGCAGCCCGACGATCCCGAGCGTCAGCCCGACGAGGAGGTAGCGGACGTACCACGGGTCGGCCCCGCGGCGTCGGTTCAGCGGCGTGGTCTCGGGTTCAGCCGCCATGCCGCCGGCTCCGCCGCTCGAGGGAGTTGACCGCCGCCAGCATCACGAACGAGAACCCGAGGAGCACCGTCGCGATCGCCGCCGCCTCGGCGTAGGAGTATTCTTCCAACCTGGCGAGCACGAGCATCGGGGCCACCTCCGTCTCGAAGATCTTGTTCGACGAGATGAACACCACCGACCCGTACTCGCCGAGGCCGCGGGCGAACGCCAGGGCGAACCCGGTCAGGGCCGGCGGGATCAGGGTCGGCAGGATCACCCGTCGGAAGCTCTGCCACCGCGACGCCCCCAGCACCGCCGCCGCCTCCTCCGCCTCCGCGTCCAGGTCGGCGAGGACCGGCTGGACGGTCCGGACGACGAACGGGAACCCGGTGAACACGAGGACGAGCACGATCCCGAGCCGGGAGTACGCGGCCTGGATGCCGAGCGGGTCGAGGAACTGGCCGAGCCACCCGGTCTTCACGTACAGGGCGGCGTACACCAGCCCGGCGACGGCGGTCGGGAGGGCGAGCGGCACGTCCACCAGCGCGTCGACCAGCCGCTTCCCGGGGAACTCGTACCGGACGAGCGTCCAGGCGACGACGGTGCCGAGGACGACGTTCACCGCGGCCGCGATCAGGGAGGCGCCGAAGGTGAGGGCGTAGGCGGCGCGGGCGCGCGGGGTCCAGGCGGCGGCCAGGAACTCGGACGGCCCGAGCGACGCCGCCTTCACCAGGCACGCGGCCAGCGGGATCAGGACGAGCAGCCCGAGGTACGCCACCGCGTACCCGAGGCCGAGCCCGAACCCCGGCAGCGCCCGCCGGCTCACCCCGCCGCTCATGCCACCTCCCTGGACCGCGGCCGTCCCGGCCGCTCCCGCTCCGGAGCGCAGGCGCGTCGCCGGGCGGGAGTGGAGATACCCCTCCGGCACGCGAAGGAGCGGCCGGGACGGCCGCGGTCCAGGACAGACCCCGTCACCGCCCCGCCGCCTGGATCTGGTCGAAGATCGCCCCCTCGGCGAAGAACGTCTTCTGCACGTCGTCCCACGTCCCCGACCGCACCAGGGTGGTCGCCCGCTCCAGCCGCAACTCCGGGAACAACCCCCGGTGCCGGGCGAACACCGCCGGGTCCGTCGGCCGGTGGTAGTGCCTGGCGATCAGTTCCTGCGCCTCCTTGGTGTACAAGAACTCGACGTAGGCGTCGGCGACCGCGGCGGTGTTCTTGCGCCGGACGTTCGCGTCGACCACCGCGACGTGCGGCTCGGCCAGCACGCTGACCGGCGGGTAGACGATCTCCAGCGCCCCGCCGGACTCCTTCACCTCCAGGTGCGCCTCGTTCTCCCACGTCAGGTGGACGTCCCCGATGTTCTTCTGGGCGAACGTCATCGTCGCCCCGCGGGCGGCGGCGTCGAGGACCGGCACCCGCCGGTACGCCGCCGTGACGAACGCACGGGCCTCCGCGTCGGTCCCGCCGCGCCACACCACCGACCCCCACATCGCCAGGAAGCTCCACTTCCCGTTCCCGGACGTCTTCGGGCTGGGGGTGATGACCTCCACGTCCGGCCGGGCCAGGTCGGCCCAGTCGCGGACGCCCTTCGGGTTCCCCTTCCGGACGACGAACACGATGGTCGAGGTGTACGGCAGCGACCGGTTCGGGTAGCGGGTCTCCCAACCGGCGTCGAGCAGCCCGGACTTGCGGACGGCGTCGGTGTCGGTCCACAGGGCGAGGGAGATCACGTCCGCGGGCAGGCCGTCGATGACGGAGCGGGCCTGACTGCCGGACCCGCCGTGCGACTGGCGGACGAACGGCCGCACCCCGTGCTGCCGTTCGTAGTAGTCGGCGAACGCGGCGTTGACATCCCGCCACAGCTCGCGGGTCGGGTCGCAGGCGACGTTCAGGAGTTGCTCGTTCCGCGCGAACCCGGCGAACGCCACCCACACGGCGGCGGCCGCCACGTACACCGCGGCGAACCGGAGTAGCACACGACCCCACATGTCACGACCCGATCCGTTATTACCGCATAATGTTCATCGGGTTAGTAACCTACCGAATCCAACTCTTCCCGTCAACTGCCCCCGAGTCGCTCGCCCTTCCCGTTCATCGGCCGGTCCGTTCAATACCCCGCACTCATCCCACGGAGTTCGCCGCATGCGCCTCGCCACCGTCCTGACCCCGCACGGCCCGCGGGCGGCCGTCGCGACCGCCGACGGGTACGTCGACCTGCACGCCACCGACCCCGGCCTGCCGGCCGCGGTGAAGCACCTGCTCGCCGCGAGCCCGGCCGTCCGGAAGGCCGCGGCCGACGCCGCCGCGTCGAAGGGGGCGGTGCGGTACGCCGCCGACCAGGTCAAGCTGCTGCCGCCGGTGCCGGACCCCGGGAAGATCCTGTGCATCGGCCTGAACTATCGCGACCACGCGCTCGAGGGGGGGAAGGCGATCCCGGCCGAACCGGTGCTGTTCGGCAAGTTCGCGAACGCCCTGATCGCCCACGGCGACCCGATCCGCCTCCCGAAGGTGTCGGAGAAGGTCGACTACGAGGCCGAACTCGTCATCGTCGTCGGCAAGCGCGGCCGGCACATCCCGAACGACAAGTCGGCGTTCGAGCACGTCGGCGGGTACACCTGCGGGCACGACGTGAGCGCCCGGGACTGGCAGTTCCGGGGCGAGGAGAAGCAGTGGATGATCGGGAAGACGTTCGACACGTTCGCCCCGACCGGCCCGGTGGTGGTGACCGCGGACGAGATCCCGGACCCGCACGCGCTGCAGGTGCAACTGCGGCTCAACGGCACCACCCTCCAGAACTCGAACACGAAGGAGTTCATCTTCGGCGTCCCGCACGTGCTGTGGTACGTGTCGCAGTGCGTCACGCTGGAGCCGGGCGACCTGATCTTCACCGGCACCCCGCCGGGGGTGGGGATCGCGCGGAAGCCGCCGGTGCTGCTCAAGCCCGGGGACGTGGCCGAGGTGGAGATCGAGAAGATCGGGGTGCTGCGGAACCCGTGCGTGGCGGAGTGAGGGATTTCCGACTGCAGATTTGTGATTGACGATTGGAAAGACGGGCCATCCGGTGTCTTTCAATCGTCAATCACAAATCTGCAGTCTGAAATGCTACTTCGCCAGGTCTTCGGCGTAGGTGCTCTCGTACTCGAACCGCGTCCCCTCGCCCTGGTGGTTCGGGAGGTCGGCCTTCACCCGCAGCCGGGCGGCGTGGTACCGGCCGGCGGCGGGGTCGAAGAACACCTCGCCGGTCCAGAGCATCGGCACGAGCGGCACCCGCTCGGCGAGCGCCTTCGGCGGGTCCTTCAGGGTCGTCTCGACCGTCGCGGCGAGCAGCCCGTCCTTCACCCCGGTGGCGGCGAACGCCTGGCGGAACTCGTAGCTCTCGCCGGTCCCGAGCGGCGGGTCGAGCTTGAACGCGAACGTCCGGTCCCACGCCTTCAGCGGGGTGGCGGTCGGGGAGGCGTCCGGGAGGGTCACCCGGAACGGCAGCTCCGCCTGCAGCCGGGCCGCCCCGGTCTTCGCCTCCTTCACCTCGACCAGCCGGCCCTGCGGGTCGACCCGCACCGTCACCACCGGGACGTTCAGGAACCCGGCCATCTCCTTCGCGTCCGCCGGGTCGGCCGAGTCGCGGACGACCGAGGAGCCGTCCGGCTTGCGGAACTCGTTCCGCATCGCGGTGATGGTCATCTCCAGGGTGCCGACGCCGGCCGCGTCGACCGCCTTGACCGCCCACTTCTTCGTCAGGGTGAGGGTGGTGCGGGCCTCGGTCGTGACCGGCTTGCCGGTCTTCGCGTCCGGCAGCGTCTCGCGGACGGCGGTGTTCTGCACCACCTTGTAGGTCAGGGTGTCGTCGGCCTTCCATTTGAAGCGGGGCGGGTCGGCGGCGGTCGCGGCGGCCGGAACGAGGGCTGCGGCGAGGAGGGCGGGCCGGAGCATGACGGGCCTCCGCGGGTCCGGGGACCGGCGCGGGATACCCAGGATGGCAAGTCGGGGGAAGGTCAACCGCGGAACCGCCCCGCGACAAGCCCCACCAGCACGACGGCCCAGCACGCCCCCGGCACCCAGTCGCCGACCGCCGCGTACCACGACGGCCGCGAGTCGACCGGCACGACCGCCGACACCACCCCGGTCATCTTCTTCGACCCGGCCCACGTCGGCCCCGGCAGGACGACCACCGCCCCGTTCGGGTCGACGACCCCGGAGATCCCCATGTTCACCGCCCGGACCACGCTCCGCCGCGCCTCGACCGCCCGGAACCGGCAGATCGCCAGGTGCTGCTCGTGCTCCTCCGTCCCGTCGAACCACCCGTCGTTCGAGATGTTCACCAGGAAGTCGACCGGGTCGGTGCGGACGTACTCCCGGGCCAGCGACGGGTCCGAGTCCTCGTAGCAGATCAGGCACCCGAACGTGAACGTCCGGCCGTTCCCGGCGACCGGGAACCGCGTCCAGCTGCGGCCCGGGCGGCACGCGTAGTCGTGCTTGTACGGGGTGAAGGTCGACATGAACGGGAACACGTTCCCGAGCGGGACGTACTCCCCGAACGGGACGAGGTGCATCTTGTCGTACCGGGCGACCCGCTCCGCCTTCGGGGTGACCAGCAGGGCCGAGTTGTACTTCCACGCCCGGTCCCCGTCCCACTCGACCGCATTCAGCCCGAGCAGGGTCGGGGCGCGGAACCAGAACCGGCGGAAGTACCGCTCCCCGGCGTCGACCTGCCGGGCGAACGCCCCCGACGGGGCCTGCCCGGGCGCGACCTCGAACCAGTCCTCGGGGAAGCACGTCTCCGGCCAGACGACGAGGTCGGGGGGCGGGTCGGCGGTCGCCGCGGCGAGGTGGAGGGCGGCGTAGGCCTCGACCAGGCTGTCCGCCTTGGCCATCTTCTCGCCCTGCGGGGTGCTCCCCTGGATCGCCGCCACCCGCGGCCCCGGGGCGAAGTTGGCCCGGGCCAACTGCGCGAACCCGTACCCCGCGGACCCGGCGACCAGCACCGCGACCCCGGCGGTGGCGGCGACCACCGGCCGGACCCGGGGCGTCGGCGGTGCGGCCTCCTCCCACCGCAGCCACCCCCGGACCGCCGGGGCCCGGTACGCCCAGTCCGCGACCACGCCGTTCACCGCCGCGACCAGGAACGACACGGCGTACACCCCGCCGAGGTCGGCGACCTGGATCAGCGGCAGGTACGCGTGCTGGGTGTACCCGAGGAAGTACCACCCGAACCCGATCATGTGCTGCAGGTCGAGGGCGCGGAGGGGCGGGAACCCGGTCGGGAAGTGCATCCGGGCGTACTCGAGCGCGACCCACGCGGCCGGCACCGACACGGCGAGCGGCAGCCCGAGGCGGTCGAGCCGGCGGACGAGGTCGAGGGCGATGACCCACGTCACCGGCATGACGACGGTCAGCCCGAGCCACGACAGGTACATCATCGGGTGGGCGACCCGGACCCAGTTCGTCGCCAGGCCGAAGAAGGCCGCCCCGCCGAGGTACGCGGCCAGGTACCGCCGCCGGCGCGATACCGGCGCCCGTACCAGCGACAGCCACGGGACGAGGGCGACGAACCCGAGGAACCCGAGGTCGAGGGGGAAGAACGCCGCCCACAGGAGGACCGCGGACAGCACGGCCGGTACGAACACGCGGGGCATCGGCAGTCCTTGCGGCTACGCGAGTAACGGGATCACGGGGACGGGGGTGCCGCGGTCCAGGCGGGCTTCCCCCGGCGGGAGCACGATCAGGGCGTCGGCCGGCTGCAGCCCGCGGAGGTCCGGGGCGCCGAGCCACGGGAGCGGCCGCACCGCCCACCCGACCTCCGCCGGTTCCAGCTTCGCGGGCCGGTACGTCGGCCGGTCGTTCACCTCCGCGACGCCCTCGGCCAGCGGCACCGACACGGTGACCGGCCCGGGGTCGGCGTGGCCCAGCATCTTCCGCAGCGCCGGCCGCACGAACAGCTCGAAGCAGACGAACGCGCTCACCGGGTTGCCGGGCAGTCCGAACACGAGCGCGTCGCCGCGGGTGCCGAACAGCAGCGGCTTGCCCGGCTTCATCCGCACCTGGCGGAAGTGGACCGCGACGCCGAGTTCGTCGAGCACCGCCGGCACGAGGTCGAACTTCCCGACCGACACCCCGCCGGCGACCAGCAGCACGTCGGAGCGGTCGATCTCCTTGCGGAGCAAGTCCCGGAGGTCGGCGGCGGCGTCAGGGCCGATGCCACCCTCGCCGCAGTAGCCCCCGGCCCGCGCGACCTGGGCGGCCAGCATCGGGCCGTTCGAGTTGAAGATCTGGCCGGCGCCCCGCGGGTTGCCCGGCTCGACGAGTTCGTTCCCGGTCGGGAGGACGAACACCCACGGGGCGGGGCACACCACCGCGTCCGTCCGCCCGACGCTCGCCAGCACCCCGACGGCCGCGGGGTTGATGACCGTCCCCGCCGGCAACACCACGTCGCCCGCCCGCATCTCGGTCCCGCGGGCGAACACCCACTGCCCCGGCTTCACCCGCGGGTCGGTGATCCGGACGCGGTCCCCGTCGAGCGGTTCCGCGTCCTCCTGCATCACGACCGCGTCGGCCCCGTCCGGGATCGGGCCGCCGGTGAAGATGCGGACGGCCTCGCCGGGCCCGACCGGCCGCGACGGGACAGCCCCGGCCGCGACCTCGGCGACGACCCGCAGCTCGGTGTTCGGTGCGGCACAGTCGGCCGCCCGGACGGCGTACCCGTCACGGAGCGACTTCGGGAACGGCGGGGAGTCGGCCTCGGCCCGGACACCCTCGGCCAGGACGCTGCCCACCACCCGGTTCGACAGCGCCACCTCGACCGGCGCCGACGGCCGGGTGCGGGAGAGGACTTCGGCGAGGGCGTCCGCGACTTCGAGCATCCGCCGGCTCCCACGAGGCACCGGATTGTATACCGACCCGATGAGACCGATCTACCTCGACTCGAACGCCACCACCCCGGTCGATCCGGCGGTCGCGGACGCCGTGGCGGCCGCCGTCCGCGACCTGTGGGGGAACCCGTCCAGCGCCCACGCCCACGGGGCCACCGCCCGGGCCGCGGTCGAGGCGGCCCGGGGCCAGGTCGCGGCCCTGCTCGGGGCGCACCCGGACGAGGTCGTGTTCACCGGCGGCGGGTCGGAGGCGAGCAACCACGTCATCAAGGGGCTGTGCCTCACCGACCCAAGTCAGGCCCACGTCGTCACCACCGCGGTCGAGCACCCGGCGACGCTCGGGCCGGTCGAGTTCCTCCGCCGGCTCGGAACCGAAGTCACAATCCTCGGCGTCGACCGGTTCGGCCGGGTCGACCCGGACGACGTGCGGCGGGCGATCACCGCGCGGACCCGGCTCGTCACCGTCATGCACTCGAACAACGAGGTCGGCACGCTGATGCCGGTCCGGGAGATCGCCGCGGTCTGCCGCGAGCGCGGCGTGCTGGTCCACACCGACTGCGCCCAGTCGCTCGGCAAGGTGCCGGTGGACGTGACCGAACTCGGGGTCGACCTGCTGACCGTCGCCGGGCACAAGCTGTACGCCCCGAAGGGCGTCGGGGCGCTGTTCGTCCGCCGCGGGGTGAACCTGGAGCCGCTCATCCACGGGGCCGGGCACGAGGCCGGGCGGCGGGCCGGGACCGAGAACGTCCCGTACCTGGTCGGGCTGGGGGTGGCGGCCGAGATCGCCCGCCGGTCGCTCCCGGGTGAGACGGAGCGGTTGCGAACACTCCGCGACCGACTTCACGACGCGCTGCGCGCCGGCCTCGGCGACCGGCTCGTCCTGAACGGCCACCCGGAGCACCGGCTGCCGAACACGCTGAACGTCAGCTTCCTCGGGCACGTCGGGGCGGAGCTGCTGGCGAAGGTGCCGGGGGTGGCGGCGTCGACCGGGTCGGCGTGCCACGAGGGCCAGGTGACCGGGTCGCCGGTGCTGCGGGCGATGGGCGTCCCGCCGGAGGTCGGCCGCGGGGCGGTGCGGCTGTCCGTCGGGCGGTTCACGTCGGCCGACGAGGTGGACCGGGCGGCGGAGTTGCTGGTCGCGGCGTCCGAGCCGGGAGCGTCACTCAGCCGTCAGGAGCTTGACCAGGGCGTCGGCGAACGCGTCGGCGTGGGCCGCCCCGGCGGCGGTCACCACCCGCCCGTCGACGACCACCGGCTTATCCACCCACGTCACCCCGGCGAACGCGAGCCCCGGGTAGTTGCTCAGCAGCGGCTCGCACCGCGCCGCCGACCGGCCCTTCAGGGCCCCGTGGGTGGCCAGCACCCGCTGCCCGCCGCCGATCGCGGCGACCGGCTTGCCGGTCGCCCGCAGGTCGGCCAGCAGCTGCCGGGTCGGCGGGCCGTACCCCTTCAGCCCCGGGACCACGTACTCGTCCGTCCGGTGCCCGCAGAAGACCACCGCCGAGTACCGCCCGGCGTCCGCGTCGGCCAGCCGCAGGTCGACCCGGACCGACTTCGCCCCATCGTCGTGCGGGGCCGCCAGGCCGGCCGACCCGCCCGCCCCGGACGCCGTCGCCACCCGCACCCCGGCCTTCGCCACCCGGTCCCGGACCGGGAAGTAGTCCGGCCCGTTCAGCCCGTCGCTCGGGACGACGAACAGCACCGGGAGGAGGTCCCGGGCCCGCGCCGCCGGGTCCGGCCCGGCCTTCTTCGGGGGGGCCGTGTCCGGCCTCGGGGGCGGGGCCGGGGCGGCCGCCCGGGGCGGGTCGGCGGCGGCCGGGTCGGCCGCCTTCCTCCACCCGCCGGCGACGACCGCGGCGGCCGCGACCGCGACCGCCGCGGCGGCCGCCGCCCACGCCCACCACCCGCCGCGGCGCCGCCGCCGGGCGGCCTTCTTCTTCCGCGGCCGCGGCTTCGGGGTCTCAGCCAGGGTCGGCCCGGTCGGGACCGTCCCGCGGTCGACCACGTCGGTGGCGGGGGCGGGGATGCGGCCGGTCTTCGGGGCCGGGGCCGCCTCGGCCACCAGCTCGACCTCCCCCCGGTCGCCCTCGGGGCCCTCGGCGCGGAGGTACGGGGCCAGGGCGGCGGCCACCTCGGCGGCACCGGCCGGGCGGTCGTCCGGGTTCTTGGCGAGCAGCCTCCACAGGAGCGCGGCCAGGCCCTCCGGCACGTCCGGGCGGACCTCCCGGACCGGCGGCGGCGGCTCCTCGGTGTGGGCCAGGAGCTTGTCGATCAGGGACGAGGCGCGGGCGAACGGGGCCGCCCCGGTGAGCAGGAAGTAGAGGGTGCAGCCGAGGCTGTACAGGTCGCTCCGGGCGTCCACCGCGGCCGAGTTCCGGGCCTGCTCGGGGGACAGGTAGTCCGGGGTGCCCATCAGCAGGTTCGGGTTGGTGAGCGGGTCGGCGACCGGCTTGCCGGCCCCGAACGGGAGCCGCCCGGGCGGCCCGGCCTCCGCCTCGACCCCGTCCCGGACGAACCGGGCCAGCCCGAAGTCCATCACCTTCAGGTGGCCCCGGCGGGTGACCATCAGGTTCTGCGGCTTGATGTCCCGGTGGACCATCCCCCGGGCGTGGGCGTGCCCCAGCCCCAGGGCCGCCTGCCGGGCCAGGGCGCAGGCGGCCGTCACCGGGAGCGGCCCCCGCTTGGCCACCAGCCGCTCCAGGCTCACCCCGTCGACGTACTCCATCACCAGGAAGTGCAGCCCCCCGGCCTCGTCCGCGTCGTGGGCGGTGACGATGTTCGGGTGGCCGAGCCGGGCGGCCGCCCGGACTTCCTTGCGGAACCGGTCGGCCGACCCGGCCTTGGCCGTCAGGTGCGGGGCCATCACCTTCAGGGCGACCACCCGCCCCATGATCCGGTGCTCGGCCTTGTACACCACCCCCATCCCGCCGGCCCCGAGCTCGCTCAGCACCTTGTACCGGGGGTGGTCGGCCAAGTCCGGCGGGACCGGGGCGGCCGCCGGCGGCCCGACCGGGGTCTGGACCTGGTCGTCCGGGACGAGCGGGCCGGTCGGGGCCGACCCGGCGGGCGACCCGTGGAGGAGCCGGCCGAGGGCGGCGCAGCACCCCGCGCACCCGCCGATGTGCTCGGCCACCCCGGCCAGTTCCGGGGCCGGCAACTCGCCGCGGGCGTACGCGGTCAGGGTGTCCAGGCTGGGGTGGGCGGCGACGGTCATCGGGGCGGCTCCCGACGGGTGCGGCGGCCGGACCCGTCCGGAAAGGATGGCACGGGAACGAACCTCGGGCGGGAAAAATGCCCGCCGCGCGGCTCGCGGCACGACTGAACCCTCAGGCGGGACAGGACCGCCGGCCGCCACCCGGCCCCGGCCGGCGGGGAAAAGTCGCCCCCGGCGAGAAAACCGGATCACCCCGGACCTCCGACACCGGTTCGGGATCGCCGACCGCCGGATGGCCGGGCCGACCGACCGCACGACACGCGACCGCCCTCACCCGCACTCCCCTCCGCCCCCGAACCCCGGGTGCGCTTGTGGCACGCCGCGTGCGGCGACTATAATTCCTCCATCCCACCTGTGGAGGTGCCGTGCCCGACCGCCCCCGGCTGCTCCTGGTCGGCCCGCAACCCGGGCCGCTGAACGGCGCGCTGGCCGCGGCCGATGTCGAGCCGGTCCCGGCGGACCCGGCCTCGATCGCCCGCCGGCTGCACGCCGGCGGGCTCGACGCCGTCGTCGCCACCCCCGAGGTGGTGGCCGGGCTCCTCGACCGGTTCGACATCGACGAGGTGATTCTGCAGAACGTCGACACCGGGCTGGCCGCCCTCGACCCGAACGGGGTGGTGACCTGGGCCAACCCCGAGTTCCGCCGGTCGTCCGACGGCGACCCGGTCGGCCGGCCGTTCCTCGAGGCCCTCGGCGGGGTGGTGGCGGCCGAGGGCGCCGACCCGCTCGCCCCGGCCCGGGCCGGGAACCCGGTCCTGGTCCGCCTCCGGGTCCCCGGCCGGCCGCAGCACCCGTTCCTGGAGGCCGACATCCGCCCGGTCCGCGGCCCGGGCGGGGCGGTGTCCCGGCTCGTCGCCCTGACCCGGAACGTCAGCCCGGAGGTGGTCCAGCAGCAGAAGCTGGACGCCCTCCACCAGGCCGGGCGGGAGCTGGCCGGGCTCGACCCGGAACAGCTCGCCGAGATGAACCTGCCGTCCCGGGTCGAGCTGCTCAAGCTGAACCTCCGCCGGTACATCCACGACCTCCTCCGGTACGACACGATCGAGGTCCGGCTGCTCGACCGGAAGACCGGGGAGCTGCGGCCGCTCCTGGAGGACGGGATGCTGCCGGAGGCGGCCAGCCGGGTGCTGTACGCCCGCCCGGTCGGGAACGGGGTGACCGGGTACGTGGCGTTCACCGCCCGCAGCTACCTGTGCCCGGACACCCAGGCCGACCCGCACTACCTGGCCGGGGCGGCCGGGGCCCGCAGCTCGATGACCGTCCCGCTGGTGTTCCACGACGAGGTGATCGGGACGCTGAACGTGGAGAGCCCGCGGGTCAACGGGTTCGGCCCGGACGACCTGCAGTTCACCGAGCTGTTCAGCAAGGAGGTGGCGGCCGCCCTCCACACCCTGGACCTGCTCAGCGCCCAGCAGGTGTGCACCGCGTCCCAGTCGATCGAGGCGGTGAACCGGGAGATCGCCCTGCCGCTGGACGAGGTGCTGGCCGGGGCGAGCGTCCTGGTCGGGAAGCTCGGGCGGGCCGACCCGGACGCCGCCGCCCGGCTCCGGCGGGTGCTGGACGCGGCCCGGCGGGTGAAGGAGAGCGTGGCCCGGGTCGGGCGGGAGCTGGCGGCCGCCGACGTGCTGGCCGCGACCGAGCGGCCGCTGCGGGGGAGGCGGGTCTTGGTGGTCGAGGCGGACGAGCGGCTGCGGCGGTCGGCGCACCAACTGCTGACCCGGCTGGGGGCGACGGCCGAGACGGCGGCGACCGGGGCGGACGGGGTGGCGATGGCGGCCGACGCCGAGTACGACGCGATCTTCCAGGAGGTGAAGCCGGCGGACCTGGGCGGGTACGACTGCTACCGGCAACTGCGGGCGGCCCGGCCGCGGGCGGTGGTGGCGCTGACCACCGGGTACGGGTACGACGTGGCCCACTCGATCGTGAAGGCCCGGGCGGAGGGGATGCGGCACGTCCTGTTCAAGCCGTTCCGCCAGGACCAGGTGGTGCGGGCGGTGCTCGACGCCCAGGACCCGCCGCGGCCGGGGTGACCCGCACTCGGATCGGTGCGGCCGAGGTGGCGGTGAGTCTCGGTCGGTGGCGCCCCTCACCCGGCCCCGCGAAGCGCGGGGCCGACCTCTCCCCAGCGGGGAGAGGTAAGGACACCGGCCGCCCTCGGCAGCTTCTCGGGTCGTGTCGCTGCCGAGGGGCCGCAGTGCCTCCACCTCTCCCCGCTGGGGAGAGGTCGCCGGCGCTTCGCCGGCGGGTGAGGGGCGCCACCTGCGGAGTACCCCGGTCGCGCTCACTCCTTCTTGTCGTCCTTCTTCTCGCCCTTACCCGGGAACCCACCCTTGCCCCCGGGGCCGCCCGGGAAGCCTCCCTTCCCGCCGGGGAACCCCGGGAACCCGCCGCCCGCGCCGCCGAAGCCGCCCGGCCCGCGCTCCCGCAGCTCCTTCAGCTGCTTCTTCTGGTCGTCGGTCAGGATCTTCGCGATCTTCTCGTCCACGTCCTTCTGCAGCGCCTCCAGGTCCTTCTTCTGGGCGTCGGTCAGCTTCAGCGCGTCCTGGAGGAAGGCCGGCAGGACCTGGCCCGGCTGCGGCCGGCCGAACCCGCCCTTCCCGCCGGCCCCGCCCTTCCCGCCCGGCGGCGGCTGGGCGTCCGAGAACGAGGACACGGCCAGCATCCCGGCCAGGAACAGCACGACGGCGGTCACGCGCATGGTCGGCACTCCAACAGGGGAACGGAACTCACCCGTCACTTCTTCGGCGGGCACGCCAGGGCCAGGGCGGCGGTCGCCCACCCGGTCGCGGCGCACGAGATGAACTGGTCCCGGCCGTACGGGAACCCGCTCTCGAAGTACGTCTGGAACGGCCGGCTCCGGGTCTTCACGTGCCACGACCCGTCGTCCGCCTGGGTGCCGAGCAGGAACACCAGCCCGCGGCGGTACGCCGGGTCGTCGGCCGGCACCCCGCCGGCGGTGTGCAGGGCGTACAGCGCCGACCCGGTGGCGTAGGCGTCGCTCGGCAGGGCGTCGAGCTGGGCCCACCCGCCGTCTCCGCGCTGGGTGTCGGCCAGGTCCTTCGCGGCCGCCGCCACGTCCTTCGCCTCCGCCCCGGCGGCCTTCAGCCCGATCAGCCGGAAGACGCGGTCCTCGGTGTCCCCCGGCCGCGTCTTTAGCAGCCACTCGCGGGCCGACTCGGTCCGCGCCGCCACCGCCTCCTTGTGCTCGTCCTGCCCGAACCGCTTCACCCCGCCGACGCACAGGGCGGTGGTGGTGAAGCTGCTCGCCTCCGACGGCGCCCGCCCGGCCAGGGTGGCCCAGAACCCGCGGGCCTTGTCCCGGCCGAGCGTGTACTGGACCGTCGCCGCGGTCGTCTTGTCCGGCTTGTACCCGGCCACGTCGAGGGCGAACAGGGCGTAGCCGGTGTTGTCCGTCTCGCCGCCGGCCTTCGGGAACGGCCCCGGCCCCTGGCCGCGGAGGAACCGCTCCCGGTGGCCCTCCAGGTCGCCGGCGATGAACGCGACCAGGTCGTCGAAGTCCTTCTCCGGCACGTCGAACCCGCGGCCGCGGGCGGTAGCGAACGCGACCGCCGGGACGGCGTGGTTGTGGCAGGTCGAGCAGCCCCGGCTGGCGGTGTGGCCGTCCACCCCGGCCCACAGCACCGGCAGGCTCCGGGTCACCGCCTTCCGGACGTTCTCCGCCGAGTCCGGCACGTCCCGCAGCTTGACCCGCGGCGGCGGGATGTCGTCGGCCGACCGGGCCGCCGGCGCCGGAGCGAAGCCGGGGAAGCCGCCCGGCGGGCCGAACCCGCCGGGGAAGCCCGGGAGTACGCCGGCGCCGCCGTCGCGGAATCCGTCGAGCTGCTTCCGCTGGTCGGCGGTCAGGAGCTTGCCGAGCCTCGCGTCCACGTCCTTCTGGAGGGCGTCGAGTTGCTTCTTCTGGGCGTCGGTCAGCTTGAGCGCGTCGCGGACGGGGGGCGGCAGCACCTCGCCGGGCCGCGGCGGGCCGGACCCGCCCGGCGGCTGGGCGGCGGTGAACGGGGACACCGCCGCCACCCCGGCGGCGAACAGCACCACGGCGAGCAGACGCATCGGCACCCCTCCGCACGCGGACCACGTCCTACCCCTCTAGCCTACCGGACACGGCCGCGGCGGCGGTGACTCCTCCGTCCAACTCTCATCCGCCCTTCACGCCGGCGGTCTGGCGGCCGGGCCGTGGCGGCCACCGTAGCATACCCAGCATGGGTGACCTGCTGACCGCCGGCCTGTTTCTCGTCGCCTGGGTCGGGCACGCCTGCGTGTGGGTCAGCGTCCTCAGCAACCTGTACGGCCGGCCGCTGCCGAAGCGGTTCCTCACCCGGTGGCGTGCGTTCACCGGCCTCGTCATCCTCGCCTTCCCGCTCCTGCTCCTCGCCCCGGACGACCTGGCCCGCCCCTACCTCTGGCCGTGCGCGGCGGTCGGGGGCGTCGTCCTCCCCCTCGTCACCCTCGTCCGGCTGTTCCGGGCGACGCCGGCGGTCGTCGTGTCCGAGTCGACCCGCACCCTCGACCTGTGGCGCGAGCTCGGGCGGAAGCTGATCGGCGACGGGCACTACGCGGCCGCCGGCCGGCTGCCGGGGAACGGGGCGTTCCGGGTCGACTTCACCGACCTGGTGCTCGCCCCGCCTGGGCTGCCGGCGGGGTGGGACGGGCTGACCATGCTGGTCGTCAGCGACCTCCACTTCCACGGGTCGCCGGCCCGCCCGTTCTTCGACCGCGTCGTCGACGAACTCGCCGGCCTCCCCGCCCCCGACCTCGTCTGCCTCGTCGGCGACTACGTCGACACCGACACCCACCGCGAGTGGATCCGGCCGCTGCTCGGCCGGCTGACGGCGACCGGGGCGAAGCTGGCGATCCTCGGCAACCACGACCAGCGGCACGACCCGGACTCGGTGCGGGCGGAGTTGGAGGCGGCGGGTTACGTCGTGCTCGGGAACGGGTGGCGCGAGCTGACGGTGCGCGGCGAGGCGGTGGTGGCGGTCGGGCACGAGGGGCCGTGGTTCCGCCCCGCGCCGGACCTGTCGGCCGCCCCGCCGGACCGGTACCGGCTGTGCCTGAGTCACACCCCGGACAACTTCTACTGGGGCGTGGCGAACCAGGTCGGGCTGATGCTGTGCGGGCACGTCCACGGCGGGGCGATCCGCGTCCCGCTGGTCGGGTCGATCTTCGTCCCGAGCAAGTACGGCCGGCGGTTCGACCAGGGGGTGTTCCAGCGCGGCGGGACGGTGATGGTCGTCGGTCGGGGGCTGAGCGGGAAGGAGCCGATCCGGTTCGGGTGCAACCCGCAGGTGCTGCGGGTGACGCTGGTGCGGCGCGACGACGGGTGACCCACGCCGGGCGAACCGCGACCGTCAGGGAGCGGGTGTCGGCGGGCAGGGTGCGCGACACCCGCTCCCTGACGGTCGCGGTTCGCCCGGCACCCGGCCGTTGCCCTCCGGCGGCCGCCCGCATACACCACCCCGCGTGTCGGCGCGTGCGGGTCTAGCTCGTCGCTCTGCGACGGGGTGATGTTGCGTCACCCGGGAGCATGCCTCGCCGTGCGCCGCGGGGACGGCTGTTCCAGCACCGCTTTCGGCCATGTCCGCATCGCGATGGGCGCGGTCGGGAGCAACCCCGCTGGTCGTGGTTCCGCGCCCATCGCGATGCGGACATGGCCGGCGGTGCCGCGAGCTGTCCGCGCCCCAGGATGGGTAGTAGACCGCCCACGCCGACACGAAACGCGAGCGGGCCGTGGGGGTTGACCCCGCGGCCCGCTCCGTTGTCACGCCTGACCGTGGTGCCTTACCACGGGAACCGGCGGCCGTAGAACCCGTAGTTGTACCCGCCGTACGGGTTGAAGAACGGGTTCGGGCGGTAGAACCCGTAGCTGTAGCTCTGGCCGGTGTACGGGTTGAACCCGTAGGCCCGGCCGGCGGCGTTGCCGAAGATGTCGGAGTAAGTCGCCTGCTTCTGGAACGTGCCGTAGAACGGCGAGGCGAAGCTGTTGTACGTCTGGAACGTCCCCGGGGTGACGAGCGCCCGGTTGTTCACGAACCCGTTCCCGGCCGGCCCGGTGTACCCGTACACGAGCTGGGCGTCGGCCGTCCCGGCGGTCCCGAGCCCCACGGCCACGGCGGCGACGGCCGCCACGACGAACTTCCTCATGGTGCACCTCTCTTCTGGCCCCGGCGGCGTCGCCGGGGCGGTCGAACAGTGATACCGTCCGGGCGCCGCGGCCTTACATCACCCCCACCCGTCACCGCCGCCGGAACCCGAACCGCCCGGCCCGGGTGTACTCCGGGGTCACCACGTTCAGGTAGCGCGGGCCGGACGGGCCCGGCGTGAGGGTCCGGAACGGCGACACCCCGGCGGTCGGGTATGCCAGGTACTGGGACGGGACGCCGATGTTGTAGAAGTTGTACATCCGGGCCGCCGGCGACCCGGCGACGACCACCCCGCGGCCGCCGCCGGTGGGATAGAACCCCGGCGCGCCCAGCCCGCTCTGCGGGTAGATCACCTGGGCGCCCGCCCGCCCGGCCGACCCGAGCCAGGCGGCCGCGACCGCCGCCGTCACCACGAACTTCAACATGACGCACCTCGGTGATGGTCCCGGGCGGGGACAACGCCTCACACCAACCCGTACTACCGCACGCGGGTGTACGTCCCGCCGCGGACGGTGGGCACGGTGATGACGTTGAACCCGCCGACGTACCCGGGGCTGTACAGCCCGGAGTTGTACACCCCGGAGTACGTCGGGTAGTAGCCGGTGCCGGGATAGCCGGTGCCGAAGTTGTTGTACGCGAACGACGGGGCGTAGGTGTTATAACCGAACCCGCGGTTCGTGAGGCCGAACCCGGACGTGTACGAGCTGTACACCCCGGACCCGACCGGGTACGGGTTGTACACCGCGGCCCCCGGCAGGTAGCCGGCCGAGGTCACGAAGTTCGGGGCGGCGCTGACCAGCGGGGTGACCGGCGACCCGGCGTAGATCACGCCCCGGTTGGCGAAGTTGCCGCCGTAGTAGCCCGGGGTGTTGAACCCGCCCCCGTATCCGACGGTCGGGACCCGGCCCGGGACGCTGTACCCGCTCCCGTACACGCCCGGGGCGGGGCCGTAGATCACCTGGCCGTCGGCGGTGCCGGCGGTCAGCACGAGGGCGGCCGCGGCGGCGAAGGTCTTGGTCGGCATCGCGTGGGTCCTCTCAGGTGTGTCGTCGACTCCCGCCGATCCGGGGCGGGCACGTCGGGCACGGGATGGTGATGCACGGCCTGTACCAACCGGTCCGGAAACCGCGCCGTCACCCCGGGTCGGGACCGAGGCGAGCGGCGACCCCCCGCAGGGCGGCCCGCATCCGGTCGCGGACCTCCGGCGGGAGTTGGTCCGGCCCGGCGGGCTGGGCCAGGGCCGCGCACGCGGCCTCAAGCAATTGTACGACCCCGAGCCAGACGGAAGGAGTCGGGGGTCCGGGGTCGGGGGTCGGAGAAGACGAAGACTCCCGCGCACCCGACTCCTGACTCCCGGCCCCCGGCTCCCGGCTCCGGACCCCCGGCCCCCGACCCCCGGCCCCCGGCTCCGGACCCCCGACCCCCGACTCCACCAGCTCCCGCATGGCGTCGAGGAACCGGCCGGGGTTCACCGCCTCGAACGGGACCTCGTCCGCGTCCCCGGCGAACACCCCGTCGAACAGCCCCTGCTTGGCCGCCAAGGTGCGGAGCACCTTCTCCTCGACCGTCGCCCGGGTGACGAAGTTCACCACCCGCACCGGCCGGGCCTGGCCCATCCGGTGGACGCGGGCGATCCGCTGCTCCAGCACCGCCGGGTTCCACGGCAGCTCCAGGTTCACCACCGTGTCGGCGACCTGCAGGTTCAGCCCGGTCCCGCCGGCGTCGGTGCTCAGGAAGACGACGCACGCCGGGTCCGCCTTGAACTTCTCCAGGGCCTCCTTGCGGGCCTGGCCGGACAGCCCGCCGTGCAGGACCGCGTACCCGACCCCGAGCCGGTCCAGCACCTTCGCCGCCTCGAAGATCATGGTCTCCCACTGCGAGAAGACGACGAGCTTGTGGGGCGCGTCCGGCGAACCGCGACCGTCAGGGAGCGGGTGCGGCCCCCCCTCCCCCGCCTCGCCCCCCGCGCCGGCCTCGCCCACCCGCTCCCTGACGGTCGCGGTTCGCCCACCGACCAGCTCCGGCACCAGCTCGGCGAACTCGTCCAGCTTCGGGGAGACCCGCGTCTCCTTGTCGAACAGGAACAGGCTGTCGCAGATCGTCCGCATGTTGACGACCGACGCCAGGATCCGCTTCCGGTCCAGGTCGGTCAGGTAGTTCTTCCCGAGCAGCCGGGCCAGGGCGACCCGCTGCTCCTCGTACGGCCCGCGCTGCTCCGGGGCGAGTTCGACGAAGACGGTGTTGTCGGTCCGCGGGGGGAGCTGCGGGAGCACCTCGGCCCGGGTCCGGCGGAGGAAGATCGGGGCGAGCTTCTCGCGGATCTTGTCGAGGTTCCGGTACCCCTTCAGGTTCCCGCCCTCGTCCAGCACCCGGTGGTCGTGGAGGAACTGGAACGCCGGCCCGAACCGCCGTTCGTCGACGAACTGGACGATGCTGTACAGCTCCTCCAGCTTGTTCTCGAGCGGGGTGCCGGTGAGGACGATGGCGTACCGGCTCCGGAGCTTCTTCACCTCCTTGCTCGTCTTCGCCTCCCAGTTCTTGATCCGCTGGGCCTCGTCCAGGACGACCACGTCCGGCCGCCAGGCGTTGATCGCCTCCCGGTCGCGGACCACCTGCTCGTAGTTCACCAGCCGGTAGAAGGTCGGGGCGACGTACTGGTCGCGGCGGGCGTCCGGCCCGCCGTCGATCACCTGGACCGGCCGGCCGGTGAACTTCCGGACCTCGTCCTCCCACTGGTACTTGACCGACGCCGGGGCGACAACCAGGGCCCTCTCGACCCCGCGCTCGCGGGCCAGCAGCTCGACCGCGGCGAGCGTCTGGACGGTCTTCCCGAGGCCCATGTCGTCGCCGAGGATGCTGCGGCCGCGGCAGGCCAGGAACAGGGCCCCGCGGACCTGGTAGTCGTACAGCGGGACGGTGAGGAGGTTGAGGTCGAGGGTGCCGGCGTCGAGCCCGGCGAGCCACTCCTTCTCCCGGGCGAGCATGTCCGCCCGCTCGATCTCCCGGTCGGCGAAGTCGAGGGCGTCGGACCGGAAGGTGACCTCCTCCGGGACCGCTTCGACATCGCGGATCAGGTCGCGGTACTTGCCGCGGCCGGACCACAGCCCCTTCTCGTCGAAGTACGTCTGGGCGAGGCGGGCGAGCTTGTCCGAGTGGCGGGCCGGGAGGTGGACGGCGAGCCGGAGCTGCTCGCCGTAATGGAGGTCGATCTCCGGGCGGACGACGGCCGCCTTCTTCTTCTGGAGGTGGGCGGGGAGGTCGTCCTTGAGGCTGTCGAGGACGGCCTCGACGTGCTTGCAGGTGCCGAGGGTGTTGGCCTTGAAGTCCGGGCAGGTGCAGGCGTTGTCGCCGGTGTCGAACCCGCGGACGGTGACGGTGTACTGCCCGCCGGAGTCGGGGTTGGTGACCCGGTAGTCGGAGAACACCCGGTTCTTGCCCAGGTTCTCGATCGTGAACCGGGCGGCCTTCGCCCGCTGGCGGCGGATGTCGATCTGTTCCTCGCGGAGCATGAGGGATCCCTTCCCGGTGGGCGGCCGCACCCAGTATACTCGGGTGCGGCCGGGGCCGGGCAGCCCGGGCCGCGCCGTCCCCGAGAGGTGACCGATGCGAGCGCTGCTGCTGATGTGCTGGCTCGCCGCCCCCGCACCCGCCGCCGACCTGCCGGAGAAGAAGGACGACCCGCCGCACGCGGTGCTGAAGTTCCCCGACGACCCCCGGAAGGGGCCGAAGTCGTGGGAGATGACGCTGGAGATGACGACCGCGAGTGGCGCGACTTACGAGCTGCCGGTCAACCTCGACGGGAGCAAGGGCAACGTCTACTGCGGCTGGACCCAGGTCGCGGCCGTGACGGCGAACTGGATGTCGGACCGCGACTGGAGTTCTTACACCCTCCACATCTACGGCGTGCGGACGAAGGAGTCGAAGGGCGACCCGGTCAAGTCGCTGGTGTTGACCAACCGCCTCGTGGACGGCAAGGGCGAGTTGCCGCGCCTGGAAGCGGTCGGCGGGGTGAAGGTCGAGACGCGGGAGGCCGACCCGGAGGCGAAACCCGACCCGGCACGCAAGGCGCCACCCGCGGGGCCGGACCTCGGGAAGCAGGCCTACGTGGAGTTCGACTTCTCGACCCTGCCACCGGGCGGGAAGTGCGATCTCTGGAACATGACTCTCAAGCTCCACATGGGGGGCAGGGACGAGGTGTACGGCGAGGAGTTCGGGTTCGCCCCCGAATACGCCCGCGACGGCGGGCTCTGCCGGCTGCTGGCCGACCGCTTCCGCGAGGCCAGTTTGAAGGCCGAGCGGGTGGGCAAGACGACGCTCCGGGTGTACGGCCTCACCCGCAAGGACCGCTACTACCCGGTGCTGAAGGGTGAGGTCGAGTCGCCCGACCTGAAAGCGAAAGATTTGCCCAAGGTCACCAACCCGCCGCGCCTCTGACGCCTCGCCGCGGCGGCCCGGGGCGGGTATCATTGCGGCTCCCGCCCCGGAGCCGTCCCATGCGCTTCTGCCTCACCGCCTCCGCCGTCCTCATCCTCGCCGCCCCTGCCGCGGCCGCCCCGGTCGTCCTCGACGTGGACGCGTCGGAGGTCGCCCGCCGGGTGGTCCACGTCCGCGAGACGATCCCCGCCGCGCCCGGCCCGCTCACCCTCCGCTACCCGAAGTGGATCCCCGGCCGGCACCGCCCGGTCGGCCAGGTCAGCAACGTGGCGGCGCTCCGGGTCGCCGCCAACGGCAAAGACCTCGCGTGGCGGCGCGACGACGCCGACCCGTTCACGGTCCACGTCACCGTCCCGGACGGGGCGGCGGCCGTCGAGGTGAGCTTCGACCTGCTGCTGGCCGCCGGGAACGAGGGCGGGGCGCAGTTCATGACCGTCGCGTCGCCGAAGGTGCTCACGCTCAACTGGAACGACGTGCTCGTGTACCCGGCGGTGGCGAAGCCGCTGGACCTCCCGTTCAAGCCGTCGGTGACGCTGCCGGCCGGGTGGAAGTTCGGCACCGCCCTGCGGGCCGCCGGCGGGAAGGACGGGGCGTTCGCCGAGGTCCCGCTCGGCACCCTGGTCGACTCGCCGCTCCTCGCCGGGGAGCACGTCCGCGAGGTGCGGATCGGCACGACCGACGACCAGAAGGCCCGGCACCGGGTGGTGATGGCGTGCGACAGCCCGGACGGGCTGGAGGTGCCGGCCGACACCCTCAAGGCGTGGGACCGGCTGCCGGGCGAGGCGGCGGCGGTGTGCGGCCCGGACCGCCCGTACCGCGACTACACCTTCCTGCTGGGGCTGAGCAACCACGTCCCGCGGGCCGGGATCGAGCACCACCAGTCGAGTGACAACCGGCTGTCCGAGCTGGCGCTGGTCAAGGCCCCGGAGCGGCGGGCGGCGGCCACCCTGTTCCCGCACGAGTTCGCCCACGCGTGGAACGGCAAGTTCCGCCGCCCGGCCGACATGATTGTCCCCGACTACCAGGTGCCGCAGCAGACGCGCCTCCTGTGGGTGTACGAGGGGCTAACGAACTACCTCGGGTGGCTGCTCGCCGCCCGGACCGGGCTGCTCACCCCGGACGAGGCCCGCGACTACCTCGCCATGACCGCGTCGCGGATGACCAACTCCCGCGGCCGCGGGTGGCGGCCGCTGGACGACACCGCGGCCGCGGCCAACGTCCTGTTCGACGCCCCGCGGTCGTGGGCGGCCGCCCGCCGGGCGGTCGACTTCTACGACGAGGGGACGCTGCTGTGGCTCGAGGCCGACGTGCTGATCCGGGCGAAGACGAAGGGGGCGAAGTCGCTGGACGACTTCTGCCGGGCGTTCTTCGGCGGCGGGGCCGGCAGGCCGGAGGTGAAGGGGTATCAGCTCGCCGACGTGGTCGCGGCGCTGGACGCGGTCGCCCCGCACGACTGGAAGGGGCACTTCGCCCGGCGGGTGGAGGCGGTCGTCGACGCCCCGCCGCTGGAGGGGATCACCGCGGCCGGGTGGAAGCTCGCGTTCGCCGAGAAGCCGTCGGACCTGTTCGCGGCGGCCGAGGGTCTGTCGAAGGGGGTAAACCTGCTCGACTCGGTCGGGCTGCTACTCGGAGCCGACGGACTGGTGGCGGACGTGGTCCCCGGGATGCCGGCGGCGAAGGCCGGGCTGGCCCCGGGGATGAAGGTGCTGGCGGTGAACGGCCGGCGGTACACGGCGGACGGGCTGAAGGCGGCGGTGGCGGGGACGAAGTCCGGGGCGAAGCTGGAGCTGCTGGCCGAGAGCGGCGACTTCTTCAAGGCGCACGCGGTGGGGTACGCCGGCGGGGCGCGGTACCCGCGGCTGGAGCGGGTCGACGGCCAGGCGGACCTGCTCGCGGAGGTGGTGAAGGCGAAGGGGAAGTAGCACGCGACGTGGCCGGTCATGCGTGCTGGTCGAACAACCCGACGGCCCGCTCGACGAACTGCGTGAAGCGGTGGCCGAACCCCGTCAGGCTGAGTCCGTCCGCGCCGGAGGCAGACGAACACGGCGAGGTCGGACCTCGCCTGCACCCACCAGAGCCGATGCTCGTCGTTCATGCGCGCCGGGCCCGCCGACGGACTCCGGCCTTTCGACTCCCGTCGTCGTCCACCCCGGCGGGAGCGGGAGGGTGCCCGTGCGGATCGCCTCCCAGTCTTCGGGGGTGACGTCAAGCACACCACGCGCTCGGCGCGGTCCGAGCGGCGGCGCTGACGCCTCGGAAACCACGTATTCCGGGCGGGCGCTACTTCTTGCCGAGTTCCTTCACCCGGATCGCGCGGAAGGCGACCGGGTCGTTGTGCCCGGCGAACCCGAAGTGGCCACGCAGGCGCGTCTGCCCGGGGTGGTCCTTCTTGTCCTTGAACTCGGTGATCTTCGCCAGGTCCGGGTCCCACAGGATGCGGGTGCCGTTCAGCTCCGCCCGCAGCGTCGTCCCCTTCGCCGTCACCTCCAGGAAGTTCCACTCCCCGACCGGCCGCAGGTACCCGCGGTGGGCGGCCGCCATCCCGTACGCCGACCCGTTGAACTGCCGCGGGTCGAGCTTGGCGTACCTCGTCGCCGTGTCGTCGAGGATCTGCAGCTCGCACATCCCCTGCGTCGCCGCGTGGACCGCCCCGCCCGGGTAGCGGATCGCCAGGCCGTTGTTCCCGCCCGGCGGCAGCTTGTACTCCAGCCGGACCACGTGGTCCCCGTACTCGGCGGTGGTGTAGATGTTGCCGCCCTTCCCCTTCTTGCAGACGATCGCCCCGTCGAGCACCTCGTAATTCTCCAGCGGACCGGCCCAGCCGTCGAAGTCCTTGCCGTTGAACACCGGCTGGAACCCGTCGGCGGCGTGCCTGGCGAGCAGCTCGTTCGCCTCGGCCGACGGGATCTCGCGGACGAACAGGTTCCGCCAGCGGATCTCGCCGCCGTGCGTCTGGAGGAGGATCTTGCCGGCCCGCGGCAGCGGCGCGTTCCGGTCCCAGTAGTTCTCCATCCGGGCGAAGTCGACGACGAGTTTGTCGTTCAGGTAGACGGTGGTCCGCTCGCCGACCTGGAGGATGCGGAACCGGTTCCACTCGCCGAACGGCTTGTCGGCGAGGGCCAGCGGGTCGCGGCCGGGGGAGGCGGGGAGGTTGTTGAACAGCCCGCCGGAGCCGAGGTGCGGCTTGCGGTCCGCCTTCTTCGGGTCGAACACCTGGTTCGAATCCCAGATCTGCACCTGCGGGGTGTTGCGGAGGTAGATGCCGCTGTCGGCCTTGGCGACGGTCTTGTACTCGACCAGCAGCTCGATGTCGCCGTACTCCGTGTCGGTGGCGAGGTACGCCCCCTTGCCGTCGTTGACGAGCTCGCCGTTCTCGACCGACCAGTGGGCCTTCGCGTCGGCGGTCCAGCCGTTGACGAGCTTCGTGGCTTCTTCGGGGGAGAGCTTGGCGAGGTCGGCGGGGCTCGCGCCCTTGGCGTGGATCGCCCACCCCTGCCAGCCGGCGAGATCCTTGCCGTTGAAGAGCGGGGTGAACCCCTTCGGCGGGTCGGCGGCCGAAGCGTGCGTCGCGATGACGAGCAAGAGGAACGCGGAGAGGCAGCGCATGGGCAGACTCGCGGGGCGGGAAGGGTGAGGCGTGAACGGTCAGCATACCCGGCCCCGCCGGCGGACGCCAGAACCCGGTCCGAGCCCGAGCGCGAGCGAGGGTCCTGCGTGGACCCTCGCTCGCGCTCGGGCTCGGACCGGGTCCGCTAAAATGGGACCACGACCAATTCCCGCAACCACGGAAGTCGGCCATGTCGTCGCCGCGCATCCTGATGTGCCCGCCGGACCACTACGGCATCGAGTACGAGATCAACCCGTGGATGAACCGCTCCCTCGGGGCCGTCCGCGAACTCGCCTTCACCCAGTGGAAGAACCTCCACCACGCCCTCCTCTCCCTGGGCGTCGGCGTCGAGGCGATGACCCCGCGGCCCGGCCTCCCCGACCTCGTCTTCACCGCCAACGCCGGCCTCGTCTTCCACCGCACCTTCCTCAGCAGCCGGTTCCGCCACGAGGTCCGCGCCCGCGAGTCCCCGCACTTCGACGCCTGGTTCGCCGCCAACGGGTACGAGGTCAAGCACCTCCCCGAGAACATGTTCCACGAGGGCGCCGGCGACGCCCTGTTCTGCGGCGACACCCTGTTCGCCGGGTACCGCACCCGGTCCGACGCCACCGCCCACCAGTGGGCCGGCAACGCCCTCGGCGTCCGCGTCCTGCCGCTGGAGCTGGTCAACCCCCGGTTCTACCACCTCGACACCTGCTTCTGCCCGCTCGCCCCCGGGGTCGCGCTGTACTTCCCCGACGCGTTCGACGCCTACGGCCGGCGCGTGCTCACCACCCACGTCCCGACCCTCATCCCGGTCGTCGAGGCGGAGGCCCACCGGTTCGGGTGCAACGCCGCCGTCGTCGGCAACACCGTCGTCCACAACAGTCGGTGCCCGGAACTGGCCGGTAGCCTCGTGCGGGCCGGGTACCGGTCGGTCGAGGTGGAGCTGGACGAGTTCCTGAAGGCCGGCGGCAGCGCGAAGTGCCTGACCCTCCGACTCGACGGCGAGGAGGCCGCCGGGTGGAAAGCCGTTCCGAACCCCGGAGGTTGAGCCACTCACGTCGGACGTGACGAAGTCGGCAGGCGGCGGTAAACACCGGAGCCGCCAACCGGAGTTTAACTTGACAAATCCTATCGATTAAGTAATGATTAAAGACGGTGGGGTGGTTTAGGTTTCTCAACCGACCGGCGTAGTCATCCCGAGTCATGTTGGGGTTCCTCGCTCTCCTCACGTCCATCGAGGGTTTCCCATGGCACGCACCCCGAAGCGCGGGGCGTTCACGCTGATCGAGTTGTTGGTCGTCATCGCCATCATCGCCGTCCTCGTCGGGCTGCTCCTCCCGGCGGTGCAGAAGGTCCGCGAGGCGTCCGCCCGGACCAAGTGCCTGAACAACCTGAAGCAGATCGGCCTGGCCACCCACAACTTCCACGACACCTACGGGTTCCTCCCGCCGGACCGGATCGCCAACGACTGGGCGACCTGGGCGGTCATCATCCTGCCGTACCTGGAGCAGGAGAACGCGTTCCGGAACTGGGACCTGACTCGCCGGTACGCCGAGCAGCCGGCCGTCGGGCCGAACGGGACCGACCCGGTCGCGTTCACCGTCAACCAGTACGTCTGCCCGTCCCGCCCGCGGACCGGGCGGCTGAGCACCGAGGTGGCGTTCGCCACCGGAACCTCGGCCAACCCGGGGCCGATGCTGACGCCCCGCCCGGGTGGGGTGTCGGACTACGCCAGCGTGGCCGGGACGGCGAACAACGACGGGGCGATGCAGATAGCCGGCGGGCAGTCCGGGACGGCGCCCGGCGGGGTTGTGCTGGCCAACAACGCGGCGTTCAACAACAGCGGGCCGGGGGCGATCCTCCAGAAGTGGAAGGGGACCACCACCCTGCAGAAGATCACCGACGGGACGAGCAACACCGCCCTGTTCGGGGAGAAGTTCGTCCGCCGGACCTCGCTGGAGGGGCGGGCCGAGGACCGGAGCGTGTACAACTCGCAGGTCGGGAACGCGTTCCGCCGGTTCGTCGGCGTCCGCCCGGGCGTCGCCGGGGACGCGCCGAACCCGATCGTCGCCGACCCGCGGATCACGACCACCAGTCCGGTCCCGGTGAACCAGTGCTTCGGCGGCCCGCACCCCGGGGTGTGCCTGTTCACCCTGGCCGACGGCAGTTCCCGGCCGGTCCCGAGCACGATCTCGCTCGACGACCTCCGTCGGTTCGGGGTGCCGGACGACGGCGAAGTCCTCAACCTCCCGTGAGCCGGGCGGCGCCAATGACTCGCATGTTCCTTCTCGGCCCGGTCGTCCTCGCCGCGGGGTGCGGGACCGGGTCCGCGCCCGCCGACCCGCTCCCGCAGGTCACCGGGCGGGTCGTCCTGAAGGGGAAGCCCGACCTGGGCGGCCGCCTCGACGGCGGGAAGGTGTTCCTCCGGTCGGTCGCCGACCCGAGCCACGAGGCGGTCGGGGTGATCGACCACGACGGCACCTTCGCGCTGGCGACGCCGTCCCCCGGCGCGAGCCGGGCCGGGGTCGCACCGGGCGAGTACCTGGTCCGGGTCGAGCCGCCGATCGACTCCCGAGAAGACTTCCGGCCCGCCCCGTTCCACGCGAAGTACCTCGACTACCAGAAGTCCGGGCTGCGCGTCGTCATCCCCCCGCCGGGCGAGTGGACGCTCGAACTCGACCCCGCCCGGAAGTGACCGGAGGAGTCCGCACCATGACCCGCCTCGCGTCCCTCGCCCTGCTGTCCTACGCGGCCCCCGCGACGGCCGCCGAGCCCCGCAAGCCGAACGTCGTCGTCATCGTGTCCGACGACCACGGGTACGGCGACCTCGGCGTCCACGGGTGCAAGGATGTCCCGACGCCGAACATCGACTCGCTGGCCAAGGACGGCGTCCGCTGTTCCAGCGGGTACGTGAGCGGGCCGTACTGCTCGCCGACCCGGGCCGGCCTCATGACCGGCCGGTACCAGCAGCGGTACGGCCACGAGTTCAACCCCGGCGCCCCGGCCGCGGACACCGCCGACATCGGGCTGTCGCCGAAGGAGAAGACCCTGGCCGAGCGGCTGAAGGCGGCCGGGTACAGGACCGGCCTGGTCGGGAAGTGGCACCTCGGGCACGGGGACAAGTTCCACCCGCTGGCCCGCGGGTTCGACGAGTTCTTCGGGTTCCTCGGCGGGGCGCACTCGTACCTGAAGCCCGGGGCCGGGCCGAACGCCATCTTCCGTGGGAAGGAGGCGGTCGACGAGAAGGAGTACCTGACCGACGCGTTCACCCGGGAGGCGGTCGGCTTCATCGACCGGAGCGCCAAGCAGCCGTTCTTCCTGTACCTGGCGTACAACGCGGTCCACGGCCCGATGGAGGCGGCCGCGCCGTACCTGAAGCGGTTCCCGGACATCAAGGACGACAAGCGGCGGACGTACGCGGGGATGCTCGCGGCCCTGGACGACGGCGTCGGCAAGGTGCTGGCGAAGCTGAAGGCGGCCGGGGTCGAGAACGACACCCTGGTGGTGTTCCACAGTGACAACGGCGGGCCGGAGGCGGTGAACGCCTCCGACAACGGCCCGCTCCGCGGCGTCAAGGCGACGACGTGGGAGGGCGGCGTCCGCGTCCCGTTCCTCCTCCGGTGGCCGGGCAAGATCCCGGCCGGAAAGGTCTACGACCACCCGGTCATCCAGCTCGACATGACCCCGACCGCCCTGGCCGCCGCCGGGGTCGCGGCGACGGCGGACGACAAGTTCGACGGCGTGAACCTGTTGCCGTACCTGGCGGGCGAGCAGGCCGGCGCCCCGCACGCCGCCCTGTACTGGCGGTTCGGCGGGCAGATGGCGGTCCGGGCCGGGGACTGGAAGCTGGTCAAGGCGGCCGAGGCCAGTGGGGTGTCGCGGCGCGAGAAGGCGACCGTCGACGGGGCGAAGCTGTTCAACCTGAAGGACGACCTCGGGGAGCAGACCGACCTCGCCGCCAAGCACCCCGACAAGGTCAAGGAGCTGGCCGCCCTGTGGCAGAAGTGGGACGCCGAGTTGGTCCCGCCCGCGTGGGGGCCGGGGGCCAAGAAGAAGGATTGAACGTTTAGCCGCGACGCGGAGTCCTCGGAGCGGAGCGCGGTTCAGACGCCGCGCTCCGCTCCGAGGACTCCGCGTCGCGGCTAAACGTTGACACTTCGCGCCGCCGCGCGCCAACTCCGCCAGCGACTCAACACCGCCCCTCGCGTTGGACTTCCGGCCGGGAGTGACTTACGGTTCATCCGACCCATTCTCGGAACTCCTTCCCCCGGCCGGCCGTCACCGGCGGGGTGCAGGGTCGCCCATGAACTGGCTCCGCGAACCGGACACCGAGCCGCTCCCCGGGTACCGGCTGATCGAGCCGATCGGCACCGGCGGGTTCGGCGAGGTGTGGAAGTGCGTCGCCCCGGGCGGCATCCACAAGGCGATCAAGTTCGTCTACGGCAACCTGAACGCCCTGGACGGGGACGACGCCCGGGCCGTCCAGGAGATGAAGGCGCTGGAGCGGGTCAAGCAGGTCCGCCACCCGTTCGTCCTGTCGATCGAGCAGATCCAGGACGTCGGCGGGGAGCTGCTGATCGTCATGGAGCTGGCCGACAAGAACCTGCACGAGTGCCTGGTCGAGTACCAGGGGGCCGGCCGGCCCGGCATCCCGCGCGACATCCTCCTCGGGTTCCTCGACGACGCCGCCCAGGGGCTCGACCACCTGATCGAGCGGCACGGGCTCCAACACCTCGACGTGAAGCCGCGGAACCTGTTCACCGTCGCCGACCGGGTCAAGGTCGCCGACTTCGGGCTGGTCAAGACGCTGGAGCGGTCCAGCTCGTCCGGGCTGATGGGCGGGGTGACCCCGATCTACGCCGCCCCGGAGACGTTCCAGAACAAGATCAGCAAGCACTCCGACCAGTACAGCCTGGCGGTCGTGTACGTCGAGCTGCTGACCGGGAAGCGGCCCTTCGCCGGGAAGAACATCCGCCAGCTCGCCCTCCAGCACATGACCGAGCCGCCGGACCTGTCCATGCTCCCGGAGGCGGACCGGCCGGTCGTCGCCCGGGCCCTGGCCAAGAACCCGGACGACCGGTTCCCGACCTGCACCGCGTTCGTCCGGGCGCTCGCCGGCCGGCCCGAGGGCGGCGGCAGCGCGGTCCTCGAGCCGTCCGCCTGGGCCCGGGCCGGGCGGACCGTCCACGACGTCGACCTGACCCCGGCCGCCCCGCGCGGCGGCACCCCCGGCCGGGTCGCGTCGGCCGGCCGGTCGGTCGCCGACCTGGCCCTCGACGACCTCCCGACCACCCGGCCGGACGACGGGGTGCTCCGGCCGACCGTCCTGATCGGGATCGGGAGCTTCGGCCGGCGGGCGCTCCAGGAGATCCGCTGCCGGCTGACCGACCGGGTCGGGGACGTGACCCAGGTGCCGAGCTTCCGGTTCCTGTACGTCGACTGCGACCCGGACGCGGTCCAGAAGGCGATCGGCGCCCCGCCGGACGTGGCGCTGGCCCCGGACGAGGTGTTCCACGTCCCGCTCCAGCCGGTCACCGGGTACCGCCGCCGGCAGCTCGACCGCATCCTCGACTGGCTCCCGCGGGAGAAGCTGTACGCCATCCCGCGGAACCTCCAGGCCGGCGGGTCCCGGGCCCTCGGCCGGCTCGCGTTCTGCGACAACTACCTGCGGTTCGTCACCCGCCTGCGCCGCGAGCTGCAGATCGCGACACACCCGGAGTCGATGGCCGACTCGGCCGACCAGACCGGGCTGCCGCCGCGCGACAACGTCCCGCGGGTGTACGTGTTCGCCGGGGCGGGGGGCGGGTCCGGCGGGATGCTGATCGACCTCGGGTACGCGGTCCGCCGGGTGCTGAACCGCGTCACCTCGGCCGACGCCCCGGTGACCGCGTTCGTGTACGCCTCGGCCCCGTCCGACCCGGCCACCGGGGACCACGAGCTGGCCAACCTGTACGCCGGGATCACCGAGCTGAACCACTACGCCGACCCGGACGTGACGTTCGCCGCCAGCTACGGCGGGCCGGAGGGGCCGCGGGTCGAGGCCCGCGGGCTGCCGTTCACCGCCGCCTACCTCCTGCCGATGCCGGAGCGGACCGCGGCCGCGTTCCGGGACTGCGTGTCGCACCTGGCCGGGTACGTCGCCCACGACCTGACCACCCCGCTCGGCCCGGCCCTGGAGCGGATCCGCCGCCAGCCGCCGGGGTACGACCGCACCCCGTTCCGCACGTTCGGCACCTACGGGGTGTGGTTCCCGCGCGGGCTGCTGCTCCGGGCGGCGGCCCAGCGGATCGGGCTGCGGCTCATCAAGCAGTGGCAGGCCGACCTGCCGCCGGTCGACCTCCGGCCGGTCGACGACCTCGTCGCCCGGGTGGTGGCCGACCCGCGGCTCCGCCCGGACGCGGTCCGGGGGCAGGTCGAGCGGGAGGCGGTCCGCGGGCAGGAGGGCGGGCCGGCCGACCAGGTCGAGCGGTGGCTGTCCGGGCTGGAGGGGCAGCTCAACCCGACCGCCCGGCGGTCGGAGGCCGGGCCGTGGTCCCGGGCGGTGTGGGACCAGGCCCGGGACCTGATCGGCACCCGCCCGACCGGGGACCAGGACAGCACCGTCCGCCGCAGCCGGCTGTCGAAGCTGCTGGAGGAGGCGGTGCGGCGCGCGGCCGACGCCTGGGGGAACGAGTTCGCGGCCGCCGCCCGCCCGCTGGAGGAGCTGCCCGGGCACCGGCTCGGGGCGGTCGAGGCGGCCCTGCGGCGGTTCGCCGGGTGGTGCGGGGACGCGGCGGCCGCCGCCGACAAGGCGGTCGAGAACTACGGGGTGAAGGCCCGCGAGGCCCGGACCGACGCCCAGGCGGCGCTCGACGCCTGCCAGGCCGGGAGCGGGACGTTCAGCTTCTTCGGCGGCCGGTCCGGGCGGAGCATGCGGCACTTCCTCGACCAGGTCCGGGCGTTCGCCCGGCTGCGGCTGGAGGAGGACCTCGCCGACGCGACCGCGAAGTTCTACCGGGCCCTCCGCGCCCGGATGGAGGACAAGCTCCGCGACCTCGCCGGGTGCCGGACCCGGCTGGAGCAACTCGTCCGGGCGCTGGAGAACCCGCTGCTGAACCTGCCGGTGTCGTCGGACACCCCGGTGGCGATGTCGGAGGAGGCGCTGCAGCAGACGATCCACCCGACGAACACGCTGCAGGTGGTGCTGCCGAGCGGGGAGACGCACCTGGACCGGTCGGCGAAGCGGGTCGTGCAGGCCCTCCGGCCGGACGACCTGGGGCGGCTGGAGGTGGCGCTACAGAAGTTGGTGCTGGAGCCGCGCGGCGGGCTGGTCACCCTGTGCCGGCTGAACGCCGACATGCTCCGGACGCTGGTCGCCCCGATGGTCGAGCAGACGACCGCGTTCCTCGGCGACTTGCTGCCGGTGACGGACGTGACCGAGGTGGAGACCTCTGCCGCGGCGGCCCGGCGGGTGGAGTTGTCCGCCCGGGTCGAGGACTACCACCGGCGGGCGGCACCGGCGGCGGGCGAGCCGGAGGTGGACGAGCAGACGTTCGTGCTGGTCCCGGACAGCAACCCCGGGCGGGACTACGCGGACCTGGTGGCGCGGACCCTGCCGGACGCCCGGACGGTGCCGGTGAGCGGGTCGGCGACGGACCTGATGTTCTGCCGGGAGCACGGCTGCCTGCGGGCGGACGAGCTGGCCGAGCTGCTGGCGAACTGCCGGCCGGCGTACTACCAGTCCCTGGCCGACCCGCAGACCGCCCCGCACGCCCGGTACGACGTGACCGAGTGGATGCCGCTGTCGGAGTGACCTCCGGACGCGGTTCGTAGTAGGGTGGGCCGAGCCGGCGCCTCGCCGGCGAGTCCCAGCGCCCCGTACCCCCGGTGGGACTCGCCGGCGAGGCGCCGGCTCGGCCCACCCTACGAGCTACGAGCGTTTCTCCAGCGCCACCGCCAGCGCGACCCCGGCCAGCCCGCCGAACGTCGCCCCGACCATCGCCGCGACCGGCACCACGAGCCCCTTCGCCGCGTCGGCCCACACGCCCCGCCCCTCCGGCTCGCCGTCCCGCGCGTAGGCCCACCCGCCGGCCGCCGCGGCGGCCGACCCGAGCAGCACCCCGGCGACGATCACCCCGTAGAACACGCGGGCCGGCAGCCGGGGCTTCGTCGCCCCCGCCGCCGGCCCGCCGGTCTTCACCTCGTCCCGCACGCCTCACGTCCCGCCGAACGCCAGGCCGGGCTTCGGCGGGGCGTCCGGGGCGGGCGGGGCGACCGCCACCGCCGGGGCGTCGGCCGCCGGCTCCGGCTTCGCCTCCTTGTCCTTCCGCAGCTCGGTGATCGGCACCCCGGCCATGATCTTCTCGACCTCCTCCCGGTCGAGCTCCTCGTGCAAGAGCAGGGCCTCGGCGATCCGGTCGAGCTGCTCCCGGTGCGACCGGACGAGGCTCGCCGCCCGGTCCTCGGCCTCGGTCAGGATCCGCTGGATCTCCTCGTCGATCAGCCGGGCGGTCCCCTCGCTGAACGTCCGGGACTCCATGATCTCCTTGCCGAGGAAGACGTGGTCCTCGCCCTGGTGGTAGAAGACCGGGCCGAGCCGGTCGCTCATCCCGAGCTGGGTGACCATCACCCGGGCCAGCCGGGTGGCCTGCTTCAGGTCCCCGATCGCCCCGCTCATCGCCTCCCCGAACACCAGCTTGTCGGCCGCCCGCCCGCCCATGCTCATCACCAGCCGGGCGGTCAGCTCGCTCACCGACCGGTCCACCTTGTCCTCGTCCGGCTGGAACATCGTCACCCCGCCGGCCTGGCCCCGCGGGATGATGCTCACCCGGTCGATCTTGTCCGCCTTCGGCTCCAGGATGGCGCACAGGGCGTGCCCGGCCTCGTGGTACGCGGTCCGCCGCTTCTCCGTCTCGCTGAACGCCTCCTCCCGCATGGCCCCGAGCCGGACCCGGTCGGCCGCCCGGTCGAAGTCCACCTGCTCGATCCGGTTCCGCCCGCTCCGGGTCGCCTGCAGGGCCGCCTCGTTGCACAGGTTCTGCAGCTCCGCCCCGCTCATCCCGACCATGTTCCGGGCCAGCCGCTCCAGGTCCACCTTGTCCGCCAGCGGCTTGTTCCGGGTGTGCACCTTCAGGATCTCCAGCCGGCCCCGCCACGTCGGGCGGTCGACGGTGACGTGCCGGTCGAACCGGCCGGGCCGCAGGAGGGCCGAGTCGAGCACGTCCGGGCGGTTGGTGGCGGCGACCACGATCACCGTCTCGGACGGCTGGAACCCGTCCATCTCGGACAGGATCTGGTTGAGCGTCTGCTCCCGCTCGTCGCTCCCGCCGCCGTACCCGGCCCCGCGCATCCGCCCGACGGCGTCGATCTCGTCGATGAACACGACGCACGGGGCGTGCTCCTTGGCGGTCCGGAACATGTCCCGCACCCGGCTCGCCCCGACCCCGACGAACATCTGGATGAACTCGCTCCCGCTGATCGCGAAGAACGGGACGTTCGCCTCCCCGGCGACGGCCTTGGCCAGGAGCGTCTTGCCGGTCCCGGGCGGGCCGAACAGCAGCACCCCCTTCGGGACCCGGGCCCCGAGTTTGGTGAACCGGGCCGGGTCGCGGAGGTAGTCGACGATCTCGGCCAGCTCCCGCTTGGTGTTGTCCATCCCGGCCACGTCGTCGAACGTGATCCGCCCCTTCCCCTTCTCGTACCGCTTGGCCGGGCTGCGGGTGTAGCTCGACAGGAACCCGCCGCCCATCGGGTCGCGCATCCGCGGGAGGAAGACGAACACCAGCATGGCGATCAGCACCCCGATCACCAGCAGGTTCAGGATGAACGGGCCGATCCAGGACGGGTCGGCCCGGGAGCTGACCCGGATCTTCTCGGCCGCGTCGGCCGGGTTCTGGGCCCGGGCCGCCTGGTCCAGGTTCTCCCACTTGTCGATCAGGTCCTGCTGGTTGGTGGTGTGCGGCAGGTTGACCCCGAACTTCCCGGCGGTCAGCTTCAGCCTCTTGGCCGCCTCCGAATTCGGGTCCCGGACCTCGCCCTCGGCCCGGTCGTTGCCGATCAGGACCACCGTCTTCACCTGCCCGGCCTTCACCAGGTCGGTGAACTGGTCGTACCCGATCTCGCGGACGTGGCCGGAGGTGAGGTAGACGACCGCCAGGACGGCCAGGACGGCCAGGGCGATCCACCCGCCGGGGAGCAGCGGGTTGGCGCGCTTCGGGCCGCCGGGGCCGGGCTGCTGGGGCGTCTGACTCGGGGGGGGCTGCGACATGCTGGTCCTTCCGTGCGGCGCGGCCGGGCGGGCGCCGACCACCGGGACGGTCCGAATGAAGGGGCGAACCCGTCCGGGTCCGCCCGGACCCGTACACATTCTACCCCGCACGGGCGGCGGGCGTGCTACGGCGAGCCGGGAGCGTGAGC
>PNKH01000054.1 GCA_013822345.1 Isosphaera sp.
TCGCCGCGAACGTGACCGGGTCGCCGTCCGGGTCGGAGGCGGCCAGCGGCACCGTCACCGTCGCCTGGGTGCTCGGGACGGTCTGGTTCGCCGGCGGCGTCAGCACCGGCGGGGCGTTCGACGCCCCGCCGGCGGTGACGGTGACGGTGAACGCCTCGGTGTCGGTGCCGCCGCGGCCGTCGCTGGCGGTGACGGTGACGTAGATCGAGCTGGCCGTGGCCGCCGGGGTGCGGGTCACGGTCAGGGTCGACCCGCTGACGGCGAGGGTGGCGAACGGGGTCGTCGGCACGTTGACCAGCCGGGTCGGGTCGGCGTAGTAGTGCGCCCCGACGTTGCCGACCAGGGCCCCCGAGGTGCCCCCGTCCCAGGCGAACAGCTCCCCGTCCGGCTCGACGAACGCCCACCCGGCGGGGACCAGGGCGGTCTGCACCCACCGCTCGTTCCGGCCGAGGAAGTTCTGGAAGAAGTTCCCGTCGGAGAAGAAGTTGTACCCGAGGGTCACGTCCAGCCGGTGGGCCAGGCTGACGGCCGTCGCCGCGAACGTGACCGGGTCGCCGTCCGGGTCGGAGGCGGCCAGCGGCACCGTCACCGTCGCCTGGGTGCTCGGGACGGTCTGGTTCGCCGGCGGCGTCAGCACCGGCGGGGCGTTCGACACCCCGCCGATGGCGACGGTGAGGACCGACGGCGGCGAGTTGTCGCTGCCGTTCGAGGTGTCCTCGGCCTTCACCCGGTACGTGTACGTGACCCCCCCGGTGACGGTGGAGTCGGTGTAGGTGGTCCCGGTCTGCGTCGCGAGGAGGGTGAAGTTGACCCCGTCGGTGGACCGTTCGATGTCGTACCGGGACCGGACCACCGGGCTCCACCGCAGGGAGACCGAGGTGCCGGTCACGCTGGTGGTGTGGACCGCCAGGGCGTTGTTCGTGGCGGCCACGGCCGACGCCCGGGAGTCGCCCTGCGGGCTGGTCGCGAACACCCGGTACAGGTAGGTGGTCGAGGCGTTCAGCCCGGTGTTGGTGAACCCGGGGACGTTCCGCCCGACCGTCCCGACCTGGGTCCAGTTCGTCCCGTCGGTCGACCGCTCGATCCGGTACCCGGTGTCCCCGGCCACGTCCCGCCAGTTCAGCGCGACCGTCGTTCCGCCGCTCACCCGGGTCACGGTCAGGTTGAACGGGGCGGCCGGGCGGTTGACGATGTTCGCCGCGGCCGACGGGGTCGACACGGTCGACCCGCTGTTCGCCTGCACCTGGTAGAACCACCGCCGGGAGGCGGACGGCCCGTTGTCGGTGAAGCTCGTCCCGGAGGTGGTCCCGGCGGTGGTGTAGGTGACCCCGTCCTCGGACCGCCGGACGGTGTACCCGGACGCCCCGGCGACCGCGTTCCAACTGACGGTGATCCCGGTCCCGGTGGCCGCCAGCACGAGGGCCACCCCGGTCGGGGGCGACAGGCCGTTGAACGTCGGCGGGGAGACCGCCGTCCCGGTCGAGACGTTGAACGTGTACGTCCCCACGTCGCCGTAGTCCCCGTGGCTGGAGACGAGCGCGAAGTACGTCCCGGCGGCGAGTTGCAGGGTGATGTCGACGTTGTTCGCCGCCGTCCCGGTCCCGGTGAACGGGTCGGCCTCGGCGATCAGCGCCCCGGCGGAGTTGAACACCTGGACCTTCAGATCCACCCCGGACGGGGCGACCCGGGTGGCCCGGACCCGGACCGGGCCGCCGCCGGTGGTGAACGAGAACGCGTCCGCGTCGTTCAGCCGCTCGATGATCCCGGTCACCGTCTGGCCGAACGAGACCGCGGTGGCGGCCCCGGTGGTGTTCCCGAAGTCGTCCGGCCGGAACCCGTCCCCGCCGTAGTTGTCGAGGTCCGCGGCGATCACCGCGATGTCGTCCTGAAAGGCGGTCACGCTCCCCGACCGGGCGATCACGAACTTGTGGATCGACCCGGCGAAGTCGACCCCCATGAGCGGCCCGTGGAGCGCGTCGAACCCGCTCGAGTACTCGTTGATCTCGTTCCCGAGCAGGTCGTAGTCGCGGACGTGCCCGAGGCCGAAGATGTGCCCGACCTCGTGGGCGATCCCGGACGCCCGGTTGGTCACGTCCCCCTGCTGGTTGAACCCCTCCGGCTGGTTGTTCGGGAACGTGTTGACGTACGCGAACCCGCCGCTGACGGTGGGCGAGCTGATGTGCCATGCCTTCGGCCGGGCGTCGAACACGGTCGTCACGTCGACGTTGAACATCGCGAAGTAGACCGAGATCTGGCGGTGCAGCTCGGTGATCGCCGCCACCTCAGCCGCGCTGTAGTCGCCCGGGTTCCCGTCGGTGTCGTACGGGGCGTAGGTGACCCCGGTCCGGGAGCTGAACCCGCCGTCGAAGTCGAGGTACACGGCGACCGGGGCGGACGGCAGGCTGTGGAGGGCCGGGATGCCGGCCGGGACCCGGCGGTCCTCGAGCGCTTCCAGGGCCAGGCGGGGGGGCGGGGCGCAAACGGGCGCGGCCTTCCGGCGCGCGGGGCGGGTCGACATGGACCGGGTCCTCGGGGAGAAAGGACAGAGATAGTGTCGGGCCGGCGGCCGCCGGCCCGAGGCAGACCTTGCGCGAGTGAAGACAAGTTTAGACCGCGGCCCGACCCTGGTCAACGCCCGGGTACGGTTTCCCCGGCCGTTCCGATCCTCCGCCGGGGTCGGGCCGCGGGCTACATCGGCGGCCGTTCACCGCCGTACACCAGGAACGCCCGGGGCCGGCCGGCGACCGTCCGGACGATGACGTTCCAACCGGGCTCCAGGTTGACGCGGGTCGGGTCGGTGACGGTGGCCCCGCCGTTCACCCGGTACCGGAGCTGGTAGTTGGCCAGCGCCGGGCTGTACCTCGCGCTGACGAGGGTCAGTTGGGCCGGGTAGTTGGTGGTCACCGGCCCGACCAGCCCGGTGATCCCGTCCCGGGCCGCCGCCCCGGCCGGGGCCGGCTTCCCGCCGATCGCCAGCCCGTACTGGTCGAACAGCTCCTGGTTCGTCTTCCCGAGCAGCTCCGCCGGGACGAACGCCGGGGCCGTCCCGGCCACGAACGGGACGAAGGACGCGGCCTGCTCCGGGTAGTACAGCTGGAGCTGCTGGCCGTTGTCGTTGTACTTCGGGGTGTTGATCAGCACCCGGTCCCGGTTGAAGAACCGGGTCAGGTCCTGGAAGTTCGGGTTGTAGTTGGTCACCAGCTCGACGTCGACGTGGGCCGCCCCACCCGTGCGGAGGGTGCCGAACTGCACGTCCCCGCGGATGTCCACCACCCGGTTCGGGTTGATGGCCGACCGGACCACCAGGTCCCGGCGGTTGTTGAACGTCCCGCCCTGGATCACGCTCGTCCCCTGCACCGGGACGTTGATCCCGACCGCGAACCCCTCCACCCGGACGTTGTCGTAGGTGATGTTCCGGGTCACGTCGTTCCGGTCGATCCCGGTCCCGGCCGGGTTCGCGGTGTTCCCGAACACCCGCACGTTCCGGAGCGTCAGGTTGTTGGTGTACGGGATGTGGATGCCGCGGGCCGACTTCACGTTCCAGGCGGTGAAGTCCTCGATCAGGCTGGCCCCGGTGTGGGTGGCGTTCAGCAGGGTCTTCCAGGTCTGGAACCCGGGGCCGGTGGCGTACGCGACGTTCCGCCGGAAGTTGGTGATCGGCACGTCCCGGACCGCGATCGTCGCCTGCCCCTGGGCCAGGGCCGGGTTGTCCAGGTAGGCGGACACGAACCGCCGGACCCCGAGGCCGGCCTCGTTCAGCCCCTGGTTGAAGAACAGGAACCCGGCCGACCGGGTGCCGACCGCGATGTTGTCCTCGACCGTCACCCCGGCCCCCTGGAACCAGAACCCGTGGCCGAGCTGGCCGAAGTCGCCCTGGGCCATCCGGTCCTCGAGGGCCCCGGCCGTCCCGTTCGCCCGGACCGCGAGGTTCCGGCGGAACGCCCCGACCTCGTCCCCGGCCTCGGTCACGAAACCGGACCCGGTCACGTTGAACGCCACGTTGTCCTCGAACGAGACCCGGCTGCTGTGGCTCGCGAACCCCCACCCGGGGCTGCCGGACACGACGCTCCCGCGGACCGTCACCAGGTCGGCCGGCTCGAGCCCGGTCCGGTGGACGTGGAGGGAGTACCGGCCGCGGGGGTTGGTCCCGCCGGACGCCACCTGCCCGCCGGCGTCCAGGACCGGGTCGTCGATCACCCGGGTCTTGTCCGTCCGGCCGAGGTCGTAGAACCCGGCGAAGGCGACGCTCACGGTCGGCTCGTCCATGAACTCGACGTGCCCGCGGCGGGTCAGGTCGGCCGGGTTCTGGGACCGGACGGAGACGTTCCGGGTGAGGTTGGCGACGTACAGGGACTGCCCGGCCGGGGCGGCGTGGGCGAACCGGAGCGGGGCGCTGAGGGTGACAGTGCCCCCGGAGATCGAGGTGATCGTCGTGGTCTCGTCCTGGTTGGCGTTCGGGTTCGTCCCGGTCACCACCAGCCGGTCCCCGACCCGCCACCCGTCCGGGACGGACGACCCGCCGAACACCAGGGTCGTCTGCCCGGCGGCGGCCGGCTGGGCGAGCGGGGCGTATGCGGTGACGGTCGCCCCGTGCATGCTCACCGTCCCGACGGAGATCAGCCCGCGGCTGATCTGGGTCGGGTCCCACTGGGTGTCGATCGGCCCGCGGTCGGCGATGGTGAGGGTGGCCCGGACGTCGGCCCGGACCGGGTTGGCCGCCGTCCCCATCCGCAGGGTCCCGGTGGAGGTGACGACCATGGTGTCGACCAGCAGCCCGGTGTTCACCGTGGTGGAGAACCGCAGGGTGCCGTCGACCCGGACGGTCCGGAGGGCGGCGGTGTCGACGTGGGTGACCACGGCCGTCATCCCGGCCGGGATCAGGACGTTGGCGTCGGCCGTCGGCACCCCGTTGGACCCGTCGGGGCGGACCCACGAGTTCGGGTTCGACCAGCTCCCGCCGCTGACCGCCAGCCGGTGGGTGACGGCCTCGTACGGGACGAGGTCGATCACCGCCCCGTCGAGCACCACCCGGGCCTCCAGCTCCTCGCACCACACCCGGGCGCGGGGCTTGCCGGCCGCCGGCCGCCGGGCCGGGCCGCCGCGGACACCCCGGACCCACTTCTGCACCGCCGAGAGGATGGTCATGGCCGCGAGCCTCCGGAATCGGCGGCCGGGGAGAACCGGCCGCCGGCCGCCGCGCGGGGGGGGACGGGCGTGAACCCCCGGGCGCGGCGGCCGGGGGGACGCGTCTTCAGCCGCCCGGGCCGGCGGCGTCGAGACCGGACGAGCTGCGAGTGACGACGAGGACGGGTACCGAACACGCGAATGGTACCCGTGGGTCGCGCCCTGTCAACCAACTTCCCGTAACCCGGCGGCCCGCCGCCGGACCGCCGGTGGGTCACCCGACCTTGGCCAACATGATGTCGTCCAGGAAGGCGGTCGAGTCGCCGCCGACCGTCCCGTCCAGGACGAGCGAGTACGTCCCGGCGGCCGCCACCGTGAACGTCCCGGTGAACGCCTGGTAGTCGGTCCCGGCCGGGGTGAACGTCCGGGTCGTGCCGGCGAGGCCGGCCCGGACGGTCTGCGGCCCGTCCGGGTTGGCGTTCCCGCGCTGGGCCGCCCGGAACGTCAGTTCGTAGGTGCCGGGCGCGAGGAACACGGCCTGGCCCACCGACGACTGCCCCTGGAGGAAGGCGACCTGGGCGCCCTGCGGGGCGGACGGGTTCCCGCCGGTGAACCCGCTCCCGTTCCCGCTCACCCCGGCCGACTCGGAGAACGCCCACGGCCCGCCGGCCGGGGCGTACCGGAACGACAGGAACTCACCCGCCCCGACGCTCGGGGTCTCGAACCCGGCGTCCCCGAGCACCACCTCGGCCGGCGGCGGGTCGCCGACCGTCACCGCGAACCGCCGGACCCCGACCGCGTCGTCGGCGTTCCCGGCCACCCCGTCCGGCCCGCGGTCCCTGACCCTCAGGGTGATCACCGCCACCCCCGACTGCCCGGGCAGCGGGTTGACCGTCACCGTCCGGTTCGACCCCGACCCGCCGAGGACGATCCGGTTGTTCGGGACCACCGCCGGGTTCGACGAGGTGGCCGTCACGGTCAGGTTCGCGCCCGGCGTCTCCAGGTCGTTGACGGTGAACGGGATCACACCGGTGCTCCCGCCGACCGGGATCTGCCGGTCGAGGACGGCGTACACCCGCGGGGACCGGTTCCCGTCCGGCGACCGGAAGTCCAGGAAGATCCGGCGGGTGGTCGACGCCCCGTTCGCGTCCGTGGCGGTCACCTCCAGGCTGACCTGCCCGGTGGTGTTCGGCTCCGGGGTGAGGGTCAGCGTGCGGTTCGCCCCGGACCCGCCGACCACGATGTTCGCGTCCCGGACGAACTCCGGGTTGAACGACCGGGCGGTCACCACGACGCTGCCCGCACCGGAGTTGTCCCCGACCGTCAGTGGGATCACCAGCGGGGTGTTCTTCGTCCCGACCGTCGGGGCGGTCACGGACGTCGACCCGCCGGAGATCGTCGGCCGCGGGTTGGTGGCGGCCACGGTCAGGAGGAACGACCGCCGGGTCTGGTTCCCGGCCGCGTCAGACACGAACACGGTGACGACCGCGTTCCCCGCCCGGTTCGGGGCCGGGGTGACGGTCAGGGTGCGGTTCATCCCGGACCCGCCGAGGACGACCCCGGCCGCCGGCACCAGGTCCGGGTTGGTGGACGTGGCGGACACGAACAGCGCCCCGCCCGCGGCGTCGCTGACCCCGACGGTGAAGGCGATCGGCCCGGTCGAGGTGTTCTCGTCGATGGTCCGGTCGGCCAGGGCACCGGCGACCGGGGGGGAGGTGTCGGGGTCGGCGAGCGGGAGCGCCCCGAGGTACGTCGGCTGGGGCCGGCCGGCGGCGGCCAGGATGTCGCCCGGCACCGCCCGGAGGTTGGTGCCGCGGTCCGCGGCGACGGTCCCGGCCCGGAGCCGCAGGTTCCCGCCGGCGGCGTTCACGAAGAACGGGTCCGGCCCGCCGTCGAACACCAGCTTCCCGGGGCCGGAGGTCGGGGTGTTCAGCTCCCGCCCGAACGCGGCCTTGAAGGATTCGAACTGGGAGAGGGTGTTGTAGACGAGGTCGGCCCCGGCCCCCGGGTCCCAGGTGAGGAACCGGTCGGCCGCGTCCGCGGTCCAGTACCCGTTGTAGTCCATCCCGGCGACCGCGGTCGGGGCGGAGTACGGGCGGCCGGTGACCCGGCTGTTCGGTGACGGGTTCCCGTCGGGGAAGGCGGCGGCGTCGAACAGGGTGGTGGCCCGGGTGTTCGCGAACAGGTTGTTGTAGAAGACGTTGTCGGTGGCCTCCCAGACGGACCCGAGGGAGGCGAACCGGTCGTCCTCCCCGCCCTCGATCGTGTTCCCGTCGGGGGACGTGTTCGACCCGGTCACCCCCCCGTCCTCGTTCACGTCGTTCACCCGGGTGGTGTCCCGGACCTGGGCGGCGACGTTCGAGTTGAAGAAGGTGTTGTTGTACACCCGGGTGCCGGACGACCCGGAGACCTGCACCCCCTGGGACGCGCCCCGGGCGACGTTGAACGCCACCACGTTGTCGTGCGAGATCTCGACGAAGAACGCGATCCCGCCCCCGACCACGGTGTTGTTCACCACCGCCGCCCGGACGACGTTGATGTCCAGCCACAGGGAGGTGGAGAAGTTGTTCTCGAACCGGTTGTTGCGGATCACCAGGTCCTCGGCGCTGGTGATCTTCGTCCCGGCCGCGGACCAGTTGGTGGCGAACCGCTCGACGTTGTTGAACGCGTACGTGTTCCCGTCCAACAGGAGCCGGTCGGCCCGGCTCGAGCTCCCCCCGACCTGCCCGTTCGCCACCAGCCGGTTGTTCCGGACGACGGTGTCGTCCCCGGTCGCCGAGTACCCCCGCTGGCCGTTGAAGGTGAACGCGCTGTCCTCCAGCACCAGGCGGCGGGTGGAGTCGTTCGCCCCCACCCCGGCCCGGCCGTAGTACTTGAACCCGAGGCCCCGGACCGTCACCTCCGCGGCCGTCACGTTCAGCCCCGTCCCGGCCGCCGTCACCTCCACCGTCCGCCCGGCCGCGAACGGGTCGAACCCGACGTACAGGAAGTTGCCGACGGAGTCGACGAAGAACCGGTCCGGGTCGACCGTCCCGTCCGCCCGGAGCATCAGGGCCAGGTTCGCGGCCGGGTCGGTGACGGCCGCGAAGTCGGCCGGCGACGTGCCCCCGGTCGGGGCCCCCTCGTCGCTGATCGTCCGCCCGAAGGCGTCGGCGACCGGGACCCCGTTCGGGTCGATGAGCCGGTTGTCGGCGTTCCGCCGGAACCGGTAGGTGGTGGCCGTCGGGGTGCCGCCGGCGTCGACGGTGCGGGTGACGAGGCCGTTCCCGGTCAGCTCCCGGTACAGCCCGACCTGCTTGACGGGGGTCGGGGCCCCGCCCGTGTTGGTGACGAACACCTGCTCGCCGGCCCCGGCCATCGGGTTGGCGGCAATGTCGACGTTGTGGAAGTCCAGGTTCTCCGGGAACTCGAAGTTCCGCGGCCCGGACCCGCCGGGGCCGTCCGGGTCGAACCCGGTCGTCCCCATCCGCCAGAACGTCCGCTCCCCGATCGCCCCGCCGAGGTCGACCGTCACCTGCTCCCAGTTGGTGACGACGACCGCCCCGTTCAGCCACGGGGTCTCCTGCCGGTACGCCTGGAGGGTGAGGCGGGCGTCCACGTTGGCGGTCACCCCCCGGTACTCCCCGCCGCGGAGGACGAGGGTCGCCCCGGGGTGGTTGGCGGTGGCGAAGTCGACCGCGTCGGTCAGGGTGCGGGGGTTGGTGAGGGTGCCCTCGGCCCCGGTGGTCGGGCCGTCCGGGTTCAGCCCGTCCGGGCTGACATAGATGAGGGTGGTACCGGGGTCCCCGGTCTCGGCGTAGTTCGCGTGGGTCGGGATGGCGGTGACGAGCGGGACGCCGACGTAGATGTCGGCGACCGGCACGTCCCGGGCTTCCAGGCGCTCCGCCCGGAGACTCGTCGGGCGACCGGTCTTCGGCCGGCGGGACCAGTGCGGCACGGTCGTACTCCTGCGGGGATGCGGAGAGGTCGCCGGCGGACAGCGGGCTCCGGGTCAGGCCCGGAACAGGTACAGGTCGTCGAAGTAGCTCTCGCCGGCGGTCGTCGGCTTGTACACGAAGATCGTCGCGGAGGTCGAGGTCGGGCCGGTGGTGAAGGTCACACTGCCCTGGGCGTAGGAAGTCCCCGAGCGGTTCACCGTCTTCTGCGGCCCGCCGTAGTTCTTCACCCCGATCAGCGTGCTCGTCCCGGCCACCGTCGTCCGGGCGTACCCGCCGAGGACGTAGGTGGTGTTCGGCTCCAGCCCGGTGATCACCTGTTCCGCCCCGCCGGACCCGACGATCCGCAGCGCCTTTCCGCCGGTCCGCGCCCCGGTGGTGGTGAGGGCAGCCCCGCCGTACTTGCCCCAGCCGGTCAGGTCCGACTGGAACCCGCCGTTCCGGAACGACCCGGCGCTCACCGTCACGGTGAAGGTGTCGCTCCCGCTGACGGTGCCGTTGCCGGCGGTGACCGTGACCGTCGCCGTGCCGGTCACGCCGGCGGCCGGGGTGACGGTCAGCGTCCGGTTCGCCCCGCTCCCGCCGAGCACGAAGCTCTCCGGCGGCAGCAGGGTCGGGTTCGACGAGGTGAACGTGACGGTCGTGGGCTGGCCGTCCTTCTGGGTCACCGTCAGCGGGACCGAGAAGCCCCCGGCGGCCTCGTTCAGCACCTGGTTCGGCACGTCCGACACCGGCCGCTGCCACACCCGGACCCAGTCCACGACCATCTTGGTCTGGCTCGTCGCCAGGCTCCCGTACCCGCCGGCCGGGATGTTGCCGGCCCAGCCGTAGTTCTCCACCTCAGACGTGAGGTAGATGAACTCGCTCCGGCCGGAGATGGCCTGGGTGGTCGACCACACCTGGGTGCCGTCGATGTAGAACCGATACCCGGTCGGGTCCCACTGCATGGCGTAGGTGTGGAAGTTCCCCTGGAGCGGGGTCGACCCGGGGTTGTTCTTCAGCCCGCTGCCCGTGGACTGGTGGTTCGCGCCGTACCCGTCCCAGTGGAGGTTGGAGACCGTCTTGTTCGAGATGTCCGCCCCGCCCGCGTCGCGCACCCGGTGCTCGACGATGTCGATCTCGGTGCCGGCGGTGTACGGGTCGCCGAGGGGGCTCCCGATGGTCGGGGAGTGCACCCAGAACGCGGACCACATCCCGGGCGAGTCCTGGAAGTTGATCCGCGCCTCCCAGTACCCGTAGGTCGCCTGGAACTTGTCCTTGGACCCGACGAACCCGGTGCGGTGGCCGCCGGTCTCGTTGGTGTAGGTGGTGATGGTCAGGTTCCCCCCGCCGACGCTCACCGCCGCCGGGGTGTTGACCGCGTTGCGGCGGGAGCCGGACGCGGCGGTCCAGACGTCGGTGTCCAGGGCGGTGCCGTTGAACTCGTCGGCGAACACCATCTGCCAGCCGGTGCCGGGCGGGCTGAGGACGAGCCGGCTCTCCAGCCCCTCGACGCCCTCGGTCCGGAGCGGGGACGGGCGCCGGGTCTTCGGCCGGGCTGAGGAACTGCGCGAGCGGAGCCATCCGAACATCGTCGAACTCCATGCCAGGGGACGGTGGCGGGCCCGCCGACACGCGGGCGAGGCCCCGAGTTACTTCACCGGGTCGGGCGTATCAACGCGACTCAGCCGCCGCCCGGGGATCGGCCACTCCCGGGTGCCGTCCGGGAGCGTCCACCCGACGGACAGGTGGTCGCCCAGGACGGCCTGCCAGTGGAGGGCCTCCAGGTAGTAGGACCGGCCGGCCTCCAGCCGCACCGGGGCGGACACCTGCGACGGGTGGGCGGTCCACTCCCGGACCCCGGTCCGCAACGGGACCGAGGCGATCACCCGCTTCCCGGCCGGCGCCGGGCCGTTGGCGAGGGACAGGCGGACCTGGTCGTCCCCGGCGACTCGGAACGTGTACGCCCCGGTCTGCGGGGCGCGGACCACGGCGGCGACCCGGGAGCCGTACCGGTCCGCCCGGGCGCGCCGACCGAACTCGAACGCGGGCAGGTACTCCCGGCCGTCCGGGAGGCCGGCGGCGAACGGCGGGTGGGCGATCAGGTTGTCGAGGTTCTTCCCCTTCCCGGCGACCCCCAGCCAGAACTCCCGCAGCACCGGCTTGTCCGGGTCCAGGGCGCCGGGCGCGGGCAACCGGCCGCCGTCGAACACGACGGCTTCCGGGGCTGCCCCGCGGCGCGGCAGGGCGAGTGCCTCCAACCCGCCGGCCCGCCGCGGGGCGGCCCCGGCCGCCCGGGCCTCGACCGCCCCGACGAACACGTGCGCCTCGGCCCGCCCGTCCGAAGCCCGCACCCCGAACTCCGTCCCGAGGTCGACGAAGTCGCCGTTCGCCGTCCGGACGGTGAACCCCTCCGCCCCGGCCGGCACGGTGGCGGTCAGCGCGCCGTCGGCCAGCAGCACCCGGCCGCCGGTCTCGGGGGTGAACGCGGCCGGCCCCTCCACCAGCGCCACCGCCCCGCCGTCGAACGCCACCTTCGCCAGGCCCGCCTTCAGCCGCACCGCCCGCCCGGCCGCCAGCCGGGCCCCGACCTTCGGGACCGCCTCCCCTTTCCCGACCTCCCACCGGTCCCCGCGCACCGCCTCCACGGTGGCGACGAGGACGACCGGCTGGGCCGGCGGGGGAGGGGGCGTGTCCGGGGCCTTGGCGACCGGCCGCGGCGCCGGCCGCAGGAGGAGCGCCACCCCGACCAGCACCGCGGCAGCCGCGGCGGCCGGCACGACCCAGCGGGGGAGCGGTCGCGCGGCCCCGCGGCCCGCCCGGCTCCCCGCCTTCGGGCCGAACGTGAGCGGGGCGCCCGGCTCGGGCGCCGCCTCTTCGGCCGGGGTCGGCGGGGCCGCGAACAGGGCGCGGGTGAGGAACCGCAGGCAGACCGTGTCGGCCATGTGCCGGGCGTACGCCCGCCGGGCCGCCGGGCTCGCGGCCAACAGCCCGGCGAGTTCGGCCGCCGCGTCGCCGGCGGTCAGGCGGTGACACGCCTCGGCCACCGGCGCCGGCTCGGCGGCGGGGTCCTCGCGGCCGAGCCGGTGGCGGACGCACTCCCGCAATTGCTTCCGGATCTGCGACAGGGTGGTGTGGACGGACGCGGCCGGGCGGGCGGTCAGGCGGGCCGCCTCGCCCGCCGACTTCCCCTCCCCGTAGACCATGTCGACCAGGGCCCGCCAGGTCGGGGGGAGCCGGTCGACGCACTCACGTAGCGCGTCGCGCCGCTCCTCCAGCTCGCCGGCCGCCTCGGCCGCCGGCCCGGCCAACTGGTCGAGCAGGTCGGGGTCGAACTGCACCCGGGCCTTCCGCCGGCGGCGGAACGACAGGACCTCGTAGTGGGCGACGGTGCAGGCCCAGCGGACGAAGTCCGAGCCGGGCCGGTACCTGCCGAACCCCTGCCAGAGCTTGACCCCGACCTCCTGGATGATGTCGTCCGCGTCCGACCAGTTCGGGACCAGGCAGAAGACGTACCCGAACACCGCACGGTAGTGCTTGGCGAACAGCCGGGCGAAGTCCGACCCGGGGTCGCCCCCGGCCGGCGGTTGCGGGGAAACCAACGCGACCTCCGGCGCCGCGGTTTGGCGAACGGGGCTGACGTGAGCCGTGCCCGACCTGCGAGTCGGTCAGGTACACCGAGATAGGTGGGTCGGGGGCGAAACCTCAACCCGGGGACGAGATTTTTCCCCGCCGGCGGTCCGGTAACGGACGTGACCCCGAGGAATCCCCCCACCGGGGCGTGGGCCGCGGGCGATGGGACACGGCCCCGTCTTCCGGCCCGCGCGGCCCAAAGTGCGGAGGGGCGGCCGGGGCGGCCGCGCCCCGACCGCCCCCCTCGCCGACGACACCGGTCACGCCGCGCGGCCGCGCCACCGCCGGTAGCCGGCCAGGCAGGTGGCCCCGACGGCCGCCAGGGCCAGGGCGGGCGGGGCGGGGACCGCCGCCGCCGCCGGCCCGAAGTTGAAGTTGACGATCTGCCCCAGCTGGGCGGGGGTGAGGCCGGCCAGCAGGCCCGCGTCGGCGATCGCGGTGTTGCTGTTGAACACCGCCGCGTCCGCCAGGGCCAGGGCCGCGGTCGTGTGGATCTGGTTGAAGAACAGCAGCGACTGCGTCTCCCCGGCGCCGACCGTCAGGTTGAAGTCGGCGCGGACGCCCTCGGTGCCGAAGTTGGCGAAGACGGTGGTGCTGACCAGCGACGGGGTGACGAGCGGGGCCCCCGCGCCGAAGATCACGTGGGTGTTCGTCGGGTCCCCGCCGACCGGCGCGTCGTCCGTGATGATGAACCGGTCCGCGGTGGTGAACGCCAGGTCGCCGCTGCTGGTGGTGATGGTCTGGGTGCCGCCGTCGGACCCGTTGTTCGTCTGCAGGCTGACCACGGCGCTGAGGGCGGCGGCCGTGGGGTTGGTGAAGGACACCAGGGTCCGCAGGGTCGGGCTGTTCGGGTCGGCGAAGAACTGAACGGTGACGGCCAGGCCGGACAGCGTCACCGGGCCCGACGTCAGGGTGGTGCCGGTCAGGTCCACGGTCGCCGGCGACAGGTACGGGGCCCCGTTCACCCGGATCGTCAGGCCGTCGTCGAACGCGTCGAACTGGCCGCCGATGTCCGCGTCCGAGACGCTGAAGCCGTTGCCCGAGTTGTTGATGAAGGTGAAGTTGGCCCCCCCGCCCGCGGGCAGGTTGGCAACCGGGAGGTTCACGATGGCCGCGCGGCCGGACCCCGGCACCACGACCAGGGCGGCGAGCGCCGCCCAACCGACGAACGACCGTCGAACCCCGAGCCTACTCATGGCGAACTCCTTCGAATATGGGCGAAGCACACCCGCCCGGGGGCGGGACGTGACTTAGCCATGACCGGGAAATCGGGCGTCGGAATTCGACCCCCCGTGTAATTTCCCTCTCAGAGCGTACCCGGCGCGCTTCCCCGCGGCAAGAATCCACCCCGAAGTTTCACCCGACGGGTGAGGCCCCACGGTCGGGCCGGTCACCCGGAACGTGGTCCTTCCGGTGCGGGTCGTCCCGGCACCGCCCCAGCGCCCCGGCCCGGCCGCGGCCGGCCGCCGACCGGGTGTCCGGATGGCTCGTGGCCGCCGCCCGGTTACTTGTTCCGGTTCTCCATGACGAACAGCAGCTCGCCGGACTTCGTCTCGAAGCCGGTCGGGGCCGGCTTGCCGGGCAGGGCGTAGACGAGCCGGATCGTGTCGCCCTGCTTCTCGACCAGGCCCTCGGCCACGGCCCCGGAGTTCGGGGCGGCGGTCGCGGTCATGGTGATCCGCCACGGGGTGCGGGAGGTGTCGAGGGTGTACCTGGCGGCGTACGTCTCGTGGTCGTCCTTGTCGGTCACCACCACCGCGTCGCCGGTGAACCGGACGACGGTGTGGTGGATGCGGTCCGGCGGCAGGGCGTGCCCGTCCCGCTCGCCGGACACCAGCGTGTAGCCCCCGGTCAGGTCGATCATGGAGGTATCCCCCGGTTGACGTGACGGTGTCACCGGGGGGCGAATGTGCAACTTCGGGGCCGTGCGGGCGTGGGTCGTGCGTCCGAGCCCGAGCGCCAGCGACGGTTCCGCTGACCCTGGCTGGCGCTCGGGCTCGGACCCCCGCGCCGGGACTCGGCGTCACAGCCGGATGCCGCCGGATACGTCGAGCCAGGCACCGGTCACCCACCGGGCGTCGTCGGTGCAGAGGAACGCGACGGCGTCCGCGATGTCGTCGGGCAGGCCCTTCCGCCGCAGGGCGGTCATGGCGATCTCCTGCGCCTCCTCCTCCTTCGTCTTCCCGCTCTTCTCGCTGTTCATGTCCGTCTCGGTCGACCCGGGGGCGATCACGTTCACCCGGATCCCCTTCGGCCCGAGCTCGGCCGCCAGCACCCGGGTCATCACGTCCACCGCCCCCTTGGTGGCGGTGTACACCACCGCCCCGGGGTACGCCATCCGGCTGATCGCGCTGGCGACGTTGACGACGCACCCGCCGGCCGGCATCGCCGCGGCCGCGTGCTTGGCGCACAGCAGGTACCCGCGGACGTTGGTGGCCAGGTGGGCGTCGATCTGCTCGGCCGTCACCTCCTCCAGGAACGCCCGCCGCATGATGGCGGCGTTGTTGACCAGGATGTCGAGTTTGCCGAACGCCTTCTTCGTCTCGGCGAACAGGGTCTCGATCTGCTTCGGGTCGGCGGTGCTCGCCTTGACCGCGACCGCCTCCCCGCCGGCCGCCTTGATCGCCGCCACCACCTCGTCCGCCGGGCCGGGGCTGGAGTTGAAGTTGACCACCACCCTCGCCCCGTCGCGGGCCAGCCGCTTCGCGATCGCCGCCCCGATCCCCCGGCTCGCGCCGGTCACCAGCGCCACCTTCCCCGCCAGCCGTTGCATGTGTGCGCCCCCGCTGGGAAGTGAACCGACCGCCTCGGGGGCACTTTACGGACCGCGGGGAGAAAAGGTGCGGCCGCGGGGACGACCCCGCGGCCGGACCGGAGCGGCGGGACCTCCGGGGCGTGCCCTACGACCACAGCTGCGAGACCGGGTTCGCCCCCTTGTCGATCGCCCGGACGGGGCGGTCCCCGGCGTGGAATTCGGTCTCGGTGTCCGCCCCGAGCAGGTGGCACACCGTCGCCATGAAGTCGACCGCCGACACCGGCCGGTCCTCGACCGCCGCCCCGGTCTTGTCGGTCCGGCCGACCACCTGCCCGCCCTTCACCCCGCCCCCGGCCAGCACGGTCGTCCACGCCTTCGCGTAGTGGTCCCGGCCGCCGTCCGCCTTCACCTTCGGGGTCCGGCCGAACTCGCCCATCCAGACCACCAGCGTCGTGTCGAGCAGCCCGCGGTCCTTCAGGTCGGCGAGCAGGGCGCCCATCCCCTGGTCGAGCTGCGGCATCGCCAGGGTCTTCACCTCCTTCGCCCGCGCCCCGGTGTGGGTGTCCCACCCGCCGGGGGTCGGGGCGTGGTACACCTCGACGAACGGCACCCCGACCTCGACCAGCCGGCGGGCCAGCAGGCACCCCTTCCCGAAGGCGTGGTCGCCGTAGGCCTCCCGCACCCGCTCGGGCTCCAGCGACAGGTCGAACGCCTTCCCCTTCGGGGACCGCATCAGCTGCACCGCCCGCTGGTACGCGGTCCCGTGGGCGGCCGCCGCCGGGGCCGGGCGGTCCCGCCGGAACCCGCCGGCCAGCTGGTCCAGGACCGCCACCCGGTCGGCGAACTCGGCGTCCGCGACCCCCGGCCGCAGGTTCGGCACCCCGCCGGCCGGGTCGGCGACGATCAGCGGGGTGTGCCGCGGGCCGAGGTACCCCGGGCTGGCCACGTACGACCAGTTCGCCGGGTTCAGGTGCATCCCGGTGACCACGAAGTTCGGCATCTCCGACTCGGCCGGGGCGGACGCCGCGGTCACCAGCGACCCCATCGTCGGGTACTGCAGCCCCCCGGCCCCGGTCCGGTACCCGGTGTGCAGGTACTGCCGGGCCCGCCCGTGCTCGCCCTCCCCCGTGCTCATCCCGCGGACCACCGCCGCCAGGGTCATCAGCTTCGCCAGCCGCGGGAACGTCTCGGTCACCTGCAGTCCGGCGACCGGGGTCTGGATCGGGGTGTACTCCCCGCGGACGTCGGCCGGGGCGTCCGGCTTCATGTCGAAGGTGTCGTGGTGGCTCGGGCCGCCGTCCATCCACAGCAGGATGCACTGCTTGGCCTTGGCCCGCGCGGCCGGCGGCCGGTCGGCGGCGCGGGCGGCGAGGAGGTCGAGCCACCCGGACGCGGACGCCGCCCCGACCCCGGCGGCCGACAGGCGGAACAGTTCGCGGCGGGACAGGGCGGGCGGGGACATCGAACCTCTCCGGTCGGGGTCGGGGTCGGGGGTCGGGGTCGGGCGGCTCACTTCACCAGCACGAACTCGGGGGAGTTCAACAGCACCCACAGGGCGCCGGCGTACCCGTCGGCCGGGTCCGGCCGCTTCGCCACGTACTCCGCCAGCACCCGCGCCTCGTCCGCCGTCGGCCGGCGGGACAGGGCGGCGAGGAACAGCCGCTCCACCGCCGCCGGCGGCGGCACCTTGTCCTTCACCAGTTGGGCGACGACCGGGGTGGCGCGGTTCAGGGCCGGGCCGTTCAGCAGGCCGAGGGCCTGCGGGATGCCGTGGGTGTAGTCGGTCCCGAGGGCGTCCGGGTCGCGGGTCCCGAAGAACCGGACGAACGCGTCCCGCGGCGGCGGCTTCACCCTCGCCCCGCCGCGGCCGGCGGTCGGCAGGTAGGCGTCGAGGGCGATCTCCTTCAGCCCGGTCGCCCGGACGAGCGAGTCGTACAGCGCCTCCGGCCCCATCACCTTCACCGGCACCCGCGGGTACAGGTCGACCTGCCCCGCCGGCGTCCCGCCCCGGCTGGTCCGCCCGTACGCCCGGGTCGCGGTGACGCACCGGACCAGGTGCTTCCGGTCGAACCCGGCCGCCCGGAACTCGTCGGCCAGGACCCGCAGCACCTCCGGCTGCGCCGCCGGGTTTTCCGGCGACAGGTCGTCGACCGGGTTGACCAGCCCGCGGCCGAAGAACTGGGCCCACACCCGGTTCACCGCGGCCGGGGCGAAGTACGGGTTGTCGGCGGCCGTGAGCCACTCGGCCAGGGCCGGGCGGAACGGCCCCTTGTCGTCGAGCCGGGGCTCGGCCCCGAGGAAGAACTTCGCCCGGACCGGGGTCCCGGCCCGCCTCCCGGCGTTCGCCCCGATCGGGATGACCGCCCCGGCGAGGTCCTCCGGCGCCACCTTCTGCCCGCGGGGCGGGTTGACCTTGACCACCGGGGTCTCCGAGTCCCGCAGCCCGGCCGGCGGCTTGGCGGACACCGTCGCCCGGCTGTAGAACGCGGCCAGGGCCCAGAAGTCGGTCTGCTTCCAGTCGGTGAACGGGTGGTTGTGGCACTCGGCGCACTGCAGCTGCACCCCGAGGAAGAGGCGCGCGGTCGCCCCGGCCAGCTTCTCCGGGAGCGGCTTCTTGTTCTCCGCGTTCGCCATCACGAACGCCGTCTCCGGCCCGGCCCCGGTCGCCGCGACCAGGTCCCGGACGACCGCGTCCCACCCCCGGTTCGCGTTGAACTGCTCGGCCAGCCACGACTCGAGCCTCGGCCGCAGGGCCGGCTCGTCCGCGGTGATCAGGGCCGCCCACAGCCCGCCGGCCGCCCGCCCGTAGGCCGGGTCGGCGAGCAACTCGTCGACCAGCTTCGCCCGCTTGTCCGGGTCCTTGCTGTCGAGGAACGCGGCCGCCCGGTCGGCGGTCGGGATGACGCCGGTCAGGTCGAGGCTGACCCGGCGGAGGAACTCGGCGTCGTCGGCCGGGTCGGCGGGCCGGACCTTCTCCCGGGCGAGCCGGGCGTCGACCGCGTCGTCCACGGCCTTCGCGGTCGCCGCCACCCCGCGCCGGACCGCCGGGCCGGCCGCGGCCGCGGGCCCGGCGGCCGCCGCGACCGCGGCCGCCCCCTCGCCCGGCGCCCCGGCCTGCACCCACCGGCGGAGGACGTCCTTCTCGGCGTCGGTCAGCTTGTCGCCGGCGGCCGGCATCCGGTCGGTCGACACGTTCGCCCACAGGAGGCTGTCCTTCAGCGACCCCGGCCTGACGGCCGGCCCGGTCTTCCCGCCGGCGAGGAGGCCGGCCCGGGTGGTCACGTCGAGCCCGGCCTTCGGGGCCGCCCCGGCGTGGCACGACGCGCACCGGGCGGCGAGGACCGGCCTGACGTCCGCCTCGAACGTCGGCGGGGCGGGGTCGGCGGCCGCCGCCAGCAGGACGGCGGCCCACGCGGAGCCGGTCATCGCAACACCTCCCCCTTCGTCGCGTCCCCGGGCACGCCGGTGACGTGCACCCCGAACAACCCGGCCAGCGCCGGCCCGGACCGCGACCACACCAGCTTCTTGTCCGGGGTGACCTCGTAGACCGCCCCGTCGGCCGCGAACACGGTGTTCCCGTTCGGCAGCCGCTGGACCCCGTACGGCTGCCCCTTCGCCCCGGCCGGCAGCTCCTTCATCGTGAACTTCCACACCTCCTTGCCGTCCGCGGCCACCTCGACCACCCCGCCGAAGTACCCGGCGATCAGGGTGTTCCCGGTCGGCAGGCGGACGGCCGACATCGGGGCGGTCACCTTGTGCTCCCAGACGACCGTGCCGGCCGCGTCGTACTCCCGGACGACGTTGTCCTCGCGCTGGGAGACGAGGTACCGGTCCCCCGGGAGCCAGCGGGCGGTGCGGATCATCCCGTGCTCCTTCGCCTTCGTTTGCAGCTTCACCTCGCGCACCACCTTCCCCTTCTCGTCCACCTCGACCAGGCGGGCGTTCCTGTTGTCCCCGACGAGGGTGCGGCCGTTCGGGAGCCGCTGGCAGGTGTACGTCTCGCCGTCCGGCTTGAACGACCAGACCACCTTCTTCTCGGGGGTGACTTCCAGGACCCCCTTCGCCCGGCTGGCGACGAGGACGTTCCCGTTGGGGAGCTTCCAGGCGTCGAGGCAGGCGGGGGCGTCGAACTCCCACTCGACCTTGCCGTCGGCCGCGACGGCCAGGACCTTGTTCTTCTGGAAGGTGACGCCGACGAACGGGCGGCCGTCGGGCTCGGGGTCCGCGGCGAGGGCGGGGAGCGCGACGAGCAGGGCGGCGAGGCCGAGCGGGTGGCGTGACATCGGCGGGGTGGGGTGGCGGGGGGGGCGGGCGGCAGTCGGGAACGGAACCCCGCCGCCCCGGCCGGCAGACGGCCCTACCCGCGGAGAACCTTCTCGGCCGGCTCGCCCTCGTTCAGCGTCGGGCGCTCGGGCCGGCCCTTGTGGGTGTAGACCAGCTTCATGTGGTCCACCCCGAGCAGGTGGAGGATCGTCGCGTGCAGGTCGTGGACGTGGAGCCGGTCCTCGACCGCGTGCAGCCCGACCGCGTCGGTCGACCCGATCGTCCGCCCGCCCCTGATCCCGGCCCCGGCCATCCACATCGTGAACCCGTACGGGTTGTGGTCCCGGCCGTTCCCCTGCTCCGAGTGCGGCGTCCGGCCGAACTCCCCGCCCCAGATGACCAGCGTGTCGTCGAGCAGCCCGCGCCGCTTCAGGTCGCGGAGCAGCCCGGCGACCGGCTTGTCCTGGGCCTTGCACAGGGCCGTGTGGTTCTTCTCCAGGTTCGAGTGGCTGTCCCACTTGCTCCCGCACCCGTGGTACAGCTGCACGAACCGGACGCCCCGCTCGACCAGCCGGCGGGCCAGCAGGCACTGCCGGCCGAACGTCTCGGTCTCCTTCTCGTCGGCTCCGTACAGAGCCTTCGTCTCGGCCGTCTCCTTCGCCAGGTCGACCACGTCCGGGGCCTCGGCCTGCATCCGGAACGCCAGCTCGTACGACTTGATCCGGGCGTCGAGTTCGGTCTGGTCGAGCCGCGTCTCGGCGTGCCGCTTGTTCAGGGCGGCGAGGTAGTCGAGCTTCGCCTTCTGGCGGTCGGCCCCGACGACGGCGGGCGGGTTCAGGTTCGGGATCGGCTCCGGCCCGGCCTCCAGCCGCGTCCCCTGGTGGACCGCCGGCATGAACCCGGCGCCCCAGTTCCGCGGGCCGTTCACCACCTGCGTCGGGGTGTCCTGCATGACCACGAACGCCGGCAGGTTCTTGTTCTCGGTCCCGAGGCCGTAGGTCACCCAGCTGCCGAGCGACGGCCGGCCGGCGAGGGTCGACCCGGTGTTCATCTGGCAGACGCCGCCGGAGTGGTTGATCCCGTCCGCCCAGCACGACCGGATCACCGCCAGGTCGTCGGCGCACCCGGCGGTGTGCGGGAGCCAGTCCGAAATCCACAACCCGCCCTTGCCGTGCTGCTTGAAGGTCCGCTTGGACGCCATCAGCGGGGCGTCGTTCTCGCCCATCGACAGGATCACCGGCTTGAAGCTCGCCGGCAGCTTCTGGCCGTGCAGCTTGGTCAGCTCGGGCTTCGGGTCGAACAGGTCGATGTGGCTCGGCCCGCCCTCCATGAACAGGAAGATGACCGACTTCGCCCGCGGCTTGTGGTGCGGGGCCTTGCCCGGGGCCGGGTCGGCGGCGCGGGCATCCCGGCCGAGCAGGTACGACAGCACCACAGACCCGAACCCGCCGCCCCCCCGGATCAGGGCGTCGCGCCGCGTCGGGAGTGCGAAGTCGTCGCCCATCGGACCACCCATTCTGGTGGGGCAGGCATTCCTGCCTGCCGAGCTACAGTGGCAGGAATGCCTGCCCCACAGGGAGGCTCAGTCCACGTACAGGAACTCGTTCGCGTTCAGCAGGGCGTGGCAGAAGTCCGTCCACGCGCCGAGCCGGTGGGCCGCGGTGACCGGGCCGTTCCCGCTCGCCACCTTCACCTGGCCCTTCAGGAACGCCAGCGCCTCCTCCGCCTCGACCGCCGTCGGCGGGCGGCCGAACGCCAGCCCGAACGCCTTCCTCACCCCCTCCGGCGCGTCCTTCCCGTCGGCCGGCATCACCCGGGTCGCGAACGCCTTCGCCCGGGCCAGGCCGAACCCGCCGTTCAACAGCAGCAGCGACTGCGTCGGGGTCACCGTGACGTTCCGCTTCGCGCACCCGAGGATCCCGTCGGCGGCGTCGAACGACGCCAGGAGCGGGTCGGGGGTGTTCCGGATCACCTTGGTGAACACCGACCGCCGCGGCTCGCCCGCCGGGACCGACGGGCCGCCGGCGTCGAGCTTCAGCTCGCCGCTCGTCGCCAGCAGCGCGTCGCGGACCTGCTCGGCGTCGAGCCGGCGGACCGTCATCCTCCACAGCAGCCGGGCGTCGGGGTCGTTCTTCGCCGCCGACGTGGCCGGCACCGCCGACGACTGCCGGTAGGTGGCCGAGGTCACGATCAGCCGGTGCAGCGGCTTCAGCTTCCACCCGCCGCGGACGAACTCGGCGGCGAGGTGGTCGAGCAGCTCCGGGTGCGTCGGCTTCTCGCCGAGGGTGCCGTAGTCGCTCGGGGTGGCGACGAGGCCGGTCCCGAAGTGCTGCTGCCAGACGCGGTTCACCAGCACCCGGGCAGTGAGCGGGTGGTCCGGGCGGGTCAGCCACTCGGCCAGCGCCGCCCGCCGACCAGTCGTCTGTTCGCCGCCCTTGATCGTCGGGAGCGGCCCGCCGAGAACCGTCGGGAACGCCGGGTCGACGGTCACCGGCTTCTGGCGCCCGCCGCCCATCCGCGTCTCGGCCGCGACCGGACCGAGGTCGCGGGTGACCATCGCGTCCGGGTCGGCCGGTTTTGCGACCGCGTCCAGCTCCTTCTTCAGCCGGTCGTACTCGGCCTTCTGCTCGCCCTTCAGCTTCGCCGGTGCCCGGTCGAACTCGTACTCGACCTGGCGGTACGCGAGGTCGTACAACTGCCGCTCGCCGGGGGTGCGGTCGGCCGGGGCCTTGGCGAAGATCGGCTGGATGTCCGCCGGGAACTTCCCCGCCGCGACCGCCATCTCCTTCTTCCGGATCGGCTCCAGCAGGGCGTCGATCTTCGCCCGCACCTCGGCCGTCTTCGCCTCCCACGCGGCCAGCTTCGAGTCGTACTCGGCCTTCGCGGCGGGGCTGGCGAACACCGGCTCGTCGCGCATCGCGATGCCGGCGAAGAACGATTGGAGGGCGAAGTAGTCCTTCTGCAGCAGCGGGTCGAACTTGTGGTCGTGGCAGCGGGCGCAGCCGACGCCGAGGCCGAGCAGGGCGTCGCCGGTCACGTCCGTCAGGTCGTTCAGGATCGCCGCCCACTGCCCGCGGACGTCGCGCTGGTTGTACTCGTAGATCCCGAGCCGGAGGAACCCGGTGGCGATCAGGGCGTCCGGGTCGGCGGGGTACAGCTCGTCGCCGGCCAGCTGCTCGCGGACGAACCGGTCGAACGGCTTGTCGGCGGCGAAGCTGCGGACGACGTAGTCGCGGTACCGCCACGCCTGCGGGCGGGGGAAGTCGGCCCGGTACCCGTCGCTCTCGGCGTACCGGACGAGGTCGAGCCAGAACCGGGCCTGCCGCTCCGCGTACCGCGGGCTCGCCAGCAGCCGGTCGACGAGCTTCTCGTAGGCGTCCGCGGAGGTGTCGGCGAGGAACGCGGCGACCTCGTCCGGCGTCGGCGGCAGACCGGTGAGGTCGAACGTGACGCGGCGGAGGAGGGCGAGCTTCCCGGCCTCCGGCGCCGGCGACAGCCCCTCCTTCTCCAGCCGGGCGAAGACGAACCCGTCGACCGCGTTCCGGGCGGGGTGCCTGGTCCCCGGGACCGCGACCGGGGCCACCGGGCGGAACGCCCACCACGCCCGGTCCTCGTCGGTGATCGTGCCGGGCTTGCGGGCGGCGTGCCCGGCCGGCACCATCCCGCCGGCCTTCGCCCCCGGCCACACCGCCCCGTCCTTCACCCACTTCTCGAGGGCGGCGATCTCGGCGTCGGACATCTTCCCGGCCGGCGGCATCTGCACGTCGCCGTACCGGACGGCGTGGATCAGCGGGCTGGCGTCCGGCTTGCCGGGGACGACCGCCGGGCCGGCGTCGCCGCCCTTGAGCGCCGCCTCGCCGGAGTCGAGCCGCAGCCCGCCTTTCTGCTTCTCGGGGCCGTGGCACTTCACGCACTGGGCGACGAGGATCGGGCGGACCGACGCCTCGAAGAACTTCGCCGCCTCGTCCTTGTCCGCGGCGGGGGCGGCCGGCGGGACGGCGGTGAGAACGGCGGCGGCGAGCAGGGGGCGGGCGTAACTGGTCATGTGCGAGTGGCTTCCGTCCGGCGTGGGGGTCCGCGGCCCGTCGGGCAGTATTATAAAGTCACCGCCGGCGGAAGTCGCTCGCGGAAAACCGGAAATCTTCTACCCGGAAATGGCGCGGGGTCCGAGCCGGAGTGCCAGCGAGGGTCTGCGTCCGACCCCCGCCGGCGCTCCGGCTCGGACCCGCCCGGTGCCGACGCTCACCCCTTCGGCTTCTTCCGGCCCCCGGACCCGCCGCGCTTCGCCCGTTTGTTCGCCGGTGTGCCGCCGACCGCCCCGCCGCCCGACCCGGACTCGGCGCCGTGGTCGTCGTCGTCCGCCGCGGCGTCCGCGTCGGCGTCCCCGCGGCCCATCGCCTCCTCCAGCGCCACCCCGGCCGGCGCCCCGCTCCCGACGTTCGTCCCGGCCAGGCCGCCGACCTCGGTCCCGCCGCCGGGGGTGCCGGCCGCGTGGACGTCCCCGGGCGCCCCGCCCACGTCCCGCCCGACCCTCCGCCCGGGCGACCCGGTCACGTCCGCCGCCTCGTGCCCGGGGGTGCCAAGGAACGTCGGCGGGCGGCCGTCGTTCAGGTTCACCGGCCGGCCGGACTGCAGGGCGGCGGCGCAGGCGGTGCAGTGGCGGGCGTACGGGAGGGCGTCGAGCCGCTCCGGGTGGACGGCCCGGCCGCAGTGCTCGCACCGCCCGTAGGTGCCGGCGTCGATCCGTCCGAGCGCGTCGGCCACCTCGCCCCGGAGGTACGTCTCGTTCTCCAGCAGGGTCGCCCCGAGCTCCTGGTTGTACGCCTCGCTCCCCACGTCCCCGAGGTGCATCGGGGTGTTTGAGATACCGCCGGCCGACTCCCCGCCGGTCGGGGTCCGGGCCTGGTCCTCCAGCCCGGCCACCGTCCCGTCCAGCCGGGCGGCCAGCTCCCGCAGCCGGCGGCGGAACGGTTCGACTTGGTCCCTGGTCATGGTCGCCTCGCCTCCGGGAAGGGTCACGGCCGACACCGCCACCCGGGTCTCGCCCCGCCCGACCCAGCCCGGCGGGTCGCTGCACGGGAACGAGTCCTCGGACGCCTCCTGGACCAGGTCCACGCACCCGCCCTCGCAGTACACCCGTCCGTCGGGCCGGGGGGTGCCGTCCGGCGGGTCGGCGACCGCCGCCAGGGGGCGGGGGTTCGGGGTCGTCACACGGTGTCCTCGCGCCCCGGGCGGGGTGCCCGGGGACGAGGGTGGGAGGTGCAATCCGCGGTCCAAACCGCGGGGCCCGCGAGCCGCGACCGCCGGGGAGCGGCATTGGTCGGCCGCTCCCCGGCGGTCGCGGCTCGCGACACCCGCCTGACGAACGTGCTACCCGCCGTCCGCCGGCAGCGGCAGCCGGGCGTACACCGTCGTCCCCTTCCCGGGGGACGACTCGACCTCCACGCTCCCGCCGACCAGGGCGGCTCGCTCCCGCATCCCGGCCAGCCCGAGCGGGTCCCCGGGCCGCCGCGGCTCGCCCAGGGCGTCCGGCTCGAACCCCCGCCCGTCGTCCTCGACGATCGCCGTCAGCTGCCCCGGCCGCCGCTCCACCACCACGCTCACCCGGGTCGCGGCGGCGTGCTTGACCACGTTCGTCAGCGCCTCCTGGACGATCCGGTAGGCCGCCGTCTCGACCTCCGGGGGGAACCGGTCGGCCGCGTCCGGGAGCCGCAGGTCGACCGCCACCCCGGTCCGCCCGGCCCACTCCTCGGCGTAGTTCCGCAGGGCGGCCGCCAGCCCCAGGTCGTCCAGGGCGGTCGGCCGCAGCTCCAGGGCGATCCGGTGGGCCTCCCGCCCGATCCGGTCGGCCAGGGCCTGGAGCCGGCGCACCGCGTCCGGGTCGGTCGACTTCCCCTCCAGGGCCTTCAGCCCGAGCCCGAGCCCGGCCAGCAGCTGCCCCATTTCGTCGTGCAGTTCCCGGGAGATCCGCTCCCGCTGCTGCTCGGACGCGGTGCTCATCCGCCGGGCCATCTCCCGCCGCTGGGCGAACTGCTCCTCCAGGGCGGCGTACGCGACCTGCAGCTCGGCCGTCCGCCCCGCCACCCGGGCCTCCAGCTCGTCCCGGGCCTGCCGCAGCGCCTCCTCCGCCTCCTTCCGCTCGGTCACGTCCATCACCGCCCCGGACATGTGCAGGGTGCCGTCGTCCGGCTGGCCGAACACGTCCCCCTGGTCCCGGAGCCACCGGACCGTCCCGTCCGGCCACACCACCCGGAACTCGGTGGCCAGCTCCCGGCCCTCCCGGACGGCCCGGTCGAACGCCGCCCGGACCGCCGCCCGTTCGTCCGGATGGACGCGGCCGAGGAACTCGGCGAGCGACTGCCGGGTGCGGGCCGGCGGCAGCCCGAGCATCCGGTTCAGGTTCGCGTCCCGGGTGTGGGTGTCGGTCGGCACGTCCCACCACCACAGCCCCATCCGGGCGGCGGCCAGGGCCTGCCGGAGCTGCTCCTCGGCCCGGCGGATCGCCTCCTCCGCCGCCCGGGCCTCGGTCCGGTCCCGGACCACCTTGGCGAACCCGGTCAGCCGCCCGGCCTCGTCCCGGACGGCCGAGCTGGCCCCGCTCGCCCAGAACCGGCTCCCGTCCTTCCGGACGGCCCAGTTGTCGTCCCCCGCCTTCCCCTCTGCGGCGGCCGTCGCCCGCTCCCGCTCGGGAAGGCCGGCGGCCCGGTCGTCGGGGGTGAAGAACACGTCACCGGTCCGCCCGACGATCTCGTCGGCGGCGTACCCGAACACCCGCTCCGCCCCCTCGTTCCAGGTGGTCACCACCCCCTCCGGGCTGAGCCCGAAGATGGCGTGGTCCCGGGCGTTCTCGACCAGCAGCCGGAACCGCTCCTCGCTCGCCCGCAGGGACCGCTCGGCCTCGACCCGGGGGGTGATGTCGTACGACACCGCCAGGGCCGCGGTGACCGCCCCGGCCGCGTCCCGGAGCGGCCGCCCGTGGCTGACGTAGTGCCGCCCGTGGGCGTCGTGCTCGGCCCGGAACGGCTCCCCGCCGAGGGCCCGCCGGTACCGCTCGGTGTAACTCGGGGCCAGCTCCGGGGGCATCGCCTCGGCCACCGTCCGCCCCTCCAGGCCGGCCGGGGTGAACCCGGCCTCCCGCAGGGCCTCGCCCTCGGCCAGCACGAACCGGAGGTCGTGGTCGACCACGAACACGGCGGCGCTCGGGAGGTTCTCGGCCACCGCCCGGAGCCGCCCCTCGCTCTCCCGCACGGCGTCCTCGGCGCGCCGCCGGTCGGTGACGTCCAGGGTGACCCCGACGCAGACGCCCGCCTCGCCCGGCAGCCCCCGGGGGACCCCGACCGACCGCATCCAGCGGTACTCCCCGTCGCGCCGGCGGAACCGGAACTCGGACTCGAACCGGGCGCCCGCGTCCACCGCCCGACGGTACTCGGCCAGGTACCGCTCCCGGTCGTCCGGGTGGACGTGCCGGGCCCACTCGTACCCGCGGACGTCCTCCGGGTCGACCCCGAGGAACTCCCGGTACCCGCGGTTGACGTACTCGCACCCGGCCGGGCCGTTCACCCAGATCAGGGCCGGGGTGTGGTCGGCCATCACCCGGAACCGCTCCTCGCTGTCGCGCAGGGCGGCCTCGGCCCGCTTCCGCTCGGTGATGTCCCGGATCCCCAGCAGGATCAGCTGCACGTGGTCCAGCCGCCGCGCGTTCACCAGCATCACCCGCGGGCCGATGTCCTCGAAGTCGTGGCGCACCTCGTAGTCGTCGAACACGTTGCTGTCCGGCAGCACGTCCTCCAGCAGCGTCCGCAGGGCCGGGATGTCCCACTGCCCGTTCCCCAGCTGGTACACCTTCCGCCCGACCGTCCGGGCCGGGTCGCCCCGGAAGACGGTGTAGAACGCCTGGTTGACGCTCCGGACCGTCAGGTCCGGGTGCAGCACCAGCAGCGGCTCGTGGAGCGTCTCGACGATCTTCTCGGCGTACTCCTTCTCCTCCGCCAGCGCCCGCTCGGCCGCCTTCCGCTCGGTGACGTCCACGAACGCCACCACCACCCCGTCGATCCGGTTGTCGAGCGTCCGGTACGGGAGGACCCGGCGGAGGTACGCCTTGCCGCTCTCGCTCGCCACCTCCCGCTCGACCGGGATGAGCTTGTCGAGCACCTGCTCGGCGTCGGCCGAGAGGTCCGGGTCGGCGAACTTCCGCCGCAGGTCGGCGAGCGGGCGGCCCGCGTCGGACGGGATCAGGTCGAACAGGTCCTTGGTGGCCGGGGTGTACCGGCGGATGCGGAACCGGGGGTCGAGGAACAGGACCGCGATGTCGGTGCTGGCCAGCAGGCTGGCGATGTCGTTGCTGCTCGCCTCCAGCTCGGCCATCTTCGCCTGGAGCTGGGCGTTGACGGTGGTCAGCTCCTCGTTCAGGCTCTGCAGCTCCTCCTTCGAGGTCTCCAGCTCCTCGTTCGTGCTCTGCAGCTCCTCGTTGACGCTCGTCACCTCCTCGTGGCTGGCCTTCAGCTCCTCGTTGCTGGTCTGCATCTCCTCCAGCGCGCCCTGCAGCTCCTCCCGCACCCGGACCAGCTCGTCGGCCAGCCGGGCGTCGGACGGGGCGTCCGGGTCGAGCGGGGCCGGGGGCGGGGCCTCCGGGTAGTCGGTGAACACCACGAGGTAGTGCGGGGGCTCCGGCCGGCGGTCGAGCGGGACGACCGACACCTCGACCCGCCGGCGGCCGTCCGGGGTGTCGATCAGCCCGTCCCGGACGATCACCGGGGCGTCCTTCCCGACGGCCCGCTGCAGCGCGGTCCGGACCGCCCCGCGGACCTGGTCGTTGGCCAGGATCAGGATGTCCCGGGTCGGCTCCCCGCGCGGCTGGTCCAGGTACCGCCCGGTGTCCCCGTGGAAGTACACGATCTGCCCCTGCCCATCGGCGACGACCGCGGCCGGGGAGAAGTGTTCGAGCAGCAGCCGGTGGGCGGCCTGGGCGACCGGCGGGCGGACGAACAGCCGGGCCGGGTCGGGCGCCCGGGGGCCGTCCGCCGGCTTGAGGTACGGGAGGGGGAGGTCGAGGGCCCCGTGCCGGGTCGGCCCGACCCGGCGGTACAGCCGGTGCTTCTTGTCGATCGGCTCGAAGTCGCCGCCTTCCGCCGCCCCGACCGACTCGCTGTTCCCGAGCAAGAGCGCCCCGCCCTCGCGCAGCCCGAAGTGGAGCAGGGCGAGGACGCGCTGCTGGGTGTCCGGCTCCAGGTAGATCAGCAGGTTCCGGCAGGTGGCGATGTCGAGGCGGGAGAACGGCGGGTCCTGGAGGACGTTCTGGGGGGCGAAGATGACCGCCTCCCGCAGCTCCTTCTTGACCCGGTAGAAGGCGTCGTCCCGGTCGAAGAACCGTTCCAGCCGCCCCGGGCTGACCTCGCTCTCGATCCCGCCGGGGAACACCCCGGCCCGGGCCTGCCCGAGGGCCCGCTCGGCCATGTCGGTGGCGAACACCTTGATGTCGAACCGCTTGGCCCGGGCCTCGGCCGCCTCTAGCAGGAGCATGGCCAGGGTGTACGCCTCCTCCCCGGTGGCGCAGGCGGACACCCACGCCCGGACCGGGCCGCCGTCCGGCCGCTCGTCGGCCAAGGGCTCGATCACCTTCGCCCGCAGCGCCTCCCACGCCTCCGGGTCGCGGAAGAACCCGGTGACGTGGATCAGCAGGTCGTCGGCCAGGGCGGACACCTCGGCCGCCGTCTGCCGGAGGACCTTGGCGTACTCCCCGATGGTGTCGACCCGGGTCAGCCCCATCCGCCGCTGGATGCGGCGGAGCAGGGTGGCCCTGCGGTACCCGGCGAAGTCGTGCCGGGTGCGGGCCCGGAGGACCGCCAGGATCTCGCCGAACGCCTGCCGGTCGCGCTGGGCGAGGAGCTCGGCGGCGACCTCGGCCGCGACGTACGGGTGGCGGGCGTACCGGACCAGGGCGTCCGGGATCTCGGCCGGGCGGAGGATGAAGTCGGCGAGGTTGGCGTCGACCACGCTCCGCGGCATGGACGGGTACTTGGCCGATTCCGGGTCCTGGGCGACGACCAGCCCGCCGACCGCCTTGACGGCCTCGGCCCCGGCGGTCCCGTTCGACCCCATCCCGGACAGGATCACGGCCACCGCCCGCTGCTGCTGCTCCTCGGCGAGCGACCGGAAGAAGTCGTCGACCGGGCGGCCGTGCCCGCGGGCGGCGAGCGGCGGCCCGAGGTGGAGGCGGCCGTCCCTGACGGTGAGGGTGTGGCCGGGGCGGATGACGTAGACGTGGTCCGGCTCGACCGCCTGCCCGTCCTCGACCTGCGACACCGGCATGGCGGTGTGCCGGGACAGGATCTCGGCGACGAGGCTCTCGCGGTCGGGCGGGAGGTGCTGGACGAGGACGAACGCCATCCCGGTGTCAGCCGGAGTGGCGTCGAGGAACGCGGTGTACGCCTCCAGCCCGCCGGCGCTGGCCCCGAGGCCGACGACCGGGAACGGCAGCCGCGGCTGCTGGGCGGCGTCCGGCGGCTCGGACAGGCGGGCGTCCCCGCTCGCCCCGATCTCGTCGAGTTCGTCCAGCGGGTCGGGGGTCATCGGTGGTCGGGGGCCGGCGGGAGGGGGCGGACGATGATCCATTATCGTCCGCCGCGGCCCGGAAGGTAGGGTGGGCCGAGCCCGGCGCTTCGCCGGGCGAGTCCCACCGGACGGTCGTAGACGGGCGGCGGTGGGACTCGCGGGCGAGGCGCCCGCTCGGCCCACCCTACGACCTACCCGGCCGGCAGCCGCACGACGAACGCGCTCCCGGTCCCGGGGCCGTCGCTGTGGCACCGCACCGTCCCGCCGTGGAGGGCGACCAGCTCCCGGACGACCGCCAGCCCGACCCCGAGCCCGCCCTTCGACCGGGACAGGGTGTCCGGGAGCTGGGCGAACAGCTCGAAAATCGCCTCCGCCTGGCCCGGCGGGACCCCGACCCCGTTGTCCCGCACCGTCAGGACCACCTCGCCCCCGTCCGCCTCCGCGGCCACCTCGACCCGCCCGCCGTCCGGGGTGTACTTGGCGGCGTTGGTCAGCAGGTTCACCAGCACCTGCTCGAGCCGGTCCGGGTCGGCGTGCAGCCAGAGCGGGGCCGGCGGGACGCGGACGACCAGCTCGTGCCGGCCGGCGTCGAGGGTCGGGCGGGCCGTCTCGGCGGCGCGGGCGACCGCGTCCCGGGCGTCCACCCGGCGGCGGGCGAGGCGGGCCGTCCCGCGGCACACTTGGTCGGCGTCGTACGCCTGGTCGAGCAGCCCGGCCATCCGCCGGAGGCAGGCGTCGATCTTCGCCCCGAGGTCGCGCACCGCGGCCTCGTGCCCGGGGAGCTGGAGGACCCCGGCGTAGCTGGCGAGCGGGGCGAGCTGGTTCCGCAGCTCGTGGGCCAGGGTGACGAGGAAAGCCGCCCGCCGGGCGTCCGGCCCGCCCCGGGCGGCCGGCCGGGCCGCCTCGACGGCGGCCACCAGCTCGAGCGGGGTGGGCGGCTTGGCCAGGCACCACCCGACCCCGGCGGCGGCCGCCCGCTCGAGCTGGTCCGGCTCCCACTCCCCGGACAGGAGGATGACCGGGACCGGGGCCCGCCGGCGGACGGCGGTCGCGGCGGTGACGCCGTCCAGGTCCGGCATCCCGGCGTCGCTGATCACGAGGTCCGGGTCGGAGTCGGCAAACGCCCCGACCAGGGCCCGCCCGCCGGCCACCGCGGTGACCTCGTGCCCGAGCTGGGCGAGCCACCCGCTGAGGCGGTCGCGTGCCGCCCCGTCGTCGTCGGCGAGAACGATCTTGAGTCGATTCCGCATCGGCGGCACCGCGTGGACAGTGGGGCGTTCGCAGGCGGGTCCGTGCCTCCGGTTTCGGCCGCGGGGGCGGATTCGATCGTCAGGGTTACGAGTACGCGGCTGAACTCAGGATCGCGGGTGCGGGACCGGGGACTGACGGGAACGGCCGGAAAACCGTTGTCGGGATAATCCCGACAGCGGGTCGGCGGCGGATGATTACTCCTGTAAGGGTCGTCCCGACTCCGGGCCCCGCATCCCGAGGTGACGCGATGAGCACCGCGACGGCCACCATCCGCGTGCTGCTGGCGGACGACCACGTGGTCGTCCGGGAGGGGCTGAAGGCGCTGATCAACGCCCAGCCCGGGCTGGAGGTGGTCGGGGAGGCCGGGGACGGGCCGGCCGCCCTCGACCTGGCCGACCGGCTCGACCCGGACGTGGTGGTGGTGGACGTGTCGATGCCGGGGATGGGCGGGGCGCAGCTGACCGCCCGGCTCCGGGCCGCCCGGGCGGACCGGAAGGTGCTGGCCCTGACCGTCCACGAGGACAAGAGCTACCTGCGGCTGATGCTGGAGTCGGGGGCGGCCGGGTACGTGCTGAAGCGGGCGGCGGCCGGGGAGTTGGTGCAGGCGATCCGGGCGGTGGCGGCCGGCGGGACGTACCTGGACCCGGCGATGGCCGGGAGCGTGGTGGACAACTACGTCCGCCCGGCCCCGGGGCGGGAGGGGCCGGCGGTCGAGCTGAGCGACCGGGAGACGGAGGTGGTGCGGCTGATCGCCCTGGGGTACAGCAACAAGGAGATCGCGTCGCGGCTCGGGCTGAGCGTGAAGACGATCGAGACGTACAAGACGCGGTCGATGGAGAAGCTCGGGATGCGGAGCCGGGTGGACATCGTCCAGTACGCCGCCCGCCGCGGGTGGCTGGACGAGGCGTGACGAACCCGTTTAGCCGCGACGCGGAGTCCTCGGAGCGGAGCGCGCCGGAGGCGCCGCGCTCCGCTCCGAGGACTCCGCGTCGCGGCTAAACGGGGGGGATGCCCGCCACCTGACCCGCCACCCGGGCCACCTCCTCCGGCAGCGGGGTCCGCTTGTACCGGTACACCCCGGGGCCGAACGCCACCTCGTCCTCTTCGTCCGCCCGCATCGACTCCCCGACGCACAGCACGAACCGCCCCGGCGCCCCCTTCCGCAGCCGCTGGTAGTGCGCCTCCACGTCCCCCTTCCGCCAGAACCCGAACACCTCGACGTACACCTTCTTCCCGGTCGCCGGGTGCGTCAGCTCGAAGTCCGGCACCCACACCCCGTCGGCCAGGGCGACCGGGTGCGGGTCGGCCGCGATCACCCACCCCTTCGCCTTGGCCGCGAACCCGTCGGCGAACACCCGCAGCTCCGGCGGGGTGTACACCCCGAAGTCGGCCAGGTGCGACCGCACCCCGTCGGTGCTCGACAGGGTGAACAGCTTCTCCTTCCGGTCGGCGCCCCACCGCACGGTCGCCTTCAGGTCGAACGCCTTGCAGTGGAGCAGGGCCGGGAGGAACAGGGCGAGCTGCAGCCCGTACTTGTTCGTCGCCGAGAACAGCGACAGCGGGCCGTCGAGCTTGAGGGTGTAGCTGTTCCCCGCCGACTCGTGGATGGTGCAGATCAGGCGGTGGAACTTGACCGCCCGGAACAGTTGCCGGAACCGGGCCGGCGTCTCGCCCCAGATGCGGGCCTCCATCGCCTGACACCGCAGCAGGACCGCCTGCGCCAGCGCGACGTTGTACCGGTTCAGGAGGTGCTCCGGGCTGATGTCGTCGAACGAGGTGACCCGCTGCTCGTCCTTCAGGTCGGCGAACAGCGACCGGTCGACCTGCTCCACGGTGACGGTCGGCCCGACCGCCGCCGCGACCTCCTTGAGCACCGCGTCGCGGTCGAACGCCACGCCGGCCTTCGCCGCGTCCGCCCGCGCCACCGCCGCCGCGGCGAACGCCGCCTCGCGGAGGGCATCCGGCGGGTGCTCCGACTCGACCTCGAACTCGCACCGGTCCTCGAGGAGCTTCGCCAGCCCGGCGGGGAGGAGGCCGCGCGGCCCCTCCGGGATCAGGTCGGACAGGTCGTCGGCGATCTCGCCGCGGGTGCGGCCCGGCGACGCCCGGTAGGCGAGCAGCAACTGCTCGGCGAGCGCGAGGACGGCCGAGTCGGCCGGCTCGACGTACAGCGGGACGAGCTTGTTCCGGGCGTACCGGAGGCGGACGAGTTTGCCGGTGAGCATGTGTGGTGGCGAACCCGGAGCGTCAGCGACGGGGTGCCACGCGTCCCCTGTTGCACCCGCGGAGCACCCCGTCGCTGACGCTCCGGGTTCGCCCGGCGGTTACTGGAACGCCCGGTGTTGCCGCCGCCGGTCCGAGACGTACTCCTCGGCGGTGCCGCGGGCGATCACCTCGTACAGCACCGCCTGCTTGTCCCCGTGCTTCCGCAGGATGCGGCCGAGCCGCTGGACGTTCTCGGTCGCGCTGCCGGTCCCGCCGAGCACGATCCCGACGCCGGCCGCCGGCACGTCCACGCCCTCGTTCAGCACCTGGCAGGTCACCACCGCGGTGTACTCGCCGGCGTGGAACTTCGCCAGGATCGCCTTGCGTTCCTTGGGCTTCGTCTGGTTCGTCATCGCCGGGATCAGGTACTGGCGTGCGATCCGGTAGACCGTGGCGTTGTCGGCGGTGAAGATCAGGGTGCGGTCCGACGCGTGCTTCTTCAGCAGGTCCTCGAGCAGGGCGAACTTGCCGCTCGCCGCCTGCACGATCCGCCGCTGCTCGCGGTACGCCCGGATCGCCTTCAGCCCCTCCGGCGTCTTCCCGGCCTCGAACAGGAACCGGCGGAACCCGTCCGGGCCGGACATCGAGATGTTCCGCTCGGCGACGAACCGGCGGTACTCCTCGCGGCAGAGCCGGTAGCGTTCTTCTTCTTCCGGGGTCAGGTCAATGTAGACGCGGCGGGCCTCGTACGGGGCGAGGAACTCGCCGGCCACGTCGTTGATGTCGAGGCGGTAGACGATCGGGCCGACCAACTCCGGCAGCAGGGCGTCGGCCCCGTCGGTCCGCTCGGGGGTGGCGGTGAGGCCGAGGCGGAACGGGGCCAGCGCCGCGTGCGCCGCCTCCATGAACGACATGCCGGGCAGGTGGTGGCACTCGTCGAAGATGACGAGGCCGTACCGGTTCGCCCAGCGTTCGAGGTGGATGTACGCCGAGTCGTAGGTGGTGACGGTGAGCGGCTTGTACTCGAACACCCCGGCCCCGACCATCCCGACCGGCACCCCGAACGCCCGCTCCAGCTCGCCGGCCCACTGCACCATCAGGTCGATCTTCGGGGTGACGACGAGGGTCGGCCGGCCGACCCTCTCGATGCACAGGAACGAGGCGAACGTCTTGCCGGTCCCGGTCGGCATGACGACGACGCCGCGGCGGGTCTTGGACCAGGCGGCGGCGGCGGCGAGTTGGTAGTCGCGCGGCGTCCGCTCGGCGTTGAGCTTCCACCCGGTCTGCTCGGCCGGCCAGCCGCGGGCGGCGTCCTCGTAGGGCTTCTTCTCGCGGATCAGTTGCTCGACGATCGCCCGGTAGTGGCGGCCTTGGGCGCGGTGGGCCATGGTCCGGGGGTCGAACAGGACGCCGGGGAGGTCGGACGGGGCGAACCCGTCCGGCCCGCCGGTGACGACGACGGTCCCGCGGTCGTAGGCGAGGTGGACGGGGGCGTCACTCATGCCCCGATTATCGCGGCCGCCGGCCGCCGTGACTACCGCGCTTTCGCCCCGGACAGGTCGACCACCGTCCCGCCCTTCGGGGCCAGGTCTTCGGCGACCTTCCGGCATGTGGCGGTCACGTCCGCGAGCGACTTCCCGGGCGGGAGGGCGGCGGTGACGCGGACGGCGGGGTGTCCGTTCACCCGGACCACGGTCGGCGGGGCGGTCACCTCGCGGATCTCGGCGAACGCGGCGAGGGCCACCGGCCTCCCGCCCGCCGCCTTCACCGCGAGCTTCTTCAGGTCATCGCCCCGCGCCCGGAATTGGTCCGCCGCCCCGGTCACGACGACCGGCCGGCCGAGGCCGGCGTAGTCGTACACGGACACCGACCCGGGGTGGGCCGGGAGGGCGGCGAGCACGTCGCTCAGCTCCACCCCCAACCGGTCCGCCTTCTCCCGGTCGAGGAGCACGGTGAGGAGAGGGGCGTCGGGTCCGGGGTACACGTCCGGGTCGGGGGCGACGCCGCTGGCCGCGAGCTTCTCCGCCACGGCGTCGGCCCACGCCCGCAACTTCCCCGGGTCGTCGGTGGTGAGTGCGAGCCGCACCGGGAACGGCCGCCCGGCACTCAGGTCGCTTGCCCGAATCCGGGCGTCCTTCACGCCGGCGAGTGCCGCGCGGAGGTCGGCGGGCGACGGGCCGTCCTTCCCCGACGGCTTCACCAGGACAGTCGCGCGGCTCGTCTCCGTCCCGCTGTACGCCAGGCAGTCCGGCGACCCGTGGAGGGCGCGGACCGCCTTCACCACCCGCCCGACGGCCTCCGCGGTGCGGGCCCGGGACGCCCCGTCCGGCAGCCGCAGTTCCACGACCGTGAAGCCGCGCCCGCCGTCGGCAACCAGGTCGACCTGCACGTCCTTCGCGTACGGGTCGACGGCGGCGAGCTTCTTTCGCACGGCGTCGGCCTGCCCGCCGTCGGCCCTCGCGGCGAGGAGGGCGGCCGGCTTGTCGTTCACCCGGGCGAACTCGCCGTCCGACCGCCAGGGCTCGAACCGGATTACGTCCCGCACCCGCACCACTCCCTCGTCACGGGTCTTGACCACCACGCCGCCGAGCGCGTGGTGGTGGGGGAGGTCGTTGGAGGTGGTGGGGGTCAGTCGCAGCTCGAACGCCCCCGTGACGACCGACAGGTTCTGCCCCTCGAGGGCCCGGGCCACGTCTTGCACCGTGAGCCCAGCGGCGGCGAGCCGGTCCCGTTCGACCCACGCCCGTCCCCCCGCCGCCGGTGCCCCGACGAGCTGCCAGTCTCGGACGCCCGTGGTGAGGGCGACGGCATTCCAGGTGCGCGCGGCGACGGCCGGGAGGACCGCCGGATCCGGCCCGGTCACAGCGACCCAGAGGTCCGGCAACCGGTCGGGGTCGAACGGGTCGGCGTAGATGCCGATCCGGCGGGTCTCCGCGGGGAGTTGCGGCCGCGCGAGGGCGATCCGGTTCAGGACGAGGACCCACGCCGCATAGGCGTCGGTCCCCGGCTTGAACCGGACGACCAGGGTATACCTCCCGTCGCCGCGCGACTCGGAATCCATCACCGTCACCCCGTCGGCGCCGCCCACCTGCTGCTCGAACGGCGCCCCCACCGCGCCGGCCACCGCCGTCGCGTCTGCCCCGGGATAGGACGCGGTCACGCGGATGACCGGTCCGGGTTCGGCGGCCGGGGCGGGTGTACCGGCGGCGAGCACCAGTACCGGGAGTAACCGGGTGGCGGTACGCACGGGGCTTTCCTCGCGGGGGACGTTCCCCGCATGATAACCCGCGTTCGAAGATGTGCGAAGGAAAACGGGTCGGCGGCGCGGCGGCGACATTCGACGCGGCTCGGGCTGTGGGACTTCGCCGCTGCGGCCCCGAAGAAGTGACCCCGTCGCTTGACAGCCGTGGCCCCGGGTGCGACGGTAACCACGCCCCCCACCCGGAGCCGTCATGCCCCCGCTGTCCCTGAAGGCCGCCACCGCCGCCGAACTGATGACCGCCGGCCCCACCTCCCTCCACGCCACCGCCACCGTCGACGAGGCCACCCGGTTCCTCACCGAGAAGGCGTTCGGGGCGGCGGTGGTGATCGACGACGCCGGCCACCCGCTCGGGGTGGTCACCAAGACCGACGTGCTCGTCCACGCCCGGCAGCGGAAGCCGGGCCTCGAGCCCGACGACACCCCGGTGACCGAGTTCATGACCCCGGCCGTGTTCTCCGTCCGCCCGGACACCCCGGCCCGGTCGGTGGTCGAGCAGCTCCTGGCCCTGAACGTCCACCACCTGTTCGTCGCCGACGGCGGGGTGATCGTCGGGGTCATCAGCCCGGTCGACGTGCTCCGGAAGCTGGGGTGAGGGTGACCCGTGAGCCGCGACCGCCAGGGAGCGGCACACAATGGCCGCTCCCTGGCGGTCGCGGCTCGCTGGAACCGGTCACCGCGGCAGGTACGACAGTAGGTACAGGGCCAGCGACAGGCAGATCACGGCCAGGAACATCACCAGCCACGCCTGGAAGAACCACCCGTACGGCCGCGGGTAGTCCGGGTACGGGTCCGGCGGGGCCGGGTCGGCGGCGGGCTCGGGCCGGGTCGGCTGGGCCATGGCGGCTCCTCCGGGCGGGGGCGTTCCCCTTATCATCGGCTCCCGGCGGCCGCGGTTCCAGTCCGGTCGGGCGGGGCCGGTCGTGAGGGGGATTTCACGCGACGGGGCGGGGCGGGTTGGGTAAAATCGGAGGCGTCACCCCCCGACCGCGCGGCCCGCCCCCCGTTCCGGTCGCGCCCGCCGCCGGGGCACCCCCGCGCCCCCATGCCGATCGAGACGCCCGACGCCCTGTTCCAGGCCCTCCGCTCGTGCGGGCTGTTCACCCCCGAGCAGCTCCTGCTGCTGGTCCGGGAGGCGGCCCCGCACGGCCCCGACCTGGCGGCCGTGCTCCGCGGCCTGGTCGACCGCGGGCGGGCCACCTCGTACCAGCTCCGGAAGGTCCTCGCCGGCCGGGCCGAGGATCTGTTCCTCGGGCCGTACGTCCTGACCGACAAGCTCGGGAAGGGGGGGATGGGCCGGGTGTACCGGGCCCGCCACGCCCGCACCCGCCGGCAGGTCGCCCTGAAGGTCGTCCACCCGGCACTGGTCAGTAGCCCGACGGTCCGCGGGCGGTACCTGCGCGAGGCGGAGGCGGCCGGGGCCCTGCGGCACCGCAACCTCGTCCGGCTCGAGGACGCCGGGGAGGACCGCGGCCGGTACTACCTGGCGATGGAGTTCGTCGACGGGCTGGACCTCGCCCGGCTGCTGCGGGACTACCCGCAGCTGGAGGTGGAGGAGGCGTGCGAGTACGCCCGGCAGGCGGCCCAGGGGCTGCACCACGCCCACCGGGCCGGGTTCGTCCACCGGGACGTGAAGCCGAGCAACATCATCGTCGCCGGGGAGCGGCACGTCCCCCAGGCGACCGAGCCGGCGGTGGTGAAGGTGACCGACCTCGGGCTGGTCCGGGTGGTCGGGCTGGCCGACGACGCGGCCGCGGAGGAGCTGACCCGTGACGGGACGGTGGTCGGCACCCCCGACTACATGGCCCCCGAGCAGGCCAAGAACTCCAGCGCCGTCGACCACCGGGCCGACCTGTACAGTCTCGGCTGCACCCTGTACTTCCTGCTCGCCGGCCGGCCCCCGTTCGCCGACGGGACGGCGGTCGAGAAGCTCCTGAAGCACCAGCTCGACGACCCGCTCCCGGTCCAGGAGTACCGGCCGGAGGTGCCGGACGTGCTGGCCGCGGTCGTCGCCAAGCTGATGGCCAAGGATCCGGCCGACCGGTTCGCGTCGGCCGCCGCGGCCGCCGCCGCCCTGGCCCCGCTCGCGGTCTACCCGCGCGGGGCCAGGCCGGTGCCGATCACCGTCCGCCGGCCGGTCCCCGTCCCCGCCCCCGACTCGGCCGGGACGGCGAGCCGGCCCGGGTCTTCGGCCCAGGTCCCGGCCCCGCCCGCCCGCCCGGCGGCGCCGGTGCCGGTCGCCCAACCGGTCGCCCCGTCCGACCCCACCCCGCGCCCGCTCGCCCTCCCCGACCAGGTCCCGGACTCGCCGTTCGCCGTCCTCAACGACCCCCGGTCCGACGACGACGACGACGACGACGACGTTCCCCCGGCCCCCGCGGCGACCCTGTCCCGGCCGGTCTGGGCGGCGCTGGCCGGGCTGGTGGCGGTGGCCGGGGCGGTCGGGGTGTGGGCGGTGACCCGGTCCGGCCGGCCGGAGCCGACCGTGCCGCCCCCCACCGACCCGCCGAAGGTCGCCCGCCCGGCCCCGCCGCCGGCGGCCCGGCCGCACCCGCCGGCCGCCCTCGTCCCGGACGGGGCGACGCTGGTCGCCGTCGTCCACCCCGGGGCGCACCTGCGGGACCGGACCTCGCCGCTCGCCAGCGGGGCCGGGCCGGGCAAGCTGGCCGACTGGGTCGACCACGTGGAGAAGACGACCGCCCTGCCGCTCGCCCGGGCCGACCGGATGGTCCTGTCCGTCCCGGCCGGCGCCCCCGACCAGTTCCTCCTGGCCGCCGAGGGCGACTTCCTCACCCCGAAGTTCGCCGACCGGCTCGACGCCGAGTTCGCCACCTTCAAGCCGGTCGGGAAGGCCGAGCGCGGGGTGAAGCGGTACCTGACCCAGTCGGGCGGGCTGGAGGTCGGGCTGTTCACCCCGGTCCCGCCGGCCGGCCCGGTGTACGCCGTCGCCACCGCCCCGGGCCTGGTCGAGCAGCTCGGCCCCCGGTTGCTCGGGCCGCGGCCCGCGGCGCCGCAACTCGACCCCCGGATCGTGTCCGCCCTGGCCCCGCCCCCCGGGGCCCCGCCGCCCGCCCTCCTGGTCGTGGCGACCGGGGACTGGCGGCCGCCGGGCCCCGACCCGAAGACGCTGAAGGACCTCGGGCTCGACCTGCTGACCGTCCGCGCCCGGGCCGCCGACCGGGGGGAGGTCGAGGTGACGGGGACCGGGCCGACGGGCCCGGGGGTGAAGTCCGGGTTAGAGGCGGTGGCGAACCGGCTGGCCGGCCGGCACCCGGCGCTGGGGCCGTCGGTGGCGGAGCTGTTGGGCCGCGGGGAGGCGACGGGCGCCCCGCTGGAGAAGGGGTTCCGGATCACCGTCCGGGCGACGATGACCCCGGAGCAGTGGTCGGACTTCCTGGAGGGGTGCTTCGCCCCGTGATCGCCGTCCGTCCGCTCGGACGGCACGGTCACTTCCCCGTCGTGTGGATCGTCAGGAACACCGACCCGGTGACCTTCGCCCCGCCGGCCGCGGCCACGTTGTACCCGACCTGCATCTGCATCACCGGCCGGAGCTTCTCGAACCGCAGCTCCACGGTCCGCCCGTCGGCGAGCAGCTCCGCCGACCGCGGGCCGAACTCGTCCTGGCCCTCGGCATTCGGGTCCGACACCTTCCACCGCTTCGACCCGTAGGCCGCCTCCCACCGGTAGTTCCACCAGGCCGCCTTGTACCCCGCCGCGTCGGCGACCGCCTTCGGGTCGAGCGGCCGGCTGAACGTCAGCCGCAGGGCGTCGCCGTCCACCACCATCTTGACGACCGTGTCGAGCGGCTTGCCGGTGTACCGGACCCGCTGGAGCGACCCGTCGGCCCGGGCGGCCGTCTGCCATCCGTTCAGCCCGCACACGTACAGGTGCCCGTCCGGGCCGAACCGGCCGCGGCACGACCCGGCCAGGAAGGTGATGTCGAGGCCCGCGACGCCGCCCTGGACCAGCCCGCCGTCGCACTCCTGCCGGAGGAGGACGTACGGCCGGCACCGGCCGTAGGAGAGGTGGAGCGGCAGCCCGGCGAGCGGCCCCCACGCCTTTTCCGGCACCCACACGTCGCCGCCGGCGGAGTTGTCCACCTCGCGCGGGAGCCAGCAGACCGGCGGGTCGTAGGTCTTCGGCGGGTCGGCCCGGTGGTGGGCCCGCATGTCGCCGTAGAACCCGCCCTTCTTGTACTGGTCGAGGCGGGTGGCCGGCATCCAGTTCCCCTCCTGGTCGGCCCCGGTGAGGATCCCGGTCGGCGACATCCCCATGCCGATCGGGTGGCGGAACCCGGTCGCGAACACCTCGGCCTTCGCCCCGTCCTTGCTTACCTTCATCAGGCACCCGCCGGTCGGCAGGTCGGTGTCGCCGGTCTTGAAGAAGTAGAAGTTGCCGTCCGGGTCGGTCTCCAGGCAGGTGTCGAACGAGTGCTCGCCGGGCCCGGTGTCCCAGTCGTTGCACAGGCACTCGTAGAAGTCGGCCTCGCCGTCGGCGTTCAGGTCGTGGAGGCGGGTCAGTTGGCCGCGCTCCAGTACGACCACCTTGCCGTCGACGACCTTCAGGCCGAGCGGGTGGTACAGGCCGGTGGCCAACCGCTGCCAGGCACAGGTGCCGGCCGTCTCGTCGACGGTGACGACCCAGACGTCCCCGTGGGCAGTGCAGACGGCGACCCTGCCGCCCGGGAGGAAGTCGACGCCGGTGCAGAAGAACAGGGCGTTGAAGCGGTTCTGGTACGGGATGGTGAGGGTGTCGACGGCGAACGGTCCGGTCTCCGGGCCGCGCTCCAGCTTGGTGACGATCGGGTCGCCCCACCGCCGCGGGCCGCCCTTGGTGAGCGGGTCGGGATCCTCGGCCGGGCGGCCGGCGGCGGGAGTGAGACTCCGGGAGACGATGGCGCGCTGGGGACCCTCCGGGTAGACGAGAGACTCGGTGCCGCGAGCGACGGGGGCCTGCTCGACCGGGGTTCCGCCGGCACGGACGGACGTGACGTGCACGAGGGCGGGTTTGCCGTCCGCCGTGGCGGTCAGCTCCACCGCTTCGAGCACCTCGCGGCCGCGAACGGTGTAGCTGAACACCACGCGGTCGCCGTGAAGGTAGTGGCCGCGGTACCGGGCCCACTTCGCCGGGAGCGGGGCGGTGAGCCGGCCGGGCGCGTCCCACTTCCCGTCCGGGTCGGCCCACCCCGGCCCGCGCGGGGCGGCGAACACCACCTCGCCCTTCGGCGTCGGGGTGTTCATCAGTCCGAACCGGCGGTCGGCGTGGTTCAGGTAGCCGCCGGTCCAGGCGGCGGTCAGCTTCATCGTGGCGCGGTCGAAGACGGCGCCGGCGTCGCCCTTCGCGCCGAGCCGCACCACCGCCGCCTTGTACACCGCCGGCTGCTCCTTCCCGAGCGGGTACCGCATCGTGCAGTTCAGCACCGGCCCGGTGTCCATCTGGCGGAACCGGGCGTCGACCCAGTCCTTGTCGGTCGCCCGCTCCCACGGCTCCGCCTTCCCGACCGCCGGCCGCGGGGTCCAGTCCTCGATGTTGAACGGCAGCGGCTTCGGCCGCGGCGGCGGGGCGGAGTCCGCAGGCGAGCCGGGGGCGTAGGCCGCCGGAGTCAGGGCGAGTGCCACAGCCGAGGCGACCGCCGGGAGCGGGAGGAGGCGGGTGGGCATGCGCGGGGTCCTGTCCGGGCGTGCGGGCGGCGGGGTTCGTCCGGGCAAAGGGGGTGTGCCATGCATCTTGCCGTTTCGCGCCGCCGGTGGCAACGGGCCGCCGGGTTCGTGCTCCTCGCCGCCGCCTGCCCGGCGGCCGCCGCCGACCCGCCGGCGGAGCTGCGGGTGGCGCTGGCCGGCAGCGCCGGCCAGTTCGGCGAGTTCGGCAAGTGGCTGGAGAAGACGTACCGGGTGAAGACCTCGCTGATCGAGGCGGACAAGGACAAGCGGGTGCCGAACGCCAAGCTGGTGGGCGACGCCGACGTGCTGCTCCTGAACCTGTACCGGACGGAGCCGGCGGAGGACGACCTGAAGCGGTTCCAGGCGTACTTCGCGGCGGGCAAGCCGGTGGTCGGGATGCGGAAGGCGAGCCACGCGTTCCAGAACTGGCTGGAGGTCGACCAGGTGGTGTTCGGGGCGAAGTACGGGGGGCACTTCCTGCTGAACAAGAAGGACCTCGTGAACGAGGTGGACCCGGCGGCGAAGGACGACCCGCTGGTGAAGGGGCACGTGCCGACGCTGCCGGGCGGCGGGCTGTATTCGTACACGAAGCTGGCCCCGGACGTGACGGTGCTGATCCGCGGCGGGCAGCCCGGGAACCTGATGCCGCAGACGTTCTACCGGGTGAACAAGGAGCGGGGCGGTCAGCGGGCGTTCTACACCCGGTACGACCCGAAGGACCTGGCGACGAAGCCGGAGGTGAGGGAGTTGGTGGTGCGGGCGCTGTTCTGGGCGGCCGACCGGGACGAGGCGAAGTACAAGCGGTGACGGTGTCCTGACCGGGTCCGAGCCCGAGCGCCAGCGAGGGTCCGGCGCCGGACCCTCGCTGGCGCTCGGGCTCGGACCCGGTTGTCACGGCGCCTTCGTCAAGCGGGCGAGCGCCGCCTTGGCGTCGGCGGCGCACCCGGGGGCGAGCTTCCCGCCGGCGATGTCGGCGAGTGCCGCCCGGGCGTCGGGGGTGGCGGCCCGCTCCAGCACCCGCACCGCCCGCGACAGCCGGGCGTCCGGGCCGGGCGGGCCGGAGGCGTTCGGGTCGGTCCCGAGCTTCCGCAGCACCAGCCGGCAGCGGTACCGGACCTCGTCGCTCGGGCCGCGGGCGGCGGCGTCCCGGACGAGGTCGACCGCCGGTCCGGCGATCTTCGCCAGCTCCGCCGTCGCGGCCTCGCGGGTGTCGAATGGGTCGGCGTCGAGGTCGCGGATCAGGGCGATCACCTTGGGGGCGACGTCGGGGGCCTTGTGCGGCGGGTCGGCGAGCCGGGCGCGGACGAACCCGACCTGGTCCGGGGCGGTCTGGAGGAATCGGCGGAGGGCGGCCGCGGCCTTCGGGGCGTCGGTGCCGACGAGGTCGGTCCACAGGGCGTCGCGCTCCTTCCCGGCGAGCGGGCCGGCCGGCTTGTCCTTGCCGAGGGCGGCGGCCGTCGCCTTGTCCAGGTCCTCGACCGTCCGCCCGAGGAGGATGTGGTCGAACAGCCCGGCGGTCCCGTCCATCGGGGTGAGGGCGATCCCGGTGAGGGTGAGGTTGCCGTACTCGGCGAACAGGTCGCGGGTGTGAACCTCCCACTCGGCCGGGGCCTTGTCGGCGACGGACTTGGTGGCAGGGTGGCCGATGGCGTTGTTCCCGGCGAGGAACCGGTACTCCCAGTACCGCTCGTTCGGGGCGGCGAACTGGATCATGGTGCCGGTCCCGCCGATCTTCTTCCAGGCGAACCGGACGAACCGGACCTCGTTGTCGGCGGCCGGCTTCTGGACGACCCGGAACCCCCACCCGGGGAGGTGGGCCCGGTACTTCTGGACCGGGGTGACGCGGACCGCCTCGACCCCGCTGAACACGTCGCGGTCTTCGCGGGCCACGGTCCCCTCGTACCCGCCGCCGTCGTTGGTGAGGAGCGGGAACAGCGGCTCGACGCCCTCGTCGATCAGGACGACCACCGGCCCGTCGGCCTTGGGGGTGACGTACCGGGAGTCGGGCCCGTTGGGCGACGCGGCCGCGACGAACGGCTTATCGCGCCCGGCGGCGGTGACGGCGGCCAGGCCGGCGAGGACGACCACCCCGGCGACGCGTCGGCGCATGTGAAAGTCCTCCGGGTGCTGACCGCGATTATCCGGCATCGGGGGCGGGAAGGGGAGAGGAATCAGTGCCCGCGGGCGGTGCGGCGCCGTTCGAGTTCGGCGGCCATCTCGGTCCGGAACGCCGGGTAGTCGGTGACCGACGCGCCGACCCCATCGGGCAGACTCGCCCAGAGCCGGTCGGCGATCTCGGCCCGCTCGGCATCTGGGAGCGACAGCAGTTGCTCCAGCAGTCGCGTCGCCGTCTCGCTCATGGTTTCCTCCACGCTTCACCGCATCAGGTCTGCGACGAGCTGGCGGATGCGGTCGAGTGTGGCGGTGTTCACCCGGCCGAACCGGGTGACGATGATCGCCTGGGCGAGGGTAAAGACTTTGTCCGCCCGGACGCGACTCGGGCGGTTCAGCGCCCCCGCGGACAGGCCGGCGGTGGTGACCTCGAAGCTGTACGGCTGGCTCGTCCTTCAGGTTCGAGGTCATGGCGACTCAGACGAAGTCCTGGGTGGCGGCCTGGTAGGCGTCGTTCGACACCACGACCACCGGCCGCCGCCGCTGCGACGTGAGGTCGGTGAACGGCACCGGGACGAGGACGATGTCACCTTGGGTCGGGCGCATTCCAGTCCTCGTCGTCGAGCGGGTTGTCCCAGAACTCCGTCGCCGACCCCGCCGCGGCGACCAGGTCGGAGAGGTCGTCCGCGTCGGGGACGAAGACGATCACCTCCACCGGCGTCCCGGGCGGGAGCGGGGTGTCGAGTTGCAGCCGCCCGTCCGGGCCGACGGTCGCCGCGGTCCTGATCGCGTTCCCGGTCATGGGTTCCTCACAGCGTCGGGCCGATCGACCACGGGGCGAACTCTTCCTCCCCCACCCCGTTCTCCTCGCTCTTCGTCCGCTCCCCGCTCGCCACCGCCAGGACCTTCTCGAAGATCTCCCGCCCCACCTCCTCCACCGCCACCCCGTCCAGGATGCGACCCGCGTCGATGTCCATGTCCCCGAGCATGTGCCGGTACAGCGGGGTGTTCGTCGCCACCTTGATGCTCGGCGCCGGCTTGCACCCGAACACGCTCCCCCGCCCGGTCGTGAACACGCACACGTTCGCCCCCCCGGCCACGATCCCGGTCATGCTCACCGGGTCGTACCCCGGCGTGTCCATCACCACGAACCCCTTCGCCGTCACCGGCTCCGCGTAGTTCACCACGTCCACCATCGCCGTCCCGCCGGCCTTGGCGATCGCCCCCAGGCTCTTCTCGTAGATCGTCGTCAGCCCGCCCTCCTTGTTCCCCGGGCTCGGGTTGTTGTTGATCTCCGCCCCGAACACCCCGGCGTACCACTCCCACCACCGGATCCGCTCCACCAGCTTCTCGCCCACCTCCCGCGACACCGCCCGCCGCGTCAGGATGTGCTCCGCCCCGTAGATCTCCGGCGTCTCGGCCAGCACCGTCGTCCCGCCCTGCTGCACCATCAGGTCCGAGGCGACGCCCAGCGCCGGGTTCGCCGTCACCCCGCTGTTCCCGTCCGACCCGCCGCAGTTCGTGCCGAGGATCAGGTGCTTCGCCGGCAGTTGCACCCGCCGCACGTCGTTCACCCGCGGCAGCATCTCCGCTACCGCCTTCACCCCCGCCTCGACCGTCTTGCCGATCCCCCCGCACTCCTGGATCGACAGCGCCAGCGGGGCCGTCTTCGTCCCGTTCAGTTGAACCAGGTCGAGCTTCTCGTTCTCGATCAGGTGCGTCGCCTGGACGATCTCGCACCCGAGCCCGACCAGCAGATACCCGCCGACGTTCGCGTGCCGGGCGAACCCGGCCAGCGTCCGGTCGAGTTGCTTGTGGTCCGGGCCGTCGTACTGCATCGCGCACCCGGCCCGGTGCACGATCGCTACCACCCCGTCCACGTTCGGGAACTGCTCCAGGATGCCGGCCGCCCGGACCCGCTCGGCGATGTACTTGCTCGTGCTCGCCGAGCAGTTCACCGTGCTGATCACCGCCAAGTAGTTGCGGGTGCCGTACCGGAGGTGGTCCGGGCGGGCCGGGCCGCGGTCGTAACCCATGAAGGTGCGGTACTCCGCCGGCGGCGGGAGCGGGGCCGGGACTTCCGTGGCGAACGCGTAGTCCCGCTCGAACGCCCCGACCTTCACGTTGTGCACATGGACGTGCTCGCCCGGGGCGATCGCCCGCCCGGCGAACCCGATCACCTGGCCGTACTTCAGCACCGGGTCGCCGTCCCGGATCGGCCGGACGGCGAACTTGTGCCCCATCCGGATCCCGGCCGGGACGCGGACGGTCGCCCCGTCGAACGTCAGGTCGGTGCCGGCCGGCACGGGCCGGCGGCAGACGGCGATGTTGTCCTGCGGGCGGAGGTGGACGGCGTATTCGGACAGTGGCGCGGCCACGGGTGCTCCTCGGAGGCGGGTGCGGCGGGATACCTTCAACCTACCGGTTTCGGGGGCGGGTTGGAACCGGGGCCGGGTCCGAGTAGGGTGGGCCGAAGCGGGCGCCTCGCCCGCGAGTCCCACCGGGGTAGGCGGTGGTGGGGCTCGCCCGCAGAGCCGGGCTCGGCCCACCCTACCGAGTCCGGCCCGGCGGTCGGGACGGTTGTGCGGCTCGTCCGGGTCGGGGGTGGGGCGGGCGGGCCGGTCCCTCCGGCCAGGCCGTTGCTGGACAGGTGGGGGGTAGTACAATTGCCGACACTCTACCCCGCCCGGCCGCCCGGCGGGCTCGTCGCCCCGTGCCACCGCGTCCGTCACGCCGCCGACGCGGAAAGGGGTGTACGATGTCCGCGTCGGCCGTCGCGCAGTGGAAAGGTCGGGCGATGGACAGAATCCTGTGCTACGCGTCGCTCGGGGTCGCGATCCTGATGTTCGTCGTGTTCCTGGCCGACTTCGTCGGCCTCGGGCCGTTCGCCCCGAGGGACGCGAAGGACAACCCGTTCTCCATCGTCGACATCTTCGGGATGCTCGCGTCCGGGGTGGTCGCGTACCTCGCGTTCAACGCCTCCAAGGACCTGAAGTGACCCGTCACGGCCCGTCGGCCGCGGCCAGCCGCACGACCGCCTCGACCAGCCCGTCCTCGGTGAACACGTCCGCCTCCGCCGCCACCGGGTAGCCCATCGCCCGCACGTCGCCGCCGGTCACCGGGCTGATCGCCACCAGCTTCACCTCGCCGCGCACCACCCGCCCGCGGATCGTCTCGTCGAACGCCCCGAGCACCGCCCGGGCGATGTTCGAACTCGGCAGCGTGACGTACCGGATCTCGCCGCGCCGCATGGCGTCGAGGACGGCGGCGCTCGCGTCCACCGCGTCCACCTGGTCGTAAACGGTCACCTGCTCGACCGCCGCCGCGACCGCCGCCAGCTCCTTCCGCAGCAGGTCGCGGCCGCGGTTTGCCCGGGCCAGCAGCACCCGCGCCCCGCGGACGTGCGGGACCAGCGCCGCGGCCAACCCTTCCGACGAGAACGTCCCGGCCGGGACGACATCCGCCCGGAGCCGGTACTCGCGGAGGGCGTCGGCGGTCTTCGGCCCGATGGCGGCGAGCCTCACCCGGCCGAGGTCGCGGAGGTCCCGGCCGAGGGCGTCGAGCCGGCGGAGCACGGCGTGGACCCCGTTCGCGCTGGTGAACACGAGCCAGTCCCACCCGCCGTCCCGGACTTCCTCCAACGCCCGGTCGAGCGGGCCGAGGTCGGCCGGCTCGCGGATCTCGACCCCGCCGAGTTGGGACACCACCGCCCCGAGGTGTTCGAGCTTCCGGACCATCCCGCCGGCCTGGTGGCTCGGGCGGGTGACCAGCACCCGCCGGCCGAACAGCGGCCGGCCCTCGAACCACGGCCGCGGCGGGCGGTGCCGGACCGCCTCGCCGACGAGGATCAGCCCGGGGGCCTCGAGCCCGGCGTTCCGCCGCGCCTCCTCCAGGTCGGCGAGCCGGCTGTACACCGCCCGCTGCTCCCCCCACGACGCCCGCTCGACGATCCCGGCCGGGGTGTCCGGGTCCTTCCCGTACCGCAGCAACTCCGCCACGATGACCGGGAGCCGGGCGACGCCCATGTAGATCGCGAGCGTCCCGGGGAAGGCGGCGAGCGCCTTCCAGTCGAGGCGGTTGCCGGGCTTGTTCGGCAGCTCGTGGCCGGTAACCAGGGCGACGGCGCTGGCGTAGTTCCGGTGGGTGAGCGGGATCTCGAGGTACGCCCCGGCGGCGACCGCGGCGGTCACCCCGGGGACGATCTCGTAGGCGACGCCGGCCGTCCGCAGGGCCTCCGCCTCCTCGCCGCCGCGGCCGAACACGAGCGGGTCGCCGCCCTTCAGCCGCACCACGGTCTTCCCCGCCTGGGCCGTCTCGATCAGCAGTTGGTGGATGTGCGGGTACTTCTCCGGGTGCTGACCGGGCAGGTCGCGGACGCACACCGTGCGGGCGGTCGGCGGGGCGAAGTCGAGCAGCCGCTCCGGGACGAGTTGGTCGTACAGCACCAGGTCGGCGCGGCCGAGCACCTCGGCCGCCCGGAGGGTGAGCAGGCCGGGGCTGCCGGGGCCGGCCCCGACCAGAAAGACGCGCGGCGTGGCGGGGTCGGGGTTCATCGACGGATTATACCGCGACCTCCTGCCCGGCCTCGGCCTCCTCGTCCTCGTCGAGCGTCCCGGGGAAGAAGTGGCAGACGGCGACGCCGGCGAGGTACAGGCCGAACATCGGGACGAACAGGTACATCATGGTGACGATGTCCGGGGTCGGGGTGATGAGGGCGGCGAACACCGCGATCACCATGATCGCCCCGCGCCACCGGGCGAGGTAGTCGGCGGCGGTGAACATCCCGATCCGGTTCAGGAAGACCATCACCAGCGGGGTCTGGAACGAGATCCCGAACACCAGCGGGAGGATGATCGCCAGGCCGAGCCACTCCCGCAGCCGGATGTCCGGGTCGAACCCGAGCCACTCGTTGAACGCCAGCAGGGCCTTGACCGCACCCGGCAGGACGAGGAACTGGCACAGGACAATGCCGCCGAGGAACAGGAACAGGCTCGGGCCGAACAGGGAGTACACGTACTTCTTCTCGTGCGGGTACAGCCCGGCCCCGACGAACGCCCAGAACTGGTACAGGATGAACGGGCTCGCCAGGACGAACCCGCACAACAGCGACACCTTGAAGTAGACGACGAACCCTTCCTGGACCGAGAGCGTGCTGAGGTGCTGCTTCGCCTCCAGCAGCCCCTGCCCCCTCTCGGTCATTACCGTCACCTTGGCCGGGATCACCTGGACCGTGATGCGGGCCTCTTTCTGGCCGCCGGGCGCCTCCGGCAGCCCGAGTACCTTCCGCAGTTCCGCCACGTCGACGACCATGTCCAGCGGCTGCGGGGCGGAGCGGAGGGTGGCCCGCTCCGACGGGGTTAGCTCCGACAGGTTGTTCCCGGCCGCCTTGAGCTTCGCCTCCACCCGCCGGACCTCCTCCGGGTCGGTGTCGGCCGGCACGGCGAACTTGTCGACGGCGAACTTCTCGATCCGGCGGTTGTAGAAGTCCCGGACCTGTTCCTCGACCGGGTCGGTGATGACCTTGAGCATCGGCTTGCCGACGCCGATGTTCGGGTTCTTCGCCGCCTCCCCGACGGCGTCCAGGACGAACCCGATGATGAGGAAGAAGAGGAGCCACTTGAGGGCGGCGACCATCCGGTGCCGCAGCTCCTCGATGTGGTCCCCGAACGACATCCGGGTGTCTTTGAAGATGTCGTCCGGGTACTCGTCGTACCGGTTCCGGGACTTCGACTTGGCCATGACGACGGCCCCGCGGCGGGGTGTTGGCCCAACCCCGAGGCGAGGGTGCCGGATCGGGTGGCGGAAGCGGGTGGTGGGAAGGTCCCCGACATCTTACGGGGGCGGCCGCCGGGGCTCAAGATGGACCGGCCGGCCGGCGTCCTCCCGTAGCACGGCCGAGTCGTTCTCGTAGCACAAGCGTCCTCGCTTGTGCCCCCCCGCGGCACAAGCGAGGACGCTTGTGCTACGGGGGGCACCTGGTCGGGATGCACCGGGCGGGGCGGCGGCGGCGGGGCGGGGTTCCCGGAACCGGTTGCACGGACGTGCCGGGCGGGGGCGATAATGGGGGCGGGAAGGAGTCCGACCCGCCCGGAGGAGTCCGCCATGCGCCGGATCGTGCTGCCCGTTCTGCTGCTCGCCGGCCTGGCCGGCTGCACCCGGTTCGCCGGGCCGCGGGAGGTCCGCAACTTCGACCGGGCGGACGCCCCGGGGTACACGATCGACGAGCAGCAGCGGCGCGGGCGGGAGCGGCTGGCGATCACCGAGGACGACCCGCGGATCGGGCCGAGCCCGGGCATCAGCCGCCCCAGCCCGATCGGCCGGTGATTCCTGGACC